>JBGTGQ010000027.1:0-44532 GCA_041746635.1 Terrimicrobiaceae bacterium | reverse complement strand
GTCGACAGTGTATTCACTGCCGCGGTAAATCTCGGTATGACCTTTCTGGCGACCGAAGCCCTTGACCTCACTCACGGTCATGCCCTCGATCCCAACTTCGGCGAGTGCCTCTTTGACGTCTTCCATTTTGAAGGGTTTGATAATCGCCTCAATTTTCTTCATCAGATTCAACATGTAAGTGGGCCGCTCCCTCTTGGCAAGCAGGGATACGTGGGAAAAACGGGAGGAACTTCACAAACGTTGCGAAATTCATGGTTTTCCTTTTCGCCCTGCTCGAAAAACGCATACCCTTGTTTTCGCAAGGGATACACTCCCTGGCGTTCCCCGGGGGTATAGCTCAACGGTCAGAGCAGGCGGCTCATAACTGCTTGGTTCACGGTTCGAATCCGTGTACCCCCACTTTTTCCAGCGGGAAAATGACGGACCGCGAGCGGTTTTTCTTGTCACCCATCATCCGGCACTTCTCTCTTCTCCTGATGAAGCTTTCTCTCCGGCTCGTGGCGCGCATCGCCTTCCTGGTTTTTGCGCTGGCGATGCTTGCCGTCGGCGTGGTCCTCGCTTGGTTCACTTCGTGGCGTTCGGACAAACTAGCGGAGCTCGATGCCGCCAGCGAAGTGGCAAGAACCAGTGCGGGAGCGGTGGAGTTCGTGGCCCGCGGGGAGGGGCCGGCGGTTCTGGTCTTTCATGGGATGCCGGGTGGCTACGATCAGGCGATGCTGCTGGGTTCGGGACTGCTGGAGGCGGGCTTTCAGATCATTGCGCCGTCGCGTCCAGGTTACCTGCGCACGCCGCTGGCGACGGGTCTTTTGCCGGAACAACAAGCGGATGCCATGGCGGCATTGCTGGAAACCTTGGGGGTGCAAAGTGTGGCCGTGCTGGGCAGTTCGGCCGGGGCGCCGGCGGCCATCCAGTTTTCCGTTCGCCATCCCAACCGGGTGTGGGCGATGGTTTTGCTTTCTCCTGTGACGCAACGCTTCACGGGTTCCGAATTCGGACGCCTTGTTCTCAATGGTTTGACCGGTGACATCGGCTCGTGGCTGGCGGTGGAGACGGCGGATGGAGACCCTCGCAAGATGCTGGAGTGGACGCTTGAGCGTACCAGCGATGGGGATGCCACCCAGCGGGAAATTATCATCAACTCCGTGCTCCAATCCGGTCACGCGGACCAGCTCGAATGGTTCCGCAGCCTGATTGGAACCTTCGCGCCTCTCAGCCCTCGTGAAACCGGCGCACGCAACGATCTCATCCAAATTCGCGCTCTGCCCGAACTGCCTCTCGCCCGCCTCGCCGTCCCCACTTTGATCGTTCAAGGCACTGGCGATATCTGCGTGCTTCCGGCGGAAACCGAAACCGCCGCCGCCAAGATTCCGAACGCCACGATTTTTTCCGTGCCGGGAGCCGGTCACATTGTGCAGTTCGGGCCGGGAGCCAAGGAAGTTCAGAAAAAAATCGCCGATTTCCTCGCTCAGTATCCTGGAGGCCAGGCGCACCCATGAAGAACAGGGAGGATGGAATGGGGAGCAGGGAGAAAGCAAACATTCTTCTTGCTCCATGCTCCCGGCTCCCTGCTTGGTAAGCCATGGATTTTTTCGAACGACAAACCCAGGCGCAAAGCCGCACCCGCTGGCTCATCGTCTATTTCGCCCTGGCCGTGCTTTGCATTATGGCCTCGCTGCAGATCGTCTTCACCTTGATTTTGGGCAGACCCCTTGGCGATTTGGAAGTGATGGGCTGGGTGGTGGGCGGGGTGGCCGGGACCGTGACGTTGGGCAGCGTGATAAAGACCGCCCAACTTTCGCAGGGCGGACGCGTGGTCGCGGCCATGCTGGGTGGCGAACCAGTGGCGGGGAACACGACCGATCTCAACGAGCGCAAATTGCTCAATATCGTCGAAGAAATGGCCCTGGCCTCCGGGGTGCCGGTGCCGGAAATTTATGTGCTGCCGGACACCACCATCAATGCCTTCGCCGCGGGGCATGGTCCTGGCGACACCGCCATTGGTGTGACCCGCGGCTGCATTGAGCAGCTTTCCCGCGACGAACTCCAGGGCGTGATCGCGCATGAATTCAGCCACATTCTGCACGGGGACATGAAGCTGAACATCCGGCTGATGGGATTGCTTCATGGTATTCTGTGCCTAGCCATCATCGGGGGATTTCTTTTGCGCATGACCATGTTCGCCCCGTCGAATTCCAGTTCCCGCAACGACCGAAAGGGCGGGGGACTCGTTTTCGCGCTGATCGCCGGCGGGGCGGCGCTTTATCTGATCGGCTGGATCGGGGTGTTCTTTGGCAATCTGATCAAGGCCGCCGTGAGCCGGCAGCGGGAATTTCTGGCCGATGCCTCGGCCGTTCAGTTCACCCGCAATCCGCTGGGGATCGCGGGTGCGTTGTGGAAGATCGGGAAATTCGCGTCCCGCCTGGAAAGTCCGCACGCCCAGGAGGCGAGCCATCTTTTTTTTGGAAATGGCCTGGGCGATCCCTGGATTTCGATGTTTGCCACCCATCCACCCCTCGACGACCGCATTAAGGCCATCGACCCGAATTTTGATCCGGCGCAGGTGAAGGAGATTGAGCCTCCGCCATTGCCGCCGGAAAACGCCAGGACCGCCGGGACGATGATGCCGGCAGGCCTCGGGAGGGCCCAAGCCTTGCTGGCCGCGTTGCCGGGATTTGCAGGCGAGAGTGTGCGGGATTTGCACGGCGGCTGTGCGTTCATCTATGCGCTGCTTCTCGACGAACGGGACGACTATCGGCAGCTGCAGTTGGATGGCTTGAAGGTTGATGCCGCCCTGCGCGCCGAAACGCTGGCGCTTTTCGCCCGGCGAGGGGAAATCTCGCTCGAACAGCGCCTCCCGCTGGTGGATCTCGTCGTGCCGACCCTGCGCCACCTTTCTCCCGACCAATACGCCGCCTTCCGCGAGAATGTGCGCCATTTGGTGTTGAGCGATAAACAAATCAACCTCTTCGAATACGCATTGCAGAAAACGCTCCTGCGGCATCTGGATTTGTTTTTCACCCACTCGAGCGGACCGTCGGTGAAATACCGTTCGATCATCCCGCTCCTGCCCGATGTGGCTGCGCTGCTCACCGGCCTGTCCGTGATCGGACACCCGGATGTGGCCGACAGGGATGCGGCATTTTCTGCGGGAGTGCGGGAACTGCTTATTAACACTTCGACCCACGAATTGACCCGCGGCGACGTTTGCAATTTAGCCGCGATTGACGCCGGACTGGACCGCATCGCTCTCGCCAGTCCCGGCGTGAAAAAAACCATCCTCAAGGCCTGCCGCGAAACCGTTGCCCATGACGGCGTGGTGGATCAAAAGGAATACGAACTCCTGCGCGCCATCGCCGATTCGCTGGATTGCCCGTTACCACCGCTGCCGCCCGTCACGCCATGAGTTGGATCGAGCCGGGCCTGGTTGCAGAATCGGAACAGGCCGGCACCACGGCCCACCGCATTTGCTCGGCCGAGGACTACTGGATCGAGCGTTTCGGCGCGACGGCGATGATTTCGCTCAAGGATCGGAATGAGGCCGACCGGCTGATGGGCGAGCTTGATTCGTGGTTGGGCCGGGCGGAACTGTCGGTCAGCCGGATTTACCTGCGTCACCTCGTTCGCCAACCACGGGAGAACGACCAGCCGATTTTGCTGCGCGGCGATGTCAGCCAGCCGTCGCAGGAGGTCGTCCGCGAAAGCGGTCTGCTTTATGAAGTCGATTTTGCCACAGGCTACTCCGTGGGGTTGTTTTGCGACCAGCGGGCCAACCGGCTCCATCTGCGCTCGCTCGCGCCCAGGCGGGTGCTGAACACGTTTGCCTACACCTGCGCGTTTTCCGTGGCCGGCGCGGTGGAGGGCGCGGAAACGCTTAGCGTTGATCTGTCCAAAGCCTCCCTCAAGCGCGGCCGCCGGAATCTCGAACTCAATGCGCTCGACCCGGCCGAACATCGATTTCTGGCGGACGACGTTCTGGCCGTTCTCCCACGGCTGGTGCAGCGTGAGGAGAAGTTTGACGCTATCATTCTCGACCCGCCAACCTTCGGCCGGAGCAGTCCGCGCAAGGCTTTCCGCGCCGCCCATGATTACGAAGATCTGATTGCGCTGGCCGTGGCGTGTGCCACGCCGGGAGCTTCCATCCTGCTTTCGACGAACTGCTCGGCGCTAAGCACCGAAAAACTCCGCTCCATGGGAGCACGGGTGGTGCGGGGCAAGGCCACTTTCCATCGCGAACCCGCCCAGCCCGATTTCCCCGCCGGTCACGGATCCGCCACGGTTTGGATGCGGTTGAAAGGTTGACGGTTTCCATCCGAAGCGCATGAGGGACAACCAAGCCAGCTCAACAGCTCTGTTGATTGCGGCCTGTCTTTCCTATCTTCACAGCACCGGTGCAGCCTCTTCGCCGGTTCCTCTGCAATCCCGCCTCGTTGGCGATTGGCTGCTGAAGTCGTATTCTTCGCTCACCCGTGGACTGCTGACCTGTCTCGACCAATGTTGGTTCGGCCCGCTCGTTCGTGGGCTTGAGGCTCTGACCCTGCCCCATATTATGGAGCATTACGCGGCGCGCAAGCGGGCTCTGGAGTGCCTTGTGCGGCAGCAAGGACCGGCCCGCCAACTCATCGTCCTCGGGGCCGGATTCGACACCATGGGCCTCCGCCTGGCCGCGGAATTTCCGCAAATGAGGGTTTTTGAAATTGATCACCCGGCTACTCAGATATGGAAAACCAAAGCCGTCGCGGCCTGTCAGCTCCAGTCGCAGGGACTGACTTTTGTTCCGCATGACCTTTCTCAAGTTACGGGCTTTGACTTTCTTCAGCCGGTCTATCGCCAGGACGAGAACGCTTTTTGGGTAGCGGAAGGCCTTCTCATGTATTTTTCCGCCCAAAGGGTGGCCGAACTTTTTCGCCGGATTCATGAGGCCTCAGCTCCCGGCAGCCGGATCGCCTTCACTTTTATGGAACCGCAGGCAGATGGACGGGTCGATTTCCGCCGATCCAGTCGCAGCGTTCAGCTTTGGCTATCCCGGCAGCGGGAGCCCTTTGCCTGGGGTATCCGTCGCGAGGATCTGCCTCGGTTCCTTTCTGACTTGGGATTTCGTCTGCTTGACCTCTCCCCGGAGATCACCCGCGAAGTCTCCCGTCTGAATGTTGGTGAATATCTTGCTCTCGCCGAGGTACGCTGAAGAATGAGCATGAAATTTCCCGCGGCCTCGGAATCCCATTGGGTCAATGACGTTCATTCCGGCTTAAATCCGACGCGGCTGGCGCGCGTTCTCTCGCCGCAGACAACCGGCGATCTGGTGGAAGCCGTGCAGTTTGGCGTGCGGGAAAATCTTTCCATCGCCCTCTCCGGCTGCCGACATGCCATGGGTGGTCAGCAGTTTGTTTCCGACGGGCTGCTCCTTGATCTGCGTGAACTCAAACGCGTGCTTCAATTTGACCGGGGGACCGGCTTGCTTCGGGTCGAAGCAGGAATCCAATGGCCGGAATTAATTTCCAGCTATCTCGCGGCTCAGACGAATGATCCGGCTCCTTGGGGCATCGCGCAAAAGCAAACGGGGGCGGACACTTTCACCTTGGGCGGCAGTCTCTCGGCCAATGTCCATGGGCGCGGCTTGACCTTGAGTCCGATCATTCAAGACGTGGAGGCTTTCACTTTGGTCCAAACCAGCGGCGAGGTGGTGACATGCTCCCGTCAGGAAAACGCGGAGCTTTTTTCTTTGGTGATCGGGGGATACGGACTTTTCGGCGTGATCGCGGATGTCACCCTGCGCCTCGTGCCGCGTCAACGGTTGGAAAGAGTCGTGGAGATTACCACCGCGGGGAGCTTGGGCGACAAATTTCCCCAACGCATTGACGAGGGATTTCTCTACGGCGATTTTCAATTCTCCATTGACGAAACTGCGGACGACTTTTTGCAGAAAGGGGTTTTTTCCTGCTACCGGCCCACCGGGCGCCCCGCCGCAGCCAGTCCGCCCCGGGTGCTGGAGGAAAAAAGCTGGTTGCAACTTTTGCATCTCGCCTACACCAACCGCCGTCTCGCCTATGAAAAATACGCCGAGTACTATCTATCTACCAATGGACAGGTGTATTGGTCCGACACGCACCAGTTGAGCCCGTACCTGCCCGACTATGCCCAGCGCATCCAACAATTTCGCGGAGAGTCAAATCCCTCCAGCCTCATGATCACGGAGCTTTATGTGCCCAGAACCGAACTCGCGGCCTTTCTCCGCGACGCCGCGCAGGATTTGCGGGAACGCGGGGTTCCGGTCATCTATGGAACGGTGCGGTTGATTGAGAAAGACGCCGAGAGTTTTCTGGCCTGGGCGCGGGATTCCTTCGCCTGCATCATCTTTAACCTGCTGGTCGAACATACGCCCTTGGGCAAAGAGACGGCAGCAGGTGCTTTTCGGTCTCTCATTGATTTGGCGGCGGCGCGTGGAGGCAGTTATTATTTGACCTACCATCGCTTTGCTTCCCTGGCCCAGGTCGAACAATGTTATCCGCAATTTGAACGCTTCCTGACCTTGAAGCGAAAATACGACCCGGGCGATCTTCTGCAAAGCGATTGGTATCGGGACTATAGCGCCCGCCGGGCCACGAAGGTTTGTTAGGCTAAATATGGCCGAGTTCCTCACTGCCCTGACCGATTTGTTAGTGGCCCTGCTGGCGTGGTGGTGTGCTTGGAAACTCTTGCAGCGCGGTCCACAAGTTGAAAGAAGCCGCCGCCTTTGGGCCTTTGGCCTGGCCGTGCAGGGTACTGCCGCTCTATCGGGGGGCATCTATCATGGTGTACGCCCGCATCTTGACCCCGCTCTCGGCTCGTTCCTCTGGCAGGTCACGATGGTCCTCCTGGGGGTCGCCACCACCCTGCTTGTGTGCGGGTTGGGCGTTGCCGTGCTCAGAC
The DNA here is from genome assembly GCA_041746635.1 of Terrimicrobiaceae bacterium. Lineage (GTDB taxonomy): Bacteria > Verrucomicrobiota > Verrucomicrobiia > Chthoniobacterales > Terrimicrobiaceae > CAMASH01. The sequence continues at coordinate 37,626 of JBGTGQ010000027.1, read as the reverse complement.
CAAAGGGCGCTCGTATTTTTCTGGTCCTGATGGGGGCAAAGCTGCTCGCCTACATCGCGTGGGTCTGGCCGCGTACTGATTTCTTTCCCGCGCTCTGCGATCAGGCGCTTGGTCTTTTTCTCCTCGGCGGCCTTTTGGTTTTCGGTCGTAGCCGTGTTGCCGCTGTCATTCCTCCCATCACGCTGGGTCTTGGTTTTGCCGTCGTGAGTGGTCTGGTTCAGCACTTTCGCATCGGAATGCCACCGTTCGATCACAATGTCATCTATCATCTCCTGGGCGCGGTTGCCCTCGGTTGCTTCTATTTGGCCGGACGCAGACTCCATGACCCATCTTCCCCGCCGGTCACGGTCTCGACGCGACGAAGAGGCTGACGGTCCTTTCCGGTTGGAGAAAAATCACCTGCTTGGTCGGGCGAGGCGAATCAATGCCTCCGCCGCTTCCCGCGCGGTGACCGCCTTCATGCAGCGGAAGTCGAGCGGACAGTCCCGTAGAAAACATGGACTGCATTCGACCTGATGGCGCAGAACGACACTTCCTTGGGAGCGCGGGCCGGTCAGGCTGGGTTCGGTAGATCCGAAAATAGCCACCAAGGGAACACCGAGCCAGTCGGCCAGGTGCATGGTTCCGGTGTCGTTGGTTAAAAGTGCGGTCAGACTGCGCAGGCGGACCATTAATTCATCCAGGGTGGTTTTTCCGGTGAGGTCTTCGATTTCTCCCTTGAAGCCCTGCAAGATTTCGGCAGCGAGGGGTTGATCGGCAGCGGTTCCAAGGATGACCCACGAACAGGAGATCTGCTGGGAAACCGCCTCCATGGTTTCGCGAAACCGTTCGGTGGGCCAGCGTTTGGCGGGGCCGTATTCCGCACCGGGGCAGACGCCGAAAACGAGTTCGTTTTGTGCCGGACGGGCGGCGGCGAGGGGTGGAGGTTCAATGCCGCCGCAGCCGGCGGGGATGCGCCAGTAGCGGTCGGTGTGGTGCTCGGGGCGCGCCGGTTTTTTTGATTTCTTGGTCTCGCGAACGGTTTGATCGAGCAGCTTTTCGCGGTGGTGTCCGTGAAAACCGACGCGGCGGGGGATGCCGGCCAGCCAGACTTCCAGTGCGCTGCGAAGGGAGTTGGGGAAAAGCACGGCAACCTCGAAGCGCCCGCGCAGTTTTGCGGCCACGGCGAAGACGGATTCCTTCGGTGTAAAGGGAATGACCTCGTCCACCTCCGGCACGGATTGCCAAAGCGCGGCAAGTTTTGCGGGGGTCAGGATGGCGAGGCGGGCGTCGGGGCGTCCGAGTTTGAATGCGCGGGCGGAGCGGATGCTCATCACGGCGTCGCCCAGCCAGTTGGGTGAGCGGATGACGATGCGAAAGGGCCGGAGTTTTGCGGGGTCGATTTCCGGCGGCAGATAAATTCCACGTTTTTGTGAGGCGATGAGAAAGTTCGGGTGGGGGACCTTCCAGCGGTTGTGCACCCAAAACCAATCAGCCGGTGAACGGCGGATCTGGGCTTCGAGCGTGCGATTGAGGCTGGCGGCGAGGGCGGTGGGGTCGGAGACATCGTAAGGAATTTCCTCGCCGACGACGAAGCGCCAGTGGGCGAATCCGTCCGTATAAATTGCGCAGGGCAGGACGACCGCACCCGTGCGGGTCGCCAGCGAGGCGGCCAATGGTGTGGTGGAGGCGAGGGAGCCAAAAAACGGCGTCCAGATGCCGGCGTCGCCCGCGTGTTGATCAATGAGCACGCCGACCAAGCCGCCTTCGCGAATCAGCGTGACGGCCTTGCTGACGCCGCTTTTGCGGTCGAGTGTGATGATGCCCTTGGCCCGGCGATCGCGATTGATCAGGTCGTCCACACCTTTGTTGCGAAGGGCCTGATAAATGGTACTCGATTTGTAACCGGGAGCGGCGCTGGTGAGTTGGGCAAGTAATTCCCAGTTGCCGATATGGCTGATGATAAAAACGCAACCGCGTCCCTTGGCCAGCGCCCCCGGCAGGCCAGCTTTGTTTTCAAACGTCACGCACTTGAGCACCTGGGCCTCGTTCAGCGCGGCCATTTTGAAGGCGCAGCAGGTGTTTGCTCCCAGGGTGGTGAAATGGCGGAAGGTCAAACGGCGAACCCCGGCGGGAGAAAGCTCTTGGCCCAATGCGCGATCCAAATTTTCCCTTGCGAGCCGCCGGTACCCGGGCAGGATTGCCCACATGACGGCACCGATCAACTGGCCTAGCACGAAGCACACTGAGAGGGGAAGGTGGCGGATCACGGTGATCACGCCCAAGGCCAGCCAGTAGATGATGCGGTTGAACATGTGGAACGGAACTTTGCACCCTAACGACCCGTCGGCTCGGTCGGAAAGAACTTCCATCGGGCCCGGCTCGACGGTGGGGATTCTCGGCGGGGGACAACTGGGCCGGATGTTTGGAATCGCCGCACGCCGCATGGGTTACCGGGTGCACGCCTTTGAGCCGCATCCGGACAGCCCGGCCGGGCAGATCAGTGATGTCGAGGTCAATGCCGACTACACGGATACCACCGCGTTGGAACGATTCGCAAGGGAGGTGGACGTGATCTCGTTCGAGTTTGAAAACATTCCGCTTTCCGCCATCGAGGCGGCGGCGCGGTTGCGTCCGGTGCATCCGCGCGGCGAGGTGTTGCACATCTGTCAGAATCGCGAGCGGGAAAAAACTTTCCTGCGGCGAGGCGGCTTTCCCCATGCGCCGTTCGCGGTGGTGGACTCGGCGGAATCCTTGCAGGCGGCCTTGGCAGAGATCGGAACCCCGGCGGTTTTGAAAACGGCCGACTTCGGCTACGACGGCAAGGGGCAGATCAAACTTGAGGGCGCGGTGGATTGCGGTGCTGTTTGGAAAAATTTCGGCGCTCCCCGCGGTGTTTTGGAAAAATGGATTCCCTTTGAGGCGGAACTTTCTGTCGTAGTCGCACGCGGATTGGATGGCCGGACGTCGGCGTTCCCCGCTTCCGAAAATATCCACCGTAACCACATCCTCGATCTATCGATTGTGCCCGCGCGGTTTCCCGAAAACGTCTGCGAAAACGCGCGCCGGATGGCCGGCGAAATTGCGGCCGCGCTCGATGTGGCCGGGTTGCTGGCGGTGGAGTTTTTCCTGACGGCGAAAGGCGGGTTATTGGTGAATGAACTTGCGCCGCGGCCTCACAATTCCGGTCACTTTACGTTCGACGCCTGTGTCACCAGCCAGTTCGAGCAGCAATTGCGCGCGGTGTGCGGTCTGCCGTTGGGGGCGCCGGATTTGCTCTCGCCCGTCGTGATGTGGAACCTGTTGGGCGACTTGTGGAAAAACGGGGAGCCGGACTGGAGTGCGATTCTATCGGAGCCTCGAGCCCGTCTGCATCTCTACGGCAAGGCCGAGGCGCGCCCCGGAAGAAAAATGGGCCATGTTTGCGTGCTGGCCGAAACGACGACGACAGCGCTGAAAATCATCGACGAACTGAAAAAGAAATTGGGCGATGGTTGAGCCCGTGCTCTGGTTTTGATTCCAAATTCCAACCGTTCTTTGCTAGACTTCGCAGTCATGGACCCTCGTGTTGTCAAACCCCAGCTCCCTCCCCGCGTCATCGTCACTGCCGTCTTCATCGGGCTTTTCGTTTTAGGATTCATCATCTTTGCCGTCTGGTATAGCGGAGTGGGAATCAAGAACGCCCGCATGTCCGGGCTGGTGGTGCAAAAGGAGTTCGTGCCCGCCCCAGAGAAGCAGATCACCCTCGGACGCGAGGGCGGAGTCAAAAGCAGGGAGAAGGACGGGGAGTATATTTTGACCGTGGAAGTGCCGCAACCAGACGGAATAAAAAAGCCCTACAGCGTGTTTGTAAGCAAGGCGCTTTACGACACGGTGCAGGCGGGAGATAACTTCGATGTCGGGCCTTATCTCGCCCCCGAAGTTCGTCCCGAAAAAAAATGAACGGCCTCACTGGAGCGCTGTCTCAGGTGTAAATACATTGTCAACTTTTCCCAACCGCATCCCATGAGTGTTCTCACGCAACAAACCAATACCCAAGTCCAAGAAGCCCGGCAGTGGGTTGAACCTCTCATCACCGAAGTCAGCAAGGTCGTCATCGGCCAGAAAAAACTCGTTCACCGGCTCGTGACCGGGCTGTTGTGCAACGGACACGTCTTGCTTGAAGGTGTTCCCGGGCTGGCCAAAACGCTGACCGTCCGCACGCTGGCCTCCGCCATCCGCACCGGCTTTCAACGCCTCCAGTTTACCCCGGATCTTCTTCCCGCGGATCTCACGGGCACGCTCATTTACAATCCTCGCGACGGAGAATTCACCACCCGGCTGGGCCCGATTTTTTCCAATCTCATCCTCGCGGACGAAATCAACCGTGCGCCGGCCAAAGTGCAGAGCGCCTTGCTCGAAGCCATGCAGGAACGCCAAGTCACCATCGGCGATACGACTTATCCGCTGCCTGATCCTTTCCTGGTTCTGGCCACCCAAAACCCGATCGAACAAGAGGGCACTTATCAGCTTCCCGAGGCGCAACTCGACCGCTTCATGCTCAAGGTGCATGTGGATTATCCCACCCGGGAAGAAGAGCGTGGCATCCTTGATGCCATGGCGACATCCACCCCGCAGTTGAATGTGGAAGCGATTGTTTCGCCCGAAGACATCATCCACGCGCGCAGTGTGGTGAATTCCATCTATGTGGACGACCGCATCAAGGATTACATCGTCAATATCGTCTGGGCCACCCGCGATCCGGGTGCCTACAAACTTAAGCTCGACGGTCTCATCCGTTATGGAGCCTCGCCTCGCGCCACCATCTATCTCACGCTGGCCGCCAAAGCCCAGGCCTTCATCGCCGGACGCGGATATGTAACCCCGCAGGATGTGAAATCCATCGGCCTCGACGTTCTGCGGCATCGCATCGGAGTAAGTTATGAAGCCGAGGCGGAATCGGTCAGCAGCGAGATGATCGTCGAGAAAATCTTCGCCGGGTTGCCGGTGCCCTGAGCTTAGAGTTAAAGATTCAAGTTTGATGTCGCTTCGCTCCACCCTTTCAGGGCTGCCTACGGCAGCCTCTCTCACTCCGCTCGGTTGTAAGTTTTAAGAAAACCCGCCTAAGGCGATGCCCGGCTTAAAATGTAATTCTTTAACTTCATCTGCGAACTCCCATGCGTGATCCGAAAGAAATTCTCAAAAAAATCCGCCGCATCGAACTGCGCACCCGCCGGTTGGTGAATGCCACCTTTGCCGGCCAGTATCACAGTGTGTTCAAAGGCCGCGGCATGAATTTTGAAGAGGTCCGTGAGTACAACGCCGGTGATGAAATCCGCAGCATCGACTGGAATGTCACGGCGCGCATGAACACGCCTTACGTGAAAAAATACACGGAGGAGCGCGAACTCACCGTCATGCTCCTGGTGGATGTCAGCGCCTCGGGCACCTTTGGCAGTGTCGAACTCAGTAAACGCGAACTGGCCGCGGAGGTTGCGGCCATTCTTGCCTTTAGTGCGATCAAGAATAACGACAAGGTGGGATTGCTGCTTTTTTCCGAGGGTGTGGAACTCTACATCCCACCGAAGAAGGGCCGCATGCACACGCTCCGCCTTATTCGCGAGATGCTCTATTTCGAGCCCAAAGGGAAAGGGACAAATCTTGCGACGGCTTTGGAATATTTGAACAAGATTCTTACGCGGCGTTCGGTGGTCTTTGTGGTTTCGGATTTTATCGCCCCCGATTACACAAAATCCCTCACGGTCGCCGGTCGCCGCCATGATGTGGTGGCGATGCCGATTGTGGACCCGGGCGAGGAGAGCCTGCCAGATGTCGGCCTTATCACGTTCGAGGATGCCGAAACCGGCGAACAGATCGAGATCAACACCTCCAGCCGGGCGGTGCGAAACTCCTTCGCCGCCGAGGAGGAACGCCGCCGCAAGGCTCTCGACAAACTCTTTGGCTCGCGCGGTATCGACGTGGTGCCCTTGGCTACGAATGAAGACTATCTGATTCCCTTGCGCGCGTTTTTTGAGCGGCGGGAAAGGAGGCTGGCCGCATGATGCCGACCCAGCCATCTGCCACGCCCGCGCCGATCCACGACATCGTGGGCCCGGTGGCGTTTTTTCCCTATCCGGTTTGGGTTGTCATTCTGGCCGCCTTTGGGGTTTTGGCCGTGATTGGTTTGCTGGTGTGGCTAACCCGTCGCAATCGCACGGCCCGTCCGCTCACTCCCAAACAACGCGCCTTGGCCGCGATTGAGGCATTGCGCCGCGAAGGGGCGGATGCCGAATCCTACGCCTTCGGTGTGAAAGTTTCCGACGCGCTGCGGGCCTACATCCGCGACCAACACGGCCTTGATGCGGTGACGCGCACATCGGTGGAGTTTTTGGAGGCATTACGGAACAATCCCGCTTTCACCGACAACGAAAAAGGTGCGCTCTCCGAGTTTCTCGAATCGGTGGATCTGCTCAAATACGCCCGCCTGCCGGCGGGGGCGGATGACATTCAAACCCTGTTGAATCTCGCCGAGCGTCTCGTGCACGGTGAACAGGCACCCGTTCCGGCCAAATGAACGACGGGCTTTTTGCTTTCAGTTTTGCGCATCCGTGGGTGCTCAGCCTGCTCCTGCTGCTGCCCATTTTGGCGGTCCTAAAGGGGCGGTTCGGCGGGACGGCGGGAGTGACCTTTTCGAGCACGGCGCCGCTTGCCACCATGGGGCACCGGAGGCGTTCACGGGCCGGGGCATTGCTCGCTCTGCTCGCCCATCTGGCTCTGGCCTCTTTGATCATCGGTCTGGCCCGGCCTCAGCTTGGCCGCACCTTGACGAGGGTGCAGGCCAGCGGAGTGGACATCATGTTGGTGCTCGATGTCTCGCGTTCGATGCTGGCGGAAGATTTTACCATTGGCAGTGCGCGGGCTAACCGTCTGGAGGCGGTGAAGCAGGTGACGGAACAGTTCATTCGCCAGCGGCCCAATGACCGCATCGGCATCCTGGCTTTTGCCGGCCGGCCTTATCTGGTCAGTCCTCTCACCCTCGATCATGACTGGCTGATCCAAAATCTCGACCGTCTGCGCATTGGTCTGGTCGAGGATGGCACCGCCATTGGTTCGGCCACGGCGGCGGCGGCCAATCGACTCAAGGACAAGGAGGCGAAAACCAAGTTGATCGTGCTCTTGAGCGACGGCGACAACAACGCCGGCAGGGTCACTCCGCTCACGGCGGCAGAGGCGGCGAAGGCTCTGGGCATCCGCATCTACACCATCGGCGCCGGCACCCAAGGTGAGGCGGTGCCGTTTCCTTTTCAGGATCCCTTTGGCCGGACCGTCTATCAAAACGTGAAGATGGAATTCAATGAGGACACCCTCAAGGAAATCGCGAACATCACCAGTGGTCAGTATTTCCCGGCCACGGACACGGCGTCCTTGAAACGCACCTTCAGCGAAATTGACAAAATGGAAAAGACCAAGGTTGAGGTCGAAAAGACGGCCGAGTACCGCGATCTCTTTCCTTGGTTTCTCCTGGCCGGCTTTGTCCTTCTCAGCTCGGAAGTTTTGCTCTCTCAAACCGTATGGAAACGTCTGCCCTGACCTTTTTGCAGCCCTCGTGGTTTTTCGCCCTGCTCATCGTGCCGGCGGTCGCCGCGCTGTACTTCTGGTCGCAGAAACGCAGCGACACGCTGATTGCGAAAGTGGTGGCCCCGCGCCTTCGCGCACAACTGGCCGGGGCGGTGAGCGTCGGACGCCGCGTGTTCAAGTCGGTCTTGATTCTTGCCACCTTTGCCCTCATCGCCGTGGCGCTGGCGCGTCCGCAAATGGGTTTCACCCAACGTGAAGTCAAGCAACGCGGGCGCGATGTGATTATTGCCGTGGATACCTCGCGCAGCATGCTGGCCACTGATGTCCCGCCCACCCGGCTGGCCCGGGCGAAGCTTGTCGCCCAAGATTTGCTGCGCCTTGTGCGGGGGGACCGGGTGGGGCTGGTAGCCTTTGCCGGATCGGCCTTTCTTCAGGCCCCGCTCACTCTGGACTATAACGCGGTGATGACCTCTCTGGATGAACTGGACACCACGGTGATTCCCAAAGGCGGCACGAACATCGCCGCAGCCATTCGCACGGCGGACGAGGCGTTTGGCAAAGGCGAGGGACAAACCCGCGCCCTCATTCTTCTGACCGATGGCGAGGAGTTGGATGCGGATGGAATTGCCGCGGCCAAAAAATCGGCTGAACTCGGGGTCAGGATCTTCACCGTGGGAATTGGTTCCGGCGAGGGATCGCTGATCCCGTTGAAGAACGAGGGCGGCGGGGCGGATTTTGTCCGCGACTCCGCGGGGAAGCCCGTGCAAAGCCGCTTGGACGACACTCGACTGAGGGAAATTGCCGAGGCCGGCGGCGGATTCTACGAGCCGATCACCGCTGATGTGGCGCGCTCCATTTTCGAAAAAGGCATCCTGCCTTTGGAACAAAAAGAAACGGGCAACATGACATCGCGCCAGCCAGTCGAGCGCTACCAATGGCCGCTCGGTGCAGCGGTTGCGCTGCTCACCCTTTGGTTGATACTCGGAGATCGCAAACGCGTGCCAAAAGCCGTGCGCCGCGCGGCGGTGGCCGCCGCCATCGTGATGATTTCAGCATCGGGCGGTCTCGCCGCCACCGGAATCGAAGAATATCAGGCCGGGGATTTTGACAAGGCCATGGCCAACTTTGAGAGCAGGCTCAAGGCCTCTCCCGGTTCCGAGAAACTTCAGTTCAATGCCGGTGCAGCCGCTTACAAAATGGGTGATTATGGCAAAGCAGTGGATCATTTTACGAATGCGTTGCTGGCTGGGGACCGGAAACTTCATGAGGACGCATCCTACAATCTCGCCAATGCGCTCGTGCGCCGCGGCGAAGCGGTGCAGGCCAAGGAAGAAAAAAAGGCCGACTGGAAAAATGCCATCCAGCATTACACCGAAGCCATCAATAGTGACGCCAAGAACAAGCAGGCCGAGGAAAACCGTGAGATTGTGAAGAAGATGCTGGAGGAACTTGAAAAGGAGGAGGAGAAGCAGGACAAAGAGGACAAAGAGGACAAGCAGGATCAGAAACAGGACAAAAAAGATCCGCCGGATCAAAAGGATCAGAACCCGCAGAAGCAAGATCAGCAAAAAGACGACAAGGATCAGCAGGACAAAAAAGATCAGCAGAAAGATCAGTCCGGTCAGGACAAGAAAGACCAGGACAAACAGGATCAGCAGGATCAGCAGGATCAAAAGCAGCAAGGTGGCGACAAGGACGAGAAGAAGGATCAACCCAAGCCCGAAGAACAAAAGGACGGCGATAAAAAGGATCAGCAAAAACCGGAGCCCAAGGATGGTGAGGAGAAAAAAGACCAGGGCGATCAGGACATGGCTAAGAACAATCCTCAGCAGGGCGACCAGCAAAAGGATCAGCAGCCTGCGCCTCAACCCACTCCCGGAGAGAAAAAACAGGGTGACCTAAAAACTGGCCAGGATGAGCCGCCGAAGGCTCCCGAGGAGCAGAAAGACGAAGCCGCGCAAGCCGCCGAGGCGGCGGAGAAGGATGGCGAGATGAGCCCGGCTCAAGCCAGGAATTTGCTAAATTCTCTTCGCTCCGAGGAGGGACGCGTGCAATTAATGCAAAGTCAGGAACCTGAGGATACTTTGAAAGACTGGTGATGATGCGAAAAACTTTCCCATATCGTGGCATCGGCTTCCAGCCGATGAGTCGACCCATCGGCAGGATGCCGATGCCACGAATTCATCGCTGTTGGCTGGCTGTGTTGGTTGTCTCTGGCATCTTTTTCGTCGGTGTGAGCGCTCACGCCCAACAAGTGCAGGCCGCGCTTTCGCAGGAGTACACCTCGGTGGGTCAGCCCGTGCAGTTGAATGTCTCGGTGGTGGGTGGTCGCGGCGCGCAGGTTCCGCCGGATCTGAAGATTGATGGCTTGGAGGCGCGTTTCGCGGGAAAATCCGAGCAGATGCAAATGCAGATGGGCGGGGGCAAGTTCACCACGACGGTTACCGCCACCTACACGTACCTGGTCATTCCACTCCGGCAGGGAAATTTCACCATTCCCCCCATTCCCGTGACCGTCGATGGCCGGACGTACAAGACCAGTGCTCTCTCGTTGCGGGTCGGAGGCAGCAGCGGTGGCGTCCCGGTGTTGCCCGCCATTCCGGTCCAGCCGGGCCACCCAGGCGCACCGGTTATCCAAACCGTTCCACCAGTGCCTGCGCAAACGGGCCCGCTCTCGGAGGACAAAATTGCTTTCGGGGATCTCCTTATCCCCAAGAAGACCGCCTATGCCGGGGAGGTGATCCCGGTGGAAATTCGCTTTTATTTTGAAGCCACCCATCCCGTCCGATTGCAGGACCGTCCGAGTTTTGGCGGTGATGGTTTCACCGTTTTGCGCTTTTCGAAGCCCGAGGAACGACAGCAGGAAATCGACGGTCGGATGTACAATGTCGTCTCGTTCCAGACGGCCATCACTCCGGCCAAATCCGGCAGCTTGGAAATTCCCGCCGCCACAATCGAAACGCAGATCCAAATGCCGTCCAGACGTTCGCGCAATGCCGATGATTTTTTCGGTGGGTTCTTTGGCAACATGGGCGAAAGCCGCCAGGTGCCCGTTTCGACCAAGGCGGTCAATCTGGAGGTGAAACCACTGCCGCGCGAGGGGCGTCCGGAGGAATTTAGCGGGGCCATCGGGCGGTTTTCGTTGCAGGCCACGGCCACGCCGAAAAAGGCGGCGGCGGGTGATCCGATTTCCCTGCACGTGACGGTGGCCGGTCGGGGGAATTTCGAGGGCATGAGTGCCCCGCATTTGGTCGAGGCCGAGGGCTGGCGCACCTATCCGCCGAGCGAGAAATTCGAAGCCAGCGCGAGTGACCCGATTGGATTCAACGGCGAAAAACACTACGAATACATGCTTCTCGCCCGCGAAGATCAATCCCGCACGCCGCTGGCGGAGTTTTCTTTCTTTGATCCAGCCATCGAGAAGTTTGTGACTTTGAAGAGCCCGGCAATTGCGGTCGAGGCCAGGGGCGGCTCTGCGGCCCCGGCTGGAACGGTTGGGGCGGTTTCCTCGCCCACACCCCAGCCCCAAGCTGCGCCGACGGCGGCACCTGTGACCGGGGCTGAAGATCTGTTGGTCTCCAGCTTTTCGCCGGCGACGTTCCAACCTTTTGTAAACAGTCAGGGTTTTTTGGTGGCCAACGGGGTTCTTGCCGCAGCGTGGTTGGCTGCGCTTTTGTTCGGAGTGGCCCGTGTGGTGTCCCAATCCGCCCGCGCCCGGGAATCTGCCTCCCGCCGCGAAATCCGCAAGCTGCTGCATAAGATGGAAGACCCGGCCTGTGAGCCCGATTGCTTTTTTGACTTGGCGGTGGAATTTATTCATGCCCGCCTGGCCGCTAAGGGTTCGGCGGCGGATACGCGCGACTTGCTCGAAACTTCCACCTTGTCCGAGGAAACCAAGTCTGCGCTCCGCCAGTTGCTCGACCAGCACGATGCGCTGAAATACTCGACCAGCGGCACCAGGTTGAAGCCCGGCGCGGACGAGCGGCGGCAGATTATAAATCAACTGAGAACCTTTGATGAAGAATTGCACTGATTGGTCACGGGTCGTTTGTCATTGGTCCTTCGTTTTTGGCCTTGCCGTATTGCCCTTGGCACCGCTTCGCGCTGATGCCATTGAGGATGGCCGGGTGGCTTTCGCGCAGGGCGATTTTCCCGCTGCAGTTCGCGCGTTTGAAACTGCAATTGCTTCAGGGGGTCCAAGCGCCGGGCTCTATTACAACCTCGGTGTGGCCCAGCTCAAAGCCGGGCAGCGACCCCAGGCCGCCTTGAATTTCCGCCGGGCCATATTATTGGAGCCCCGCATGATTGATGCCCGCATGGCTCTCTCCGACATTGAAAGATCGCAAGGGGTGGCGCGACCCAAGTCGGACTGGCGGGGGTTCGTGGCGGAAAAAGCGCCGTTGAAAGTCTTGGTTGTGGTCGGATGCGCCTTGGTGTGGTTTGGGGCGTTTCTTTTGCTATTCGTCATTTTCAAATTCAAATCCGGGCGGAAAATTTTGCCGTCGCTGGCCTCGGTCTTTTTGGTCGGCACTGGTGCTGTGCTTTTTCTGGTCGGCACGCTTTCCGACCCGCGCATTGATCAGCGCCATGCCGCCGTGGTTCTGGCGGATGAAGGCGTGACTCTTCTGTCCGCGCCGGCCGATCAATCCGCCACCGTGACGAAGCTGCCGGCTGGTGCGGCGTTACGCATATTACAGCGCAGCGGTGACTGGGCGTATTGTCAGGGACCGCAGGGAGAAAAGGGGTGGGCCCCATCCAAAGACCTCGCCACAGTCGTTCCTACTGCATGAGATTTTTTTCCGGCGCGGTTAGCCTCTTTTTGGCGGCCGCCCTTTCCTGTCATGCCCAAGAGGCTTGGCGGAGTCGGCTTCAACCGGAGAATCCCGGCCCGGTCCCGCTCGTTCGCCCGTTTTCCGGCGAATTTCGTTTCGGCTGGTCGGACATTGAAGCGGCGCGTGCCAGAGCGAAGTTCACGGATGCCGGGGACGAGGTCCAGATGGAGGTCGAGGGCGGTACCTCCGGGCTGGCGCGAGCACTTTGGAAAATCGACGCCACCCATTCCGCGACCATCCGCAAAGACGGCCTCCAGTCCGTGGCCTTCCGGCAGGTTGAGACCTATGCGAAAAAAACCGTCACCACGCAGGCTGTTTTCCAAGCGGACGGCCTCTGGCGCCAGCGCGATGTCGTGCCCGACCCCAACGGACCCGCCAAATGGAAGCGCATCAAGGTGGAACCCATCCGCGACATTGTCGCGGCCATGCTCTTCATCCGTAGCCAGCCGCTGGCGGACAAGGACAAGGTGGGCGTGATCGCTTTTCCCGGCGACGACGCCTACCTTGCCGAGATCGAAGTGATCGGGAGGGAGGAGATCACGGTGGCCGGAAATTCCCGGCGCGTCATCAAGCTGGAATTCCAGATCAATAAGGTCACCCGCAATTCCGACAAAAAAACCTACCGGCTTGAGCCGCACAAAAAATTCAAGCATGGCACGGCCTGGGTCTCCGACGACGACGACCGCATTCCCCTGCGGGTCGAGGTGAACATATTTATCGGCTACGTCTTCGGCGAACTGGCCAGCGTGAGTTTCGACAGCGCCAAACCGTGAGCTCTCCCGCGACTGGAGGAAAATGCTTCGTCATGTCCTAAATGTCTTTTTGGAAAGGTCCGGCGGGGGAAAATTGGGCAACGACAGCCGATTCTTCGAGACAGGCTGCCGCGGGCAGAGCAAAGCGTTCAAAGCGTGGCCCTCCAGGGGATTGGGTCAGATTTTCTCGATGAGGCGCTCTACTTGGGGGTGGGGGATGGTTAGGGGGATTCCGGCGGAATCCACGAGGAGCAGATTTCCCCCCGGATCGAGGCCGGTGAAGTGTCCGTGCGCGGTGCCGCCATCCAGCCGCGTGATCTTCACGAGCCGCGGCTCCAGATTGGCATTGAATTCCTCAATGGCGGCGGCGAATCCTCCGTTGAGCATGGCCTCGTGCGCGTCGGCCAGGGCGTCGAGTACATAAACGGCCAGCTCGGAAAGTTCGGGTGTCTCGCCAAGAAGATCGGCCAGGCGGGTGGTGGTGGGCGCGAGGGACGAATCCTGTTCCCATGGCGCGTTGCGCACGTTCAGGCCCAGGCCGACGGTGAGGGTTTCCTGCGCGCCTTGTTCGATGAGGAGTCCGGCGACTTTTTTATTGTGAGCCATCAAATCATTGGGCCAGCGCAGCCGGGCAGCCGGAACATCGAGTCGTCGGAGCAGGCGCAGGAGATGGTTTCCCACCATGAGGGAGAAACCGGTCCACCGCGCGGTGTCGTTTCCGGCGGGGAGAACGGCGGAAATCCAGAGTCCGCCTTCGTCGGAAACAAAGGAGCGCCCGAAACGTCCGCGACCGGCGGTCTGACAGCGGGCGCAGACCGCGTTCCAGGCTGGCAGCTCCCGGGCCAGATTACTGGTGGATGCCAACGAATCGTAGCTGGCAAGCTGCCACATGGCCCGGCCCACCCGGGAAAGGGTTCCTTCGGAAATCATGAGAAATTCATCCTGGGTGCAGCCGGGTAATTTTTGGAGCGTTTTCCGCGGGCAGCAAACTGTGGCTTGATTTGCGGTTCCATCCGGTAAAACTCCCGCGATGCTCGAATATCTCAAGGTGATGCGGCCGGACCACTGGCTGAAGAACATTTTCATTTTGTTTGGCTTGGCCGTGGCCGTCGCCTTGCTGCCGAACGAGGTGCCGCAGGAGCCTGCGCGGCTGGTTCTTCTCGCTGTGCTGTCGTTTATCCCCGCATGCCTCATTGCCTCGGCGAATTATATCATTAACGAAATTCTTGATGCCCCGTTTGACCGGATGCATCCGACGAAATGCCTGCGGCCCGTGCCTGCGGGGAAGGTGAGAATTCCGATTCTTTGGGGCATCATGGTCGTGATCAGTGTGGTGGCGTTTGGGCTGTCGTTCCTGTGGTTCAACGTCGGCTACACCATCTCGCTCGCGCTGCTTTTGTTGAGCGGATTTGTTTACAACGTGGAACCCATCCGGTTAAAGGATCGCGCGTTTCTCGACGTGATCGCGGAGTCGTTTAACAATCCGATCCGGCTCTGGCTCGGTTGGTATGCGTTGCTCCCGGCGACCTCGTTTCCGCCTCTCTCCATCGTGCTGGCCTGGTGGTTTTTCGGAGCATTGCTCATGGCCGGAAAACGGTATGCGGAGTTTCGTTTCATCGGCGACGCCGAGCGCAGTGGGCAGTACCGCAAGTCATTCAAGGTTTATACGGAAAAATCGCTCGTTCTTTCCATGGTCACCCATGCGAACTTTTTCTGCTTTTGCATGGGAATCGCCATCGCGGTTTACCGGCCGAATCTTGTTTTCGTTTTCCCTCTGGTCGTGCTGGCCATCGGGGTTTATCTCAACCTTGCCATGAGCGAGGCCGAGGCCCGGCTCGAACCCGAGCATCTGCTGCGCAGCCCGCTGGTCATTCTCTGCACCGTTGCGGTGGTGGCCCTTTCGGGTTTCCTAGCCTGGACCAAACTCGACCTGACCAAGTCTTTCCACTTTTTTGAGATCATCTCTGGAAAATAAATCGTACGCATGAGCGGCTTGAGTGCAAAAGCCGCCGCTGTCTTGCGCTGGCTGGAATCACCTCACTGGTGGGCGCTGGCGATTATTCTTCCGGCCGTCGTCGCCACTCATCTCAGCGTCGCCGCTGTCACCATCCGGCATTCCAATCAGGATTCCGTGGCTTCCGATCAGGGAGCGGAAATGTGGTTGGCCGCCACTTCCCGCACGGATCTGCTGCCGCAGCGCACGGATGGCGTGCGGCACCCGCTCTGGTCGTGGCTGGCCCGGCATATTTACACGGACGACGCCCCGGCATTTTTTACCAAGGGCAAATGGCTGAACACCGCGCTCTGCGTGGTTTTTCTGTGCGCGTTGGGAGTGGCGGTCACGCGCTGGCTCGATCCTCTGGCCACGGGGAATCTGCTGTTGTTGTGCAGCCTCGGAATTCTACTGGTGCGCGGCACGTATTTCCAGCCCGAGCCCCTTTATTACATGCTGTCGTTTCTGGCGGGGGTTTTTGTCTGGCCATTGCTGCGAGGTGCCGCGGGTTGGCTCTATCCCGTTTTTGGATTTGTCTGCGGCCTTGCCTATTTATCCAAACCCTCGCTGCTCCCTTTTCTTCTGGCCTTCGCCGCGGCATTTGTCCTGCGAGCCATCCTGACAAAAATCCGGCGCGAGCAAAACTGGCCGCTCGGAAAGAATTTCCTCTGGCTCGCGCTCGCCATGGTAACCTTCGGCCTCATGCTCGTGCCGCTGGGGCGCTTCAGCCATGAGGCCTTCGGCAAACCGTTTTTTAACTATACTAAATATTGGATGTGGATGGATGATTTTGAAACGGAAGCCTGGCCGTGGCAGACAAAATATCCCGGCGGTGAACAGCTCAAGACTTTGCCAAAAAATGAAACGCCTTCGCTGGCCTGGTATTTCCAGCGCCACTCCGTCCCGGATGCTCTGCAACGCGGTCTTTCCGGGGCAGGGGAGATCACCGTGCGCTTCTTCTGGCCGGAGGAGAAACTTTCCGGCGGCGCCTTCTTCTGGCGTTCGTCCGGAAAAAAATGGAGCCAGCCCCTGGCCCATCGGGGTGTCTATCTCCTGATGCTGGTCGCACTCTGCGCCGCCCTGTTTTGTCTTGCGGGCAAGCCCGCACGCTGCCGGCTTGCCGACTCCGGAAATCTTGCCTTCGCTGCCTGCCTTCTCATCACCACCGCGCTCTATGTCGGGCTTTATGGCTGGTATTATCCCATCGGACGTGGGGATCGTTTTATGGGGAGTTTGTGGATCCCGTTCGTTTTCCTTCTCGTCTGGTGGGCCAGCTCACTGCGCCGGATCGCTAAACGACCCTTGGCAGACACTGCTTACCTCGCCTTCCACGCCGTTATCCTGCTTTCCCTCCTTGTGCAGGTCGCGGGAATCTTCTGGCGGTTCCAACAAGGTATCCATCTCGTCACGCGAAATTAAGCGGCGGATTTTTCATCGCCAGCTCGCGTTTTGCGGAATAGGAGAAGGCCATGACTCTCCTGCGTTTCCTTCCCGTCGCCGCCTCGATTGTTTTTCTCTCCGCCTGTGCCACAACTCCGCCCCCCCAATCCGGCCCGCCTCCCGTGCTGGCCAAGCTCCGCGGCATGGGCATCGATAATATCACCTACGAGAAAATCGCAAACCACCGCGTGCTCAGCTACACGGATATGTACGGTTTGCTGAACAAGAAGGTGCCGAGTCCGGTCATCCTCACCTACCTCAAGAGCACAAAGGCACCCTACACGCTCACGAACACCGAGCTTGAGCAACTCGACGATGCCGGGGCCAGTGGCGATCTCCTGAATTACCTAGGCAAATCCACTGGTTTCTTTGTGGCCACGGAACGCGACCAGACTGGCGGAGCCGGAAAATGGAAGGACAATCCCTATTTTGCCGATCCCTACTACATGGGCGCGGCTCCCTTCGGCTACATGTGGCCCGGCGAGTGGTATGATCCGGCCTTTGTGGACGAGATGTTTTAGTCATTGGTCATTCGTCAATAGTCATTGGAAAATCTGATGTTCGCGGCCCGATTGCATGCCTTCGGGAAAGCGGCCGAGATTTTGCGGGTGGAAGAAATTCCCACGCCTGATCCTCAACCCGGCGAGCTGCTCATCGCGGTGCTCGTCGCCGCTGTCAATCCCGCCGATCTCAACGTCATCGAGGGCAAATACGGCGAACTGCCTGCCCTTCCCGCCGTCATCGGAAACGAAGGTGTCGGCCGCGTCGCCGCCATCGGATCCGGGGTGGCCGGTTTCACCGTGGGCGACCTTGTCCTGCCCATGCGGCCGGGCACGTGGACGCAATACATGCTCGCCCCCGCCCGCGCTGCCATCCGCCTGCCCGCCGCGATGGACCTCTCGCAAGCCGCCATGCTCTCCGTGAATCCTCCCTCGGCTTGGGGCATGCTCCAGGACTTCGTCGAGCTTCAGCCCGGCGACTGGATCGTGCAAAACGCCGCGAACTCCGCCGTCGGCCGCAGCGTGATCCAAATCGCTCACGCCCGCGGCCTCCGCACGCTCAACGTCGTTCGCCGTCAGGAACTCATCGGCGAACTCCAAACCCTCGGGGCCGATGCCGTCGTGCTCGAAGACGTGGACCTTCGCACCGAAGTCGAGAAAATCTGCGGCCTCGCCCGCCCTCGCCTTGCCCTCAACGCCGTCGGCGGAGCCAGCGCCCTCAATCTCGCCAACGCCCTTGCCGATGGCGGCACCCACGTCACCTACGGCGCCATGGGCCGCCAGCCCCTCAAAATTCCCAACAGTCTCCTCATCTTCCGCAATCTTGTCTTCCGCGGCTTCTGGCTCAAACCCTGGGCCGAAAACGTCCCCCGCGCCGAACAGGAAAAAGTCATTGCCGCCCTCGCCGCCCTCTCTCTCGCCGGCAAACTCACCATGCCCGTCCACCGCACCTATCCCCTCACCGAGGTCCACCAAGCCGTGGAAGAAGCCACCCGCGAAAGCCGCGCCGGCAAGGTGCTGCTGGAATTGAGTTGCTGACAACCCCGGGGTTGTTCCCGATTGGCGCATTCGAGATTTTATAGTGGTTTCCCGACGACATGCGCGCTGGCTGTTGAGTGCTCCATGAAGACAATTTTGAACGTGACGAAATGACCGACAGGACCTGCCTTCCCGCCCTTCATGCCCTTGGTGAGGTTTTCTTCTGTTTCGTAAATCAGCCGTGCGCGGTCGTTGTGGCTATGCGCGAGAGACTCTCGCCAAGCGGGGCGAGAAACAAAATATGCCAGCCGCTTGCGCGATCTGCCTTTTTTTGACGGGAAGGAAATCTTCCTACCAATCCTGCGGTTCGAGGAAGCCTTCGAGCTGGCGGATGCGGGTGGGGTGCCGCATCTTGCGCAGCGCTTTGGCCTCGATCTGACGGATGCGTTCGCGGGTGACCTTGAACTGACGTCCGACTTCCTCCAAAGTGCGGCTGTAGCCGTCCACAAGGCCGAAGCGTTGTTCGAGTACCTGACGTTCGCGTTCGGTCAGGGTGTCGAGCACGTCTTTGATTTTATCCTTGAGCAGGACGATGGCGGCCTGGTCGGCGGGGTTTTCCGCGCCTTTGTCCTCAATGAAATCGCCAAAACTGGTGTCGTCGGAGTCACCCACGGGGGCCTGGAGCGAGATCGGCTGCTGGGCCATCTTGAGCACGGCGCGGACGCGTTCGACCGGAAGTTGGATTTCGTCGGAGATTTCCTCCGGCGAGGGTTCGCGGCCGTATTCCTGCACCAACTGCTTCTGCACGCGGATGAGCTTGTTGATCGTCTCGATCATGTGCACCGGAATGCGGATCGTGCGGGCTTGATCGGCAATCGAGCGGGTGATGGCCTGACGGATCCACCAGGTGGCGTAGGTGGAAAATTTATAACCGCGGCGGTATTCGAATTTTTCCACCGCTTTCATCAGTCCCATGTTGCCTTCCTGAATGAGGTCGAGGAAGGAGAGGCCGCGGTTGGTGTATTTCTTGGCGATGGAAATGACAAGACGCAGGTTGGCCTCGACCATCTCGGTCTTGGCCTTGAGCGCCTTGCGATGCCAGCCCTTGAGCCCGCGGTGTCTCTCGAAAAGCTCCTCGCTGGTCATCCAGTTCCGGTGGTGCATTTCCTTGATCTGGTGGCCAAGGTTGCGACGGATCTTTGGGTCCGCTTTTTTCGCCTGCTTGTCGTGTTCGTGAATGAGGTTGTGCAGGGCCCGGACATTTTCGTCGGCCAGAGTCACAAAATCCTCCACGACTTTTTGTTTGAAATAAAATTTTGGATAGAGTTTTTGCAGGGCCGAGAGGGCCTTCTCGTAATTCTTGAGCGAGGCCGGAGCCGGGTGCTTGAGCGGGGAGATCTTGTCGCGATAAATCACGGCCACGATGTCAGCTTGTTTTTTGACCTGCTGACAAAGGCGTGGCAGGGTCTTCATGTAACGTTCGCGGCTCTCAATTTTCTTGTCGAGGATGACGCGGTCGAAACGCTCGCGCATGTCGATGAGTTTCTGGGCGAGGTCGAGGTGGGCGCGGCCGATGAAGCCGAATTGGTAAAGGGTTTCCTGAACCTTGATCTCGGCCTCTTCGATACGCTTGGAAATTTCCACTTCCTGCTCGCGGCTGAGCAGCGGAACCTGACCCATCTGCTTGAGGTACATGCGGACGGGGTCGTCGAGGATGTCGAGCTTGCTGTCGACCTTTTCGTCTTTTTCTTCCTCTTCCTCGTTGTCCTTGCGGACATCCTTGACCCGGTCCACGTCGGAGGCGTCGATGATCTCGATCTCAACCGCGCGGAGCTGGGCGATGACCGACTCCATGCTGTCGGGATCGTTGACACTCTCGGGCAGGGCCTCGTCGAGGTCGTCAAAAGTCACATAGCCCTGTTCCTTGGCCAGCTTGATGAGGTCGCGGACTTTTTCCTGCAGGGCTTTTTGCAGATCCTGCGGTGAGGTGGCGGCGGGAGCGGTCAGCGCGGAAACGAGGGGATGCTTATCACCCTTGGTTCGGGCGGTGGAGGCCACGGGCGCTTTTTCCCGGGCGGCGGCGGGCTTCTTTTTTGCCGCTTTTTCCTTTTTGGCCGGGGCGGCCTTGGCCTTGGTTTTTTTGTGCGGTTCCGGGGCTTTTGCCTTGGGGGCCGGACGGCTCGCGGGTTTCGTTGCCTTGGGTTTGGAAGCCATTTTGGGCTTCGCCTTGGTGGTGATTTTTGAAGTTTTCAACGCGGACTCGGTGCTTCGAGAAGAGCCGTTAAAGCTCGTTGAGACGGCTTTGCAGGTCAAGGATTCGTTTGCTGGCCTCCGTCACCATGCTTTGCAAGCGGTTGAGTTCGGCGGGGGACAGCGCGGCTTGGCGAAGCCGGGCGGCGGCGGCATCGCGTTCGTTGCGTAGGGCAGTGGCGGCGAGTCCGAACCAGAGATTCTGCGCGATTTGCAGGGCATTTTCCTGGACGTGGTCCAGATCGAGCCTGTTCACGGTGATTTCCTCCCGGGGGGCAAGACCGGAAACAAAGACGGTGCGTGAGGTGGGTTCGTGCATTGGCAGCGGCGACTGGAGGATTTTTTCAAGCAGCTCCCCGCCCTCGCCGAGTTCCGCGGGCTGGGGCGAAGTTTGTTCGGCCAACCAGGCTTTTGTTTCGGGATGCAGGAGTGCAAGCCGGCAAAGCTGTCGGATGCCCTCGGCCAGAACGAGCGGCTGGGTTTGAGGTGCTTCCTCCGCCCCGGCTAGATTCGGGGCTGCCGAGGGTTTGAGAAGGGGCGCAAAGGCGGCCTCGGCGATGCCCAGACGGGCGCAGATCTTTTTCGCGGTGGCCTCGCGCAGGACGCGATCTTTGATCAGTGCGACGTAGGGACCCAACCGGCGGGCAGCGGCGGACTTTCCCGCCGGGTCGTCGAGGTTTCCTTTGTCCGCGAGAATTTCAAGGGCGTGATCGAAAAAATTTTTCGCCGATCCGACCACCGCTTCGAAGGCGGCGGGGCCTTTTCCGCGGATGAGCGAATCCGGATCCTCGCCCTCTGGCAGGCGGGCGACTTTGACCTCGAGGCCGTTTTCGAGCAAGGCGGGCAGGGAACGCGTGACGGCTTCCTGCCCGGCGCGGTCGGAGTCGAAGCACAACACCACCGTCTCGACGAACCGCTGCAGCACGCGCGCCTGATCGGCGGTGAAAGCGGTGCCCTGCGGAGCGATGACATTTTGCACCCCCGACTCGAAGGCGCTGATCAAATCCAACTGGCCTTCGCAAACGATGGCAACCTTGGCATTGATGAGAGCTCGCTTCGATTTATCAAGGCCGTACAACACGCGACCCTTGGTGAAAAGCGGCGTCTCGGGTGAGTTGACATATTTGGCCGTCTTCGCCTCGGGATCGAGCACGCGACCGCTGAAGGCGATGACCTCACCGTAGTCGTTGCGGATTGGAAACATCACGCGGTCGCGGAAACGCGCGTAGGGTTTGGCATTCCCGTCTTCTTCCTTCGAGGTGGAGAGTCCGCCCTGCGCGATTTCATCCGGGGAGAAATTTTTCCCGCGAAGAAAATCCAACAAGGCATTCCACGAATCCGGGGCAAAACCGAGCTGCCACGACCTGGCCACTTCCACGCTGATGCCGCGCGATTTCAAGTAGTCGCGGGCGAGCTGGGCGTCCGGGGTTTTCAGCAGGTTGTGGTGGAACCAAGCCGCTGCTTCGACGTGCAGGGCGAGCAGGCGCTTGCGCACCTCGTGGCGGCGGTCGTCGTCCGGGCTGCCCGCCTCTTCGATCACAGCGATCCCGGCCCGCTGGGCCAGGCGCCGCACCGCGCTGACAAAGTCTAGGTGTTCGTAGTCCATCACAAAACGAAAAACCGATCCTCCCGCTCCACAGCCGAAACAGTGATACGACTGGCGTTGCGGGTTCACGTGAAAAGACGGGCTCTTCTCGCGGTGGAACGGGCAGAGCGCCCGCCAGCTCGTGCCCGCGCGTTTGAGCGGGAAATACGATCCGATGACCTCGACAATATCGTTGGCTTCGGCGACGCGCTGGATGGTTTCTTCGGCAATGCGGGGCACGCGGGCAGATTACCTTGCGGGTCAAATCTGCGCGAGGGAGATCGGCGCAGAGGCGGGAAGTTTTCTTTCCTCCCCCGGCGAGGAGCGGGCGGCTCCCGGTAAGCATTTCTTCCCCAACACGGGTAGGTGAGTAGAACGACTGGCAGTTTTTATGAGGCTGCCAGTTTGCCAAACCGTTCATGAATAACTCCGGGCCAAACCCTCATTCTCCTTCGGCGGAAAAACGCGCGCCGCAAACCATTGACGCGAATTGGAATTGCCCCCGCGGGCAGAAATCTCTTTCCATGCCAGGCGGCTGCTGGCAATGCGGGAGGAATGCTCTGCGATCTCCGGTTGCGCGATTTTCGCTGCTTCGAACATCTCGTTTTCGAGCCGGCTCCCGGCTTGAATTTTCTGGCGGGCCCGAACGCGCAGGGCAAGACGTCGATTTTGGAAGCCGCTTGCATCTTACTGCGCCTCCAGTCGCCGCGGGCGGGTTCCCTGTCCGATGCGGTGCGCTTTGACCGGTCCGGCTTCGGGCTCGACGGTCATTGGGGTGAAAGGCACATGCACATAAAATTCACCAATGCGCTCAAAGCCTTTGCGCTCGATTCCAAGCCGCAATCGCGCTCGGCGGATTATCTCGCCGTGGCCCGAGTGGTCTGGATCTCCAACGACGACCTGCAGCTCGTCCGCGGATCGGGTTCCCACCGGCGACGCTACCTGGATTTTCTCGGTGCGCAGGTGGTGCCGAATTATCTGAGGCACTTGCGTTCTTATGAACGCGCCTTGCGCTCGCGCAACGCTTTGCTCAAAGATAACCGTCCCCGCCGCGAAATCGCCGCCTTCGATTCGTCGTTGCTGGAGGGTGGGGCATTTCTTCTGCAAGCCCGGACGCAGATGGGCGACGACTTGCGGGGCCTGGCGGCGGAATCCTGCCGCTGCATTTCGGGTGATGGCGAGCCATTGGAAATTTCCTATCTGCCGGGAAGTCCGTCTGATTTTGCGGCGGCCCTGGTCGCCAGCCAGAACGAGGAAACCCGCTTGCGCGCCACGGTGGTAGGCCCGCATCGTGACGACATTGCCATCCGATTGGGTGGCCGTAATGCCGCGTCCTTCGCCTCCGAGGGCCAGCAGCGTTCCATCGCTCTGGCTTTGAAGTTGGCGCAGGCCGGCCGGTTGCAGCAGGCGCCGGGCGATCCGCCGCTCTATTTGATCGATGATGTTTTCGGCGAACTCGATCCCGCCCGCCGCAACAATCTTCTCCATGCCCTGCCAAATTCCGCGCAGAAGCTTATCACCGCGACTTCTCTGGATTGGCTGACGGCGGCGGACGATGCCGCGCTTTTCTCCGTGAGGGGCGGGGTCGTAACAAAAAGGAACTGACTCGGGGAGGGTTGCCATTCTCGGAAGGCGGACGTCGCGTCCGCCCATGGCGGCCAAGATGGCCGCCCTCCGTCATGGTGCCGGACTCATCATTGACGATGTGAGCCTGGCACGCTAGAGCAAGCACCCATGACCGAAACGGAAGCCTTCGTGGCATTGAACATGCTCCGCGGCATCGGTCCGGTGAGGGTGGTGAAGCTGCTGGAGGCGCTCGGATCACCCGAGGCCATTCTGCAGGCTCGTCCGCAAAGCCTGCGTCGGGTTCCCGGAATCGGGGGCGAAGTTTCGGAAACCATCGCGGCCTGGGAAACCCAGGTCGATCTGGCCGGTGAGATGAAGCGGGTGGAAGCCTTCGGAGCGGAAGTCGTCACGCGGAGCGATCCGGCTTATCCCCAAATTCTGCGCGAGATCCATGATCCGCCGATCGTGTTGTACGTTTGGGGTGATTCCTCCGTGCTCGATTCCCGCTCGGTCGGAGTGGTGGGAACCAGAAAACCCTCCCTCTATGCGGCGGACTGCGCCAAGAAGCTTTCCTATCAGATGGCCTACGCGGGTCTCACCGTGGCCAGCGGGCTGGCGCGGGGCATCGACACGGCGGCGCACCAGGCTGCCCTGGCCGCGAAGGGGCGCACGGTCGCGGTGCTGGGAAGTGGACTGGAAAATCTCTATCCTCCGGAAAATCGCGAACTGGCGGAAAAAATCGCCGCAGGCGGGGGTGCTTTGATCAGCGAATTTCCGATGCAGACCAAGGCGGACCGTCAGACTTTTCCGATGCGCAACCGCATCATAAGCGGCCTGTCGTTCGGTCTGTTGGTGGTGGAGGCGGGGGCGCAGAGCGGCGCTTTGATCAGTGCCAACCAAGCGGCGGAGCAGGGGAGGTCGCTTTACGTTATTCCCGGGCGGATTGATAACCCCACCGCCATCGGATCGAACCGCCTGATTCAGCAGGGAGCCAAGCTGGTGATGAGCGCGCAGGACATTCTCGATGATTTCGGGCTGCTCTTCCGCGAGCAGCAGGAACTGAAAACCCCGACGACGGGTGCGACTCTAAGCGAGGCGGAACAGACCGTGCGCGATGCGATTGGCGATGACGAAACAGCTTTCGACACCATCATAGCCAAATGCGGGTTGCCAACCCATGAGGTCTCTTCTACGTTGCTCGCCCTTGAAATGCGGAGGCTGGTCAAGCAGTTGCCCGGCAGCCGTTTTGTGAAAATCCAATGAATATTTTAATTGCGGATTGCGAAGTGCGGATTGCGGATTGCCTCCGAGCGGGTGCGCTTTTTCTTTCATTCCGCATTCCGCAGTCCACATTCCGCACTCGCCCATGAAAGTTCTCGTTATTGCCGAAAAGCCCAGTGTCGCGGCCGATCTTGCCCGCGCCCTCGGAAGAGTTCCAAAGAAGGACGATGTTTTTGAGAACGACGAGTACGTCATCACCTCGGCCGTTGGTCACCTGGTCGAATTGTGCCTGCCCGGCGAGATGGACAAAAAGCGCGGCAAGTGGAGTTTTGCCAACCTTCCGATCATCCCCGACCATTTTGATCTCAAGCCGATTGAGAAAAACGAGAGCCGGTTCAAGCTGATCAAACGCCAACTCAAGCGCGCTGATATTTCCGAGGTCATCAACGCCTGCGACGCCGGCCGTGAGGGTGAGTTGATCTTTTTTTATCTGCTTAAACTCTCCGGCGTCAAAAAACCCACCCGCCGTCTCTGGCTGCAAAGCATGACGCCCGAGGCGATCAAAACCGGATTTGCCAAGTTGCGCGACGGCGAAGAAATGCAACCACTGGCCGACGCGGCGGTCTGTCGCAGTGAAAGCGACTGGCTGGTTGGCATTAATGGCACGCGGGCCATGACGGCGTTCAATTCCAAGGGCGGCGGTTTCCAACTCACGCCCGTGGGCCGGGTGCAAACGCCCACTCTGGCGATTCTGGCCGAGCGCGAAACCAAAATCCGCGAGTTCAAGTCGCGCACCTATTTTGAGGTCTTTGGGGACTTTGGTGTTTCCGCCGGAAGTTATCGCGGACGCTGGCTCGATGAAAAATTCAAAAAAGGCGTGGAAGAAGACACCCGTCCCGAACGTATTTGGGACAAGGCGCAGGCCGAGGCCATCGTGGCGAAATGCGCGGGAAAACCCGGCGTGGTGGAAGAGGAGCGCAAGCCCGCCACCCAAGCCTCGCCGCTGCTTTACGATCTGACCACGCTGCAACGTGAAGCCAACTCACGGTTTTCCCTTAGCGCCAAACGAACCCTGCAAGTCGCCCAGGCCCTTTACGAGAAACACAAGGTGCTGACTTATCCGCGAACCGATTCGCGGTATTTGCCGGAAGATTACGTGGGCAACGTCAAGGCGGCCTTCACCAAATTTGAAAGCACCGACCTGCTGGAACATGGCCGCAAGGCTCTCGCGCAGGGATGGGTCAAGCCGAACAAGCGCATTTTTAACAACGCCAGGGTGAGCGATCACCACGCCATCATTCCCACCGGCGTTTCGACCAAGGGACTGGATGATTTCGAGATGAAGATTTTCGACATGGTCGCCCGCCGGTTTGTGGCCGTGTTTTATCCGCCCGCGCAGTTTGAAGTCACGACCCGCATCACCCGGGTGGAAAATGAGGCGTTCAAGAGTGACGGCAAGGTCATCATTGATCCGGGCTGGCTGGCTGTTTACGGCAAGCAGGCCGCGGGCGACGACGAGCAGACGCTTTGCTCCGTGGTGCCAGGCGAGACCGCGCAGACGCAAAATGTCGAACTCAAGGAAAGCGAAACCAAGCCGCCGGCGCGCTATTCCGAAGCGACCTTACTTTCCGCCATGGAAGGCGCTGGCAAATTGATCGAGGATGAGGAATTGCGCGATGCCATGAGCCAGCGCGGTCTGGGGACACCGGCCACGCGGGCCCAGATTATCGAGGGTCTGATTCTGGACAGCTATCTCAATCGTCAGGGCCGGGATTTGATCGTCACCCAAAAAGGACTTTCCCTCATCAGTCTGCTGCGCGGTCTGGGCGCGAACGCCCTTACATCACCTGAGATGACCGGCGAGTGGGAGTTCAAGCTCAAACAGATGGAGAGCGGCGGCATGCCCCGCCCGCAATTCATGGAGGAAATCCGCCGCTTCACCGAGGAGATCGTGAACAAGGCGAAAAACTTTTCCGGCGAGAGCGTGGAAGGACAATTCACCGACCTGGAGGCCAAGTGTCCGAAATGTGGCGCTGCGGGTTTTAAGGAAACCTACAAGACCTATGAGTGCAAAGCCTGCGCTCATCTGATTTGGAAAAACATGGCCGGTCGCGAGCTCGAACGCGAGGAAGTCCTGAACCTGCTCGAAGCGGGCCGCATCGGACCGCTGGAAGGTTTTCGCAGCAAGCTCGGTCGGCCGTTTGCGGCCGTGGTCAAGCTTGATGCCGAGTTCAAACAAACCTTCGATTTTGGCGATTCTCTCGAGAGCGCCCAGGCACTCGATTTTTCCGTTCTACCCGTCATCGGCCCCTGTCCCGCTTGCAAGTCGGGCAATGTGCACGACACCGGCAACGCGTTTCAATGCAGCAACGTGGGCAAATGCAAACTCCGCATGGGCAAAACCATCTGCCAGCGCGAAATCCCTCGCGAGCAGGCGCTCAAGATTCTGGAGACCGGGAAAACCGATCTTATCCCGCGCTTCATCTCCAAGAAAGGCAAACCGTTTTCTGCTTATCTCAAGCTGGAAGGCGCGAAGATCGTCTTCGAGTTCGAACCGCGCAAACCCGCCGCTGCGAAGAAAGGTCCGGTCAAAGCCAAGGTGACGCCGGCGGCTGCTTGAACTACGGAGGGCGGGCGTCCCGCCCACCATTGGCGGCCAAGATGGCCGCCCTCCTAACCCTTTACCTCGGCCGCGACTTTCAGCCGCAGGCCGTTGAGCCGGATGAAGCCGGTGGCGTCGTCCTGATTGTAGGCCTTGGTGGGATCGGCTTCCATCGTGGCGATGTGGGGATTGTAGAGGCTGAGCGCACTTTTCACGCCGGCGGCGATGATGTTGCCCTTGTAAAGTTTCACTCGCACGGTGCCAGTCACATTTTTCTGCGATTCGGTCACGAGAGCCTGCAAGGCCTCGCGTTCGGGCGCGAACCAGAATCCATTATAAACCAGGGTGGCGTATTTCGGAATGAGCGAGTCGCGCAGGTGCATGACCTCGCGGTCCATGGTGAGGGATTCCATCTGCCGGTGGGCGGTGTGCAAAATCGCCCCGCCCGGGGTTTCGTAAACGCCGCGGCTTTTCATCCCAACGAAACGATTCTCCACCATGTCCACCCGGCCCACGCCGTGTTTGCCGCCGAGGGCATTGAGTGTTTTCATCACGCCGAGCGGATTTAAAGCCTCGCCGTTGACCGCGACGCAGTTGCCTTTCTCAAAGCTCAGTTCGACATATTCGGGTTCATCCGGCGCATCCTCGGGTGAGACGCTGAGCTTGAACATGCCCTTGTTTTCCGGCGCGCTGGCGTCGAACCACGGGTCCTCCAGGATGCCGCTTTCAAACGAGATGTGGAGGAGGTTGCGGTCCATCGAATAAGGCTTCTTGGCGCTGGCTTCCACATTGATCCCGTGCTTTGCGCAGTAGGCGATCATCTCGGTCCGCCCGGGGAAGGCGGCGCGGAAGCGTTCGTCCCGCCAGGGAGCGATCATTTCCAGCCGGGGCGCAAGGGCGGCGGCGGTGAGTTCAAAACGCACCTGATCGTTGCCCTTGCCGGTCGCACCGTGGGCAATCGCATCGGCTCCCTCGGCCTTGGCAATTTCGACCATGCGCTTGGCGATGAGTGGCCGCGCGATGCTGGTGCCGAGAAAATACTGCCCTTCGTAAATCGCTCCCGCCTGCAACATGGGAAAAATAAAATCGCGGGCGAATTCCTCGCTCAAGTCATCCACATAGCATTTGCTGGCACCGGTTTTCTGGGCTTTTTCCTCGAGTCCGTCCAGTTCCTCTTCCTGGCCGATGTCCGCGCAGAAGGCGATGACTTTGGCGGAGTACGTGTCTTTCAGCCAGTTGAGGATCACGGAGGTGTCGAGTCCTCCGGAGTATGCGACGACGATTTTCATGGGACGCGGAGTCTCGCGCAAAGATCGTGAAGGACGCAAAGAAAAAACCTGATTTGAAACCACGGAGGCACAGAGACACGGGGAAAATCGGGGATAGGCGGCGGGCTGCTTGCTTCACGGTGTTTTTTGACTCTGTGTCTCAGTGCCTCTGTGGTTTCATGGGAAGGCATGCCCGACCTGACTTTCACCCACTGGCTTCTTGCCGTGATGGCTGCCGTTTGCATCGGGCTGTCCAAGGCGGGATTCGGGGGAGTGGGAATGGTTGCCATCTTGGTCATGGCCCAAATTCTTCCGGCTCGGGCTTCCACCGGTGTCATTTTGCCCATGCTGATCGTGGCCGATATTTTTGCCGTCAGCGCCTTCCGCCGCTTCACCGTCTGGAGCCATCTCGCGCGCATGTTGCCGCCCGCCCTCATTGGTATCGTGACGGGGTTTTTGCTCATGCCGCATATCCCGGATCGCAATTTCGGCCCCCTCATCGGTTGGCTCACCCTGGCTTTGCTCGCCATGATGATTTTGCAAAAAGCCACCCGTCGGCTCGCCGCCACGGCCGTCGAGCATCCCGGCATCGCTTGGCCCCTCGGCTGGCTGGCGGGGGTGACCACCATGCTGGCGAATGCCGCCGGTCCCGTCATGACCATTTACCTCCTGGCCGCGCGGTTGCCGAAGTATGAGTTTGTCGGCACGGCGGCCTGGTTTTTGTTCATCATTAACGTGGCCAAAATCCCATTCAGTGCCGCGCTGGGCCTGATCAAACCGTCCTCGCTTGTCCTCAACGCGCTCCTGGTTCCCGCCGTGATTGCGGGAATTTTTCTGGGGCGTTGGTTGCTGGGAAAAATCAACCAGACCGTCTTCGAGTGGCTCATGATTACCTTCTCCCTCCTCGGGGCGTTGCGATTGATTCTGGCGTGAAGGTCCGCCGTTCCTGTAGGCTGTAGGAATGGCTGAAACGAGTGTCCCGGGATGCGTTGTGGTTGATCACCCTTTGGTCAAAAGCAAGGTCGCGATCTTGCGCAACAAGGAAACGTCCCGAGAAGTCTTCCGCCGCACGCTGCATGAGCTGACCGCCCTGGTTGCTTTTGAGGCCACCCGCGACCTGCCTCTGGTGGAGTTGGAGATTCAAACGCCCTTGGAGAGCTGTGCCGGTCATCGTCTGGCCAATCCGGTGACCGTCGTTCCGATCCTGCGGGCAGGTCTCGGCATGGCCGAGGCGATGCTCGATGTGCTACCTCAAGCTCGGATCGGACATATCGGGATGTATCGCGACGAGAAAACCTTTGAACCGAAAAGCTATTATTTCAAGGCACCGCCCGACCTGGCTGAGACAGAAGTTTTTCTGGTCGATCCGATGCTGGCCACGGGCAACAGCGCATCGGACGCGGCGACCGAATTGAAGGCTTTTGGAGCGAAACACCTGCGCCTTATGGCACTGGTTGGATGCGTGCAGGGGGCGGAGTTGTTCCGCCGCAAACATCCCGATGTGCCGGTGTTTCTTGCTGCGCTGGATCCCGGATTGAATGAAAAAGCTTACATCGTACCCGGGCTGGGTGATGCCGGGGACCGGTATTTCGGAACGTAACCAGTGCAATACCTATGCGTAGGGCAGATCGCTTTGCGCCGCCATCAACCGGTCGTAAAGCGGGCGCAGTCCCTCGGGAATCACGCGCATGCCACCGGTGACGGTCATGAAATTGGCGTCTCCAACCCAACGGGGAACGATGTGCAGATGAAGGTGGTCGTCCACTCCGGCACCCGAAGCTTTGCCTAAATTCCAGCCGATGTTGAAGCCCTGGGCTTGAACGCATTCCTTCAGCAAGCGCTGGGCATGGATGCAAAGCTGCCAGAGTTCGAGAACCTCGTCGGCGGTGAGTTCGGCCATGTCGCAAACTTTGCGGTAGGGAACGGACATGAGGTGACCCGCCGAATACGGGTATTTGTTCATGACGAGAAACGCCTGTTTGCCGCGGGTGACCACGAGGTGTTCGGCGTCGTCGGTGGCCCGGGCGGCGGCGGTGAGGAAGTCGGTGGCGGCGGTGTCCTTGGTCTGGAAATACTCGACCCGCCAGGGAGCCCAGAGGGATTCGAGGTGGGCTTTGGGAAAAGTGTCATTGCTCATGGCTCTATTCTTTTCTTACACTTACACCTGAACGTGAACAGAAACTCCAGCAAGAGGTGTGTAAGTTTAAGTTCAGGTGTAAGTGTAAGTTATTTTGTGCGGCAGTGGCCTGATCCCCCGGAAGTGGGATACTTCAAAACTGAAGTTCTGCGGTTCGACCGTTTTTACCTTTAAATTCTTTGGCTGGGTGATGCAACTCTGGAGGCAGGTGATATGCCCTCGTATATTCACACCAATTTGAGACCAAGGGAAACGAATACCTTGAAGTCTTCTTCATCGGCGGTGAGAAGTGGGGCATCTTGTTCGATGGCTGTCGCGGCAATAAAGCAATCCGGAGTCGAGGCGCGGCGGCGTCCCGTCGCGTTGAAGAGGCGGGCCGCCAATTCCGCCGTGGCGCGGGAGACCCCTTGGACTCGCGCGCCGACGACGCGCTCCACCCGCAGAAGTTCGTCGGGCAGGAGCGGGCCGCGCACGAACTCGTGCCAGGCGACCGCGCTGGCGGCGGGAAGGATGCCACCCTCCACCTGCTTCCGGACTAAGCGCACAACACTGCCCGTCGGGTCGGCCAAGGCAATGAGCGCATTGGTGTCGAGGTGCAGGAGCCGACTCACAAGTCCCCCCGGCTCCATCCCTCGGCTCTCAGGAGCCGGACATCAGATTGGAGTTCGGCCACCCGGCCGATTGGAAGCGGCGGGCATCGAAGAATGTCGTCCAGAGCATTCAAAACGATGCGCACCTCTTCGTCCCCATCGGCTGTTCCCACGGGAGAATCCAAAACCGTGCGCAAGCCGTCGGAAACCAGATCCTTGAGCTTTCGTTTCTGAGCCGCCGCACGGGTTTTGGCTGCATGGAAAAGTTGATCGGGCAGTTCCAGCGTGGTCTTCATCCCATTAATATGCGGAAAAAATGGGAAAATGGCAAGTTGTCCCTGTTTTGCAGTTGAAAACTGTGGAGTAAGCTCCGTTAGAGGGCGGCGAGGAGGGCCGCAGCGGCCCGGCGGCTGGCACCCTCGCCATCGAGAGCGGCTACGACTGATTGCATTTTTTCGGTCAGCTCGGTTCGGGCTCGGGCATCGTTCAGCAAACGAAGGGCTTCCGTGGCAAGAGCCTCGGGGGTGGCGGCCTGCTGGATGAATTCGCGGATCAAATGCGGAGCGGGGCGGGCGGACAGGCGGGGATCGGGGGGAGGATTGACCTTGTGATTATTGAGGATGTTGATGATGCCCAGCGCGTTCACATCCACCAGACGTTTGCCGACTTCGAAGGTCAGCCAGGCGATTTTGTAAACGAGGCAGTAGGGCAGGCCAAAAAAGGCGGCCTCGAGGGTGGCCGTGCCGGAACAGACAATCCCGGCGCAGGCTTGCTGCATGAGTCCGTGGGCGTCCCCGCAGCGAATTGCGATAGGGGCGCCGGCCGCCATTCGCCGCATCAGGCCGGCCTGGGTTTCGCTGGCGGCCGCGGCTTCGAAGCGGACCTCCGGTCGTGAGCGCTGAATGATGGAAGCGGCCGCGACCATGACGGGAAAGATCCGCTTTACCTCGCGCTCCCGGCTGCCGGGGAAAAGCGCCAGGAGATTTTCGTCGCGCGGGATACCGGTTTTTTCCCGCGCCAGGGCTTCGAGCAGCGGGTGTCCGGTGAAGACGGTATGCAACCCGCTGGCCTCATACATCGGCTGTTCGAAGGGAAACACGCAGATCATGAGATCAAGGATGCGCGCCATCTTCGGAATGCGGCCACGATCCCAAGCCCAGACTTGGGGGCTGATGTAATACAGGATTTTCCCCCGGTAGCCGCGGGCACGGAGGGCCTTGGCGAGGCGAAGATTGAAACCCGGGTAATCCACCAAAAGCACGGCATCGGGTTTCACCGCGGCGATTCTGGAGAGCATGCCATGGAATTTTTTGTGAAAGTAGCCGTAGTTTTTCAGCACGTCCCAAAGGCCAAGGACGCCAGCCTCCGCCACCCAGTCGTCAAACGGCGCAGAGGTCAGAGGCTTCATTCGGGGGCCACCCGCGCCAAGGAAATGAATGCCGGGGGAAAGTTCGCGCAAGCTTTGCAAAACCTCCGCCGCGCGGGCATCCCCGCTGGTCTCGCCGGCGACGACCCAGATGGTGGGAGTTTCCACTTTCAGATGCTAGGCTCCGGCTTTTTCCTCGGATCGGCTTCTTCGATGCGGCGGGTGATATCAAGGGCGATGTCGAGGGCATCGGCGGCGGCGTAGCCGGAGACCTTGGGTTTGGCTCCTTCGCGGGCGCAATGGAGGAAGGATTCGATTTCGATTTTGAGCGGTTCGCCTTTCTCCACTTCCACCGGTTCGCGCACAATGCGTTTGCCGC
Organism: Terrimicrobiaceae bacterium; assembly: GCA_041746635.1. Classification (GTDB taxonomy): domain Bacteria; phylum Verrucomicrobiota; class Verrucomicrobiia; order Chthoniobacterales; family Terrimicrobiaceae; genus CAMASH01. The sequence continues at coordinate 4,631 of JBGTGQ010000027.1, read as the reverse complement.
TGAATTCCGTCACGATGGCGCTGTCTCCTGCCAGGCTGGCGATTTTTCCGAGGAAGGAGCTTTCTTTCTCGTCTTCGCGAGCCAGTCGGAGGAGGTAGCCGGACTGGTTTTGATAATCGAGGGAAAGGTAGGCGTTTTCCTGGAAAACCCGGATCTTGCGGACTTTGTTCTGGCTGATGCGGCTGGCGGTGACGTTGGCTACCGCGCCGTTTTCAAAACGAAAGCGGACGTTGGCGATATCCTCGTCCTTGCTCAGGACGGAAATGCCGACGGCGTCAATACTGGCGATGGGCGAGCGGATGATATGCAGGATGATCTCGATGTCATGGATCATGAGGTCGAGGACGACCCCGATGTCCGTGCTGCGATTGGGGTAGGGGGAGAGGCGGGTGACTTCAAGGAAGCGCGGGTTTTTGAGTTTGCCCTCCAAGGCTGCAAGGACGGGGTTGAAGCGTTCGACATGGCCGACTTGCAGCACACAGCCACGCGCGGCGGCCAGTTCGGAAAGGGCGCGAGCGTGTGCGGGAGTGTCCGCTATGGGTTTTTCGATGAGCAGATGTTTGCCTTGCTCGAGAAGAAACTTCCCCACTTCGTAGTGGGTAATGGTGGGCGTGCAGATGGTGGCGGCGTCAACGAGCCCGGCGAATTCCTCCAGCGAAGCCGCCGCATGGGTTTGGTATTTTTTGGCGGCGTGGCGGGCGGCGTCCTCATTTTGATCATAAACCGCGGCCAGTTTGCAGGACGCAATCTCCGAATAGATGCGGGCGTGGTTGATGCCCATGTGACCGACGCCGACGACTCCGGTGCGAAGTGTGCTCATTTTGTAATTCCGTAGAGGGTGATGCCTGCTTGCTCTGCGGCCTGGCAGACGCGGGGTTTGTCGAGCAGGAGGGTGCATCCAGCTTCGAGGCCGATGATTTTCACTTTAGCCTCGCGGGCCATGGCGATGGTCTCCTCGCCGATGACGGGAACGTCAAAACGCATGTCCTGCCCGGGCTTGGAAGTTTTCACCATCACGCTGCCGTCGCGTCCGAGCGCTCCGCCGCGGCGGATGCATTCGTTGGTTCCCTCGAAGGCTTCCACGGCCAGCACGGTGCCATGCTTCACCACGACGGTCTGGCCGATGTCCAGACGACTGGTTTCCCGCACAATTTCCCAGCCGAACTGAATGTCTTCCAAATTTCGCGGTTTGAGTTTTGGGCCGACGATGTGGCCGGCGGGGGCGAGGTGAGCGTCGAGAAATGTGGTGGCGGGGAGGAGTTCAAGGCCGGCTTGGTTGAGTTGGCGGGCGATTTCCCCAAAGAGGGTTTCGGCATTGCGCCGCTTCAGCTTCGCCAAAATCACCAGGGCCTTGAGATCGGGCCGCAGGTCGAAGAGATTTTTGGGCGCAATCTGTCCCACCATCATGGCATGGCGGGCAGCGGACTTTTTGGCGGCGTCGAGCATGCGACCGAGTTGGCCGACCCGCATCCACTGGACTTCGTCAGCCGCCTCCGCCGTGGCGTCGAGCGTTTCCCCTTCAAAGGCGGCGGCGACAATTTTTTTGACCCCGGCCGCGCGGGCAGACTGGATCACCAGCAAGGGATACCGGCCGCTGCCTGCGATGAGAAAAAGGGATTCCGGCGTGCTCAACATGGCTGGTCTATCCGGGCCGCGGGTTGCCGGCAAGCAGCGCATGAGAAGCGGCTAAAAATCATCGAAACGATTCACCCGGAAAATGCCCGGCTTTTTTGCAGGCGTGGAAGGACTGGAATCCGGGCGGGCTGCGAACTTGGATTGGACGCGTTGCTTGGTGCCATCCGTCGGCGGCACGCCTTTGCCCTCGAGGTTGAAAGTGTTGATGGCGACCAGCGCGCTACGGCCCGCGCCGGGGAGCTTGCGCCGGGGGCCGATGAAGGCAGCGGGCGAGTAGTAGTTGGAATAGTCCTTGGCGAAACCGCGTTGGTTGTAACCAATGAAAATATTTTTGCGGATTTCAAAGTGAAGGTGGGCGGGATACATGCCATGGGCGGTGCCGATGGTCCCGACTTGCTGACCCCGGACGACTTGCTGGTTTTCCCGCACGGTGACTTTGTCGAGGTGGGCGTAAACGGAATCCACCGTTTTCATTTGGCGGTCTTCCAAAAACGTGTGCCGGATGATAACGAGATTGCCCCAGCCCATGCGCATATCGCGGGCGAGAACGACGAGGCCATTGGCCGTCGAATAAACAGGTTTTCCCAGATCGGTGTTTCCGCCCCCGTCTCCGTTCCAGTCCTCTCCCATGTGATAGCGGGGCCGGAAACCACGGGAGGTATAGTAGCCGTCGGCGTCGGGTTTGCCCACGGGCTGATCAAAGCCATCGGCCAGCCGCGTGCGGGCGGTCGGGGTCGAAGGCGCGCCGACCAGTCCGGCCACTAGGCAGGACAGGAGCAGCCAGAAGGCATATTTACGGAGGAACCGCATTCGTGCAAACTTAGGGTTTTGGACAGGAATTGTGCAACTTTTTCAGCCGCAAAACTTGCCGGAGCAGGGACAAGATTTTAAGGTATCCGTTCAATTTCATCTGATGAGTGGCATCGGCATCCTGCCGATGCGTTTCAGAGAGATCATCGGCTGGAAGCCGATGCTACGAGGCTAATAGAGATGCCACTCCGCTCTAGTCCGCCGTCTGGGTTTGCTGCTGAACGGGCACGACCGGGAGAGGGAAACGCATTCTCAACTCCCCGTCGATTTGGATCTCCACATGATAAATCCCGTGTTTTTGAAACTGGACTCCTCCGAAGACATGCACGTTTGTCGCGTGTGAATTGAGTTCGGGCAGCATGAATCTCACCTCGCTTTGGGCGATGGGCTGATCGTCATCGCAGCCCAGAATCAGCGACTTCTGCACAAACTCCCCGGTGCCTCCGCACCAACGGGTCCAGAGGCAGAGTTTGAAAAAACCAATCGGAAGCACCGGCGCGGGAATGAGGCCAATCACGCCGATGATGGTCTGCTGGCCGCTGGCCTCCGCACGCACGTCTTCGCAGAGCACGCTGCCTTGCAGGTCGGGAAGAATGGAGTTCATGTTTCGGGCCAGAGCAGCCAAAGCAACAGAATTCCGAAAGCGATGCGATAAATTCCGAAACTTACGAAGGTGTGGGACTGGACGAAACGCAGGAGCCACTTCACCGCGATGAAGGACACGACGGCGGCGACGACTGCGCCCAGTGCCAGCATGCTCCAGTCCTCCGTGGCGCCTTCTCTGATGGCTTTGAAAATCTTATAGGCTCCCGCCGCCAGCAGCGTGGGAATGCCGACCAGGAAAGAAAACTCCGTTGCCGTCACCCGGGTGACCCCGAACAACATGGCCAGAATAATGGTTGAACCCGATCGCGACGCTCCCGGAAAAACCGCCGCCAGAAGTTGCGCTAGGGCGACCACCACCACGACCGACCAGGAAATGTTATCGGTCAGCTTTCGGCCTTTGATCATCGCCTCAACCGCGATGAAGATGATGCCGCCGATGATCAGTGCCGCCGCCACCGGCTGAACGGTTTCCGGCAACTCAAAATTCAGCTTGTCCAGGACAAGGCCCCCGACCGCGGTGATGAAAAACGCCACGAAGATCTTGAGATTCAGGTCCAGGCTGGCTGGTTCGCGCCAACGCATCATCATGGCAAGGCGCTCGCGGAAAAGCGGCAGCACGGCCAGCACTGCGCCGGCCTGAATGACCACGTTGAAAAGATCGGACTGCGGGCTGTGCAGCCAATGTTCGGCAATGAGCAAATGACCCGTCGAGGAGACGGGAATGAATTCGGTCAGACCCTCGACGAAGCCGAGGATGATGACGACGAGCCAGTGCGGCAGAGCGTCCAGAGGCGGGGATTAGATCGCGCTCTCGCCGGTTTCCTCGGTGCGGATACGGATGGCGTTTTCGATGGGCAGAACGAAGATTTTTCCATCGCCGATCTTGCCGGTCTTGGCGGATTCGGAAATGGCTTTGACCGCCTTGTCCACCATGCTGTCGGAAACAACAATTTCAAATTTGACCTTTGGAAGAAAATCCACGGTGTATTCGCTGCCGCGATAGATTTCGGTGTGACCCTTTTGGCGTCCAAAGCCCTTGACTTCACTGACCGTCATGCCCTCGATCCCGACCTCGGCCAGGGCCTCTTTGACGTCTTCCATTTTGAAGGGTTTAATAATCGCCTCAATCTTCTTCATGATGGAGCGTGTTTAAGCAGCATTCCCCTGCTTGGCAAGCCGGATACGCAGAGGATCGGAGTTTTTTGGAGGCGGCGGCCGCTGCTGCGGCACGGAGCATGTGATTATTCAGGCATGAACCAAATCATCGCGGCGCTGGTGAGGATAAACCAGAGGGCGAAGACGAATTTCTTTTTGGGCGAGGGGATGTTGCCAATGAAATAGGCACCGATCCATGAGACGGACCAAATCCCAACCGGCAGGAAGTCGGTTTTTGAGAGCAGGAGCGGGGGCGTGGCGAAAAGCAAGCCAACCGCGATGACGCCCAGGGCAAACGCATTAAAACCCCAGGAGTGAGAGCAAGTAAGAGTGATCCCAAGAAGCATTCTTCTGTTTGCCCTTGATGCCGCGTTTTTTGGAGGTGTCGTTTTTGAGGACATTGAGAGCGATGTGGCGAAGGATGG
>JBGTGQ010000026.1:0-115351 GCA_041746635.1 Terrimicrobiaceae bacterium | reverse complement strand
ACCCCGCTTCTGCTATCTCCCGGTAAAATCCCTCCAGCTTGGCAATGGAGCGGCTTTGCTCGAATTTCTCCCGGACGGATGCGGCCGCCCTTCGCGAAAAGTTTTCATACCGCCCGGCATCTCCCGTCATGGTCGAGAGGGCTTCGCCCAAAGCCGCCACATCGTTCTCCGCCACCAGCAGACCGTCCTCGCCTGAGGTCACCGCTTCCGGGATGCCCCCGTGCCGCGTGGCGACAACGGGCAGGCCCGTGGCCATGGCTTCGAGCATCGAATTGGGGACACCCTCCTGATCGCCCGCTTCGGTGGTCCGGCTGGGATGGAGAAAAAGATGAGCCTCGTTGTAAGCGCGGGCCAGGGCCTCCTGTTGGAAAAAGCCGGGAAAACTCACCGCTTCCGTGAGCCCCAGGGCGGCGGTTTTCTCCTGCAGTCGCGCCAGCAGGGGCCCCTCCCCGGCCAGGACCAGCCTGGCCTTGGGATGCCTGCCCTGAAATTCCGCGAAGGCTTCCAGGGTGATTTCGAGCCCTTTTTTCTCGATGAGGCGCGAGGCTTGGATCAGGCGCCAAGCCCCGTCGGAGGGAGGGGTTCGCATCGCGGCGGGGAATCCTTCCATAGGTATGCCGGTGCGATTGATGCGGATCTTTTGCGGATCGCAGCCGAGTTCGGTCAGACGGGCGGCGAGGGATTCACTGCGGGCCAGCACGAGGGGCACTGTGCGCAAAAGTTCGCGCAGGCGCTCGTTGTAACCCGGTTCCTGATTTCGCAACATGATGTCCATGCCGTGGAAGGAAACCACGGAAGGCTTGGGCCAGTTGCGAATGAACGGCAGCAGATGCACGCCGGTGTGCCCGAAATACACATGCAGCAAATCAGCCTGGCGGCGGGAAAGCACCGCGTCGAGCTGGTCGTATTCCCCCCGGTAAAAAACGGCCTCCATGCGCCGGACGTATTTTTTGTGAAACCGCGCCAGGAAATTAATGCGAGGGCGCGGCAACACTTCGACATCCGCAAAGGGATAGACGTCGGGATTCTCCCGCGATTTCGTCATGACAAAGGTGCGGAACTCCCGCAGGCCGGAAACCTGACGATAGATATGCAGCATTTCCCGTTTGAGAAAGGTCGTGCAGTAGCTGGCGACAACGGGTTGGGACGGACGCGACATGATGAGTTCCCCAAGAAATAGACGGGGAGGTTTTCCGCCAAGAGGATTTTGCGAGTCATTTTGCCGCCGGTATGGTTTAATCCGCGTGAACACCAGCGCCAGCGGGTGCCCTCCGTCTGTCATGAAAGAGTCCGAGCCATCGTCCGGCCAACCGAACAGGGACGCCCAGGATGATATCGCGCTCATGCTCCGCGTGAAGGACGGTGACATGGAAGCGTTCGAACTGTTGGTGGAAGAGCATCAGCATAGAGTGGTCGGCACGGTGGCCCGCATGTTGGGTGGTGACGCCGATGCGGAGGACATTGCGCAAATGGTGTTTCTGCGGGTCTGGAAATCCGCGCCGCGCTACCAGCCCAGCGCGAAATTCACCACCTGGCTCATGACCATCACGCGCAATCTGGTTTTCAACGAAATGCGTCGCCGGCAACGCGCCCGCTTTGTTCCGATGGATGGTGGTGAGACGGATGATGCCCCCCAGCACCAGTTTGAGGATACTGAGTCTCCGCAACCGGGAGAGGAGTTGCTCAAGGCCGAATTGCAAGGGGCGATTGACGCCGCCATTGCCTCCCTGCCTGAAAATCAGCGCGTGGCCATCGTGCTGCGCCGTTTTGAAAATTTGCCCTACGAAGAAATCGCCGCAGTTCTGCGCACCAGCGTCCCGGCGGTGAAAAGCATCCTTTTCCGCGCCCGGGCCGAGTTGAAGGAAAAGTTGAGGCAATATTTGGAATAGACCGGATTGGGGTCGAGCTTTGGCGTTAGCGCGGGCCGGCAATCCCCAGGGCGCATACCGATAAAGTTGCCCGCCGGCGGTGGAGTCCAGCCGGTAGGTTGCTCCGAAAGGGACACGCTGAAGCGTGAACTCCAACTCCCCAATCCCTTCCGCAGGAAGGATATTCCTTTCCCTGCGATGCCTTTTACCAGATTGCTAAGAAAAGACGCTCTGCGGTGAACTGATGAATCTGGCTGATGACACCCTCCGTTTCTTTGGCTTGGACCGCGCGAACCGATGGCGCACCCTGGCGTTCCTCGCCTGGGGAATCACCCTGCTGGTTTTTGGCATCATGTTCTTTGCCAAACCCGAGCGGGTGACGGGGTTCGCTCCCTATTTGCGAGGGGCCCACAACTGGCTGGAAGGTGACGCGCTGTATAGTTTCAAACCGAACAAGGGGTTTGTTTACAGTCCGCTTATTGCGGTGTTTTTCAGTTCGCTCACGCTGGTGACGGTGCCCGTGGCCAACATTCTTTGGCGGTTGATGTCCGCCGGAATACTCTTGGGTGGCATCTGGAGTATTTTGAAATTCGGCCCGTTTGCCGGAGTGCCCTCATATCTGCGCGGTCTGGTTTTTTTGCTGATCCTGCCGATTGCGGCGGGCAATCTGGACAGTGGCCAGGCCAATCCGATGGTCATCGGCCTGCTCATGATCGGTCTGGCCGGGGCGTGCTCCGGACGCTGGACCCTTGCGGCGATTGCGGTGGCGGGGGCGTTTTACTGGAAAATTTATCCCGTCACCGTGGGGATGCTTCTGGTGCTGGTGGCTCCGGGGAAATTCGGGTGGCGGTTCGCCCTGGCTTTAATCGTGATGGGGTTGCTCCCGTTCCTTTTCCAAAATCATGACTATGTCATGCGGCAATATCAGCAGTGGGTGGAGACTCGCCTGGTGGACAACCGACTGACCTATCCCATCGTAATCGCCCCCTTGGATCTCTGGTTTTTGCTGGTGCGGATCGGGCATCTTTCCCTCAGTGAAACCGGCTACCACATCCTGCGGCTGGCGGGTGGGGCGGCCATTGCGGGGTTTTGTCTCTATGGACGCGGGAAAGCCTGGCCGCAGGAACGGATCCTTGGTGGCCTGTTTTCCCTGGCCTGCGTCTGGATGGTATTGCTCGGGCCGGCCAGTGAGTCGCTGACGTATTTGATTCTCGTTCCCGCCGCGGCCATCGGCGTGGTGGAAAGTTTTCGTTTGCGCATGCATTGGGCGGCGCGGATGGCCGCGTTGATCGGCTATGGATTCTTGTTGTTGGCGATTCTGCGCGTGGGATTTTTTTCCAAATGGCAGGATGTCTGGCTGCTGGCTCTCCAGCCGGTCGGTGCGGTGTTCGTTCTGGCCTATTGCCTGATGCGTTATCTGGATGACACGCTCTGGGATGGCCGGAAAAAGCCCGCGTTCATCGCTCCGATCCACCCCGCGGACGGAGGATAGCCGCCGCGCCCGGCGCCACGATCAAAAGCGAGGCCGCCAGGCACAAGATCACGCCGATGGCACAGATGGCGCCGAACCCGGAAAGCGAGGGGTTTTTTGCCAGCAGGAGCGAGCCAAACCCCACGGCCGTGGTCAGGCCGCTCAAGGCCACCGGTTTAATCACACCGGCCAGGTTGTCCAGCACATCACCTTCTTCCCGCGCCGCCAGAATCACATGCGTGCCGTAGTCCACCCCCACACCCAGCATGAGGGGAAACGCCAGCACGTTGAGAAGATTGATGGGAAGGTTGAGCAGTTTTAGGGTGGCCACGGTTCCGACCAAGGCGGCCAGCAGGGCGAGGGTGTGCAGCAGCCACAGGCGGGCATTGCGATAGACGATGGCCAGCACGGAAAGCACCACAAGGGCGACGAGGGCGCCAAAAAGAAAAAGCTCATACCGTGCCCAGGGGATCAGTCCCACCAGCGCCTGACTCCACCCGGTGACGAGCGCGTCGGGCACGGCCGCGGTGAGGCGTTGGGCGATTTCCACCCGTTGCGCAATGGTGATGGTCTTCTCGGTCTGGAGGGAGGCAATCACCGCCGGGGAAACCGGCGACACCATGCGATCAAGGAGAAACCACCAGGGGGAATCGGGCGCGAGGAAATCGCGCCAGGCTCTCCCGGTGGGGTCGGCGGCTTCCTGTTCGAGCCCATCGAGCACCGCGATGGTTTCGGCGAGCGCGGCAGCATGGAGCCCTTCGGCCTCGCCGGCCTCCTGCAGCGCGGCGCGAGCCGCAGCGAGGTCGGTCTGCCGCACGGTTTCTTCGTTGCTGGCCCGCCGCGCGGCATCGAGCACAAGGGCGGAGGGGGAGGAAAATGCCGTGATCAATCCGTCGTCCTTCAATTTCCGCACCGTCTGGTCCAAGGCGGCGAGCTGCGCGGCATCGGGCCGCGGCAGGACGACCATCACCGGCTCAAAGGTCGCGGGAAATTTTTCCATCATCAGCGCGAGGGTTTTCGCCGCGGGCGTCTGGCGGGGTTCGAGCGAAGCGGGTGAAATGTCGAAGGCCAGGCTGCGCCAGGGCAAGACGGCCACCAGGACAGCCAGGCCAAAGAGGCCCGCCCCCAGGCGCAGGATGGCAAAAGGAGAGTTCACGCTCCAGTGGGCAAAGGTCCTGGCCGGTCCGGTTTCCGCCGACTGGGGTGGGGCCTGCCCGACGAAGAGGAAAAGATAAACGGGCATGAACAACGCGCAGAGCATCACGCCGACGGCCACCAGCACCCCGAGCTGGGCAAAACCCCGAGAGCCGCTGAAACACAGGGCCAGAAAGCCCAGGCCGGTGGTGAGTGCGACCCAGAGAATGCCGGGCAGTCCGTGCCGGATGGACGTCGCAATGGCTGCTTCGCGCGGAAGGCCCGCCGCCCGCGATTGATAGTATCGCTGGCACAACAGCAGGCTGAAATCGTCTCCCAAGCCAAAGAGAATCGAACAAAAACTGATGGCAATGATATTGAGTTGATCGAAAATCAGGGTTCCCCCCGCCATGGTGACCAAGGCGGTGAGGGCCAGGATGGCGGAAATTCCCAGCAGCGGAAAAAATCTCCGGAAGCCGACCCAGAAGAGTGCGGTCACGCAGAGCAAGGAGGCCAGCGAAGTTAGGACGAGATCGCGATGCATGCTGCCGGAGATTTCATCCACATAGGCCGAGCGGCCGGTCACGCCGAGCTCAGGACCGTCCGGGCCCAACCGTTCCCGTGCTTCGGCCAGGAAACGCCGGGCTTGAAGCATCATCGTCTGGCACGCTTCCGCCGAGTTGTCCGGCTGATTGGTGATGACGGGCACGATGATGGCCGTACCGTCCGGGGCGACGAGGTCGAAGGTGTCGGAAAACTCGATCGTTTCCCAGAGCGGACGCGAGGCCAGGGCGGCGAGGCCCAAGGGATCACTCTCCAGTTCGAAGCCCGCCTTGGGCGAGCCCGCTGCCGTTTGCCTGACCAGACGACCGAGGCGCGCGCGCATCGCGCCGGGGGCGATCATCGTCATCGTTTCGGCAAAAGCCGGGGCCGGCAGATTGAGGAGCAAGGGCACGAGCAACTCGTGAATCGTCTTGCGGCCCACGCGGGTTTCCAAGGGCGGGGCGTCGAAAACCCTCTCGATCCAAGGCTGCTGACGCAGCATTTTGACGAAGGCATCGTGATATTGGGCGCGGTCCGTCGGGGGATTTTTCCAGGTGAGCAAAAAGGCCAGTTCGCGGTTTTGGGTGAACTCGCCGTTGTAAATTTTCAGCCCCTGCACGGCGGGATTGTCGGCGGGGAGGAGGTTGAGGACGTCGGAGTCAAACGCATGCGTTCGCAAAACCAGCGCCGCGCAAACGGCCGTCAGCAATAGCCCCGAGATCGCGATGGCCAGCGGACGATGAACAATCCAGCGGGCAAGAAATCCGGCAAGGCGTTGCATGGAGACCGGTGGACCGGGCGAGCCGACAGTCCGTTACTGCTGCAAGGGCTGGGGCTGGAGGGGCGGGATGTTCCCGGCCGCCAGCAATTTGGCCAGCAGGCCGTCGCTGTCCTTGGGGATGAGGGTGAGTTCGACCTCGCCTTCGAGCATCTTCTCGATTTCGAGAATTTCGAAAACGGTGTTGAGGATTTCCTTGTCGCTGGCGATTTCCTGAATGGCCGTCCCGACGAGGTAGGGGCGCACGGCGGAGGCATGGGCAAATTCCGCGGCGGCGGTGCGTTCCGCGCCGCTTTTGATCACGGCCACTTGATTGGCACCCTGCTGGCGGATGGCGGAGGTGACCTGACGCAGGCGGTTGACCACCTTTTGCTCGATTTGGTGGATCATCTCATTGTCGCGAAAATGCACCTTGCGAATGTACACCGAGCCCAGTCGATAGCCCCAGGCATCGGATTTCGGGGTGACTTCCTCGCGCACTTTGCGGCTCATGCCATGGCGGTCCTCCAGCAGATTTTGCAGTGGCATGTTGCTCAGGCTGCGCACGGCGACATTGCGCACGTTGGCGCGGAGCGAGCCGCGCGGGTCGGTGTTGCGGAAAAGATAATCCACCGGATTGGAGACACTCATCTCATACCAGACGCCGATGCCCATCGGGGTGCCTTCTTCGGAGTTGACCGGCTGGCTGCGCAGGTATTCCTGGTCGAGTCGCAAATCCACCCGTTTCACCGTGCCGAAAAACCGGATGAGCAAGGCGTGTGGGCCGATTTTCAGCGGCAGGAAATGAAGGCCCGGCTGGTCAATGACACTGACGACCTTACCGAAGAGCAAAAAGATCTGCGCTTCGCACTCCTGCACGATGGCGAACATGCAGAAGAATCGTGTGAGCGCGAGCAGGACCGGGACAAAGATCAGGCAGGCGAAAAAGGTGACGACCGCGGTGATGAGGAAGGTCATTACCGCAGGTCGAGGATGATGCGCCGGGCGCGTTTGTAGAGATCGAGGCGCACGTTGCGCAGGTAGCCGGGGATGGCTTCCGCGCCGCTGTTTTTCAGCAGGCGGAGTTGCTCGGCCATCCAGCGCAGCGGTTCGACCTCGGCCTGCGCGTTCATGGTCTGAATCTCCACCGCGCGTTTGGATTCCTCGATGCGTTGGTCGGCCAGGGCCTGGGCCAGGCTGATTTCGGACGAGACTTCGTTATGCGCGGTGTTGATGGCGGCCAGCGCGCTCTCGATCTGCTGCGGCGGGTCCATGCCGGTGATGAGCGAGGCGTCGAGGATGATGCCGTAGCGTGCGGCGGAACTCCGGCACTCGCGATCCATTTCCTCATTCAAGAGGTTTAGGTTCTTCCGCAGGTCGTTGATCGAGATGCCTTCAAATTGCACCTCGGTAACCGTGGCGTTCGTACCGGCAATTTGCGGGGCCTTGAAGGTGGCGATGCGCTCGCGCAGGATCGAAATGAAGTATCCCATCACGTGCGCGATGGGGTTTTTCACCGCGAAGAGAAAGGCGTAGAGATTGCTTTCGCAGATGCTGAAGCGAACCTGGCCGGTCACGCCGATGTTGAGCTGATCTTGGGTGACGGCCTCAAGCACCTGGCCGTTCTGGTTGGCATCGGGAGTTTCCGGATCGTAGGCGATACTGGCGGTGGCGATGGCCACATTCACCTTGTGCACTTTTTGCCAGGGCCAGCGGAAGTACGGTCCGCCCGGCGGGATGACTTGCAGTTGCGGATAGTTATAGCGTTCGCGATCACTATCCGGGAGTTCATCACCCAGCGGAGTGTCCAGCGTGTTGCCGTTGATGCGTTGGGCCCGGCCGAAACTCGTAATCACCGCCCGCTCGTTCGGCGCGACGGTGTAAAAGCCAAGCATCAGGGCGCGGAAAATGACGTATCCCACCACTCCCACGATCATGCCGAAAATAATGCCGAGTCCTGTCATGCGCGTTGTGACGGGTGCTTATCCGATTTTTCCCTCTCCGGCAAGGTTAAGCGCACAGTGTCCGGGGACTTTTCCCTGCTGGCTGCGGCTTGCCAGTCTCCTTTCCCCGGCCTAAACTTCGCGTCTTGTGAACACTCCCGTGATCGCGGTCATCAGCAAAGAATGGAAACAGCGCATGCAGATTCTCTCCCTCGCCTTGGTGGGCATGGGCGGCTGGTTTCTCTTCGACGGCTTTATCGGGTATCCGAAACACAACGTAAAGGCTGGCGTGTATGAGAAGCTCGTCGCCCAATATGGCAAGGACACGCCCGAGGTGGCCAAGGCCTGGGCTGCAGCCGCAGGCGAACGGCAGTGGGCGATGGACAAACCGAAGTCGAGCTACAACGCCGACCAGATCCGCACGCAGATTAACTTGGGCTTTGTCGTCTGGCTGGGCGCGGGGGCCTGCCTTTTCCACTATTTCAAATCGCTCCCGCTCACGACCCGTCTGGCGGACGGAAACATCGTTCTCCCCGACGGCCGCAAGATCGCCCTGAACAAAGTGCGCGCCCTGAGCAAAAAACGCTGGGAAAACAAGGGCATCGCCGATCTCGCTTATGAGTCCGCGCCGGGACAAATGAAAAAGTTCATCCTCGACGACTACAAGTACATCGGTGCCGCGCAGATTCTGGAGGAAGTGGAAAAATCCCTTGCTCAGGCGGAAAGTCCGACCGCACCAGGCGGCGAAGCGCCCTCGTATTGAAAAGGCCGGCGGGCATGTCCCCCGTTTCCCCGCCTGCGCGGGAGGATGAGGCGTCGGACGGAGAGTTGATCTGGCGGCTTATCGCGCTCATCTGGTCGTATCGGACGGAGTTTCTCCAAGTGGTGATCTACCAGATCGCGCTGCTTGTGCTTGTGCTGGCCGGTCTTCGCCTCACCGGGGTGGGCATTGATTACGTGCGGTTCGTGGTGCAGCCGGGCGCGCCGGTGCCCCACTGGCCCCTTGGCCTTGCGCCGCCCGCCGAATGGAAACCAATGCAAGTGATGCTGGCTATCGGGCTGGCCGTTTTCGGCCTCGCTGCGGTGCGGGCGCTGCTGACCTATCTGGCGCAATCCAGCATGAATATGCTCACGCAGGGGCGCATCGTGGTGGATTTGCGGCCGAGGGTTTACGACAAACTCCAGCGACTGAGCTTCCGGTTTTTCGACGCCAATGCCAGCAGTTCGATCATCAACCGCGTGACCGGCGATGTGCAGTCGGTGCGAATGTTTGTGGATCAGGTGCTGATGCAAACGATCATCGTGCTGGTGTCGTTTGCGGCCTATGTCGGTTTTATGCTCAGCGTGAATGTCCGGCTCACGGTGGCTTGCCTGGTGGTGACGCCGTTAATCTGGTTGTGTTCGACCATCTTTGCGCGGGCGGTGCATCCGGCCTACCGGCGCAATCGCGAGTTGATGGACGCACTCGTGCAGCGGCTGGTGGAGAGCATTCGCGGCATTCCGGTGATCAAGGCCTATGGCTGCGAGGAGGGCGAGATCCGGCGCTTCCGGCAGGCCAACGACCTTGTGCGCGACCAGCAGCATTGGATTTTTCGCCGCTTAGCCGCCTACAACCCTACCGTGGGTTTTCTCAGCCAGGCGACGCTGTTCGTTTTGCTCGGCTATGGCGGCTATCTCGCGGCCAGGGGTGAGATTCCCATCGGCACCGGACTGGTTGTTTTCGCCGCCATCCTCCAGCAACTGGCGGCGCAGATTTCCAACATCGCGAACATCGCCAACAGCATGCACCAGAGCCTGCGCGGGGCTCGGCGCGTTTTTGATATTCTCGATGAGCCGGTGGAAATTCAATCACCGGTCGTACCCGCACGGCCGGAAACCATCGTCGGCCGGGTGCGTTTTGAACACGTGTGGTTCGATCACGGTCAGAACCCCGTCCTGCAGGATATCGACTTTGCCGTGGAGCCCGGCCAATGCGTGGCCATCGTGGGACCGACCGGTTCAGGCAAGAGTTCGGTCATGAGCTTGTTGCCGCGCTTCTACGATCCGACAGACGGACGCATTCTGCTCGACGGAATTGACCTGCGGGAGTTCGACGTGGACGACCTGCGCCGCCGCATCGGGATCGTTTTTCAGGAAAGTTTCCTCTTCAGCAGCACGGTGGCCGAAAACATCGCCTTCGGACATCCCGAGGCCTCGGGGGAATTGATCGAGAAGGCGGCCCGCATCGCAGCCGCGCATGATTTTATTACCGATCTGCCCAGAGGCTACGACACCGTTCTGGGCGAGACCGGCATCGGATTGTCCGGAGGGCAGAAACAACGCCTCGCCATCGCGCGGGCCGTGTTGCTCAATCCGCCCCTCCTCGTGCTCGACGATCCCACGGCGGCGGTGGACCCCGGCACCGAACACGAAATCGCCGCTGCGATCGAGGCGGCCATGGCGGGCCGAACCACCTTCATCGTGGCGCACCGTCCCGCCATGTTGCGACGTGCGGACATGGTAATCGTGCTGGAGCACGGCCGGCTCGTGCAGACCGGCACGCATGAAGACCTGATGGCCCGTGAAGGGTATTATTGCAACGCGCTGGAAATCCAAAACCCCGGCACCGCAGAGGGATTGGTCTCATGAAACGGCGGCTCACCATTGCCCCCACCGCAGACGATGAGATCGACCAGTCCTCGCTCGACGTGTTCGGACTGCTCCGGCGGGTCTTTTCCTACGCCCGGCCGCACGCTCGGGCGCGCAACCATCTCATCGGCCTGGTGATTTTTCGTTCGGCCGCGCTGCCCGCCCTTGCCTGGGCCCTGGGCGCGATTATCAATGGCCCCATTCAAAGCGGCAACGTCTCCGCCATTCTCCTCGCCACGCTCGGATTCGCCGCGCTTGCGGCTGTGGTCCAGTATGGATTTTACTTTCGCATTCGCTTTGCGCTCGAACTGGGTGAGGCCGTCATCCACGACATCCGCCACGCCGTCTTCGAGCACCTCATGCGACTGCCGATGAGTTTTTATAACCGGACCAAACTCGGGCGCATCATCGGGCGCATGACCAGCGACCTCGACGCCGTGCGAGTGGGCGTGCAGGACATCGTCTTCGTCAGCATCGTGCAGGCCGGAAATATGGTCGTCGCTGCCGTTCTCATGCTGTGGTGCGACTGGGTGCTCTTCTCCATCATGCTGGCCATCGCGCCCGTCATCTGGCTGCTCAACCGGTACTTTACCCGCCGCATTACCGAGGATCAGCGCAAGGGCCAGGAAAGTTTCAGCCGCGTCACGGCCACGTTGGCCGAATCCGTGAACGGCATCCGCGTCACCCAAGGATTTGTCCGTCAGGATGTCAACGCGGATTACTTTCGGGAACTCGTGGCGGACCATTCCCGCTACAGCCTCGGCTCCGGCCACACCTCGGCGATTTTTCTGCCTCTGCTGGAACTGAATAGCCAGTTTTTCATCGCCATGCTGTTGGTTGTGGGCGGCTATCGGTCGCTCGATCCCGATATCGCCCGGCCCGTGGGCGACATCGTGCAGTTTTTCTTTCTTTCCAATCTCTTCTTTGAGCCCATCAAGCAGCTCGGTTCCCAATACAACAACGCCCTGACCGCCATGGTCGGGGCCGAACGCGTGTTCCGTCTGCTCGACACCCGGCCCGAATGGACCGATCCGCCCGACGCCCGGCCGCTTCCCCACCTCGCGGGTCAGGTGGAATTCCGCGATCTCACCTTCGGCTACGATCCGGCCAGGCCCGTGCTGCGCGGCATCAACTTCTTGGCGGAACCCGGCAGCGCCATCGCGCTGGTCGGGCACACCGGCAGCGGCAAAACGTCCATTATCAATCTGGTCGCCAAGATGTATCTGCCCACCTCCGGCACGCTGACCCTGGACGGAAACGATATCACTCAGATAAGTTCCCACTCCCTGCACCGGCAAATGGCGGTCGTGCACCAGCAAAGTATTCTTTTTGAGGGCACGGTGCTGGACAACATCCGCTTCGCCCGCCCCGAGGCCTCCGTGCAGATGGTGATCGAAACTGCCCGGCGGCTCGATTGCATGGACATCTTTGACGCGCTCCCCAAGGGCCTTTACACCCAGGTGGGCGAAGCGGGCGCGAATCTCTCCGCCGGCCAAAGGCAACTCGTCTCCTTCGCCCGCGCTCTCATGGTGGATCCCCGCATTCTCATTCTCGACGAGGCCACCAGCGCAATTGATGCCATGACCGAGGCCCGCATTCAGCGCGCCCTCACCACGTTGTTGCAAGGTCGCACCAGCTTTGTCGTGGCTCACCGGCTCAGCACCATCCGGCGGGCGGATCTGATTCTGGTTCTCGATCACGGCCAGATCGTCGAGCGCGGCACCCACGCGGAGCTGCTCAATCTGGGCCGCGTCTACGCCGGCCTGCACCGGCATTTCACCCAGTCGGCTTGACGCAAGGCCTCGGCGGCTGGCCGCCGGCTTCGATTTCGGAAAAATCGAGAACCTCATTGCTCACGGCGTCGGACTCAGATTGATCGTCCACGCCCGCCGCGCCTTTCAGAGCTTGTGGTCCCCCGCTTCCTCCTGTTCGCTGCTTGCCGGTCATGACCACACCAGCCTGTTCCCCCCGCACCCCGGTGCGATTCATCGTCAGAATCGGTGGCGGTGTCCGTGGGAGTGATTTTTCGCGTTCTGGATGGCCACGGACCCCAGGGCGATCCGCCCTTGCTTGATCTCTTCCTTCCCGCGCAGGGTGTGGGAATCTCCGCCATCGCCCTCGGACTTTCCTTCGGGCTTCTTTCCATTGCGGGCTTCGAGCAGGTGGCGACCTTGGGGGAGGAAGTGGCGGACTCCCGCCGCATCCCGCAGGTGCTCATCGGCAGCGTGCTCGGGGCCGGGATTGTCTTCACCCTGGTGACATCGGCCGAGACTCTCGGCTTCGGCACCGACGCGGCCGGAACCGCCGCCTTCACCGCCTCGACCTCATTGCTGGCCGATTTGTCCACCCGCTATTTCGGCGAAGGGGCCGGCCGGTTGCTGGATGTCTTCGCCATTTTTTCCGCGCTGGGTAGTGGCCGCATGGGTCGCCCTGCCTCTGCTCGCCACCTTTGTCTTTCCCTCGCTCATCAAAAAAGTTCGAGCCGGCTTTGCTTCCGCACGAGTGAGCTGACTCCCTCGCTGCGCTCAAATCGTCCTCCACTGCTTGCCAGACGCCGGGCCTTCCTCCACCATGCCATCCATGGACCAGACGAAGATGGACGGCTCGAACTTTCGCACGATTTTTGTACTGCTCCTGGTGCTGGGGGTTTCCTTGTTGTTTCTGGCCGTGATCTGGCCCTTTCTCCAGACCTTGCTCGTTGGGGCGATTTTCGCCGGGCTCTGCCGTCCGCTCTTCGTCGCCTTGGTGCGGGTGTTCCGGGGACGAAAATCGCTGGCCTCCGTCGTGACATTATTGATCCTCATTCTGCTCATCGTGGGTCCGTTGAGCGCCTTCGTCGCGCTGGTGGCGCAACAGGCGTTGGAAGTGAGCGACCAGGCCATCCCGTGGCTGCAGACAAAGTTCGGCAGCGCCAGCACCTTCGACGCCAACCTCTGGCTGGTGACGCGCTTTCCTTTGCTTAAGGATTTTGTGCCGGCGCAGGAAGAAATCGTGAACAACCTGGGCATGGCCGCGAAAGCAACCGGGTCCTGGCTGGTGGCAGGGGCCTCCTCCTTCACGGCGGGAACGGCGGGCTTTTTTCTGAACTTTTTCGTGATGATTTACGCGATGTTTTTCTTCCTCAAGGACGGCGGGAAAATCCTCGACAAGATTTTTTATTACATGCCGTTGGGCGCGGAGGATGAAAGCCGCATGCTGGAGCGTTTCATCTCCGTTACGCGGGCCACGGTGAAGGGCACCCTGCTGATCGGCCTCATTCAAGGCGTGCTGGCCGGGGCGGCCTTTTATTGTGCCGGCATCAAAGGCGTGGCCTTTTGGGGCACAATCATGGTCATCCTCTCGGTCATCCCCGGCATCGGGGCTGCGCTGATCTGGGTGCCGGCGGTGATTTATCTCTACGTCAGCGGACAGCCGCTGGCGGCCACCTTGCTCGGGATTTGGTGCGCCGCGGTGGTGGGCACGATCGACAATGTCTTGCGTCCCAGGCTGGTCGGCAAGGATGCCGAGATGCCGGACCTGCTCATTCTCCTTGGAACGCTGGGCGGACTGTTTTTCTTTGGCCCCATCGGCTTCATCATCGGGCCCATCGTCTGCGGACTTTTTCTGACGGTCTGGGACATCTACGGGGAAACCTTCAAACACATCCTGCCGCCTTCAAAAAGTATGATTGCCCAAGCCATATCGGTCAGTGAAAAACCCGCTCCCGCGGAAATTCCTCCTCCGAAAAAGTAAGCTCCTTCCGGGACCGCTCTGCGATTTTTTTCGACCTTGGACATTTTGCATTCGGCCTTATTCTTCCCCCATGTCCCAGCAAGTCACCCGTCTTTGGCTGATGTATCCGGCGCGCCATATCACGCGGCCGGTCATCTGCGAACTCGCCCAGAATTTTGCCGTCGTCACCAACGTTCGCCAGGCCAGCGTGACCGAGGAGATTGGGCTGGTATCGCTCGAACTCGACGGCGAGCGCGAGGAAATCAAACGCGCCATCGCCTGGCTGGAGGAACTCGGCATCAAGGTCGAGCCGGTCGAGATCAACACCATCGAAGGGTGAACCATCCATGATCCGGGTGCTGCTCATCCTGGTCGTGGTCATCGACATCGCCGTCATCGGCACGTGGCTGGCCCTCGGGGCGCACCCGGGTTGGTCCATGACCCAGGTGCCGGTAAAAAAAATCGACCCCATTACCGAGATCGAATTCACGGAATACGATCAGCGATTTGTGCCGGGGGTGGATTTTCTCGGCGCTGGCCTGGTCGGCTCGGGAGCTTTGTTTGCCTTCGGCCTCATTTTGTCTAAACTCAGCAACAAAAAATCATGAAACTGACCCGCCTCCTCGCCTTCACCGCCGCCAGCCTCACCGTCGTTCACGCCGAAGTGCTCACCTTTGATTTCAAGGACCCGAAAGGCGTCAATAATGTCGTCTTCAAACTCGACGCCCCTCTCGAATCCATCAATGGCACCGCCAACGGAGTGAGCGGCACCGTCACCCTCGATCCTGCCAAACCCGGCGAAGCCAAGGGCAGGATCGTGGTCGCCACCGAATCCCTCACCGTGCCGAATCCGCTGATGAAAGAACACCTCGTGGGGGAAAAATGGCTCAATGCCACAGTCAACCCGGAAATCGTTTTCGAGATCAAAAAAATCAGCGACATCGAGAAGAGCGACAACAAGGGCGAGGCCGAAGTGACAGGCACCTTCACTTTGAATGGCGTGACCAAGGAGATCACGGTGGACGCCAAGGTGACCTACCTGCCCGGCAAACTGGGCGACCGCTCCGGGGGCAAGATTCAGGGCGACTTGCTCGTGATTCGGTCGGAATTTGAGATCAAGCGCAGCGATTACAATATCCAGCCTGGCCAGAATCTCGACAAGGTGTCCGACGAAATCAAACTCTCCCTCAGCATCGCCGGGGCCGCGCCGAAGAGCTGAAGAATTGGTTTTTCGACAGAATGAACAAAATGGACAGAATCGGAACAAGCGAGGGCTGAAGCTGCCTCCTTCAGGCCATTCTGTTTATTCTGTTCATTCTGTCCAAAGCGTTCATTCCTCCTTGGCCGGGACGGCGACTTCGGTGACGAAGATTCCTTGCAGGTTGCAGCGACCGCTGAATTCCACATAGGGCTCCAGCCACGCGGCGGTCTTGGGGAGATCGATGGAATTCCGGCCCTGTCCAAAACGCTGCACGGCGTAGTTCCAGCGGTCGCCACGGAAATTGCCATTGGGCGAATACTGGCCCAGTTCCTTGCCGTCGGCGTCGTAAATGCGCCAGGCCATGCGGGCGCTGCCGTAGTTTTGTTGATAACGAAACCAGCCGCCCGCGAGGTAATTTTTTGTTGGATCGAGCGGAATGCGCTCGGCCGTCAACTCCATCTGGTTTCCTTGATCGCCATCGAGCCGGAGGAAATTCCCCTCGCCGGCGGGTCCGCCTTTTTCCAGTGAAACCGGTACGGGGGGAATGCCTGTCCAGCCTTTGGCGGTGCCGTCCTTGGCGGTCAGAATTGCGCCCAGGCTGTCCCCCGCAAGCAGCGGTGTTCCGGCCGCGGCCGAAACCATCGGCCCCAACAGCACGTCATCGCCTTGGCGCAAAATGGCGCGCAGATAGCCCTGGTCGGCCGGCAGTTTTCCCGACCACGACCCGCGCGCGGCCACGGCGGGTTTGCTCATCAGCCTTTTCATCGACGCCTCATTTTCCCCGAAATAAACCTCCAGGTTGTATTTGCCGGAGAGTTTGCGCAGGGGCTCCTGGGCCATCCAGACGGTCTGGCCGTCGTCTTCCGTGTCGCCGCCCGCCCGCAGATCCCAAAAAAGGCTGCCCCCTCCGCCGGCACCGGGAGTCCAGGCCAGTACGGCGGTGACAGAGCCGCCCTTGCCGAGATTGATGGCGATCTCGTTTTCGGTCTGGGCGAAAGTGCGCTGGTAGTGGGGGTTGCGGGCGAAATTCCGGTCGGCGCGCAAGGTGTCGCGCAAGGACAGGGCTTCCTTTTCGAGGCCCGCCGCGGCCATCATTTTCAGCACGCGCAGGCCGCTCATGAAATCCATCTGGGCACCCTGACGCTGCCAGTCGCGCTGGGCCTGGGCCCAATCCCGCAGCGCTTTTTGCGCGATCTCCATTTTGCCGTCTTCCAAGGCGAGGGTGGCAAGCTGGAGGTTGATGGCCATGAGCGAATTGAAATCGTCGCCGTTCATTTTGCTCAATTGCGCGGCGGATTCGAGGGCCTTGGGTGCGAGTGCGCGGGCTTCGGGCCAGTTTGCCAGTTCGTCGGCGAGAAATCGCCACGTGTTCGGCTGCATCCCGCCGGTCATGGGCTGGCCGCGCTTGGCAGTTTTTGCCTCGTCCATTTTTTTGCGGATTTCCGGCAGCACGGTTTCGTCGCGCGCGACCAGGCGGGCCATCAACAGGGGATTGCTGCCGTCAGGGGGCGGCGGGATTTTTTCGATACGGGGCAGCAATTCCTTGAGGAAGCCCATCGCTTCGGCGGTGCGCATAAGCCGCAGGGCGGGGCTTTCCACCTCACCGCTGCCGCGCGACATCGTTTGGTTCCAGATGGCATTGGGCTGGAACTGACGGTTGTAAACGAAAAGTCGGGCCGAGCCTTCGTCCCGGCCGGGAGGGAAAAACGCTTCTTCCACGACCTTGCGGGCTTCGTCGGTGCGCCCCGCCCGGATGAGGGCTTGGGCCAGAACGGGCCGAAGCTGCCAGGCGCCGCTCTGATCCCAGCGCAGCCCCTTGAGCCAGACTCCGGTCGGGTCCACCGCCGGACGCGCCCTCTGCACGCTGCGCCCGATCTCCATGAAAACGTGGGAAAAATTATGCCGGTAGGGATTCAGCGGGTCCATCGTCGGGTCGGGGGATTTCACAATGGCATCCACTAGCCGCTGCCAGCTTTTTGTGCGCTTGTAGGGTTCGACGAAATTCGTGCCTTGGGAAAAAAGCAGGGCGGGATTCTCCGCCAGAATGCGATCGTAGAGGCGCATGGCCTCCTCGTTTTGCTCGGACTGCAGGAGCAGGTTGCCCAGTTGTTGCATCCACTCGGCATCCTTCGGGCGCAGTTCGGCCAGCTTGCGATAATACGGCTCGGCCAGCTTGGGCTCCTTGGTTTGCAGCGCCTGGGCCATCTGGGCATTGAGGCGGGGCGACTCGGGTGCGGCGTCGAGTTGGGTTTTGAGTTTGGTGATGTAGTTGTCCAGTTCGCCAAATTTTTTCAACGCGCGCAGGGCCTGATCCTGCTGATGGCGTTCGTTGCGCATGGAGCGGGAGAACGGATCGCGGCCCAGCAGGGCGTATGCGAGGGTAAGTGCTTCCTCGCGCTGGTCGGATCGCACACGTTCGTTCATTACCTCAATCATCTGACGGGAACGCTGGCCGGGGTTGCGCGAGACCGGGGCCTTCTTCTCCAGCTTCGCCGCCTCCGCGGTGAGTCCGAGGCGTTTCATTTCTTGCACGAGCTGCGATTGCTCGTAGTCAATCAGGCGCAGGGTGGCGAGCTTGAGGGCGGCGGCCGAGGTGGCCTTGTCGTCCTTGGCATCAAGCAAAATGACAAAACGCAGCCGCGTGGCCAGTTCGTAGGCGTCGCCGCTGCGGGCCTGAATTTGATCGAGTGTCTGCAAGGCTTCGGCCGGCTTTTTCAGCTCCGCCAGCATCATGCTGTAATTGAGCAGGAGTTCGTCGCAGGGCTTGCTCGCGATCAAGGCCTTCAGGGCGGACTCCGCTTCCTTTTGTTTGCCGGAGAACCACAGCAGCCAGACGGCGGCTTGTTTCAAGGCGGCGGAATTATTGCTCTCGGCCAGGGAACTGAAGCGTTTGATCAAATCCGGCACGACGGCGGTAAGTTGGTGATTCTGCATGGCCATGCCCCGGATAACTCCGGTCTGCTGCTGATTCAATTCGCGCGTCGGTTGGGGGAGGACATTGGCCAGACTGCCGCCGCGCAGTTGGGGCCAGGCGGTTTGCTGACGGCCCATGCCGTGACCGAAAAACCTGGCCGAAGGTGCGCCCGACGTGGCGGACAGAAAATCCTCCGCCAACATATCGATCCCTTTTTCCTTGTGCTGGTCGGAGGTGAGGAGGGCCATGGCCAGCATGTAGTTTTGGTACTGCCGCCCGGTCGCGCCGTTTTTCTGGTTCGCCGCCTTCAGTTTTTCATGCAACGCGATGGCCCGATCGAAATTCTTGCGCGTGATGGCGAATTGCATCGTCGTGGCCAGTAGGAGGGGATCATCGGAATCTGGCTGGGCCAGAATTTCCTCCGCCAGCTTCTCGGCTTCCTCCTGTTTTCCCATCATGATGAGCATGCTGTAACGCTGGATCAGATGGCGGGGCTGATTGCCCGCCGAATTTTCCGTGCCCAGTTTTTCGATGAGAGCTTTCAGTTTTTCTTCAGAAACCGCCACGCCGATGATAGCCGCATTGTTGCGGCGTTGGGCCATGAGCATTTGCAGGCTCTGGTAAGCGGCTTCCGTGGCCTTGACGTTCTTTTCCCCGGAGACCACGAAGGCCTCGATTTCCCGCACCGACAGCTCGGGCGATTGCAGCAGGTTGCAAAGGGCCAGGCGTTCCTCGATCGGGCGGGTGCGCAGGACCTCGGAAAGTTTTTTGAGAAAAGCATCCTCGCTGCCGTCCCGCACGGACAGGCAGGCCAGATAAACGATCGCATCATCCTGCGCTTCGGTCAGGGTGGTGCCGCCGCCGGGTTGGGCCAGGCCGCCGCCATAGCCCAGGCGCACATTCCGGCCGAACATGCGCGCGTTTTCGGGATTGTTGGCCAGAATCTGCATGGCCCGCTGATACGTCTCGCCGAAGCGCATCTGGCGGGACTGGCTGGCGGGAAGAGAGGCACCCGATGGGGGGAAGTACGTCATCCGCGAACCCCAACCCCCTGCCGTCACGAATGGTCCGCCGCTAAAAGATTGAGCGGGAGTCGGCGAGGTCTGGGGTGCGACGGTGGCCTCCTCGGTGATGTCCATCACGCGCCAGAGCACATCAGCGGCCTTGGCGGTCTGCCCTGCCCCCATGAAAATTTCCGCCATGGCCATGAGCGAGCGCCAGTCGTTCGGCTTGGCCCGCAAGCGGCCTTCAAGCAGCGCGGCCAGGTCGCCGGTTTTTTCCTCGGTCTGCAAAGCCCGGACCACATCCTGCCACGCGGGCGGGTTTTCCAGAAATTCCTCACTGTGGTCCTTCAGCAGCCCGAGGGCCTCGTCGAGTTTGCCATCATTGGCCAGGGCCGATCCCAATTGCGCACGGTTCTGTTTCGAGGGTTCGACCTCGGCGATTTTGCGCGAGTAGCGCAGGGTGGCCTCGGTGTCGCCGGTCATCTCCGCCAGCGCCATTAACTTTTTGAGCAGGGCGGGATCATCGGGCTTGCCGGCCAGCGCCTTGTCCAACTCCTCCATGGCGTGGACGCTGTCCTGCATCATCTGATAAACTTCCGCGAGGTAGAGCGCGTAACGCCAGCCACCCTCTTCGGCTTTCTGCCGGGCGCGCAGCTTGGAAATCAATTCGTCGATTTTTCCCTCTTGCAAATACGCGCTCGCCAGCCGCCCGGTGAGTTGCAGTTTTCCCGCCGGAGTCTCCTCCGCCTCGAAGGCTTCCTCGATCGCCTCGCGCGAGGCCACCACCTGGCCTTGCGCAGCATGGAGTTCCGCCAGACGCAAGCGAATCTGATTCGGATTGTCAGAAAGCCGGACTGCTTCCTTCAACGCCCGGATCGCCTCGTCCTGCTTTTGCGCGGCGAGGAACGTGTCGGCCAACAGGAGGTGGTTCTCGGCCTTGGCGGGAGCAAGCTGGACACATCGCTGCGCCAGTTTAATCGCGTCGTCCCAGCGTTCGGCATCGCGGTAGGCCCGCACCCGCTCCGCCATCCAATCACCGGCGCGCTGGGGTTCGATTTGTTCGAGCCGCTCCAGTGAGGCAATGCGCCGCGCTGCATCGTTCGCGCGCCGCGCCAGGGCGTTTTCCAATTTGGACAAGCTGGCCGATTTGGGAAACTGCTTGAGCCCGCCCGACAGCGCAAACTCCGCCGAACCATTGTCGTCTCCATCCACCGCCAGAAGGAAAAGCAAACGCCAGTCGCGCTCGGTGAAGGCGTCCGGCGCTTCCTTCTGCCGGTCGAGCAGGCGGCGGATCTCCGCGTCGGTTTTCTTCAATTCGCGAAAGCCTTCCACCAGGCATTCGTCCGCGCGTTCGAATTCGGGCTCCGTGCCCGCCGTCTCCCGCATGGCCATCGCCAGCCCTTCGGCCACTTCCCAGTTTTTTTCTTCGGTGGCAATTTGCCAGGCCAGATAACGGCGCTCAAAAGCGCGGTCGGGATAATCCCCGGCTTCCTGGAGGGACTGCCGCGCGGCCGCATTGTCACCGAATCGCCGCTGGATCTTGGCCAGACGCAGGTAGTTTTCCCCCGAAGCCCGACCGTCCGCCACCAACCCTTGCAATGCCGCCATGGCCTCGGCCTTGCGGTCGAGGGCCATGAAAAATTCGGCCAGCCGTTCGCGCCGGTCGTTCGCGGTGGGATCGGCAGCGAGGGCGCGCCGGTATTCCAGCAGGGTTTCCTCGGTCAGATCGTGCGCGCGAAAAATTTCCGCCAGTTGCTGGACCGCATTGGCGTCGGCACCATCCGGGGCCAGTTTGCGCCAGGTGGCCAGCGCCGTGTCCTTGCTTCCCTTGCCCAACTTGAACGACTGCCATTGCGCCTCGCCGAGTTTCTCCGTGACCGAGACATCGTCAGGAAACGCCTTGGCCAGCGTGGCCAGCACCGTCTCGGCATCCGCCGGACGCTCCGCCCGCAGAAAGGCGGAGGCCAATTTCAACTGCACATCCTTGTTGTCGGGAGCCTTCTCCGCCCCCGTTTGCAGCACCTTCAGCGATTCCTCATGACGGTTCAATTCCGCCAGCGTTTCGCTCAGACGCAAGGCCGCTTCCAGGTCGCCTGCCTCGGTTTTCAGCCGCTCTTGATAATATTTGACCAATCCCGGCAGATCGTCGTCGCTGCGAAACAACCGTTCGATCCGCTCGCGCACCTCGCGCTGCAGCCAGCTCGACGCGCCCGCCTCCGCCAGCGCCTCGGTGTAAATTTTCAAGGCCGCGGCCTTGCCCCCACGCTGACGCTCCACCTCGGCCAGCCGCAACGCTGCGGTCAAACGCCGGGCCGGATCGGCATCCTTTTGTTCGCGCAACTGCGCAAACATGGTGCGGGCCTCATCGAAGCGGCCCGCCTCGAGCAAGGCGTCACCCGCCTCTTCCAGTACAAACGCATCACCCGGCGAAGCCTTGGCATAATTCTGCCAGGTCTCCACCGCCCCCGCAAAATCCATCAGACGCTGCTGGCAAAGCGCCTGCCCGCGATAAAGTTTTGCCAGCGCATCCTGGGGAGGGTTCAACGCGATGGCCTTTTTGTAGTCCTCCACCGCCGGAGCCAACTTTCCCGCCCGTGCTTCGACTGCCGCCAGGGCCGACCACGCCCGCCAATTTTGTCCGCCCTCCGCCGCCGCCCGCAGGTTTTTCAAGGCCTCCTCGGTCTGGCCCCGCTGATCGTTGAGCAAACCCAGCAGGAGCAAAAACTCCGCGCGATTGGCTTCGTTTTTTTCCGCCGCATCGCTCCAGCGTTTGGCCAGCGCCTCCAGTCCCTCGCTCTCAAGATAATGTTGATAAACCTTGTCGAACGCGGTGCCAGGCTCCGGCGTCTTGACCAGCATTTGCTCGTAACGCTCCAGCACCGGCTGCGTCAAAGGTTCGGCGTGAAGAAGGCTCACGCTGAGAAGCAACCCTGCCAATGACGAATTCCGGATGTCAGATAACGAAAGAATTTTTAAAGTCATCACCTTCGTCATAGAGGCGTTAGATGTTACTTCGTCATTCGGAATTCGTCATTCGTCATTTTTCACAAATTCCCTCACCCGGCAGCTTTCCCAATCACATTGATGCCTTTCAGGCCAAAGAGCGGGGCGGCGGCAAGAAAATGGCGGTCGTTGGAGTAGATTTCCTTGAAACCGTGTTCGGCAGCGCAGGCGAGATGCAAGGCGTCGGCGGCACGTAGAAGGACTGAACCCGCATCATTAAGAAAAAAGGTTTCCACTCTCCGATAAACCGGCGGGTTCAGAGGCAGCCAGAGGATTCCCCCCGCTGCAGCATCCTGCTCCAATTGGGCAAAGACACTGCGGGCTTGCGCGAGGTCAGCCGCTTTTTCACGAATCTTGCGATGCCCCACGGCGACGAATTCCGCCCGGCCATGAAAACTACAGGCAATGGAGGACAGCCCCCTCGCCAGCGCAAGCACCTCGGCTGTTCCCGGCTCCCGCCAGTGCAGCTTGGCGAGATAGGAAACGTCAAAGTACGCCCCGTTCATCGGGCGTCACGGTCTTCCGAGATGATTTGGGTGGAATCCGTGCCGCCGGAAAAATCCCCGGAACTCCAGTGCTTTTTGAATTCCGGCAGGAGTTTCCGGTTGGCCCAATAAGAGGCCGGTGGCGCTTCGCTCGCGGGTGGTGACGCCAGTTCCCGCTCCAGCGAAGTCAGAACGATCTGCTTGAGAGTTTCCCCCCGCTCGATAGCCCGAATCTTCACCTTTTTGTAGAGCGATTCCGGGATGTCGATGGTGGTTTTCATAAAGGTAAAATATACGGAAATATGGTTTGCCGTCAATCCGTCTTCAGGTCTTGGGAAAACATTCCCGCGGAGACCGACCGGCTTTAATCCGGCGATGATCGCTATCGTGCGAACGCACATGGACAAGGAAACAACTGTGGCGTTGCTCCGGGAATTAGCTGCGAAATAGACTCGCCCCGTTCTTTTCTGAATAAAGGTGACAATGTGATGACTTGAAGCCGTCGTAACCCGCGATATCTGTTCGCGGCTAGTTCAATTAAAATTAGGCGAATGTATTGAACAAACGAAACCCCGTTTCGCCGAAGGCGCCTTTTCGACATTAATGATTACAAGTTGAGTTACCTGGAAAATGACTCGCTTCTCTTCATGTAATGCTCCTATCCATGACAAGCCCTAATAGTCAGGTAAATCACAATTCCGCCCAATAAGGCGTACCTTAATACTTTTAAATTCGGTTCACTTTTTAACGGCTTCTGAGAAGAAAAGGATTCCTCGCGCAATGCAGGCGTACCGCCAAGAAGAAAGTCTTCCCGCGGTGCTGGCATACCGCCAATGATAGTGCGAGGCTGGATTGAAGTTTCCGGCGTCCTTGATATAGGGACTGAAATCGCTCCACATTGCCCACGACTACCGCGCTCTCGCAATTCATCCTCTCAGTGGCAGAAGTAAACCGCCTCTTTGCACTGTTCGCAAAACCGCACCTCGGGATCACGCGTCGTGGACATTGATTCCCACTGTTGAGGACACTGGAACTGAAAAAGATTACATCTTCCGATACTGCTTGTAAGGTGAGCCTGTGATTGTTGGGGTTTTCTGATCGGATTCATAGGAGACGAATAGGAAGCCTAACAAAGAGATTTCTTATAAAATCAGGCTCTATACCAGAAGATTTATGGTGCGGTGTTTAAAAGTCAGGGGTCTGAATATCACATCGACACATCACGCGACGACAGCTGGTTGTTGCGCGACACGATGGGCTGCGGGTTTGACCGGCCTCGGCCAGCGTTTCAGGGCGACATCGCCGAGGAAAAGCAGGAGCGCGAGGGACGCGAGCCAGGGCCACAACTCGCGCTCTTCCGTGGCGGTGCGGTCGTCCTGCCAGATGGCCTTTGGCTCGGGGTTGAGCGAGCCGCCGGTCTGCTCCGAGAGTGCCCGCAGCAAATCTTCATCGGGCGGACGCGGCAGAAATTCCAGCGGATATCCCGCGGTCACGCCAAGGGACTGACGGTCCACGGTTTCTCCATCCTTGGTAAAGCTGACCTGCGCGTGATGGGCACCCGGTTTGCCCACGGGCCAGCGCGCCTCGTAGCGACCGGAGGTAATTTTTTCCAAAGGCAGTTTGCGCTGCTCACCGTCCGGGCCGGAAATCACCGCGTCGCCTTCGACGTCGCCGACGAAGCGCCCCAGCGCGTCCACCGCATCGGCCCGCAGGACGAATTCTCCGCCCTCGCGTTCGATCGACACCGGGAATTTCCGCACGGCACCGGAGCGTGCGAGTCGGCGAACAAGCTGTGCCCAGAATTTTCCAAAACCATCCCAACGCAGCCACTCGACCGCCCAGCGGTTGCGCGCGTCGGACGTCCACGCGCCCGCCTGGCCCAGTCCGTAGCGCCACGTGGCCAGCAGGGGCTCGCCTTTCTCCGTGGCCAGCCACACCTCCGCCGTCGGCTTCGGACGCGTGGTCACGTAACCGAGCAGAAAGGGTGCGCTTTCAAAATTCAACCCTGCCAGAAAATCCGCCGTCCGCACCGGGATCGGCACAAACGGCGCTTCCTGGATGGCGGACTTCGACGCGGTCATGGTTTCCTTGGCAAAAATCTGCGGCACCGTGCGTGGGTCTTGGGCGAGGTAAAATCTCCCGCTGCCCCAGTTAGCGATCTGCTGGAGGATTTGCGCGTCGGCATCATCACCGACCGCCACCGTGCTCACGGTGATTTTCTCCGCCGCCATTTGGGTGGCCAGTTCGTAGAATGGCCCTGGCGTGGAAACGCCGTCGGTCAGCAGGATGGCATGCCGCAACTTCGACGGCGAACTCCGCAGCGCCTGCAAGGCCAGTTCC
The DNA here is from genome assembly GCA_041746635.1 of Terrimicrobiaceae bacterium. Taxonomy (GTDB): domain Bacteria; phylum Verrucomicrobiota; class Verrucomicrobiia; order Chthoniobacterales; family Terrimicrobiaceae; genus CAMASH01. Next base: position 90,349 of record JBGTGQ010000026.1, on the reverse strand, counting down.
ATGCCCGGCGCGAGATTCGTGCCGCCGCCTTCTTGAATCGAACCGATTTTCTGCCCGATGCCGCCCTTGTCCGCCGCGCTTTGGAAGTCCGCCACCCAGAACGCTTCGGTGTCAAAGGCCACCACCCCCGCGTAGTCGCTGGAAGAGAGCAACTCCAGCGCCGCCTTGGCTGCCTCCTTGGCCATCTCGATTTTTTCGCCCGACATGCTACCGCTGCGATCAATGACAAACACGATGCCCAAAGACGGCGTGTCCTTTTCTTTTTCAAAATCACACCGCACCGGCAAAATCTCCTCCACCGGCGTGCGGTAATATCCGCCCAGCCCGAACGCCTGATCGCCACCCGTCATCAAAAACCCGCCGCCAAAATCGCGAACGTACGTCGCGAACAACGCCATCTGCTCGCGCGAAAGACTCGTGGCCGGAACGTTGTCCAGGATCACCAGATCGTAATTCTGCAAATCCGCCAAAGTCGTGGGTGCGCCGCTTTCCGGCCGCACATCGAGGAGGATGCCTTCCTGCTTGAGCGCCCAGGAAAGATACCGGGCCTGCTCGGGTTTGTCCGCCAGTAACAACACTTTGGAAAGCCCCTCGGTTTGTACGATGGCGGAAGCGCGGTTGTTGTCCGCCACTGTATCGCCCGCCGCCCGCACCTCGGCGGAAAGCTCGGTCATGCGCTCATCCCCGTGCAATGTTTGGGTGAACTCCAGGCGCGTGATTCCCGGCTTGAGCTTTTCCTTGCGCGTCGCCACCCGGACACCATTGCGAAAAACATCCACCTCGGCGTCCGTCTCCCGGTTGCTGGAAATTTCCACCTCCACCCGAAACGGTTCCTCCGCCCGCGCCTGCCGCGGCGCATCGACCGAACGCACCAGCACCTCTGCTTTGTCCGGCGGCGAGGCAGTGAAGGACTGCACCTTGATGTTTGAGCGTTTCAGTTGCTCACCCAGCGCGGCGGCATCGCCCATGGTTTGCCGGCCGTCCGTGACCAGGGCGATGGTTTTCACCTTGCCCGGCGGAAACGAGGCCTCCGCCAGCTTCAAGGCTCCGGCGAGATTGCTCTCGCGGTCGTTGATCGTCTCGCGGGGAACCTCGGACAGTTTGTTTTCGGCCTCAACCATCACGCCGCGTTCCGCGAAGGCGATCCACGATTCCTTGCCGGCGCGATCTCCCGCCGCCGCATGAACCGTGGCGGCTTTTTTCGCGCCTTCGCCATCCACGCTCCGGCTGGAATCCACCACCCAGATCACGTGCACGTCCTTCGTGGCAGCCAGCCAGCGCGGATCCGTCAGCGTGCAAACCAGCAGGGTGAAAATGGCCGCCCGCAGCAGCAGCGCGGCGCGGCTGCGCCTCGGCCTGGCAGTCACCAACGACGAGCGGCCCCAATGCCAAAGCAGCGGCAGAAGCAGCAACCCCGCCAGCGCCCATGGCAGGCCGAGGCTCATTCCGTGATCCTCCGGGTGTAGAGCCACCATTCGCCCAGCAGCCAGACGCAGCCGGCACACACCGCCCACCACCAGAGCGGAAAAGCAAACCACCAGCCCGACGGCGCGGCCGCGCTTTGTTTTTCGGTCACGTCCTTCGGCGCGGTGCGTTCCAGCGCGCTTTCGGTTTTGCCCGGCGCGGTGCTGGCGGAAATGTTTTTCGCGGGACGCAACGACTCCACCGCGTTGCCGAGCAAAATGGGAAACGCCGTGCGCAGGACAAAATCCGAACCCTCCAAGTCGAAGGCCAGCAAGGCCCACTTTTGCCGGTCGTCCCACTGTCCGTAAATCAATGGGTCGCCGAAACTGTCGGCGAAAACCTGGGCCGGTCGCGGCTTTTCCCATTTCGTGGCCGCATCCAGCGTCACCCGCGCAAACCCCGTGTGCCGCATCAGCGGCTGCGCGTCGTCCACCTCACTCACCAGCGGACGCTCCACTGCTCCGCCCGGTTTGCCCCAAAATCCCGCCACCGGCGGATTGATCAGCAGGAGGTTGGCTTTTTCAAATCCCTCCGGCGCGGGCGTGCAGTTGAAAACATACAACGTCTGCGCATCGGAAAATCCCTGGTAAGCCCCCGGCTCCACCCGCGCCCATTCCACCAGCGGCAAGACGGACAACGCCGCCTCGATGTAGGCGTTCGGCTCCGAGACCAGCAGCACCTTGATCGGCGCCACTGCCTCGACCGCGGCACGCGCGGAATCATCCACCGCCAGCGCATCGGCGGGAAAATCCATCAGCTTGGCGTCGAAAACCGACGCCTCATTCGCGCGCAGATCCCATTCCCGCCGCCAGACCTCGCCGGGAGCGAGGGAGAGATTTTGCACATCGATCAACTTGCCGTCCCGCGACAACTCGATCGCGCCGCTCACCGCCTCCTCCGCCTGCGACATCACCTCCGCCGCCAGTCGCACCTCGCCGGGCGAGGCATACGAACGCCGCGCGGAAAAATGCGTGATGCCCACATTCGGCTGCGGTTCGCCCACCCACAGAAATTCCACGCCCGCCGGCAGCTCGTCCTTGTCCTTCCATACCCCGTCGGTCAGCAACACGATGGAGGAATTTGGCTGCGTCATCCGGAGATTTTCCGCCAACGTCAGCGCCGGACGCAGCGGCGCGGGCCCCGTCTCCGGCCGGGCCAGCGCCAGGGAATCCAACAACACCCGCCTGCTCGCCGTCCATCCGCTCAGCACCTGCGGCGGATCACCAGCCACCAGAATGGCCGCGCGATCGAACGACCGCATCTGCCGGATGCGTTGCTCCAGGATTTCCACCGCCCGCTCCCACCGCGAAGCATCCCCCTCCTTCGCCGACATGCTGGCCGAGGGGTCCAGCACGAACACCGAACGCGCCGGCTGCACCGATTGCCACGGTGCCAGCGGCTGGGTGAGGGCAAACACCACCAGCAGCAAAAACAACAATTGCAACAGCAGCGACAACCAGCGCCGCAGCTTGCGCCATAGCGCGGAGTTATACGATTGGGTTTGGATCTGATCCCAAAAAAGCAGCGTGCTGACCGAACGCCGTTCCAGCCGCGTGCGGATCAAATACAGCGCGATGATCGGCAGGGCGAGCGCCAGCAAACCCCACGCCGCCGGAAACAGAAAATTCATGCCGCAAATCCCTTCTCCCGCCAACCACCCCCCGGATCATCTCCCGGAAAATACGAGGTCCCTAGCCGTGGCATTCGCGATTGATACGATGCCCACGCAGCCGAGGCAAGCGAGCAACCGCGCACCTGATCCGAGCGTAACGCCAACAAGTGGAGCGTGAACCCTCGTGTGAGCCCATTTATAACTCGGCTCGGACGGTGTCGGGCCCTCCCTCGCATTAATCGACCAGCCAGCGATTCGCTCCCCTCTCATTTCTTTCCCTTCCTAGTGCTGTTGCTTTAGCGGGAAAAGAGGTAATCGCAGATGTCCGCAAATTTCCGCAGATTCAAATCAAATATCGTTGAAAGTCATCGCTTTAAGAAAATTATTGATCTGCGATCATCGGCGAAAATCTGCGGTTAAAAAACTCCCAAGACCACGGAATTGGGCAAGATGCCTGTGCTCTCTGAGTGGAAATATCCTCTCCCAAACCACTCTGCTTCGAAAAGCACACGCTGAAGCGGGAACTCCAACCCCCACAATGGCTTTTCAGTTGCCCAAAATGAGGTTCAAAGATGCGAAACCGACTTCGCTTTTTCTCGCGACGCTCGCTCAACAAATCGTCCAACGGACTGGTAATCTCGCCGCGCATGGCCTTGGCCAGCTGCGTGTAGATTTCCGTCGTCCGCACGTCGGAATGGCCTAAGAGCTCTTGAATCGAATGGATGGGCGTCTCGCCCGCCGGAGGGCGCATCTTGCGGCCGACTGGTTGTTTGAAGAGGGGAAACTAGCAGTTCCTTCCAAATCAATCTTGGCAAAATGCAAGAAAATGCACACTGACCCCTAGTTTCCATAACTCGTCTCATGCTCCGCAGAATCTCTTGACTTGCTTTCGCTCATTTTCAGACAGGCACTAAAGGCTGGACTCCAACACCAGATTCCGTCCCACTCGGAAGAACTTACAATCGCGAGACCAGCAGCTCTCTCTGGAAGACGAGCTCCTTCGGCAGGCTGGAGTAGAGTTTGAAAAACAACTCGTCCTGCATGAGCAGTTCGCGCTGCCATTCCTCGGGGTCGATGGCTTGCATCTCTGCAAATCTTTCCGGGGTGATGTCTTTTTCAATGCCCTTCATGTCGAGGTCTTCGTATTGCGGCACCCAACCGATGGAAGTTTCGAGGGCATGGGCTCCGAAGCCGCAGCGCTGAACGATCCATTTCAGCACGCGCATGTTGTCGCCGAAACCGGGCCAGAGGAATTTGCCGTCGCGGCCTTTGCGGAACCAGTTCACGTGGAAAATGCGGGGCAGATGTTTGACCTTGCCGCGCATTTCCAGCCAGTGGGCGAAGTAGTCGCCCATATTGTACCCGCAGAACGGCAGCATGGCCATGGGGTCGCGTCGCACCTGACCGACCGTGCCGGCGGCGGCCGCGGTCATTTCCGAACCGACCGTCGCGCCAAGATAAACGCCGTGGATCCAGTTGAAGGCCTGGAAAATCAGCGGCATGGTGGTGGCGCGGCGTCCGCCGAAGATCATGGCACTCACGCGCACGCCTGCGGGATTTTCCCAATCCTCATCGATGATGGGACAATTTTTCGCCGGGGCGGTGAAGCGGCTGTTCGGATGGCTGGAAAGGACGGGTTTGCCGTCCAAGTCTTTTTGTCCAGGTTTCCAATCCTTGCCTTTCCAGTCAATGAGATGGGCGGGCGGTTCCTTGGTCATTCCCTCCCACCAGACGTCGCCGTCGTCGGTCAGGCCGACGTTCGTGAAAATGGTGTCCTTGCGGGCGGAATCCATCGCCATGGCGTTGCTGTCGTAGGATGTGCCGGGGGCGACGCCGAAGAAACCCGCCTCGGGATTAATGGCGTGCAGCCAGCCGTCGGGGCCCGGTTTGATCCAGGCGATATCGTCGCCGACGCAGGTGACTTCCCAACCCTGCTCCTTGAGTTCCTTGGGCGGCATGAGCATGGCGAAGTTCGTCTTGCCACAGGCGCTGGGGAACGCGGCGGTGACGCAGGTTTTATTGCCGTTCGGAGCCTTCACCGCGAGGATGAGCATGTGCTCGGCCATCCAGCCTTCATCGCGGCCCATGGCGGAGGCGATGCGGAGGTCGAAACATTTTTTCCCGAGCAGGGCGTTGCCGCCGTAACCGGAGCCGTAGCTCATGATCAGGCGATCGTTGGGGAAGTGGGTGATGTAGGTGTTCTCGGGGTCGCAGGGCCAGGGGACATCAGCGCGTCCGTCTAGGGGATAACCGACGGAGTGCAGGCACTTGACGAACGGTTTTCCCTGGTTGAGTTGCTCGTAAATTTTGGTGCCCATGCGGGTCATGATGCGCATGTTGGCCACGACATAAGGGCTGTCGGAAATCTCGATGCCGTATTGAGAGATGGGCGAGCCGACCGGGCCCATGCTGAACGGAATCACGTAAAGCGTGCGGCCCTTCATGCAGCCTCGGAAAAGGCCTTCCAGCCGGGCTTTCATCGTAGTCGGGTCTTCCCAGTTGTTAGTGGGGCCGGCGTCCTTCTTCGAGTGCGAGCAGATGAAGGTGCGTTGCTCGACGCGGGCGACGTCGCGCGGGTCGCTGCGGACGAGCAGGGAGTTCGGGCGCTTTTTCGCATCGAGCCAAAGGCCGGTTCCGGAGTCCACGATGCGCTGGCGCATGAGTTGATCCTCGGCTTCCGATCCGTCGCACCAAAAAATGCGGTCGGGGGTGGTGAGGGCGGCGATAGAATTCACCCAATCGAGGACAGCGGAATTGGACGGTTTGGTTGCTCCGAGTTCGTCGATGTGTTTCATATTTTCATTTATTAGACAATCTTATAGTGGCAGAACTGCTAGCAAATTCCTCGTGGGAGAAAGTTTCCTTCTTGTTTCACGGTTTGTAGAGAATTAAACTTCCAAAAGGAATGATCGCGAACCGGAATTTCGAGCACTGCGAACCCCTCACTTGGGTGGGCCGGGTTCCGGTCTATCTGGCGACCGTTCTGGCCGGGGTGCAGGCCATTGCGATGATCCTGACTTCGCTGGCCATGGCGGTGGGGGGGCCGATCGTGGAGGCCAATCATTTTCTCGCGCCCCTGGCGTTTTCCTTCGGTCGAGTGGTGGAAAATTTGAGCGTCTGGCAGTTCGTCACCTATGCCCTGATCAATCCGCCGGACATTTTCTTTGTGCTCCAGCTCTTCATGTTTGCGTGGTTCGGTTGTGAGGTGGAGAAGTTCCTCGGACGGCGTTCCTTCGCCTGGCTGTGCGGGATTTTGCTCGTGGCCATGCCGGTGCTTCTGTCCGCGCTGGCCCTGTTGGGTCTTCCGTCGGTTTATTATGGAGCCGGAGCGTTGAATTTTTCCATCTTTCTCGCCTTTGCCATAATTTATCCGCGCGCGGAGATTTTCTTTGGCATCGAGGCGCGCTGGATCGCGCTGATTCTTCTTGGCATCAATACCCTGCAATGCCTCGCCGGCAGTGCCTGGGCGGCGCTGGCGATGCTTTGGTGGGGACTGGCCGTGGCTGCGTTGTGGCTGAAATTCGAGGGTGTGGGCGGATGGCAAACGCCCGCCCTAGCGGGGTTATTCCAACGCAAACATTCCGCCCGTCAGTTGCGGGTGTTGCCGCCCGAGGCCGAGTTTAAGCCCGACGTGCATGACTCCATCGATCCGATTCTGGAAAAAATCGCCAAGCACGGCATCGGCAGCCTCACGCGCAGCGAACGAGAAAACCTGGAGCGGGCGCGAACCGCTCTCCTCGAAAAGGAGAGGCGGAATTGATGTCTGAGCCGCCGGTCGAAGAATTCCGCAGCGACACCTCGGGCATGCCCCTGCCCAGTCTGAAGGACGCGTGTTACGTCAACGCGATGATCCATTTTTATCGCGGCGAACTGGGACGCATCATGATCTGGCGTCAGCGGCTCGACGTCACGACGACGTGGGCGATCACGAGCTCGACCGGTATCATCACGGTGGCCTTCACGTATCCGCAAGTGCCGCACATCGTGTTCTTTTTCAATCTGGCTCTGGTCTGGATCATGCTCTGGATCGAGGCGCGGCGGTATCGGTTTTACGATGCCTTTCGCGGGCGGGTGAGGATGCTGGAATCGCATTTTCTCGTGCCGATGATTTCCCAGAGTCAGAATCTGCTTGATGGCGAATGGCGGCGACTCGTCTGCGAAGATCTTATTTTGCCGTCCTTCAAGATCAGCAAGCTGGAAGCGGTGGGACGGCGGCTGAAACGCAACTACGTCTTTATCTTTGCCATCATCATGCTGGCTTGGACGCTGAAAATTTTCGTTCACGCCAAGGAACCGATTAATTCCTGGAGTGTTTTTTACCATTCGCTGGCCGTGCACGAATTGCCCGCTTGGTTCGCCTGCTTCGTGTACATCGGAACGATCGTTATTGTGACCAGCCTGATGATTTACGTCGCGCGCAAGTCTTCGGAAGAGGTCAGCGAATTTGGTTCCAGCAACAGTTCCTTGTGGCGGATATGAGCGACGTCTCACGGTTGCGGGAAATCGTGGCCCGTCTGCGAGCGCCGGACGGTTGTCCGTGGGATCGCGAGCAAACGCACGAAAGCCTGCGCACCGCCCTGGTGGAAGAATGCTACGAGGTGATCGAGGCCATCGAGATGGCGGACGATGCCAACCTGCGCGAGGAATTGGGGGATTTGCTTTTGCATGTTGTGCTGCATGCGCACATGGCGGGGGAACGCCAGGCGTTTTCCTTTGAGGAAGTGGTCGAAGAAATTTGCGAAAAACTGGTGCGGCGTCATCCCCATGTTTTTGGCGATGCCCAGGCGGGCAATTCCACCGAGGTGCTGCGTCAGTGGGAACAAATCAAACGCGAAGAAAAAGGCGAGCGCACCTCCATCATGGACGGCTTGCCCGCCGCGTTGCCCGCTCTTTTGCGCGCGCAGAATGTGCAAAAAAAGGCGGCGCGGGTTGGGTTCGATTGGAAGGAAGCCTCCGAGGTCTTTGCCAAGGTGGATGAGGAGATTTCCGAATTGCGCGAAGCCGTGATGCTGGGAAAATCCGTTCCGATCGAGGAGGAACTGGGCGATTTGCTTTTTACGGTGGTGAACCTGGCGAGAAAACTCAAGGTGGACGGCGAGACGGCCCTCACTCTCTCCACGAAAAAATTCACCCGGCGATTCCGCGCAGTGGAAGCGGAGATTATCGCGCAGGGGCGGAAGATCGAAGAGGCGTCCCCCGAAGAAATGAACGCATTATGGGAGAAGAACAAAGCAGAAGCGACCTCCGGTCGCTTGTCGTGATGGATAAGCGGCCGGAGGCCGCTTCTACTTTTGCCGTGCTCAATCCCGGCGGAAACGACCAAACGCGCTTATTTTCCCACGGGGCGGGCTCCCCCACCGAGCCCGGCCATGCGCCGGTCAATTACCATGCCTATGCCGCCTGTTGCTGTGGGGGCTTTTATCAAACGGCGAAGCAAATCCCGGTCGAAGTTCGCGTCGTGCTCGTCTTGCTGCGTAAAAGCGGCCTGTCGGCGGCGCTTCATTCCGTCCAGGAATTGAAAATTCGCGGCCTGCGCGTCTTCATTTCGTGGAAGGAATCCGGCCTTCACCAAGTGGCGGAGTGTCTGGCCTACGCCCGGCACCATGAAAAATTTATCGCCCTGTGCCTGGAGGCCGACGGTTTTATTTCCAGCACGCCGGAGTTGGTCTCGCTTTATCAATCGGCTGGATGCCGGGCGGGCGGATTCGTGCCAACGCCGTATCCCGTGGAAGAGGAGGCCTGGAATTTCAGCGTGCCCATAGAGCAACGCGGCGGGATTTTTATCGGCACCCGTGAGTTTGATATTCCCTCCCGCAATCATTACCTCGCCGTCTCCCTGGCATGTCGTTTAGGTGTTCCGGTTACGGTGATCAGCACCGACGGGGCGGGGGACCGTCTGCTGCGGTCGATTTCGCGCGAAATTTCCGTGATTCACGGACCGCTTCCTTACGCCGAATATCTGGGTCTGATGGCGCGGCACCGGGTGGTCTTTCAATTGGATCGCAGCGCGGTGCCGGGCCAAGTGGCGGGCGATGCCTTGCTCTGTCGGCTTCCGTGCGTCGGCGGCGACGGAGCGGTGGAACGGCTGGCCTTTGCAAATCTCAACGGCATCGGCCGGGACCCGGCCCAGTTGGGGACAACGCTGGCAACCTTGCTGGCGGAGGATGAGACCTATGCGGCGGAGATCGAAAAAAGCCGTGCGGCGGCATGGGAAAAACTCAGCTTTTCCGTGATCGCGGCGGAGTTGGGAAAACTTATCCGCTGACTTTCCGACCGCGAAATTCCAACACGCGGTTAATCGTGTCCTCGATCAGGTTGTTCGGACAGCTGGCCCCGGCGGTGATGCCGACGGTAAGCAGGGCCTTGTCGGGCAACCAGTCCCGGCTCACGGATTCGGATTTTTCGTGAATGTTAAAGTGGCGGATTTCCTCCGGGGAGATCATGCAATCGGCATTACGGATGAACCAAGTGGGGAGTTTTTTCTCGCCGATTTCCACGAGGTGCGAGGTGTTCGAGCTGTTGTATCCTCCCACCACAATGAGGAGATCGAGGGATTCGTCGAGGAGTTGAAACAGCGCGTCCTGCCGTTCCTGGGTCGCGCCGCAGATGGTATCGAAATACCGGAAATTTGCCGAACTGCCGCCGTCGCGCGCCACGATGGCCTCGCGAATGCGCTTCTGGATTTCCTCGGTTTCGCTACGCAGCATGGTGGTCTGATTCGCGACGCCGATCTGGCGCAAATGAAGATTGGGATCGAAGCCGGGGGAATGGGCGTTTTGAAAGTGAGCAAGAAAAGCCGCCTTGTCCCCGCCCCGGCGAATGTATTCGCAAACCCGATCGGCTTCGGCCGTGTCGAGCACGATGAGGTATTGGCCGCCGGTCTTGGGGCCAAGAGCCCGCGAGGCGGTGGCGCGGGTCTCCTCATGCGCGGCCTTGCCGTGAATGACGCTGGTGACCTGCTCGGTGGCGTTTTGTCGGACACGTTTCCAAACGCTCATCACGTCGCCACAGGTGGTGTCCACGATCTGGCATCCGCGGGTTCTTACCGCGTCCACCGTGGCGACTTCCGCCCCGAAGGCAGGGACGATGACGACATCCTCCGGCGTGAGAGCGGCGATGTCCGCATCAGTCGGACGGGCTTCCAAATGCAAGATGCCCATGGCCGAAATTTGCGCGTTCACATCGGGGTTGTGGATAATTTCCCCCAGCAGGAAAATCCGCTGCGCGGGAAAAACCTTCCGGGCCGCATAGGCCAGATCGATGGCCCGTTCGACCCCGTAGCAAAACCCGAATTGCTTGGCCAGCCGGATGACCGTCCCGCCCTGCTGCATGACACCGCCCTGGGCGCGGATGCGTTCAACCGCCTCGCTCCGATAGTGGCTCTCCACCTCGGCCTGCACCCGGGACATCACATCCGGGGTACGAAGATTCACCCGCGCGGGGCGGGGGACGGGGACGGCATCGGTGCTCATTGAGTGTCGTAAAAAGCAGAAATCCCCGGGTTGTCAAATCCCCACAACTTCTATTGCGCCCCGCCTTCGCCTCCGTATGATCTCCGGATGATTGAGGAGCACGATTTTCGATACGCCATGGAAAGCACCCGTGTGGTGGTGCAGCCGGAGCGCGTCATCGAGACCTTTGGGTCGACCACCTTCAGGTTTTTGCTGGTGAGCGAATTGATGGATGAGGTCAATGCCGTGCGTATTCGGGGCGGAAGGATCGAGGCGGAGCGGCCGCGCATTGTCTCGCCCCACCATTTCAGCAAACTGTTCCTGGACGGCTTCGGCGAGTCGGCCCGCGAATATGCCGACTGGATGCAGGAAAATGCGCAGACGTTCAAAATCCTCCGCTACGGTTTTGAGTTCAAGAAAACCGACTTCGAGCAAAGTGTGGTGCGCGACTCGATGGAAGTTGTCCTCGGCCGCTTGCAGGAGGACATGACATCAAAAAAAGACCCCGCCTCCGCCCTCATTTCCGGGGTGGATGACGCTTGGGAAGTTTGCCTGCTCAAGTTCACCATGGACCTGATCCAGCGTTCCGCCGGTGAGAACATGGACGAATGGAAACGGCGCGGCCTCCTTTGAGCAGCTGCATTTCAGGTTTCCAAGCCCTGCGGAAGCCGCTTTAATCCTCTACGCAACTTTCCTGCGGCCATGTCCATTTTTCGCATCCTAACGATTCTCGTGCTGGTCGGGCTGATTTTTGGCGGTGCCGCCTATTTTGCCTACGAACTCTACTGGAAACCGCAGGAACTCGACCGGGAAGACAAGGCCGCCAAACTCGTCCAGGCCGCTCCAACGCCGATCCCCGACTACAGCCTGCCCGCTTACAACAAGGCGGTTTCGCTGCAACAATCCGGTGACATCGAGGGGGCCCGGGTGGCCTTGGCGGAATTCATTCGCGGTTTTCCCGACGCGCCCAACGCGCCGGCGGCCAAGTCTGCTCTGGGCGAGATCAACGCCGGCCGGGTTTTCTCGCCTACCGAAACGACCAACAAAGCCTCCTACGCCGTGGTCAAGGGCGATTCCCTGGTCAGAATCGCCTCCAAGTTCAAAAGCAACGCCGAGTTGATCTTTCGCGCCAACAACCTCGAATCCATCAATCTCAAGATCGGTCAGACGCTGCTCATTCCGCAGTTGGACACCAGCATCGTGGTCGATCGCCAAGCCCGCACGGTCACGGTTTTCAACCACGGCGAGTTCTTCAAGGAATATCCCGCCACGTCGGTCAAAATCCCCGGCAGTGCCGCACCCATCAAGACCAAGGTCGCGGACAAACTCGCACTGCAGGGCACAATCCGCGTGCCCTTCGGCGACAAAAATTATCCCGGCAGCGAACGCTGGCTCATGCTCGGCACCAGCGGCGTGGCCCTGCGCGGACTTTCGGAGGCGGATGGCTCCGCGCCGGCCGGCATCATTCTTTCCCCCGCCGACATGGAGGAGATTTTTGTTCTCGTTTCCCAAGGCAGTCCCGTCACCATCAACTAAAGCCGTTTCATGAACCTCCAGATTCTTGAATTTGAAAAACCCATCGTCGAACTCGAGCAGAAGCTTGAGGAAATCAAGAGCCACGTTCGCGGGCAGGACATCAACCTCGCCCCCGAAGTGCGCATGATGCAGGAAAAAATCGAGGCCACCAAACGCGATGTGTATGCCAATCTCACCGCCTGGCAGCGCGTGCAGATCGCCCGCCACTCCGCCCGGCCGTTTTTTCTTGATTATGTCGGGCTGGCCTTCACCGATTTTGTCGAACTCAAAGGTGATCGTCTCTACAGCGATGACGCCTCCATGCCCGCCGGGATGGCGAAAATTGACGGCATCAAATGTGTGGTCATCGGCCAGCAAAAAGGCCGCGACGTGAAAGAGAATCTCTTGCGCAACTTCGGCAGCCCGCACCCCGAAGGCTACCGCAAGGCCCTTCGTCTCATGCGTCTGGCCGAGAAATTCAAACTTCCCGTCGTCTGTCTCATCGACACTCCCGGCGCCTATCCCGGCGTCGGGGCCGAGGAACGCCACATCGCCGAGGCCATCGCCGTCAACTTGCGCGAAATGATGGTCCTGCGCACGCCCATCGTGGCCGTTGTGATTGGCGAGGGCGGCTCGGGTGGCGCGCTCGGCATTGGCGTGGCGGATCGCGTCCTCATGCTCGAAAACGCCTATTATTCGGTCATCAGTCCGGAAGGCTGCGCGGCCATTCTTTGGAAACACCGCAAGCATGCCCCCGAAGCGGCGGCGGCCCTCAAGCTCAATGCCGCCGAGTTGCTTAAGCTCGACATCATCGACGACGTTGTGCCCGAACCGCTGGGCGGTGCCCATCGCGATCCCGACCAAGCCGCCCGCAATCTTCGGGAAGCCATTGCCACCGCATTGCGCGGTTTGGAGAAGGTCCTGGTGGAAAAAATGCTCCAGGCCCGTTACGACAAATTCCGCAAAATGGGGCGGGTACAGGAGTAGTTGAGAGTTGTATGGGAATGGCGGAGGGTGCGCGCGTGAATTGTTTCCGGCTCCTCGTTCTCCTGCCGCTGGTATTTTTCAGCGTAGTCCGCGCCCAGCAATACGAGGGCAAAACCCTCGTCTCGGCCTCGCTCATTGCGGACACCACTGCCATCACGCCGGGCCAACCCTTCGAGGTCGGCCTGCTGCTCGAAATGGCCCCCAAGTGGCACACCTATTGGCAATACCCCGGCGACGCCGGCATCCCCACCACGATCGCCTGGACGCTCCCCGAGGGCTTCGGCAACGGCCCGATCCAATGGCCCCTGCCCGAACGCGTGGTCGAACCCGGCGACATCGAGGTTTATGCCTACAAGGACAAGATCCTTCTCATTACCACGGTTATTCCACCCGCCGATCTAAAGGAAAAAACCATCACCCTCCGCGCCAAGGCGGCCTGGCTGGTTTGCGAAGAAATTTGCATTCCCGGCTCCGCCGAAGTCGAACTCACCCTGCCGGTCGGTGACGCCGCCCCCGCAAACACGGAACTTTTCTCGACCTTCCGCGCCCGGCTCCCCTCCGCCGAACCACCGCCATTTTCGCTTGTTTGGAAAAAAACCGCCACCTCGCTTTTGCTCACCGTCAGCGGTTTGCCCGCCGCCAAAAGCGTGGACCTCTTCCCCCTCCCGGCCACGGACCAGCAAGTCAGTCATCCCAAGGACAGCCCCATCACCGACGGCGCCGCCAGCGTGGAAATCGAGACCACCGGCGACCTCCGCGGCGTCCTCATGTTGGAAACCGACACGGGCCGCCAAGGTTGGTTCGTCTCTTCCGGTCAGTCCGTTCCACCCCTTCCGCAATCCGCAATCCAAACTCCGCAATCTACGACCACCCTCTGGACCGCGCTACTCTACGGTTTCCTCGGCGGCCTCATCCTCAATCTCATGCCCTGTGTGTTGCCCGTCATCTCGCTGAAAATCTTTGGCTTCATTCGCCAGGCCGGGGAAGACCCGCGCAAAATCCTCGGTCACGGCCTCGCCTTTGTCGCCGGGATCTTCGCTTGGTTCATGGGACTTGGTCTCCTCATCGTCGCGCTCAAACTCGCCGGCAACGAAGTGACATGGGCCTTCCAGTTTCAGAATCCCTGGTTCAACCTCGCCATCGCCAGCCTCGTCTTCGTTTTTGCCCTCAACCTCTTTGGCGTCTTCGAGATCGTCCTGCCCGGCCAGGCCACCAACGCCCTTTCCGAGGCCTCCTCCGGCGAAGGCTACGCCGGATCGTTCGCCCAAGGCATCTTCGCCACCCTGCTGGCCACGCCTTGCACCGCGCCATTCCTCGGCACTGCCCTTGGCTTCGCGTTCAGCCAGGCATCCTACGTCATTCTCGCCCTGTTCGCCTCCGTTGCCTTCGGCATGGGCCTGCCCTATCTGCTCCTCTCCGCCAAACCCGGCTGGATGAAAATCCTCCCCAAGCCCGGCGCCTGGATGGAACGCATGAAGCAATTCATGGGCTTCCCTCTCATCGCCACGCTCCTCTGGCTGCTCTTCATCCTCGGGAACCAGAAAGGCCTCGAAGCCGTTATCTGGGTCAGTGGCTTCCTCCTCTGTCTCGCCATCGCCTGCTGGATCTACGGGGCCTTCTGCGGCCCGCTCTCCTCCGTAAAAACCCGCGTCATTTCCCTCCTCCTCATTACCCTCATCATCGGATGGGGCGCTTTCTATTTCCTCGGCGAAAAATTCACAGGCGCGCAACGAGGCAGTCCGACCGCCACCACCGCGGAAAAAACCGGCGGCATCGACTGGCAGCCCTTCACCCAGAAAGCCCTCGACGCTCTCCTTGCCGAAGGCAAGCCCGTCTTCCTCGATTTCACCGCCGACTGGTGCATCTCCTGCAAATTCAATGAACGCACCGCCATCGAGGTCCCCGCCGTTCGCGCCGCCTTCCAGAAAAATTTCATCGTCCCCATGAAGGCCGATTGGACCAACGCCAACCCCGAGATCACCGCCGCCCTGAAAAAATTCGGCCGCGTCGGCGTCCCCTTTTACGTCCTCTATCCCGCCGGTCGGCCCACCGAGCCCATCACTCTCCCCGAGATCCTCACCGAAAAAATCGTCCTCGACGCCCTCGCCCGCGCCGCCGAGTAGCAGGGCTTGGCCACGGATCTTCACGGATGAAAAACGGATAGGGAAGGGTTCGGAGCTTGTAGAAATTCCGATCAACTTGCGTCGTGCATTACGAGCCTCTCAACCACCGGCCCTCAACTCTCAACCCTGATTCTATGTCTGGCCGAGCTGGCGGAGGCGGGTCAGGGTTTGGTGGGGCTGGCCGGAGGCGAGGACGGCCTGGGCTTTTTGCAGGGCGGCGGGGAGGTCGGCGGCGGTGCCCGAGACGACGAGGGCGCAGGCGGTGTTGAGGGCGACGATGTCGCTTTTTGGGCCGGGGAGTTTGCCGGCGAGAAGGTCTTCGAGGAGGGCGGCGTTTTCGTCCGGGGTGCCGCCGCGGAGGTCGTCGAGAGTGGCGGGGGGAAGGCCGAGAGCGGCGGGATCAATTTCGAAGGGCCTGATGTCACCCTCCTCCAAGGCAAGCACTTTGGTGAGGCCGAGGGTGGAGGCTTCGTCAAGACCTCCGGCCCCGTGCAGGACCCATGCGTTGCGGCGGCCGAGAAGTCGGAAAACCTCGGCGTAGGTGGGGAGGAGGTTTTCGCTGAAGACGCCGGCCAGCTGAAAAGCGGGCCGGGCCGGATTGAGGAGGGGGCCGATGATATTGAAGATGGTGGGGGTGCCTTGCTCGCCGAGCACCTTGCGCACCGGGGCGATGGCTTTGAAGGCGGGGTGATAGCTTTGGGCGAAAAGGAAGGCGCAGCCGGCGGCGGCGAGGGAATCCGCGGGATCAAGGTCGAGGTGGATGCCAAGGGCTTCGAGGACATCGGCACCGCCGGATTTCGAAGTGACGCCGCGGTTGCCGTGTTTGACGACGCGCGCCCCGCAGGCGGCGGCGGTGAACATGACGGCGGTGGAGACATTGAAGAGTCCGGCTTTGTCGCCGCCGGTGCCACAGACATCGAGGACTTCGCCGTGAACGGAAGGTTTTTTCGAGTGGGTTAAGAATGCGCTGACGAACCCGGCGATCTCGGCGGGGCTTTCGCCTTTTTGGTGGAGGGCGCGGAGGAACTCGGCGCGTTCGTCGAGCGGAGCGTCGGCGTCGAGGAGGCGGGTGCTGGCGGTGGCGATGTCGGCCGGGTCGAGGTCGCGGCGGGCGTGGAGTTTTTCGGTGAGCGGGGCTAGCACGATTACAGGAGGATGATGAGAATGGCGGCGAAGAGCAAGATCGCGCCGCAGAGGCGGCGGATCATGACGGCCGGGCCGGCTTCGGTGTCGTGCAGGCCGAGGAGGTTTCCGCCCAGCCAGGCGGCGACGACGCTCCAAATGCTGCGGGTGGAATAAATGACATTGGCCAGGGTGGCGTCGCGGGTGAGGACAATGGAGAAAAAGAACCCGGTGACTTGAGCGCCGAGGAGGAATCCGCCGCCGACAAGGGCGGGCAGGGCGGCGCGGACGGGAAGAAACGCGCGGCGGTCCCGAATGGGGAAGTAAACGGCGGTGAGGAGAGCGGTGACGGTGAAGGCGACGGGGACAAAGGCGACGGAATCAAAGGTGTTGCCCCAATGCTGGATGAGGGCGTCGGTGAAGGAGTAAAAGGCGGCGCCGCTGAGCGAGAAGAGAACGGTGAGGCCGACGGCGCGGCGGTGGGTGTGGGGGAGACCACCGGCGATGAGGGCGACGGCGAGGGAGGCGATGACCGCGGCCACCCACCAGCGCAGGCTGACCGGCGTGGCGAAGATGAGGGCATTGAAGAGAGTGACGAGGATGATTTTTGTGCCGAGGAGAGGGGTGGCGAGGGAGACGTCACCGCGGCTGAGGGCGGCGAAGGTGAAGATCTGCCCGATGAAGAAGAGGGCACCGCAGAGGGCGGGTTGCCAGAGGGCGGCATTGGGAATCCCGGGGCGATCGAAGAGCCAGAAGGGCTGGACGAGGAGGGCCATGATGAGATTGGTGAAGACATTGACCTGGTTGGCGGTGGCACCCCGTTCGATGGCGCTTTTGAGCGTGAGGGAGCCTGCGGTGTAAACGAGGGCGCTGAGAAGCGCCAGGACCATGCCGAGGGCGACCACGGAAATCAGGCGCGGGCGAGGAGGTCGCGGAATTCGACGGCGCCCCATTGGCCGGGGACCTGCGGTTTGTCGAGCCAGCCGTAGTTAAGGACGGAGCCGGCGCGGGCGAAGAGCAGGCGGGCGGCGCGGCCGAGGGTGCCCATGCCCATGACGGCAAGAGGTGCTTGAGATTGGTCGAGAAGGGTGAGGAGGCGGGCGACGTCGGCGGGCGTTTCGGTTTTCGTGGCGATTTTCACAATGCCGGCCCCTTCGTCGCGGGCGCGGGCGGCGATGGCGCGGAGGCGGGCGAGGGTGGGGGTGCCGTGGAAATCGTGATGGGAGAGGACGAGGGTTTTGTTGGCGAGATGGGCGGCGGCGGCGACTTCGCGGAGGGCGCGAAGGGATGTGATTTCGAGGTCCACGGCGGCGGCGGCGGGGAGGAGTTCGAGGTAAAGGGCGAGTCGGGTACTGTCGTCGAGCGGAAGGGCGCCTCCTTCGTCGAAACGGCGGACAGTCACTAAGACGGGGTGGGGAAGGGCGGTGAGTTCAGCGGGCCGGGGCGGGCGGGGCAGCGTGTCCACCCGGATTTCCACGGCGTCGAGACGGGCGCGGGCGGCGTGTTTGAAACCGGCGGAGGTGTGAACGACGCCGACGACGTTCGGGCGGACCGAATGGATTCCTCTTTTCTTTTCAGGCATAAGCGATGAAAAACTAGACTCCCGTCGGCCCGGAGGCGAGAAGCGATATGCTTGCACGAAAACAAGAGATTCGTCTCCAACTCAACCAAGTGCTCGATGCCTTTCTCCTCGGCGGGGTATTCTGGCTGGCGCATACTCTGCGTCACAATCGCTGGGTGGTGGCGGAATCGCTGGGGGAGATCACGCTCAGGGAGATTCCGGATTTCAGTTATTTTCTCTGGATGCTGGCGGTGATCATGCCGTTCGGGCCGTTCCTGCTGGAGTTGCAGGGGTATTATAATCACGTGCTGGAGAAAACGATCTGGAAATCGCTGCAGCAAATCGCGCGGGCCGGCCTGTGGCTCACTTTGCTGCTGGGAGTGTCGGTGATTTTCCTGAGGTTGGAGGTGCCCAGCCGCTCGATGCTGATTATTTTCTGCCTGCTGGCACCGGGTATTCTGCTGTTGAAGGAGAGGCTGTATGTCTGGCGTCGCATCGCGCAATTGGTGGAGGGAGGATCGGGGGAACGCATCATCCTGGCGGGAGAGAAAGACATGCTGCGGGACATCGTCAGCACGTTCACGCCGAGCCAGCGATTGGAGATTACGGTGGTGGATACGGTGGATTTGGAGGCGGCGGGAACCGAGGCATTGATCAGCGCGATTCACCGGCACAATGTTGGGCGCGTGGTGCTGGCCTTCAGCCACCTGGAACTGGACAAGGTGCAGCGGGCCATCGAGGCCTGCGAGATCGAGGGGGTCGAGGCGTGGTTGAGTGTGGACTTCATCCGGACATCAGTGGCGAGGCCGACCTATGAAAGCCTGGGCCAGAGGCCGATGCTGGTCTTCCGGGCGACACCGGATCTTTCTTGGGCTTTGTTGGTGAAGAACGGGATTGATCGCGTGGGGGCGGCGGCGGGGTTGATCCTGTTGTCGCCGCTTTTCGGCCTGCTGGCGGTGGCGGTGAAGATGAGTTCGCCGGGGCCGGTGATCTTCACCCAACGCCGGGCGGGCATCCATGGCACGCCGTTTACCATGCTGAAATTCCGCACGATGCATCTGGACGCGGAAAAGCAACACAGGGATCTGGCGGTGATGAATGAGATGAGCGGGCCTGTCTTCAAGGTCGAAAATGATCCGCGAGTGACCGCCACGGGACGCTGGCTGAGGCGCACGAGCCTCGATGAACTACCCCAATTGGTGAATGTGCTTTTCGGCGACATGAGCCTGGTCGGGCCGCGGCCGTTGCCGTTGTATGAAGTGGAAAATTTCAAAAATACCTCGCATCGCCGCCGGCTGAGCATGAAGCCGGGGTTGACCTGTCTGTGGCAGATCCGCGGACGCAATAATGTGACCAGTTTCGACGAGTGGGTGCGGATGGATCTGGAATATATCGACAACTGGTCCCTGGGCTTGGATTTTCAGATTCTGGTGGGCACCGTTCCGGCTGTTCTTTTGGGTTCGGGGGCGAAATGAGTAACGTTGCCTTCGGCGATCCTTCGGATCTCAACTCTCATCCCTGTTTTTAGGATTATCCCGGCGCAAAATGCTCGCCAAACGCCGCCGCCGCCGATAATCAAGCGCGCCAATGCCTCAAAATTCCGGACCCATCACCAGCGTCGTCACGGGCGGCGCCGGCTTCCTCGGCTCTCATCTCTCCGACCGCCTCCTAGCGGAAGGACATCGGGTGATCGCCATCGACAATCTCATCACCGGCAATGTTGCCAACATCGAGCATCTCGCGGGGAACAAAAACTTCAAATTCATCAATCACGATGTCACCGACTTCATCTTTGTTCCCGGGGATGTGCATTACGTCTGGCATTTCGCGAGCCCGGCCAGCCCGATTGACTATCTGAATTTTCCCATCCCAACCCTCAAGGTCGGCTCCTTGGGGACCCACAATGGTCTGGGCTTGGCCAAGGCCAAGGGGGCGGCTTTTCTGCTGGCCTCGACCTCGGAGTGCTACGGGGACCCCCTCATTCATCCGCAAACGGAGGACTATTGGGGCAATGTGAATCCCGTGGGGCCGCGCGGCGTTTACGATGAGGCCAAGCGTTTCGCCGAAGCCATGACCATGGCTTACCACCGCTATCACAAGATGAACACCAAGATTGTGCGCATTTTCAATACCTACGGCCCGCGCATGCGGCTCGAGGACGGGCGGGTGGTGCCGGCCTTTATCGGTCAGGCGCTTACGAGCCAGCCACTCTCGATTTTCGGGGACGGTTCGCAAACGCGCAGCTTCTGTTTTGTCTCGGATCTCATCGACGGCATTTACCGTCTGATGATGGGGGATTACCACAGCCCGGTAAACATCGGCAACCCCCGCGAGATGACAATCCGCCAGTTTGCCGAGGAGATCATCCGCATCACCGGAACCTCCTCGAAAATTGAGCATCACCCGCTGCCCGTGGATGATCCGAAAGTGCGCCAGCCGGACATCACCCTGGCCAAGCAAACCCTTGGGTGGGGACCGAAGGTGGACTTTGAGGAGGGGATCAAGACGACAATTGATTTTTTTCGAAAACGTATTGGCTGATACGGGAGGCTTTTATATTTACTCCGTTAAATAAATCCCCTACGTTTAGCTGTTATGCCTCCCTTGAAGTCCCTCTCGCTCATTCTGGGTGTCGTTTTTCTGAGTGCTAGCCTGCCGGCCGTGGCGCAGCTGAACACCGAATACAAGATCAGCAAGATCGAACCGAATTTTATCGATTCGCCCAATTATCAAGGCCCCAACTACAACAAGCGCACGAAACCGCAAGCCTGGCTGGAGGTGGAGGTGACGTTCGACTGGGAGCCCCGCGCCAAGGAGCCGAAATACACGGATGAATTGATCTTCAACTATTACATTCTTTTGAAAGCCAAAACGCAGCAGGCTCCCAATGGCGTCTTGCTCACTGGTTCGGTGACGCACGCCAGCATTCCGCAGGGCCGGGACATGCACTCGGTGGTTTATGTCAGCCCGCGTTCTCTGGAGCGTTTTTTTGACGGCAAGTTGCCCGTCAACGCCGCGGCGGCCGTGGAAGCTGTGGCCGTGACCATCAGCAAACAGGGCCAGGTGGTGGCAGAGTATCTCGGAGGAAACTTCAAGTCGCAATGGTGGACCTCCTACCAACAAACCCCGGGCTTTGTCCTGAACAAAGGCGAGACTCCCTTTGCGCCGCTCGCTTGGGACTATTACGAAGCCATCAAACCAAAATCGTCCGGACTCTAAGAGCGTTCGTTCCATTCTTTAAGTTTTTCAACTGATGGCTGCACCGACTCGTATAATTGCCCTGAATCTTGGCATGCAGACTGTGACTCTGGCCGACTTCCGGGCCAGTCAGGACGGGTCGGTCACTCTGCACTCCTGCAAGCAGGACGAGTTGATCGTCGATCCGGGTGCGGATGCCACCCGGGCGGAGCAGATCGAGGCCTCGGTCGGCTTGTTGCGCCGGTCGCTGGGGATCACCGCCAAGTTGCCGGTCAATTTTTGCCTGCCCTCGCAGTCGGTTTTCACCCGGTTTGTCAAACTGCCCGGATCCACCCCCGAGGAAGTGGACGACATTATCGGCTTTGAAGCGCAGCAAAATGTGCCTTTCCCGATTGATGAGGTGGTGTGGGACTACCAGATCATGGGAGAGCCCAAGGAAAACAGTTGGGATGTTGCGCTCGTGGCGATCAAGGCTGATCAACTGGGAGAAACCAACTGGGCGGTGAACACGACGGGTTTCAAAACTTCCACTATCGACGTGGCTCCCATGGCCCTCTATAATGCCTTTCGTTATAACTACAGCGAACTGACCGGATGTTCTCTGCTGGTCGATATCGGAGCCCGCACGACCAATCTGATTTTTATCGAGGGCCCGCGGGTTTTCAGCCGCAGCATTCCGGTCGGTGGCAGCACCATCAGCGCCGCCATTGCCAAGGAATTCAAGCAGGACGTCCTGGTGGGCGAGAAACTCAAGCTGGAAAAGGGTTTCGTCGGCCTCGGCGGTGCCTACGCCGATCCGGAGGATCCCACCGAGGCGAAAATCGCCAAAATCGTGCGCAATACCATGACCCGCCTGCATGCGGAAATCGCCCGGTCGATCGGTTTTTACCGGCAAAATCAGTCCGGCAGTGCGCCTGTGCGGGCCTACCTCTGCGGTGGGACGGTGAGCCTGCCCTACATGGTGGAGTTTTTCAGCGAAAAGCTGCAGATGCCGATCGAACATTTCAATCCCCTTCGCAATGTCACGGTGGCCAGCGCGAAAACCGCCGCCGTGGTGGCGGATTGCGCGCACACCTTCGGGGAAGTCGTCGGGTCGGCCTTGCGTGCGCTCGATAATTGTCCCATTGAAATCAATCTCCGCCCGTTCACGGTGGTGCGCGAGCACGATTTGGCAAGACGGAAGCCGTATTTGATCCTAGCCGCCATTTGCCTTTTGCTCGCTCCCGCGGCTTGGTGGTTTTACTTAAACCGGGCTTCCAGCCTCACCCAGGAAATACTCGATGCGGTCAACGCGGATGTGGCCAACCTGGAAGCGGTGGCCACCCAATTCACCGCCCTGGAAGAGGAAAGCAAAAAGTTGCAGGAGATCGCCGCGCCCCTCATCCTCGCCTCGGCCGAGCGGACCGCTTGGGCGGCGATCTTGGATGAACTCGGTGCCAAGTTGCCCAAGCGGTTCATCTGGGTCACCGATCTCAAACCTCTTTCGGAGGGCAAACCCATCTCGGTTGGCGGGGTGGCAGGCCCATCCCAGGCGGCAGACAGGCCGCCCAGGCCGGGAGCGACACCTGCAAGTCCGGCTAAAATCGATGCCCTCCTGATTAGCGGACTTTATCTCGCCAATCCCCCCAACAGCAAGGAAGCGAAGGTCATTGATGAGTTTGTGGATCAGCTCCAGACCTCGGGGATTTTTAAAGTCGGAGAGAGAGACAAGTCCAAGGATGTGAGAAGCACGATCGACGGTCAGAGATGGGCTTATCCCTATTCCTTCATTCTTCCCTTGAAAACCCCGATTACGCTGCCATGAGGTGGCTCGAAGATAACCCTTTCCTTGCCGGCCTTACCGCCGTGACCATCGCCGGGGTCGGCGTGATGATTTTTCTGCTCATGCAGTCCCTGGCCTTATACCAGCAAACCTCGGACGAGTACATCCAGGCCGTCCAGAAACTCCATGGGCTGCAGAACCGGTCTCCTTTTCCCAGCCAGGAGAATTTTGCCAAGACCAAGGAGCTGGCGGAACAATACAAAAACGAACTCGGTCTCCTGCGCTCTCAGCTGGCCAAGATGGAGATGCCACTGAATCCGGATGTAAAGCCTCAGCAGTTTCAGGATGACCTGCGCTCCACGGTTAACCGGACGAGGGAAAAAGCCACGGCCGCAGGCGTGACCCTGCCCAAGGATTTCTATCTTGGTTTCGATCAGTATGCCAACTCACTCCCGAGCGAGAGGGCCGCACCCGCCCTTGCCCGCCAACTAGCCATCGTCAACCGGATTGTGCTGGGGCTCATTGATTTCAAGGTTCAATCCATTGACACCCTCGATCGCCGTCTCCTTCCCGAAGAAGCTCCCGCCGCAGCCGCGGGTGGGCAAAAGAAGCCGGAAGTTCTGGATCGCTATTTCTTCGATCTCGCCTTCACCGCGGAACAAGCCAAGTTCCGGGTGGCCTTCAACTCGCTGCTGAACCCCGAGCTCTTTTTGCTCATTCGGGGATTGAGTATCCAAAACACCAACCCTTTGGGCCCTTTGATCGCGCAGCCTAATAAGGGTTTCGTCGCTTCTTCGGGGGCTTCGGCCTCGTCCGACTTCGCCACCACCGCCACCACCGCCACCACCGAGGCGCCCGACAACGATTTGAACGTGATTCTGGGCAAGGAACTGGTCAAAGTCACCATGCGGATTGAAATTCTCGATTTTGTCGAACCCAAGGAGGCCAGGAAATAACCAGTTATGGAATGGCTAAAATCAAATTACGAGCGGGTCCTCCTCGGTTTTGCAATTCTCGCTTTGCTCATTTCCAGCGGCTTGATCATCAGCAAGGTCTCCCGCTTTCCCGAGCAATTCGCCGGTCGGGACAGCTCCAAACCCAAGGACAACACAATCAAACCCTACCCCATGGAAGCATTGGTCGCGGCCTCGGCTGCGGTCAAGAGTCCGGCCAACTGGAAGTTGCATGATGGCTCCCTCTTTGTTTCCCGCCCCTATGTCTTGAAGGAGACCTTGATCGACCCGACCGAGAGCGAGGAAGATCTTCATCCGCCGATCAAAAATTCCTGGCTCCTCAAATACGGCCTGCCGTATTGGGAAAAGGACATCAAGGAACAGGACCCTGACGAGGACCGGTTCAATAATACGGATGAGTTTCTGGCGGGGACTGATCCTCTCGATAAAACTTCCGTGCCCCCATATTTCACCAAGCTCAAGCTGCTTAAGTTTATTTCCAAGCCGTTCCGTTTGATCTTTACCGGCAGTCCCGATGACGGCCAGACCTTTACTATCAATACCAAGGACATGGGCCGCGGGGGCCGCACCCAATTTCTGGAAAAGAATCAGATGATCGAGGGAACCCCCTACAAGGTTCTCAGCTACGAGAAAAAAGCGGCCACGGAAAACGAGATCGAGAAGGATGTTTCCGAGTTGACCATTGTGAATACCGAAGACGGAAGAAAGATCGTGCTCGTGGCCAGCAAGGAAGCCAACGACCCGACTTCCTTCGGCGAATTTCTCTATCTTTACGACCAGTCGAAATTCACCGTGAAAAAAGAAGACGACTTTTCCCTGGCTCCGGAAACGAATCGTAAATACAAACTTATTGACATTTCTGAAGTAGAAGCCCTAATACAGGACCAGAAAACCAAGGAACAACACAAAATTCCGAAGGTAAAATGAGAGCTGTCGCCTTGCCTGACCACGCGCGCCTTAACCAACCGCGTTTGCTGCCAACGGAGCGGGGATAAATCCCTGAGCTACCCCCTAAAACTGCCCTTTACGCCACCAACCGCCTTGACCATGAAGTTGCCCATCCTCACCGCTATCGCAGCCGCCTCTCTGGCCCTCAGTCTTTCCCCCGGCTTGAGCCAGCAATCTGGCGCACAAAGTGCGGCCGAACGGGAAATCCGCCGGCAGGAGGAAATGAAGGGTTATGCGGAGAAGGCGGTCGTCAAGGGCAATGAAGCCTTGGCGGGCCACGATTACGAAAGTGCCTTTGCTTATTTCAAAAGCGCGATCGATGTGCTTCCCAGCAGCGGGCTTGCCATCCTTTCCGTTCGGGCCGCTGCGCTGGACGGTTTCAGCCGCGCCGCAGTCAAGCTGGCCGAACAGCGCATCTCGGAGGGGCGTTTCCAGGATGCCTCCACCACCGTCACGGTCATTTTGGAAGACCGCTACAACCCGACCTACGGCCCCGCCCTGGCCCTTCAACTAAAACTGAAAGACCCCACCACATTCAACAAAACCCTCACGCCCGGCTTCATTGCCAATGTGGAGGAGGTGAAACAGCTTCTGTCGGAAGCGGATGGCTTTTACGCTTCCGGACGTTACGATCTGGCTTTCAAGCGTTATGAGCAGACGTTGAACATCGACAAATACAACATCGCCGCCCGCCGCGGCATGGAGAAGGTCAATGCCGCCCGGAAAAAATACGCCGGCACCGCCTACAATGAGGCACGTGGGGACATGATCCGCCAAGTGGACAAGGGCTGGGAATTGCCCGTTCGCCGGTTTGAAGTCGGGGCCTCCACCATTATCGAACAACCCCAGATCGACACCCGCGGCACTTCGTTGATAAACCGCAAACTCGACGAAATCACCATCCCGCGCATTGATTTCACCGACGTCACCATTCGCGAAGCCGTGGAATTCATCAAACAACGCGCCGCCGCGCTCGACACGACGGAACAGGACCCCTCGCGCAAGGGAATCAATATTGTTCTCAAGATCGCCGCCGATGCGCCCGAGGCAAACTCCCGCATCACACTCGCTCTTACCGATATCCCCTTGCGCGCCGCCATTGACTACGTGGCCAAAGCCGCCAATCTCAAGCTTAAGATCGAGCCGTACGCCGTAGCCATTGTGCCCCAGTCCGAATCCACCGATATTTTAATCACCAAGGAATACAAAGTTCCGCCGAGTTTTATCACCGCTTTGCCCGCTTCCTCGTCGGGGGGAGCTTTGCCTGGTGCTGGCGGGGGTGGGCCGACTGTTGCCCCTGGATCGCTTTCGGCTGTCGCGTCTCGCTCGGGAGCCAGGGAGTTCCTTGAAGCCTCAGGGGTCACTTTTCCGACCGGGGCCAGTGCCAACTTCCTCACCAGCACGAGCAAGCTGATTGTCAAAAACACGCAGGCCAACCTGGATATCATCGATTCACTGGTGGAGAACTCCCTGACCACCCCGCCGACTCAGGTGGAGATCGAGTCCAAGTTTCTTGAAGTTACCCAAAATAATCTCAACGAACTGGGCTTTGACTGGCTCCTCGGACAGTTTGCCCTCCCGGGGGGCTCAGGAGTGTACAGCGGAGGCGGCACCCAGGGATTAGGGAGAGCAATCAACGCCAATTCCTTCCCCATCACGAATCCCATCGGCGGTCTCCCGATTGGTGCCACCAGCACATCCTCGGGTCCGATTACCGGGGGCAATCGCACCGGTTCGACGGCAATTTCCGCCAATGCGGTCGATGCTCTTCTGTTTGGAACACCCCTTGGACCAGCTCCGGCCATGTTGGCCGTGGCCGGCATCTTCACCAACCCGCAATTTCAAGTTGTCATCCGCGCTCTGAACCAACAGAAGGGCGTTGATCTTGTCAGTGCCCCGAAGATCACCACGAAAAGCGGCCAGCGCGCCACCATCAGTATTGTGCGGGAGTTTCGTTATCCCTCGGAGTATGACCTTCCTCAAGTCTCGGCATCAGCGGGTTCTCAGTTTACCCCGGTTGTGCCCACGACGCCCACGTCGTTCGAAACCAAGCCCATTGGAATTACGCTCGAGGTCGAACCCACTGTTGGTCCTGATGGATATACGATTGACCTGATCCTTTCCCCCCGCGTGGTGGAGTTTGATGGCTTTATTAACTATGGTAGCCCCATCTTTGCTTCCGTCGCGGGTGTGTCTGTTTCAGCGGGTCTTATAACTATCGGACCCGCCGTGCCGTTCTTGGCGACTGACAACACCATTAACAAGCCGGTGTTCTCCACCCGCGAAGTGACGACAGAAGTCACGGTGTATGATGGCTCGACCGTAGTTTTGGGCGGAATGGTTCGCGAAGATGTTCAAAAAGTCGAAGACAAGGTTCCCATCTTGGGCGATATCCCTCTGGCCGGTCGTCTTTTCCGCACCACCGCCGACCAGCATATCAAGCGCAACCTGATCATGTTTGTCACCGCCAGCCTGATGGATCCCGCCGGCCAGCCGTTGATCAAAGTGGATGACGAAAATAAAATTGTGCCGGAGCCCAACGTCGAAGGTTTGGAACAGGAGGCGATTTTAGGTGACCCATCAACCATCCCGCTGGCGCAATAGCTGACATTCGGATTATGAAATTTCATTTCGCTGCTTCAAGTTTTCGCAAGTCCGCCCTCGCAGTTATGGCGTTGGCCAGCTTGGTTCCCCCCGTTTCACTTCGAGCCCAGGAAGGTGATTTGGAATCCCTCGCCAATCGGGGAATCGTTCGCCGACAGGAAGGCTTGGTCGTGGCCGATCAACTCGTGAAAAAAGGGGACAAGGCGGCGGCGGAAAAGGACTTCGAAGTCGCTTATGTGAGTTATCTGGATGCTCTCGGCAAAATCCCGGCGGGCACAGCCACCGACAGGCTACGCGCGGAAACCCTGGCCAAATTCACCCGCATCGGCCTCCTCTATGCCGAGCAATTGATTGCCAACGGCAGGTATTCCGACGCGGAAAGGGTGGCCAAGACCATCCTCCTGCCCGAGTACGACCCCTCCTGCAAGCCCGCTGTTCGTCTGTTGGCCAATCTTGAGCAGTCCGACTACTACAACAAAACGGTCACTCCCCAGTTTGCGGTGGACCGCGAGGAAGTCACCAAGTTGCTTTATGAAGCGGAGGGCTTTTATCAATCCGGTCGGTTTGATCTTGCCCTCAAGCGGTTTGAGCAAGTTCTCGATATTGATCCTTATAACATTGCCGCCCGCAAGGGCATGGAGCAGGTCAATTCCGACAAGTCCAAATACTACGGCGAAGCTTATAATGAAACCCGCAGCCGCATGCTCTGGCTGGTAGAGCGTTCCTGGGAACGGCCGGTGCGTCATTTTCAAGGTGGTCGTTCCACCAGCGTGGACGTTTCGTCGCGCGGCGGAGTTCGGGGCACTGAAGTGATTACCGCGAAGTTGAACCGTATTATCATCCCCAAAATTGATCTTCGGGATACGTCGGTTCGGGAAGCTGTCGAATTTCTCAAACAACGCAGCCGGGAACTGGATTCATCCACCGACGATCCCAAGGATAAAAGAGGGGTCAATATCGTCCTGAAACTCGAAAACGCGCCGTTAGCCGTGATTACCCCCGCTCCCGTCGCTCCCGGTCCCGTCGACGGAGTGGTTGTGCCGGTTCAGTCCGGAGGGAATGCCGACACCAGAATCAACCTGTCGCTTGCCAATGTTCCTCTGGTCGAAGTTCTACGTTACCTGACGGAACTTTCCGGCCTTAAATACAAAATCGAGCCCTATGCCGTCTCCATCGTTCCTCTGACCGAGAACACGACGGACTTGGTCACGAAAGAATATCGCGTGCCACCTGGTTTCATCCCCTCAACGTCTGCTGCCGGACCAAATGCCACCGTTCCCGGTGCTCCCGTCGATTTGACTGGGACACGATTGGGCAATCGCACAAATGCCCAGGATTACCTCATTTCGCAGAACATTCCCTTTCCCCCCGGTTCCTTCGCGCAGTATATTGCGGCGGGCAGCAAGCTTATCGTGCGGAACACCCCAGATACGATCGATCTAATTGATTCGCTGGTGGACGCCACTGTCGGAGTGCAACCGACCCAAGTGGAAATTGAATCGAAGTTTGTGGAAATCACCCAAAACAATCTCAAGGAACTTGGGTTTGACTGGCTGCTCGGTCCGTTTTCGATTGGTAGCGGCGTCTATGGCGCGGGAGGCACGCAGGGATTTGGCACTGATGCGGCGACCACCTTCCCCAGCACGGAAAATTTTCCATTTTCGGCGGGCGGTGTGCCGGTCGGGCAAAATCCTGTTTCTTCCGGACTGCGCAGCGGTGCAGGGATCGGGCCCAACAATGCGGTCAGCGCCAACAGCATTGATGCTCTGCTAGCCGGGGTTCTCCCGGGCAGCACCTTTGTCAGCCCGGCCGTCCTTGGTTTGGCGGGTATCTTTAGCAGCCCCCAGTTTCAAGTGGTCATCCGCGCTCTGAACCAGAAAAAGGGCGTTGATTTGTTGTCCGCTCCCAAGGTTACGACCAAAAGTGGTCGCAAAGCTATCGTAAGAATTGTGCGGGAATTTCCTTATCCCACCGAGTTCAGTCCGCCGGAAGTTCCCCCTCCCTCCGAAGGAGAAACAACCGGTGCAATACCGGGCGGCGTCATCTCGGTTTCTGGTGTGGTCACACCGACGACTCCCACCGCTTTTGAAACGCGGAATGTCGGAGTCACGCTTGAAGTCGAACCAATTATCGGCCCGGATGGCTACACGATTGATCTCAATCTTTCGCCGGAGGTGGTGGAATTTGATGGCTTTATCAATTATGGATCACCGGTTTTTGGACCGACCTTCAACGGTATCATTGGGCGGTTTGAGGTCACTCCCAACGTCATCAATCAGCCCATTTTTTCCGTCCGCAAAGTGACCACCAGTGTCAGCATTTGGGATGGTCAGACCGTGGCCTTGGGTGGCCTGATTCGTGAAGACGTTCAGAAAGTTCAGGATAAAGTTCCGTTGCTGGGCGATATCCCGCTGGCAGGCCGTCTTTTCCGCTCGACCGTGGATCAAAAAATCAAGCGGAACCTGATCATCTTCGTCACCGCCCGCCTCATGGATGCGGAGGGGCGCGCTGTGCGACAGGATGATGAGTCCGAGGAGTCGGTCGAGCCGCTGGGATTGCCACAGGAACTTGCTCCTCCGGTTTTTGAGACGGTTCGCAGCATTGGGAAATAGGATCTTCCCGGGCCGGTTGGAAAGACCGGTTACGCCGTGAACCGTTTCAATTCGTCGCATGGCTATTCTCGGTATCACTGGAGGCATTGCTTCAGGAAAATCCACCTTCCGTAAACTCCTGCTTGAGCGGGTTGAGGCGGATTTTTTCGACTCGGACGCCTGTGCCCGGGAGTTGCTCGACGAAGACGAAACGATAAAGGATCAGGTTCTTCGCAAAATCCACCCTCAGGCCTATGGCGGTGATGGAAAAGTCAATCGCCCTCTGCTTCGGGAGTTAATCTATCAAGACGCCGCCAAAAAACGCACGATGGAAGCCATTCTTCATCCTGTCATTCGCCAGCGCTGGTCGCAGCAAGCCTTGGCTGCCTCGGCGGCCAGCCGGCTTTTTGTCGTTGATATTCCCCTCCTTTTTGAAACAAAAGCGGAGTCTCTCTTCGATCTGATTGTGACCGTGGCCTGCTCATTAGATGTTCAACTGGCCCGGCTGTTTTCCCAACGCGATCTTTCACCCGAGATTTCCAAAAAAATTATTGCCACCCAGATGCCCCTCGACGTCAAGATCACGCGCTCGCATCATGTCATCTGGAACGATGGACCGCTCGAGACCCTGACCGCCCAAACCGAACTCTTTTCCCGCTCTTTGCATGACCGATACGGCTGAAATTTCTCCACCGGCACCCGCCGTCCTGGAGCCGCTTTGTTTGAACGACCTCCAGGCCCTCAGCCTGGAAAAGCTGGCGGCCCGGGCTGGTAGTCTGGGCCTCCGGCTTCGCCCTGATTCCTCGCGACATCATTTGGTGCTTGATCAGGCAAAATTCCACCTCACCCAGGGAGGAACGTTGCTGGCCACCGGGCTCCTCGAAATGACCGGTGATAGCGGGGTTCTGCGCTGGCCGTTTTTTAATCTGAGGCCCGGCCCTGAAGATGTGTTGGTTCCAGCGGCAAAGCTCCGACCGTTGGAACTTCGACCCGGCTTGATGCTGCGTTGCGCGCTGCGCCTGCCGCGGGATCGCGAGCGAGGTTTGGTGGCGGAATCGATTTTGGAAATTGACGGCATTCTGGTCAACCAGTGGAAGCCACCGGTGGAGTTTGACAAGCTCACGCCGCTTTTTCCCAATCGCCGCATCCTTCTGGAAACCGACCGCGAGGACGCGATCAGCGCCCGGGCGGTGGATTTGGTGGCACCGCTGGGCATGGGTCAGCGCGGTCTCATCGTGGCCCCGCCGCGGGCCGGGAAGACCATGATGCTGAAGGCCATTGCCCATGGCGTTCGGGTTAATCATCCGGATGTCGTCCTTATTCTGCTGCTGGTGGATGAGCGCCCTGAGGAAGTCACCGATTTGCGCCGTGACCTGGATTGCGAAATTTACAGTTCCACCTTTGACGAGCCGGTGACCCGGCACGTGCAGGTGTGCGAAGCCGTCTCAGAGCGGGCCAAGCGCATGGTGGAACTGGGCAAGGACGTGGTGATCCTGCTCGATTCCATCACCCGTATGTCGCGCGGCTACAACAATCTCCAGCCGACCAAGGGCCGCACCATGAGCGGCGGCGTGGATACCAAGGCTTTGGCGCGGCCTCGCCGATTTTTTGGTTCGGCCCGGAACGTCGAAGAGGGCGGCAGCCTGACCATTCTGGCCACCGCCTTGGTGGAGACCAAGAGCCGCATGGACGACTTGATTTTCGAGGAATTCAAAGGCACCGGAAATATGGAGGTGCACCTGGACCGTTCCATCGCCGATCAACGCATCTTCCCGGCCATTCACATCGTGAAATCGGGAACCCGTCGGGAGGAACTCCTTTATCACCCCGACGAATACGAGCGCATCGTCCTCCTTCGCCGGCAGCTTTCCGAACTTCCGGCGGCTGAGGCCATGGAAATCCTGTCCTCCAATTTGCAGCATACCCGATCAAACGCCGAGCTGCTGCTGGCGGGCTTGCGCGGAGTGTAAGACCGCTTGAAGTGATGCCGGTCTCGATTTCTTTTGCTCCGTCGCTCGTGCGGGCGCGGCTGGCCGGGCGCGATTGGATGGTGGCCGGTCTTTTTTTCCTGACCGGCCTCTGGCTCTACAGCCGGCACAATGACTTCCCGAGTTTTTACCATCCGGATGAACCGAGCAAGGCCAGGCAGATCATCAAGAACGAATACAACTTCAATCATCCCCTGCTGCTTCTCCAAGCCACGCGGTTGATTTCATGGCTGAGGGATTCTCCCCGCACCCAGCAACCCGTCACTGAGGATGGCCGCACGGCCTCAGCGCTTTTCGCGGCAGGCGCCGTGGCCTGTCTGGTCTTGCTGGCCGCCCATCTGCGCAGCACCCTGGCCGGCGCGGCCACCGGACTGCTCTTGCTGGCCAATTCCCAGTTCTTCGAACTGGCGCACTACATGAAGGAAGATCCGGCCCTCGCCTTCGGCTTGGCGGCCTTTTTCCTGACCCTGGTGCGCTGTTGGCTGGAGCCTTCTGTCGTTCGCTTTGCGTGGCTGGGAGCAGCCTGTGCCTTGGCCGTATCGGGGAAATACGTTGGCGTCTTGGTGCTTCCCCTGGCCCTGCTGCCCGTCATCTTTGCCTCGCGGACGAAACTTTCGCACGTCGCCAGCCTGACCCTTGGTTTTTTGATCCTGTTTTCCGTGCTGAATTATCCCATGCTCGGATCCTGGGGAAGCCTCAGCACCAATGTCGGCGAAGAAATTGACTACGTGGTCAAGGGCCATAAAGGCCAGACCCGCAGTGTGCCGCATGGAGTTTACGGGAAGGTTTTTCGCGAAGCCACCAATCCGGCCATTTGGATCTTGCTGGGGTTCTACTACGGCGGATTGCTGATTCTTCGCCGCCGCATCCACCCGGCGGAGTGGACGGTCGCCGTTTTCCCTATTGTCTTTGTGTTGATTCTCTCGTTTTCCCCCAAAACGCATTACCGCTACTTCCTGCCCGACACGCTGCTCTTTTGCACTCTGGCGGCGCTGGCGGTGTTTCCCCTCAGGTTTCCTGCTGATCTGCCAAAGCCTTTTCGCTCGCTTTCGTCGCCCATTCTTCCAGCCATCATGGTGCTGGTTTTTCTGGCCGCGTTACTCAAGTCGGGCCTGCAGGTGGTGAAGACGGATGCGGCATTTCAAAATGACGCCCGCCGCATCGTGGTCGATTTTGTCCGGAAAAACATCCCCCCCACTGCGACCATCGCGCAGGACAAAAGGGTCAACCTGCCGAATCGCAATGACCCCCGCCACGTCGATAGTCCCTATTTTCTCGAACAAAATATCGTGGGAAAACTTTTTGCCGCGGATGTCGGGTCCATCGATGAATTGCGGGCACGCGGAATCGAATACGTGGCGGTTTCCGAGGGGGATTACGGGCGCTTTTTTCTCAAAACCCACCAGCCGCGCGGGGACGTGTCGGACGACTTCGGGCGGCGGCGTCAGTTCTACGAGCGCCTCTTCGCCGAGGGCCGTGTGATCTGGGAATGCCCGGCCGGGGATCTGCAATATCTCCAACCGTCCATCAAGCTCTAC
Organism: Terrimicrobiaceae bacterium; assembly: GCA_041746635.1. GTDB lineage: Bacteria > Verrucomicrobiota > Verrucomicrobiia > Chthoniobacterales > Terrimicrobiaceae > CAMASH01. The sequence goes on along the minus strand of JBGTGQ010000026.1, from coordinate 56,911 downwards.
CACCTCCCGCCGACTCAGCCCGCGGCGCCGTAAGTGTCTTTGCGGAAAAATTTCCGCTCCAAAAATGTGGGCGTCCCGTATCCAGCCAGTCGGGCGAAGAGATACCCGGCCACACATCCGCCCAGATGCGCGGCATGGCCGATCCATGGCTCGAAGCCCGTCACGAGGAAGAGCAGGGACGAGCCCGTAATGGCCCAGCCGAGGTATTTCGCGCGAAGCCGGATGGGAATGACGAAAAACAGCAATGCCATAATCTGCGCCTCCGGAAACATGGTCGTGAAGGCAATGACCACGCCACAGACCGCGCCTGATGCGCCAATCAGCGACGTGTTTCCTCCGGTCAGTAAAATTTGCACCAGCCCGCCCGCCACGGCCGCGAACCCATAGAGCACCAGAAACCGCCCCGTTCCCATCACGCGCTCGATAATGCGGCCCGCAAACCAGAGGCCCGCCATGTTAACGAAAAGATGCACGACGCTGCCATGCAGGAAGGCATGGGTGACGAGCTGCCACCAGCGTCCCTCGGCCAGGCCCTGCACGGATAAGGCCCCGAGTCGGAGCGGCCGACCGCCGCCCAGCAAGAGGACCATTTGTTCATAAAGAAAAATGGTCGTGTTGATCGCAACGAGAGTGGGCACTGCCCTAAGCCACCATCGCTGACTGATCATCACGGGAACTTATTCGCCCTTGGCCGGTGTGTCCAATGCCGGAGCGGGCACAATTACATTAAGCTTCCGGGTGGAAAATCCAAACTCGTAAGGCAGTGCGCCCGTCAGTTCGCCGTCAATCTCCACCGGCACATAGTCCCGGCTCATCAGTCGGAGACCCCGCGTTTGGAAGTACTCCACGTCGGGCAGCTCCGGATGCATTCCGAAGGCAATGGCTTGAAAATAGCGGATCAGGTCCCAATGGCTCTGGTTCTGAAAAACCAGCACGTCCAACAGCCCATCGTCCAGCAGCGCGTCCTTGAACAACACAAACGGCCCGCCGTAGAGGCGGCCATTTCCCACCAGCACGAAGCTGCCCTCGCGCTCTGGTCCGTCCGTCGGCTCGATCCGCACTCGCGGTGGTTTGCGGGCCGCCACTTGGGCCAGCGTGAGCAAATAGCTGATCGGCCCGAGCGCTTTTTTGGAGTCCGGGGTGGTGCGACGGACCACCTCGGCATCCAAGCCCACCCCGGCCAGTTGCACGAAATATTCCTCATTGGCGCGGGGCAAATCCACCTGCCGGACGAACCCCTCCTCAATGACCCGCCAGGCTTTTTCCAGATTGTTTTGCGGGATGCCCAGTTCCGCGGCAAAGACGTTCATGGTTCCCACGGGAAGGATGCCAAGAGTCGCGTCCTCACCGCCAATGCCATTGACCACTTCATTGATCGTGCCGTCCCCGCCCGCCGCAAGGACAATCTGATGTCCCTGTTGGACAGCAGTTTGAGCAAGCTCTTTTGCGTCACCCGGGGAGGACGTCAACTGAATGCTCACGCGGGGAGAAAGGGCGGCAATTTTGTCCCGCAACGAACTGGCCCGTTCGCCGCGGGCGGCCGGATTGAGAATGACCGGGATTTTTTGACATGTGTTCACGCTTTCCATTCTCGAAAAGTCTCGTAGCTTCCCCGCGTGCCCACTTTTGCCAAGAGATTTCTTATTGCCGCCGCCATCATCGCGGCTGCTCTCGCCCTCATTCTTCTCTGCGTCAATCTTTACCTGCAATCGGGTGGGGTTCAGCAGCGTATCCACGACACTGCGGCGAAAGCCTTGGGAACCGAGGTCAAGATTCGCAGCACCACCTATACGCCTTGGAGCGGACTGGTCTTGCGGGATATTTCGATCCCCGACGCCACCGCCCCGAATATCAATGTGGTGGAGGCGGCAGCCCTGCGCATTCGGTTCGCCTTGTCGCCGCTTTTTGAACAACGCTTCGTCGTGACCGAATGCGCCTTGTTTGAACCCAAGCTGATTGTCCGACAGCTCGAAAATGGCGACTGGCACATTCCGCTCATACCGCGCCGCGCGGCGGAGGTTCCCAGCCAGCCGGAGGTGCCCACCGTTCCCAAGGTTTCGGGTCCCTCGTTCAAAGCCGAGCTGCAGCGGTTTCGCTTGGGCGCGGGCCAGATCATCTTCATCGACGCCAAAAAACGCACGGTCCTCCTGCTGGAAAAAGCCGACATCGACGCGTACATAGCCCCCGACCTGACCGCCAAGGGAACCGTCGCGATCGGGCGAATGAATGTGGGCGGGTTTCTCAAGCCCCACAAAGTTGGCGGTCCCTTCACGTGGGATGGCAAGATTTTTGATCTGCCGGAGATTCAAGGCTCGCTGGCGGGCGGTCGCCTGAGCGGAAAATTCCGCCTCGAAAATGGCGATGCGCCGACTTACGCCCTCGCCACCCGCCTGGATGGTGTCGTTTTGAAAAAACTGGCCGACGAGGCCGGCATGGAACCCGGGCAAACCGAGGGCCAACTCAATGGTTCCCTCGATCTGACCGGGGATCCGCGCAGCACCGATTCGCTGGCCGGCAAGGCGCATTTCGAATTAATCGCCGCCAAGCTCAAGCCGATTGAACTGCTAAGCAAGCTGGGGGAACTTTTGCAAATCAACGAACTGCAACTACTCCAACTGAGCGATGCCCGGGCTGATCTCACCATTAGCAACGATCGGGTGCACTTGGATGATGTCTTTCTAAAATCGGAAAACCTCATCCTCACCGGCCAGGGGCCCATCCGCTTTGATGGCAAGCTGAAGGTCGAGGCCAGGCTGCTCATCAACAACAAGCTGCAACAACAGCTTCAGGGCATTCTCAGCGATAACTTTGTCGAATCCGAGAATCCCGAATACCGTCAGCTTCCTTTCACCGTGAGTGGAAAGATCGACAGCCCGAAAACCGATCTCCTCGACAAGCTGACCGGCATCAATCTCGGCCAGGACGTCGGGGGGTTGCTGCAAAACCTCTTCCGGGCCATTCCTCAGCAGAAGAAGGATGACAAATAAAGACGCGGTGACGCGGAGACACGGAGACAGGGAATATTTCCCCGCGTCTTCCTGTCCCCCCCCCTCCGCGTCTTTTTCTTCCCCGCCATGCGCATCATAGCCGGCGAGGCAGGTGGTCTCGCGCTCGCCCGCCCGCCCGAGGACGTCCGCCCCACCATGGATCGTGTGCGCGCGGCGATTTTTTCCAGCTTGGGGGATGCCGTGCCCGGAGCGCGCGTGCTCGATTTGTTTGCCGGCTCGGGTGCCATGGGCCTTGAGGCCCTCAGCCGGGGGGCCGCCTCGGCTGTCTTTGTGGACGCCAACCCGCGCTGTGCCGCCTGCGTCAAAACCAACCTCCGCCGCACCAAGCTTGAAGGCTCTGTCCAAACCATGGACGCGATGAAGTTCCTCGAACTTTACGCCTCCTCGCAATTCGATCTGATCTTCGCCGATCCCCCCTACGCGAAACAACCCGACGACCGCGACTTTGCCACGGAATTGCTCCGGTTGCCCGCGCTGGCGGCGGCACTGCCTCCCGGTGGCACCCTGATTCTTGAGCGCCTGGCCGGTGTCAAGGTACCAGCCGACGGGATGCTTTCGCTTGTCCGCGCGCGCCGTTACGGCGAAAGTGAGATCGCGTATTACACCACCGTCTGAATGTCTGCGGTTCGTTTTCTTTACAACCTGGCCTTTCCCTTCGTCTTGGTCGTCCTGCTGCCGGGCTTCCTTTTTCGCATGCTGAAGCGGGGGAAATACCGCCACAAATTCGGCCAGCGCTTCGGTCTCTACTCGCCGCGGGTGCGGCTAAAACTCAGCCGGGGCGGCTGGACCTGGATTCACGCCGTCAGTGTCGGCGAAGTGCTCATCGCCCTGAAGCTCATCCGCGAGATGAAGCGCCGCGAACCGACGCTAAACGTTGTCCTATCCACCACCACCTCCACCGGATTCGCCTTGGCCGCCCGGCAGAAGTCCGACTGGTTTGAGCCCATTTACAATCCCATTGATTTCCTCTGGACCGTGCGCCACGCCCTGCGTCTCATCCGCCCGCGACGGCTTATTCTCATCGAAGCCGAGATCTGGCCGAATCTTACGGCGGAAGCCAAAAAAGCCGGAGCCAACATTGCACTCGTCAATGCCCGACTCTCCCCGCGTTCCGAGGCGCGTTATTATCTCATCCGCCCGATCATCTCCGGCATCTTCAATCAACTTGACCTTCTCTGCGTACCCGAACCCTGCGAGACCGAACGTTGGCAGGCGCTCGGGGTGCAACCGCAGAAAATCTTTTGCCCCGGCAGCATCAAATTTGATGACCAGGAATCGGGTAATGTATCCCAACGGAATTTTCTTCCGGATTTGCAGAAACTGGGCGTGGGAGAAAATGACCTCGTCCTGCTGGCTGGCAGTACCCACGCGGGGGAGGAACGGATTCTGGGCGAGATCGTGATGCGATTGCGCGAGGATTTCCCCGGTCTTTTCTACATTGCGGTTCCCCGCCATGCCGAACGCTGGCCGGAAGTGCGGGCGGAACTGACCGCCTTGGGCCTGAAGGTTGCGCTCCGTAAAGGTTCGGACGCCATCGTTGCTCAGGCGGACACCCTGCTGGTGAACACCACCGGGGAACTCCGCGACTGGTATGACCGGGCCACCGTGGTCTTCGTGGGCAAAAGTCTCACGGCCCGTGGCGGCCAAAATCCGGCCGAGGCCATCGCGGCCGGCAAACCGGTCGTGGTCGGGCCCAACATGGGAAATTTCGCGTTCCTCGTTTCCCAACTCGTCAGGGAGGATGGCATCGTCCAGATCGTTGATCAAACGGGTTTGGAACACCTGCTGCGCAAGTTGTTGTCCGAACCGGAAAGGCGGGCCGAGCTTTCCGCCAATGGCTTGAAGGTCCTGCAAGTCCATCGCGGGGCCACCATCCGCACGTGCGAAGCTCTGGAGAAATTAGCATCGCAAGCATCCTCCCATTCCCGCTAGCCTGCCTCCGCGGTGCATAGCGTCCAAGGGAATATCGTCGATCTTCACCAAGGGGAAATCTTCCCCGGTGAGGTTCACGTGGAAAGCGGGCGCATTGCCCGCATCGAACGCCGGGGGGACGTCTTCGACCGTTTTCTGATTCCCGGGTTTGTGGATGCGCACATCCACATCGAAAGTTCCCTGCTCGCCCCGGCCGAGTTTTCCCGGGCCGCCTCCGTTCACGGCACCGTCGCCACCGTTTCCGACCCACACGAGATCGCCAACGTGCTCGGCGTGGAGGGAGTGGACTACATGATCCGCGAAAGCCGCCGGGCCGGAATCAAAGTTTTCTACGGCGCCCCCTCCTGTGTGCCGGCCACCACCTTCGAGAGTGCGGGGGCTGTGCTCGATGCCATTGCCGTGGCCGACTTGCTGGCCCGCCCCGAGATCCATTTTCTCAGCGAAGTGATGAACTTTCCCGGCGTGTTGCAGGGCAATGCCGATTTGCTGGCAAAAATCGCCGCCGCCAAAAAGCTTGGCAAACCGGTGGATGGCCATGCCCCCCGGTTGCGCAGTCCGCAGGCGGCCGCGTACGCCGCCGCCGGCATCTCCACCGACCATGAATGCACCAGCCTGGCCGAGGCCATGGATAAGATCGCGGCGGGCATGAAAATTCTCCTGCGGGAAGGTTCCGCCGCGCGCAACTACGCCGCGCTGGAAGCATTACTTTTTTCCCATCCCGAACTCTGCATGTTTTGCAGCGACGATTTACACCCCGATGCCCTGGCTCTCGGGCACATCAATCTCCTGGTGCGACGCGCCGTCGCCGCCGGCCTGCCCCCGCTCACCGCCCTGCGCGTGGCTTGCGTAAATCCCGTCGTCCATTACCGGCTGCCGGTCGGACTCCTGCGCGAGGGGGATCCGGCGGATTTTTTGGTGGTCGAGGATTTGCAAAATTTTCGTGTGCTGGACACATGGGTCGGGGGACGCCTCATTGCCCGACACGGCAAATCGCTGCTGCCCTTCGAAAAACCGCCCCTGCTCAATCGCTTCGCCGCCGGTCCCATTCGTCCGTCCGACTTGAAAATCCCGTGCTCAAGGCCCGTGACCAAGGTCGCCATGATCGCGGTGGAGGATGGGCAACTCGTGACCGGCTGCGAGATACACGAAATGCCCGCGCCCGCCGGCGAGTTGGTCGCCGACCCCGAACGCGATTTTCTGAAAATCGCCGTCCTCAACCGGTATGCACCGTCAGCCACCCCGGCAGTCTCCTTCGTCACCAACTTTGGACTCCGGCGCGGAGCCATCGCCTCCTCGGTCGCTCATGATTCTCATAATATCATTGCGGTGGGAGCGGACGATGCCGCGCTTTGCCGCGCCATCAATCTGATTGTGGCCCACCGGGGTGGCGTCTGCGCCGTGTCGAATGAAGGCGAATGCGTGCTGCCCCTTCCCATCGCCGGGCTCATGTCCGATCTCGACGCGGGGACAGCGGCGGCGGCTTACGGCGCGGTCGAGCAGTTTGCCCGGGATCTCGGGTCGCCACTTCGCGCACCCTTGATGACGCTTTCGTTTATGGCCCTGCTCGTCATCCCCGAGCTAAAACTGAGCGACCGGGGATTATTTGATGGAACAAAATTCGATTTCGTCACTCCGCCGGGAGGCGTCGGGCCTTAGGCCTTAGCTATTCCTCTTCGCCCGCCTTGATGATTTCCGCAAAGCTGTGGGCTTCCAGGCTGGCCCCACCCACCAAGGCCCCGTCGATGTCGGGCTGATGGAGAAGCTCGCGGGCGTTGGAGGGCTTCACGCTGCCGCCGTATTGAATGCGCACCTTGTCGGACGTGGCCTGATCGGAAAGTTCGGCCAGGACCGCGCCGGCGTGGGCGTGGGCGTGTTGGGCGTGGGCCGAGGTGATCTGGAAATCTTTAAGCTCAAGCTTCATCCGGCAATCCCTTATTCTTGCTTCTTTCCGAATTTCGGAGGGTCTTCCCGAAGCATCAGCGACTCCGCTTCCTCCTGCCTTGCCAGCAAGGCATGCAACTCAGCGGGATTTTTCACCACCGGGCCGGTGTGCGGATGGGCTGCGGACCACACGCGCAATTGCTCGGAGAAGACATGGATATCATTGCCCGCCTCAGCTGCGAGGCGGTCCTTGATCTCCCAGATTTCTTCCAGCAGCGGGTTCCGATGTGTTTTCATGGCGTCATTCTCCGGTAAGTTCGACGATTGTGCAAATCTCTGGAAGGACAAGAGCATGCCCTTCCAAGTATTTCCGCAGGCGAGGCAGAAGATGCGGATTGGCCAGATGGCGGCAGTTCCATGTGAGCAGGATGGAGGCTCGGTTCCTCGCTGCCAGCACCACATGCACGGCATCTGGAAAAACGGCGGGCGGCAGGATGCCAGCGTCCAGTATCCCTTGGGCGAGGCGGATTGCTTCCGCATCCGTCATCACCATCGTGATGTCATTCAGCGCATCACGCCTGCGCTTGCTCATGTTCGGGCCCCCAGTGCCGCTTCCCTCATCACCTCATCGGAGGTGATGCACGCATAGTTTCCGCGCTCATTCTCCCACCAGTCCCGCGTCACCTGCTGGTGGGCCGAGAGCACGAGATCGCGGCTGGGCCTGGCCACCAAATAGCTCACAATCGTCGTCTCGATGTAAACAATCTCTTTCATCGTTTCATCCCTTCAGAGCGTCCTGCGTGTTGATGCGGAAATTCTCCAGATAGCTGCGATAAAGTTGCACTCATTCGTATTTCCGCCCCAGCGTGCGCCGCATCTGGGCGAAATTCTCCTCGCTGTCCGTGATGAGGAAACGTTAGACGTCTCGTGGCCGAATACGCGCACTGCCCAAATAAGAACTCTGAAACTGGGTGGTCTCATGTGCCCAAGAATCGATAATTCTGGTGCCATTCCAGGGAGTATGGGTTGTGGTTGGCACTCCCACCGGAAGCACCGTCACCCAGATTAAATACAACCCGATCTGCGTGGCGGAGTCTTATAATATTGCCACCTACATGTGTCGTTCCAGCCGTGGGTCCGGATCCCACTCCCCGGCTAATGGTTGCCTTCCTCACTTCTTTTTCTCAAGCATGTAAGTGAGGTGTTCTTCTCTCACTAGGTTTGTTCTGGATATTGTGTCTCTGTAAGCCTCCAGTCCGTGCATCTCTATAAATCCTTTGACCCAATCCTTGCCTTTCTCACTTCCCAAAATGGCAGCCTCCTCTCTAAAAAGAATGCCGTTTTTTGGGTCTTTTTTAAAGAATAAATAATAATCAGACAGACGCATTGCAGCTTCGGAGTCACCCTGCTTAAGGTCCTGCTCAAGCTTACTTATCTGTTCTGGGGTCAGTGCCAAAGACGAGTTGCTTGTCTTCGTAGTGCTCGTCCAAATTGGGGCCAGAAAAACAACAAGAGCTACCAAAAAAAGCACCAATCCTCCAGACGCCCAAAATTTCACAGTGTTTGGCATTTTCCTGAATTAATGCTCTCTCCAACTCCTTCTGCCACCCTGAAAAGCTCCCCAATTCGATCCCCAAGGCAAAAATATCCGCGTATTTTTACTCCAAAACACCCAATCGGCCGGGGTTGAGTAAATTACATTGTCTTCTGCCCCCATGATCACATTTGGCAACAATGTGGAGAGCGTTTGCGCTATGTTGGGTACGTTCTTGTTTTGAGTGTCTCCTCCCGCCTCGCAAGTGAGAAGCCAAACTGGCTTATCTGGAGAGTAATCAGGCAGTCCCTTAATTCGTTCAGCTAGCTTTTTTGGGTCTTCGTCGACACCGAAGGGCGACCCGTGACCTGCCACTGTCAGGGTGCTCGGGTCAGATGGTATACGCATCGCTTGGTTATGCATCGGGTCGTTCATTGGAAAAAGAATGATGTCTGCTTGTAGACCCAACGGATCAATAGCGTTAACGGGATTATTACCCACGTATTCGTAGGCGAATGCCCGCGTGGCAAATAGCAGGACGACGGTCAGGGTAAGGAAGTGAGTTTTCATGGTAGTTGTGGCAGCAATTGTCGGATTTCGGGTGGAAGGTCGGCGTAGGGATCGGGAATACTCTGAGCAGCTCTGGGATTTACCATTTGCAGAGCAGAACGCACGTTTTGGGGAAGAAATTCGGCGAGTTCATCATGAATGCCGGGGATTGATTTATTGGGAAGTGTCTCTCCCATTAAAGCGCGAACATGGGCTGGCAATAGATCGGCTCCGGGTATCCCTGGCGTGGCAGGAACCCCTGGCATGTTCGGCTGCATAGCTGCGATGATGTCGGCGGTTGGGTTGGGGATGGTCGGGCGAGGATCAACAGGCATGCCGGAAATCATTGGCGGAGAAAGTAAGGGCGATGCGGCATCCGCCAGCGCCAGATATTTGTCTGCTTCGGGTAGAAGATTCCGTACTTTCAAGGCGACTCCGAGTGCCTCGTCGAAGCGCCGATAATGCATGAGCGACCAAAATCGCGCATTCAGCGCGTCTGCCATTTCTTCCGTTGGTGTGAGACTCTTAAGATAAGGACCCCTGACGACTTCTTTGTCGGTGAGAGGAAAAGGCCATGTCTTGTATTCCTCATCGGGAGGCGATGCCATGACGCCCTGCGAGGCTTCGACGTTGAAACGTTCTTTCTCGTCTTCCCAACGGACAAACAGGTGATTCTTGGCGTGTGCCAGCTTGAGCGGATAACCGAGCCTGCGGCCAATTGCGGTCCAAAGGACCGGCATGGAAGAGCATGTGCCGAGTTTGTCATCCAGGAGCCCATTGATAAAAATATGCTTCGAGGACTTCACCATCTCCGCCTTGACGGCCTCGTCGTAGCCTTCGCCGGGTCGGATGGCGAATCGGGGATCATAGACGAGACCTTCTTCTTTTTGGAGGACTGTGACCAGCACCGTCATTTTGAAGAAGGCTTCCGAGTTGCGGAATTTCTCGGGGTTGGCCTCAAATTTCGGGCGAAGTTCCTCGGTGCGCTTTTGGATGTAGTGCGCCAGTTCGTTCACGGTTTTCAAAGCAGCTTCAATGTCGAGATCCTCGGAACCCGGCAGGTTCTTTGCGAAGAGGAGATTCATTCTGGCCACATCTACCTGAGCCAGCTCCTCCGGGGACATCTTGAGCAAGTCGTGGTAGGTTGTCGGCTGAGGAGGAAGCGGAACTTCTTGGGTATTGAGGTTCATCGTCGAAACATGAGGGCTGGGCTGCGAGACGACTGGAAGGATTGCGCAGAGGATAAGTAGCATTGTCCACCAGAAAACTGAGCAAGTCTGTGGCCCGCAGATCCTTCGCTTTTGGCGCTGAGTTGCTCGTCGGTTTTGCCGTGAGGTGATCATTGCTTGAGAAGCACGTAGAGGATCAGATTTCCCATGCCCCGGCAACAAAGCAATCAGCCGCAATATGCGTGAATTCGCTCTGACGAGGCGTCTGGCTCACCTGATAAGCCAAGTGGCGGGCTCGACTAACGGGCTGTCAGTGTAAACAGGCGGTCTGGCGCGCTCGACAAGTGAGGTGGCGGGGTAAACAGGCGGGGTGGTGGGAGGGTTTGCCCTCTGGTGGGAAGGTGATTCCCGGCTCACGGGAACGTTAGCCTTCCAAGCGGAGGCGACGGACGGCAGCAATCGAAGCGCAGCGAAGAAGCCTGTGCGCAGCACAGCCCGAAGGGTGGCCGCAAGGCGAGCAAAGTGCCGCACCTATCTCTGATTACTCCTCTTCGCCCGCCTTAATGATCTCCGCAAAGCTGCGGGCTTCCAGACTGGCGCCACCGACCAAGGCTCCGTCGATGTCGGGCTGATGGAGAAGCTCACGTGCGTTGGAGGGCTTGACGCTTCCGCCGTATTGGATGCGCACCTTGTCGGCGGTGGCTTGGTCGGAGAGCTCGGCCAGGACCGCGCGGGTATGGGCATGGGCGTCTTGAGCTTGTGCCGAGGTGGCGGTTTTGCCCGTTCCGATGGCCCAGACGGGTTCGTAGGCGATCACGGTGTCGAGCAGTTGGTCGGGGGTTACGCCGGCCAGTCCGCCGCGGAGCTGGGTTTCCAGAACCTCTTTTTCCTTGCCGGCTTCGCGCTCGGCCAGGGTTTCGCCCACACAGAGAATGGGTTTGAGTTCCGCCGCATGGGCGGCGATCACCTTTTTGTTAATAAACTCATCGGTCTCGCCGAAAATCGCGCGGCGTTCGCTGTGACCAATGATGACGTATTTGACGAAAAGCTCGCGCAACATGGTGGCGCTGATCTCGCCGGTGTAGGCGCCGGATTTTTCGTAATAAAAATTCTGCGCGCCCAGGCGGATTTTTTGCGAGCCGCCCAGCAGCTCGGAGAGTTTAGCCAGGGCGGTGAAGGGCGGGGCGATGACAATTTCCACGCCGGTCACATCTTCGATTTCCAGGCGGAAGCTTTCCATAAAACTTACCGTCTCGGCGACGGTGTTGTTCATCTTCCAATTGGCGGCGATAATTTTTTTGCGCATTCTTTTGATGTAGTGGCATGAGCATCCTGCTCATGCGTATTTAGGCATCGGCAGGATGCCGATGCTACGACTTTTTTTCGTTGAGATTTGCGACTCCCGGCAGGGTTTTGCCTTCGAGGAGTTCAAGGGAAGCCCCGCCGCCGGTGGAGGCGTGGGTGACTTTGTCCACCACCTTGAATTTTTTGGCGGCGGTAGCGGTATCGCCACCCCCGACCACCGAGGTGGCGCCGGCTGCGGTTGCCGCCGCCACGGCTTCGGCCACGGCCTTGGTGCCGGTGGCGAATTTTTCGAATTCAAAAACCCCGCTCGGTCCATTCCAAATGATGGTCTTTGCGCGGCCAATGACCCCGGCGAAAAGCGCACAGGATTTCGGACCACAATCGAGACCCATCCAGCCGTCGGGGATGCCGGCTGAAGCGTCGGAGGACTGGGTGGCCGCTTCCGGGTCGAATTTATCCGCGCAGAGGAAGTCCACCGGCAGATGGATTTTCACGCCTTTCTCTCTGGCTTTATCCATCAACTCGCCGACGATTTTCGCGCCTTCGGGGTCGAAGAGACTGTCGCCGATGGGCATGTCGTTGAGCACCTTGAGGAAGGTGTAGGCCATGCCGCCGCCGACAATGATTTCGTCGGCTTTATCGAGCAGGTTCCGGATGAGCGGAATTTTGTCGGCGACTTTGGCTCCGCCGAGGATGGCCAGAAGCGGGCGCTGCGGGTTTTCGATGACGGCAGCAAACGCGTCGAGTTCCTTCTGCATGAGGAATCCCGCGACTTTCTCCGGCAGGTCCACTCCCACGACGGAGGAATGGGCGCGATGGGCGGTGCCGAAAGCGTCGTTGGCATAAACGTCGCCGAGTTTGCTCAACGAAGCACGGAATTCCGCCACCTTGGCTGGATCGGCCTTGGTCGAGGTGCCGTCCTCGTTTTTGACCTTCCCCTCTTCTTCAATGTGGAAGCGCAGGTTTTCCAGCAGGACGACTTCGCCGGGCTGGAGCGCGGCGCAGGCGGCTTCGACAGCGGGTCCGACACAATCCGGCAGAAACTTCACCGGCTGACCGAGGAGTTCCTGCAGTTTTTCAGACACGGGCTTGAGCGTGAATTTTTCCACGCGCTGACCATCCGGGCGCCCCAGATGACTCATCAGCACAAGGGACGCGCCCTCATCGAGGATGTATTTGATCGTCGGCAGGGCGGCGGTGATGCGGGCCGTGTTGGTGATCGCGCCGGTGGTCTTGTCTTGTGGGACATTAAAATCCACGCGCAGTACGACCCGGCGGCCTTGCAAGGGGACGTCGGAAATGGATTTTTTTGCCATGGCCGGTTACTTGGCGACGACGCGGACCATTTCCAAAACCTTGTTGGAATAGCCCCACTCGTTGTCGTACCACGAAACCAATTTCACAAAGGTGTCATCAAGGGCGATCCCGGCCTCGGAGTCGAAGACGGAGGTGTTGGTTTCGCCGCGGAAGTCGGTGGAGACGACCTTGTCCGTGGTGTAGGCGAGAACGCCTTTCATCGGGCCTTCGGCGGCGGCTTTGACTGCGGCGCAGATGGCTTCGTAGGACGCGGGTTTGTTCAGTTCAACAGTGAGATCGACGACGGAGACATCCGAAGTCGGCACGCGGAAGGCCATGCCGGTGAGTTTTTTGTTCAGTTCGGGAATGACTTTGCCGACGGCTTTGGCCGCGCCGGTGGAGGAGGGGATGATGTTTTCCAAGATGCCGCGTCCGCCGCGCCAATCCTTGTGGCTCGGGCCGTCCACGGTTTTTTGCGTGGCGGTGGCGGCGTGAACGGTAGTCATCAGACCGCGTTTGATGCCGAACGTGTCGTTGATGACCTTGGCCAGCGGGGCCAGACAGTTGGTCGTGCAGCTGGCGTTCGAGATGATGGCCTGGCCGGCGTAGCTCTCGTGGTTCACGCCATAGACGAACATCGGTGTTTCGTCCTTGGACGGGGCGGACATGATGACTTTTTTCGCCCCGGCCTTGATGTGGGCGCTGGCGGTCGCGTCGTCGAGGAAGAGGCCGGTGGATTCGACCACCACCTCCGCGCCGACTTCGTCCCACTTGAGGGTGGAGGGATCTTTCACGGCGGTGAGGCGGATTTTTTTGCCGTTCACGATGAGGTTGTTGCCTTCGACGGAGACCTCGCCCTTGAAGTGACCGTGCACGGAATCGTATTTCAGCATGTAGGCAAGATACTCGGGGTCGAGAAGATCGTTGATGCCGACAACTTCGATGTCCTTGGAAAAGTTCTGGACGGCGGCGCGAAAAACCATGCGTCCGATGCGTCCGAATCCGTTAATGCCGATCTTGGTAGCCATGTGTGTGGTGTGGGTGTGTTTTGGTTAAGGGGGTTTAGTAAAATCGGTCGGTGGCGGAAGCGTCAACCATCAAAACGATGGTGGAACCGCATGGCCTCATCGAGAAGGCTTTGGGCGGCCTCGTCGTGGCCGAGCCCGGTCGAATCCAGACGGAAATCCGCGGCGGCGGTGTAAAATTCCCGCCGCGAGTCCAACAGGCGGTCAAACGTCTCCCGCGGATTTTCGGTTTGGAGCAGGGGACGTTTGCCGCTGCGGGAGGCGCGCTCGAACAAGATTGCCGGATCGGCATCGAGCCAGGCCACAATGCCGATTTTTTTCAAAGTCTCCCGGTTATCCTGACGAAGGATCAGTCCGCCGCCGGAGGAAAGAACGATCCCGCAGACCCCGATAAAATTTTCCACGGTGCGTTTTTCCACCGCCCGGAAATATTCCTCCCCGTCGCTGGAAAAAATTTCCGCAATGCCTCGGCCCTCGCTTTGCACGACTTGGTCGTCTGTATCCACGAAGCGGTGTCCCGTCAGTGAGGCAAGCCGACGCCCCACCGAAGACTTCCCGCAGCCCATGAATCCGATGAGAACGAGGTTGGGTAACACTCCTTCACACTCTCAGAACATTCTTGGCGCGGGAACCTTTTTGATCTTCATGGAGTTCATATTCGACTTCTTCGCCCTCGTTCAGCGTGCGAAATCCTTTCGTCTGGATTTCCGAAAAATGAACGAAAATGTCGCCGTTGACCCCGGGGTCGTTGATGAATCCGAAGCCCTTTTTTTCGTTGAACCACTTTACTGTTCCTCTGGCCATATCGGTTTGCGTCTGGTAAGTCAGCCGGATCGATGAATCCGGTCCGTGCAGGCGAACTTTTTTTTGAAGACAGGGCTGTGGTCAACCGGCACTTCGCAACAATTTCGTCATAAATCATGAAGCAAACTTCGATCCAGTCTGTTCCCCTCGTCGGAGTGGTGATGGGCAGCGCATCGGATTGGGAGACCATGACCGAGGCCTCGGTCATGCTGAAGCGCCTCGGCGTGGCGCATGAATGCCGGGTCGTTTCCGCCCATCGCACTCCCGATCTCATGGCCGAATACGCCAAAACTGCCGCCGGCCGCGGGCTACGGGCCATCATAGCTGGCGCCGGTGGTGCCGCCCATTTGCCCGGAATGATTGCCGCCCAGACGATCGTGCCCGTGCTGGGTGTGCCGGTGCAAAGCAAGGCCCTCAGCGGCATGGATTCCCTGCTCTCCATCGTGCAGATGCCGGCGGGCATTCCCGTGGCGACTTTTGCCATTGGTGTACCGGGAGCGAAAAACGCCGCCCTCTTCGCGGCGGCGCTCTTGGGCATCGACCACCCCGAAATTGCCCTTGCGCTGGAAAAATTTCGCCAGGCCCAGACGGCGGAAGCGTTGGAAAGCAAGCTGACGGCTTGAAAACGCGTCTGGTCCCGCCTCCCGCCGGCATCGAGGACGCCGTGCGCCTGCTGGCCTCGGGTGAACTCGTCGCCGTGCCGACGGAAACCGTTTACGGCTTGGGGGCCGCCGCGCTGGATCCTCTGGCTTGTGCCAAAATCTTTGAGGCCAAGGAACGCCCCCTCAGTGATCCTCTCATCGTCCATTTGCCCTCGTCCGCCTGGCTGGAAAAACTCGCCCGAACCAATGAACTGGCCTTGCGCCTGGTGGAGAAATTCTGGCCCGGCCCGCTTACCCTGGTGTTGCCGCGCCGGCCGATGATTCCCGACATCGTCACCGCCGGGCAGGAAACCGTCGCGCTGCGGCTGAGCGCGCATCCCATTTTTCAGCAAGTCGCGGAACGATTCGGCCAGCCTATTGCCGCGCCCAGTGCCAACCGGTTCGGGCGGATCAGCCCGACCAGCGCGGCGCATGTCCTGAGCGAATTGGAGGGCCGCATTCCGTTCATTCTCGACGGCGGCCCCTGCTCGCACGGGATCGAATCCACCATCGTGCTGATACGCGACGAGGGAATGGAAATTTTAAGACATGGTCCGGTGACCTCCGAGCAACTGAGGGAATTTGGCACGGTGGCGGCGGGCCGCGGAGAGGTTTCCGCCCCGGGAACGATGAAGAGCCACTACGCACCGCTCACGCCGTTGGTTATTTCGTGGCACCGGCATCCTGCCGATGTGAGTCTTGGATCATCGGCTGGAAGCCGATGCCACGTTGGGCTGCTAGCTTGGAAAGCCCAGGGAGAAGGCTATGACGCCGTCGAGCGTCTCAGCCAGACTCAGGACCTGCGCGAAGCCGCCGCCAATCTTTACCGGGCCATGCGCCGTCTCGATGAAGCGGGCCTCGATCTGATCGTGGCCGAACCGGTTCCCGAAATCGGGCTGGGCGTTGCCATCATGGACCGGCTGCGCAAGGCCGCAGCGAGGGATGGGGAGGGACGCGGGCCCTCGCGTCCGTAGAATTATTCCTCCGCCAGTCGCCGCAATTCCGCCTTGTAATCCTCGCGAGGCAAATCATCCAAATACCCACGCCGCCGCCGTTCCAGTGCGGGGGCGATGATTTCCTTCCGCACATCAATGGGACGTCCAAAAATATCCTGCCACATCACACCGGTGTTTGTGGTGATATCGCCGGTGACCTCCTCGTCGAAATTTGGACGATAAAGATCCACGCTATATTGCAACTCGGTGAGCATCTCCTGTTCGGTCGGATGGCCGGTGCGCTCGATCACCAACTCAAAAGCCCGGCGGTCCTTTTCCTCATAGCGGTGAAGTTTGGCGATGAGGATGTCGATGGGATGGGGGAGCACCAGCGTCACATGACCGCAGGGAATTGTCGCGGCCCGCAGCCGCCAGCGTGGACTGGTGCGGAAATTTCCCTCCCAGCAGCACTGGATATAGAACTCACCTTCCACCTTGGCGAGATGGGCGGCTTCGATGGCAGCGAGAATCTCGTCCTGCGCTTCATCACAAAACAAATCCACATCCGCGCTGGTGAATCCTGGTTCGAGGGCCAGTTGCAAGGGTGAGGAACCGAAGAGAGTTATAGTGAATCGACTCACGGGATTCAGCTCTGCAAAGAGCTTCTTCAGCGCGATGCCTGCGGGGGCTTCCCAGTCAATCGCGGGCTGCCAGGGCTTGGGGCCGATAGACAAATTCATGGTTGATAAATCTCCAAGGTGCTTGCACAGACGCCACCCCTTGCTCAATGAGCCGGTTGGTCACCCCCGGCTGGTCGGCCAGCCAGCGGGCCAGCCGTCGGTCGCGGGCATGGAGCGTCCGCTTGCGGCTCTTCACAATGATGCGGGCCGCAATACGCGCTTTTTGCCAGCTGGGATCGAGCTGTTTGCTCATACACGATCAATCTAACGGAACGCCCTCCTTTCGTCGAGAGCGATGCCGGACCTCTTCTCTATTGTGATGCGGGAACGTTTGCGCAACGCTGCCGCACGTGAGTGACGGGAAAAAACTGAACACCAAGGCCAGCGGCGTCATTGCCCTGGCGGTGATGTTTTCGCGGGTGCTCGGGCTCATTCGGGAAATTCTCTTTAACGCCCTCTTCGGCACCGCCTCCATGGGCATCTTCATTGTCGCCTTCCGCGTGCCGAATTTGCTACGCGATCTGTTTGCTGAAGGCGCGCTCTCCACCGCCTTCATCACTGTGTTTTCCCAGAAGATCGAAAAAGAGGGCGAGAGATCCGCTTGGGACCTCGCCGCCAAGATGTTCACGCTTGCCATCGTCTTCATGAGCGCGGTGACCATCCTGGGCATCATTTTCTCGCGCCCGCTCATCGGCCTGCTCGCCGGAGGTTTCAAACCCGAATACCGGGAAATGACCATTCTGCTCACCCAGATCATGTTTCCCTTCATCCTGCTGGTCTCGCTGGCCGCGCTGGTGATGGGGATGCTGAATTCCCGCAATGTTTTCGGCGTGCCGGCCATGGCCTCGAGTTTTTTCAATATTGGCTCAATCGTCGGCGGCCTGCTCATCGGCTGGTGGATGGATCCCACCTTTGGTCAGCAGGCCCTTATCGGCCTTGCCGTCGGCACGCTCATCGGGGGCCTGCTGCAACTTGTCATCCAATTACCCAGCCTGCGCAAAGTGGGCTTCGCCTTCCGGCCCGACTTCCGCTGGAGCGACCCTGGCATCCGCCGGATCCTCATCCTTATGGTGCCATCCGTCATCGCGGCCAGTGCCGTGCAGATCAACGTGATGGTCAACACCAGCTTCGCCACGCATTTGGGAGCGGAGGCCGTGACGTGGCTGAATAGCGCCTTCCGGCTTATGCAGCTTCCTCTCGGCATTTTTGGCGTGGCCGTGGCCACCATCACTCTGCCAGTGGTTTCCCGCATTGCCGCGCAGTCGGACCGCGCGCAGTTTGGGCCCACCTTGGGCAAGGCCCTGCGGCTGGCAGTTTTTCTCACCCTGCCGTCGGCCGTAGGACTCTATTTCCTCGCGCAACCCATCATCAGCCTCATCTACGAACGCCTCGCTTTCACCAGCGCGGACTCCCTGCAAACCGGCTTCGCCCTGCAATTTTACGCCATGGGCCTGGTCGCTTACGCGTGGGTGAAGGTTCTTTCCCCCGCTTTTTATGCCATTGATAAAAAATGGACCCCCATGTTTGTCAGCTTCGCGTCCATCGGGCTGAACTACGGGCTCAATTATCTCTTTATCTTCCATCTGGGCTTCGGCCACAAAGGTCTCGCTCTTTCCACCAGCCTCTCCGCGACCATGAATTTCCTTGTGCTCTACCAGCTGATGAACCGCCACGTGGACGCGATGCAAACGGCCCGCCTTGTGGGAACCATCGTCCGCTGCGCGCTGGGCGCGACGCTCCTGGGCGCGGTCTGCTGGCTCGGTGTGAGCAAAGGCCAGCCCTGGCTCGCTTCTTCCATTCTCTGGGAAAAAATCGCCGCTCTCGGCAGCCTGATCGCGGTCGGCGGACTGGCCTACCTCGTGGCCTGTTATCTCCTCCGCGTTGAGGAGGTGCGGGAGGCTGTCCGGATCGCCAGGCGCAAGCTCAGGATCTGATCAGACCACCTATCAGGACGACTGCTTTCAAGACAACCGCAGGGACACAACCAGGAAAAAGTTTATGAAAGCCGTGGAAACCAAGAAGGGGTTGTCAGCCAAACAACGTGAAGACCTTTTCAAATCATTGCGGGCCCGATTCGAGAAAAACATGAGCCGCCATCAGGGACTGGAATGGGCCGGGGTGGAAGGAAGGTTGGAAGCGCATGCGGAAAAATTGTGGTCACTCCAGGAAATGGAAAAAGCCGGCGGCGAACCGGATGTGGTCGGTCAGGATAAGGAGACGGGCGAATACCTTTTTTTTGATTGTTCTCCCGAGAGTCCCAACGGTTGCGTCAGTGTGTGTTACGACCGTGCAGGATGGGAGTCCCGCAAGGAGCCCCGGCCCAAAAGCACCGCCATGGATCTGGCCGCAGCCATGGACGTCGAACTCTTGACGGAAGAACAATACCAGGAACTCCAGAAGCTGGGTGAGTTCGATCTGAAGACTTCTAGCTGGGTGAAAACACCGGCAGAAATAAGGAAACTCGGTGGGGCGCTCTATTGCGAACGTCGCTACGGCCGCGTCTTCGTGGGGCATAACGGCGCGCAGTCCTATTACAGCGTGAGGGGATTCCGCAGCGCGCTCAGGGTCTAGAATTTTTTCGATTGGTTTTTATCGCTCCATCTCCAGCACTTCGGTTTAGGGCTTGCACGCGCTACTCGATTCTCGGAACGATGGGGATTATGGCTTGGATTTATTTGGTCATCGCCGGCTTTCTCGAAATCGGGTGGGCCATTGGTCTCAAACATACGGATGGCTTCTCCAAGTTGTGGCCGAGTGTGCTGACCATCTGCGGCATGATTGCCAGTTTCAGCTTGCTGGCGGCGGCACTGAAAAGCATCCCGGTGGGCACGGGCTATGCCGTGTGGACGGGAATCGGCGCGGCGGGCACGGCGATCGTTGGCATGGCGTTCCTGGGCGAGTCGCGGGAGGTGGTTCGCATCGTTTGTATCATGCTCATCGTGGCCGGAGTGGTGGGTCTCAAGTTTGCCTCGTCGGCTGGACCTTGAAGGAAGGCGGGCCGTGTCTGCACCAACGGTCCCGTGACGCTGAAAGCGTCACGACGATTCCCGCGCCTCAGAGCGGGGCCTGCAGCATGCGCACCGAGGGCTCGCTTTGCCGTTTTTGCTGATAAATATTCGCTGGGGAAGCGGAGATGACCTCACCTCCGAGAAAGATGAATTCGGGATAAAAGCGGTTGCTGGCCGGCTCATAGACGGTTTCGCCCGAGAAGTAGCCGTTGAGTTTGTATTCGTAATTGTTATCGGTGCCGATGGAGTTCTGTTCGCGGTCGGGCGCAAGTTTGCGCTGCTCGTTCAGCATGACCAGTTTGGCGGTTTTCCATGGTTTGCCGGGCTCGCGCACCCAGCCCCATATTTTGTAGTCTTTTTTGTACATGCGGCGACCGACAAAGTAGCTCCCGGCGGGTTCGGCCTGGATGGCTGCGTTCATGCGGGCGCGGTCCGCCGAGCCGGTATCGACGGTTTCGCAGCCCGCGAGGATGATTCCGCCAAGGGCGGCGGCGAGGAGGCGGAATTTCACGAGAGGCGGGTCCTGGCGACAAACGGCCCGAGCCACTCGCCCAAGGCTTCCTCGGATCCGATGTCAGCTTCATCGTTCAGGGGAAAAAGAAACCAATTTTCAAAGTGGGTGGTGGATTGGCCGGGTTGCAGGGTAACCAACTGGCCCAGCGATTCGACTTCGAGCATCTCGGAGTTGGTGAAGGTCTCAAAATTGCAGCCTCCGTCCGGGTAATGACCGCCGGGCTCGTGGTCGAAGGTTTTGATGAAGAGGCTGTCCCCCAGCACATAGGCGATCCATTTTTCACGATGGGCGATGCCGATTTTCGTGGGGGGGGAATTCGCGGACTGGCGCAGGAGCCAGAATTTCTGTCCGAACGTCCAACGCGGATCGGACAGGTCGGTGTAGGGCCAGAGGACCATGCCGCGGTTGGGCAGCAGATCTTGGGGGTGTTCGCCCAAAGCGGGCTGGGGAATAATTTCCAAACCGCCCGGCTGCATGACGGTGAGCGCCCAGGTGGCGAGGGTCACGGGTTGTTCGCCGTCATTAGTCGCGGTATGACGCAGGGTCACGCGTGAGCTGTCACCGGCCAGTAGAACGCCGAGGGTTTTGCGGATGCGTTGCGGGCGCTGCTGCATGCTTTCGATGATAATCTCACCGGAGGACGGGTCTTGCGTCCATGTCGCGGCGCTGTTGTCGAGATGATAACTGACCGCCTCGTCTTCCGGGGCCAGCCACAAGCGGTGTCCGCCGCGCATGCACCAGTGGTCTTCGTCGGTAAAGCCGAGTTGCTCTTCAATCGTCTTGAGCACATTCTCACCGCGGGGGGTTTTGTAAACCAGGATGCGCGGACCCACATCGGTGGTGACCAGGAGTTCGACGGAATCGTTCGACAGCCGCAGGGTTTTATCCCAGCCGTGAAAAGAAGTCGTTTCGAGTTTCATTACTCAAAGAGTGGTGTGGCCGCAAAATGAACCCCCTGAATCAACCGATGAGACGGACAAGAGGAGTGAGGGTAAGGCGACCACAGATAGCGATTACGACGCGCGGTCGCCTTCTGTCAAGATCAGCGAGGGGATCGGGCGTTAAATTCGAGGACCGTGATCGATGCTCCGGTTGCGCGGACTCTTATGGGCCGATGGTTTTTAATCGCAGCAGCACCCGCAGGAGGAGCGCGCCCGCCGCCACCGCCAGGCCCATCACGAATCCTAACCAGACGCCTTCCGCGCCAAATCCCAGCCGGAAGGCGCACACGTACGACACCGGCAGTGCCACCACCCAGTAGGCCAGCACCCCGATCAGCATCGGCACCCGCGCGTCCTCGAAGCCCCGCAAAGCTCCCGAGCAAGCGACCTGGATGCCATCGAAAATCTGGAAAAATGCCGCCATGCGCAGCAACTTTGCCGCCAGTATCACAATGGCCGGTGCCGTCACGAACCAACTCGCGATCAGCGTTCCCGCTGTCATAAAGACCACGGCAAATACCGCCATCAACAAAACCGTCAGCCCGAGCGCGCCGACAATTACCGGCCGGCAGCGGGCAGGTTCCTCGGCGCCGCGCGCCTGTCCCACCCGCACGCTCACCGCCTGGGAAAGTCCCAGCGGAAACATGAACGTCGTGGCCGCGCAGGTGATGGCGATCTGATGCGCGGCCATCGCATTGATGCTCAGCCATCCCATCATGAGCGAGCCGAAGGCAAAGCCGCTCACCTCGCTCAGATGCATCGCTCCGACCGGCAGGCCAATGGCCAGCAGCGGCCGCATCTCCGGCCACACCCCGCCCGCCAGCCACTTTGCCGGACGGCTGATACGCAGTCTGGGCGACAGGAGCACGTAGGAAAACATCAGGATCATCGTCACCACCCGTGCCAGCAAGGTCGCCAGCCCCGCGCCATCCAAGCCCATGCGCGGCGCTCCCAGGTTCCCGTAAATCAGCACCCAATTCAGCACCACGTTGATCAGCACCCCGCCGATCATCAGCCAAAACGGCACCCACGGGCGCGACAACGCCTCGGCGAAATTTTTTGCCACGGTGGTAAAAAACACCGGCACCACCGACCACCCGCAAAGCAGCAGATAATTTCCACACGCCGCGTTGACTTCCGGCGGCTGCCCCAGCCTCGGCAGTAGCGGAATGCCCGCCTGCACCAGCAGCGCCACTCCGATGCCGATCACCGCCGCCATCACGGTGCCCGCGCGCAACACTTCGCCGCAATGCTGCCCCCGCCCGGCCCCGAAGGCATGCGACGCCCGCACGCTGATTCCTGCCAGCAAGCCGAAACCAAAAACAAACGGAATCATCAACACCGTGTTGGCAAACGCACACGCCGCCAGCGGTACCACCCCCACGCTTCCCACCATCACGGTGTCGGCCAGACCCATCAGCATCTGGCTCACGTGTCCGACTGCAATCGGCGCGGCCAGCGCCAGCGTGCGGCGGTTTTCGGACAGGCTTTGTCTCAGCAAGGACATGGTAGGAATGGAAAAATTTTCGGGCGGGGCATGGATAATATCGACGCGCGGGACGGCGGTCTTTAAGAAAAAATTTTCCCATGACCAAAAAGCTGTTCATCACCCCGGACGGTAAAAACCACCTCGTCACATTCGCCCTCGTCTCCTCGCTTTTTCTGCTCTGGGGATTTTGCAACGGCATGATTGATGTGATGGACGAGCATTTCCAAAACGAACTCCATCTTACCCTCTCGCAGTCCGCTTGGGTGCAGTTCGCCCACTATCTCGGCTATTTTCTCATGGCCCTGCCGGCGGGATGGCTGGCTTCCAAACTTGGTTACAAGGGCGGTATCGTGGTGGGCTTGCTGATGGTGGCGGCGGGCGGATTCTGGCCGCGGTTTTCTTCCGCGCGGAAATGCCGGATGTAAAATCCACCGATGAATATCATCTCGACGAGGGGGACGCGGGCGGAGGCGTTCCGAACCGCCCGCTGGCGCTGATCATGCTCTGGCTTAATCTCGTCGTATTGTCGGCTTCGGTGGGCATGATCGTCACGGCTTTTGCGACGATCTTTGATCCCGATGAAAGCCATGCGCTCCGGGTTTTTCTGGGCAGCTCGGCCGTCGTGCTGGCGGTGTCCAGCATCGCCTTGTTGTTGCGGGCGCAGGCCATCACGCCGCGCAGCATTCGGTCGTATCCGCATTTTTCCTCGGCCACTCTGGCGCAATTTTTTTACGTCGCCGCGCAATCCGGCATCTTCGCCTATTTCATCAATTACATGACTTCGCAGGCCCCGGTGGAGATCTCAGACAAGGCGGCCTCGAGCCTCGCTTCGATCGGTTTTATTTGTTTCCTCGTGGGCCGCTTCACCGGGGCGGGCCTTCTCGGGAAATTCCCCGCACACCGGGTGCTCGGACTCTATGCCGTTCTAAATGTGGCCGCCTGCCTGCTGGTGGTTCTCAAGCTGGGCTGGGTCTCGGTTGTCTGCGTGTTCCTTAGCTATTTTTTCATGTCGATCATGTTTCCGACCATCTTTGCTCTTGGCATTCACGGGCTGGGCACTAGAGCCAAAAAAGCCTCGGCTTATATCGTCATGGCCATCATGGGTGGTGCCATTGTCCCGAAACTTATGGGCCATGTCGCGGACCATTGGGGTATGTCGCAGGGCTTCCTCGTGCCGATGGTCTGCTTTGCAGCGGTGGCGGCTTTTGGATTTCTTTGGAAAACCCTCAGCCAGGCCGAAGGGCCGCTGAATCTTGCCCAAGCGAGGGGCCATTAGCTTTTCATTCGTTTTACCGGAGAATGCCTGATAACAAAACGCGCCGTTTCTTTTTGGCTGTTCAAGGTGGGGAGGTTAGGGATTTACGGCTTAGCCAGGCCGGGGAGTTCGCGGAGAAAAATCTCCGCCAGCAGGCGGCCGGTTTTCTCGACGGAGTGCGGTTGGCCGGATTCGTTTTCCAGCGAAGTCATCTCCACGTTGGAAATTCCGCAAGGGCTGATGTGTTGGAAGGCCTCGAGCGATGAGTTGCCCACGTTGAGAGCGAGGCCGTGCATGGCCACCCAACGCTTCACGCCAACGCCAATGGAGGCGATTTTTTTGCCGCCGGCCCATACACCGGTGAGTTCTTCCTTGCGCTGGGTGTTCACTCCGCCCGCCGAACAAACGAGAATCACGATTTCCTCCAGAAAACGCATGTAGCGATGCAAGTCGCGTCCGCGATGCTGGAGATCGAGAATGGGATAAGCGACGAGTTGGCCGGGTCCGTGCCAGGTGGCCTGACCGCCGCGGTTGGTCTCGAAAACCGGGTGAGGAAGATTTTCGGGCTGGCGCAGGCTGGATTGATCACGAGTGCGGCCGATGGTGTAAACGGCCTCGTGCTCCAGCAGGAGGAGATGTTCCGATCCGGAGCCGTCCAGATAAGCGTTGAGCAGGCGGTTTTGCAAATCCAGCGCGGCGGCGTAATCCATGCGCCCGAGCCATTGGACGGTGACGGCGTCCATTTTCAAATGCCGGTGAGCGGGATCTTGCGGCCCCGTGCGGCATCAAGGGTTTGAAAATGGGTGATGCCGATGGCGAGGGCATCGGCCGCATCGGCAGTGGGAGTCTGAGTGAGTCCGAGCAAGGCGCGCACCATGAAGGCGACCTGGCTTTTGTCGGCGGCCCCGCGGCCCACCACGGCCTGCTTGATCCGGCGGGGCGCGTATTCGTAGGCGGGCAATCCGTTTTCGGCGGCGGCAAGGATGGCGGCTCCGCGGGCCGCACCGAGGGTGATGGCGGTCTGGTAACTCTGCACGTAAATCACCGCCTCCACCGCCAGGGCCTCCGGTTTGTATAGGTGAATGATGGCGGTGATTTGATCGTGAATGGCGAGAAGGCAGCCGGAGAACAGGAGCTTGGGAGCGTTGCGGATCACGCCGAATGCCGGGCAGGTGATTTTTCTCCCCTCGCGGGAAAGGATGGCGTAGCCGGTGCTGCGAAGGGCCGGGTCAATCGCGAGGATGGTTTCAGACGGCATCGGCGAGCATTTCCCTGAGTTTGTCCAGAACGGCGCGGACTTCCAGCGCGGAAAGCCGTGCGTCCGGCGCTTGCAACACACGCACGCCGTCGTTGGCGGGAGCCCAGATATCGGGATCGGTTGGACCGAAAAGCAGCAGGCAGCGCGCGCCCGACGCGGCGGCGAGATGGGAGATGCCGCTGTCGTGTCCGACAAAAAGGGCGCAGCGGGAAAGGATGGCACCCAAAACCGGCAGAGGGAAATTTTCCAGGAAGGTGGCGCGGTCAGGCGGAAGGATTTTGCGCAGGAGCGCGAGGCGTTCGGTGTCACTTTCGCCGCCAATAATGAGGAGGTGCGCGGAAGGAATTTGTTGATGGAGGCTTTCGACAAATTGCCGCCAGTTTTCGATCGGCCACTTTTTTTGTTCGCCTCCGCTGCCCGGATGGAGGGCGATGAGGTGACCAGGCCACGCCGGCAGAAGTTTCTTCGCTGCGGTTAGGTCGTCCGGTGAAGGGTAAAACTTAGCGCCGGGATCTTCGAGCCAGAGGGCGAGTTGTTCGAGCGGGCGGGCAAGTTGATGGGCGGCGTGCAGGCCGTCGCTGATTTTGGGTGAGGCGACGAGGAGGTTTTTCACTCCGGCCCGGCGGAGACAACTCTCAAAAAGTTGGTCGGGGTCGTAGATGTAGCTGAGGATTTGCTGAAATCCGGAAAAGTATTCGCAGAGTTCCGGATCGAGGTCCGCCTTGGGATTGAAGAAACTGGCCAGGGGGCCGTACTCGATGGAGCGCGTGGCGTTGGCGTAGAATCGGCCATCGGCCAGTGCGGCAATGTGTCGGTAGCCGAGAATTTCGAGGTGGCAGTCGGGGAAGTTTTCCCTCAACAAGCCGATGGCTGGAAGGGTCAGAATAAAATCCCCGATCGCGCCTCCGCGAATGACGAGGATGCGGCCCGGCATGGGCGTTACTTAGAATCCGCCGCTTCCGCCGCCCTGCATCTGGGACATTTGGGAGCCCAGTACTCCAGGGCCTTCCCAACCGGCGGGTCGGTTCCAAGGAATGGTTCCGCCAGCCTCACTCGTCTTGCGGGATTCCTCATCCTGCGAAGCGCAGGACGACAGGAAAATAGTCAGCGCGCAAAAGGTCGCCGATGCGATCAGGCGCATGAGCAAATTAGTCCTCGTCGGTCTGGAAGATGACGTTGTCGCCGGGAGCGATCGTTGTTCCTTGCGGAACGCTGTTAGCCACGATGTCCGCGATCGAAGTGGAAGGCTCTACCGAAGTGATGCGAACCTTGCCCATCAATTGGGTGCCGCGTTTGACCAGGAGTTCGGTGTTGTTCACCACGCCATTTTTATCACCGAGGTTAAGCACGACGAAATTCCAAGCGGGATTGACGGCGAGGATACGGCCTTCAAGTCCCTTCTTGGCGACCTTCAACAAGCGGTCTTGTTTGTCTTTTTCAAAAACTTCGACCTTGGCTTTGGCGGAATCCAAGTTTGATTGCAGTGTGGCGATCAAGGTCTCCTGCTCTTGGATCTTGGTTTTCAATTCAGTGGTCGGGTCAGCCGCAGAATCTGATCCGGAAGTTTGAATGGCAGCGAGATCCGCCTTGGCTTTTTCGAGATCGGCCGTGATCTGCGTCACTTGGGTGTCGAGGGCGGCTTTGTCTGCAGTCGCTTTAGCGGCTTCAGCTTTGGCGGTTTCCACGGCGGTTTGCAGTCCGGCGACTTGAGCTTCGGCGGCGGCTTTTTCCGAGGTGGTGGTGGCCAAGCTTTCGGCGGTGGTCTTCAACTCGCCCTTGGTCTTGGTGAGGGTGCCCTCAGTTGTAGCGAGCTTGGTTTCCGTGTCGGCCAAGGTGCCCTTGGTTTCGGTGAGTTTGCTTTTGTTGACAAAGCCGAGACCGGCGGTGGCAAGGCTGATGGCGATAGAAGCGAATACGAGGATTTTTCCCATAGGACAACTGGAGGTGGATTAATGCAGCGGGATCTTCGTTAACAAAACACATTCAGCTTCGCAAGCAACAAAACGAACAAATCATCTTTCCGTTTGCCAGACGGGCGCATCCCGCTAGGTTCTTCCTTGCCAGAGACTATGGACTGCAGATGGAGGAACCCCGCCAGGGCAGGAATGCAGCAACGGTACTTTGCTTTGCTTTGCCGTAGTTCTCTGGCGCTTTCTTGACTCTGCTGCGCAGAAATTTACTCTCGCCCTTGATGGAACCCAACATCCTTGATCGTGTCCGTGGCAGACTGCAGGATTTTCTCGCCAGCAAGGGTCTGCGACGCACGGTGCAGAGGGAAGCCATCATCGAGGCAGCCTTCGGCACGAAGGAACATTTCACCGCCGAGGAACTTCTGGTTTTGGCCCGGCGCATCGAAAAGTCCGTCTCGCGGGCCACAGTTTATCGCACCTTGCCGTTGCTGGTCGAAAGCGGATTGCTGCGCGAAATGGATCTGGGGACGGACACGAAGATTTATGATCCCAACTTTGTCGAACACCCGACCCATAACCATCTGATCTGCGTGGATTGCAACAAGATCATCGAATTCGAAGACACCAATATGGAGTTGCTGGAAAACTGCATCACCCGGCGGCTCGGGTTTTCCCCGGCCAACAAGGCGGTGAAAATCGAGGGTCATTGCGACGAGTTGAAAGCCAAGGGTTCCTGCCGCAATCAACGGCGGAAAAAAGTCTGACACGGTCATGTGGAAAGGCCGATTCCAGCAGGCGTCTTCCGACCTGCTCAAAACATACAGCGAGTCGATCTCCTTCGATTGGCGGCTGTATCGTCATGATATTCGCGGGAGCATTGCCCACGCGAGGGCGTTAAAAAAAGCAGGCATCCTGACCGCGGGGGAATTTTCCAAGATCGAAAAAGGTCTGCGCCGCATCGAAAAAGAGATCAGCGCGGGACGTTTTGATTTCGACACCGGGCTGGAGGATGTTCACAT
Source organism: Terrimicrobiaceae bacterium (assembly GCA_041746635.1). GTDB lineage: Bacteria > Verrucomicrobiota > Verrucomicrobiia > Chthoniobacterales > Terrimicrobiaceae > CAMASH01. The sequence continues at coordinate 28,758 of JBGTGQ010000026.1, read as the reverse complement.
GAATATCGAGGCGGAACTGACCAAGCGCATCGGTGCGGCCGGGGCAAAACTCCACACCGCGCGCAGTCGCAACGATCAAGTGGCGCTGGATCTGCGGTTGTATCTGCGGGATGAGATCGAAACGCTTTGTGGCCTGGTGCGCGGACTGCAAACGGCGCTGTCCGGTCTGGCCGCGCGGCACGAGAAGGATGTGATGCCCGGCTACACCCATTTGCAAAGGGCGCAGCCGGTTTTCATCGCGCATCATTTGCTGGCCTACGTAGAAATGTTGGAGCGCGATCACGGACGTCTGCGGGACGGTCTGAAGCGGCTGGACGAATGCCCCCTCGGTTCCGGGGCCATTGCCGGTTCGACTATTGTGTTGGACCGCGAGGCCGTGGCAAAGGAACTGGGTTTCTCGCGGGTCACGCAAAACAGCATGGACGCGGTGTCGGACCGGGATTTTGCCTGCGAGCTGCTGTCCGCACTGGCCATCATTGGCATGCATCTCTCGCGCTTGAGTGAAGATGTCATTCTCTGGGCTTCGGCGGAATTTGGTTTCATCGACCTGAGCGACCGCCACACCACGGGATCAAGCCTGATGCCGCAGAAAAAAAACCCCGACATCGCCGAACTCACCCGCGGCAAGACCGGGCGGCTTTACGGAAATCTGTTTGCCCTGCTCACCGTGCTGAAGGGACTGCCGCTGACCTACAACCGGGACATGCAGGAGGACAAGGAGGCCATCTTTGATTCTGTGGATACAGCTAAGGCCGCGTTGGAAATTTTTGCCGAGATGATCCAGGCGGCGTCCTTTCGCGCCGGAGTAACGGCGGAGGCGGCGCGCGACCCCAACCTGCTCGCGACGGACGTGGCCGACCGGTTGGTTCTGGGCGGTGTGCCTTTCCGGCAGGCGCATGAAATTGTGGGACGGTTGGTCGCGCTGGCGGGGCAAAAAGGTGTCCCTCTCGACCAGTTGGAGTCTGCCGACTTTCAAGCGGCTTCGCCGGTTTTGCAGCCCAAGGTGGTGCGGGCAGTGTTCGATGTCGCGACCGGGCTGTCCGCGCGCGGGGGCACGGGCGCTCCTTCGCCCAAAAATGTGGCCAAACGGCTGGCCCATTGGAAAGCACGCCTGAAGTGAAAAATGGCGGGGGGAGTTCCGGCTGGGCCCTGCTGCAAAGCGAGTCGCTCTGCGACACGCCCCATCTGCGGTTGAATCGCGAACTGGTCGCAACGCCCTCGCGTCCCGGGGGAATTTCCTGGCTGGTGGTCCACCGTCGTGCCGCCGTGGTCGTGGCTCCGCGCACTCCCGATGGAAAATTCCTGCTCATCCGGCAGGAGCGCGTGGCAGTCGGACGCGAACTTTGGGAATTTCCCGCCGGGCAGATTGACGGGGAATTGAACGACCGGTCGATCCGCGAAACCGCGCTGCGTGAACTGGGCGAGGAGACTGGCATGGAATGTCGCGGGGGGCTGGCCGGCCTGGGGTATTTTTTTTCGTCCCCGGGTTTCACCGACGAATGCGCTCATCTTTTTCTGGCGACGGATGTGGCGCCGCGGGCCGAAGGGCCGGCCCACGATGAATATGAAGCGATCCTGGAGGTCGGGTCGTTTTTGCCGCAGGAATTGCAGGCCATGATTTCGGAGGGAGAGATTGTCGATGCCAATACGCTCGCTGTGTCGGCGCGCCTGCAAGCCCGAGGAATTTTTGCATGAACTGGAAGAGGTTTTTTGATTTCCGGGAATTGAGCGATGAGCCCAAACCCTTCCTCGATCACATTGAGGATCTCCGGCGCATGCTGATCAAAATGGTCGCCGTTCTGGCCCTTATGATGGGGGCGGCTTTTTTCTTTCAGGGAACCATTGTGGGAATCGTTCAGCGGCCCCTGCAAGCCATTGATCCCGGCATGACGAGTCTGACCAATTTCGGCGTGGCCGATCCGTTGGCCATCGCGATCGAGCTGTCGTTTTACGCCGGATTGGTGATGGCGTTTCCGTTTCTGATTTTTTTCCTGGCCGAATTTATCCTGCCCGGTCTGAAACCGAATGAACGGCGCATGCTTTATCCTGCGGCGGGGGTTTCGCTTGGATTGTTCCTGGGTGGCGTGCTCTTCGCCTACTTTATCGTGCTGCCTCCGACGCTGGGGTATTTTTTCCATTACTCCCAGTCCCTTAATTGGCGGCCGCAATGGAGCGTGCGGGAATTTTTTTCCTTCACCACGCAGTTTGTCATTTCCTTCGGGCTGGCCTTTGAGCTGCCGCTGGCGGTGCTGCTACTGGTCAAGCTGGGGATTCTCAATCTGGAGATTCTTCAGCGGACCCGGGCCTTTGCGGTAGTGGTCATTCTCTTTCTGGCTGCGATTATCACTCCCACCACGGATGTCTTCACCCTGATGCTCATGGCGGGGCCGATGTATCTGCTTTACGAGGGGTGCATCTTTCTTGTCCGAATGATGGAGGGAAAAGCCCGGCGCGAGTCTGTGCCAACGCTCAAGGACTAGCATGTTTCAACGACTGACAGTTTTGCTTTGCATTGTGATTTTTTGCACCGGCCTTCAGGCTCAGCTACCGGTCGGCGAACCCCTGCGTGGCTGGAAGACAATTGAGGGCCAGGCCTTCGAGGCTTCCGTCGTGAGTTTTGATGGAACCACGGTGTTCTTTCGGGCCCGGAATGGTCAGCGTTCGCCACTGCCCTTCGCGCGCCTCGGACCGGAAGACCAGCAATACCTCGCCGAGTGGCAAAAAAAGCAGCCTCTCAAAATCGTCCTGCCGGATGTGGTCGGGGTGGATACCGCCAGCCTGAAGATCGAGGTGGTAAGCGAAGATGAGCGGAACGAGAAATTCGTTTACCGCACCCCGCATTTCGAATTCGAGTCGCAGGGAAAATTCACCCAGAGCCTGCTGCGTGAGGTGGCACGAAACTTCGAGGCGACGTACGAATTGCTCAAGGCCCTGCCTTGGGGGATCGAACCCGCCCCGGCTTCCGGGGACTACTTCCGGGCCCGTCTTCTGCGAACCCGCGCGACGTACGAGGCAGTGGGCGGGCCCAAAAACAGCGGTGGGGTTTACATGGGCCGCAAGAAGATTTTTCTCGTCCCTTTTGAAAGCATCGGCCTCAAGTCCGTGGGAAAAAGTTACACCAAGGACGACGATTTCGACACCAGCACGTTGGTGCACGAACTGACCCACCAGATGATGCATTACTGGCTGATATTTCTGCCGCAGTGGGTGGTGGAAGGCACGGCGGAATATACCGCGATGCTGCCCCTGAAAACCGGCCGCTTCCGCGTTTCCGCCGCCAAGACCGGATTGAGGGAATATCTTGAGCGTTTGAAAAAGGGCCGGGGCATTCCGGTTCCCTATCCCCTGGATGAACTGTTCTCGATCACGGATGAGAAATGGATGCAGGTCCTGGAACAAGATCCCCTCATGTCGGCCAGGTTGTATTTCACATCGTACCTGCTCGTTTATTATTTCATGCACCTTGATGGCGACGGCGACGGGCAACTTTTCGTCCGCTATTTCCGCGAAGTGGGCGCACTGCGCCGGGAGGTCGAAGCCTACGAAAGGGCGGTGGAGGAATTGAAAAGGCAGCGCGGGGTCGAAATCAACGCCGATGGCAGCAATCGCGGGCGTGGTGACCCGAAGCAACCGGAGCGACCGCCGGTACTGGCCTCCGCTGAGGCACGGAATGAATTCCGAAAGAAATCCTTGGAAATCCTGCTCAACGGACGGAGCGAGGCCGAGTTGATGAAGCAAATCCGCTCGGCCTATGTCCGGCTGGGCATCCGGCTGTGATTTCTCCGGGCCGCACGGGTCACGGGGCAACCTGTCAGGCCGAGAGGCGGGCGGCGATCCGGCGGATGCAGCCAGCCAGTGCCTTGTCTTCGACCTCCGCCAAGGCCTCGCGAATGGGGAGAACTAGGCGTTTTCTCGCCGCCGCCTCGGGCCAGTGCTTAAGCAGGGCGAAGACCCGCAAGGGATAGAGGTGCATGAGCCTGCCATCTTCGAGGCGGCAGTGATGGCGGTGTCCCGGTTCGATGGCTCCCACCACGCCGGCTTCCTCGGCGGCCTCCATCAAGGCCACTTCTTGGCGGGTCATGCGCGGCTCCAACTGCCCCTTCGGCACAATCCAGCGGTTGCCGGAGGAACTGGTCACCAGGACGACGTGCAATTCGCGTTTTTTGAATAGAAATGGGAGTGCCCCGGCCTGGCAGGTTCCATCGTGGGGGATGGGCAATCCGTGGGTGGCCAAATGTGCGGCCGTGTAATCCTCGCGCATGGTGATTTCCTCGCCCAGGAAGGAAGGCTTGTCCCAGATCTCGCCAGCCGTGCGGGTGGCGAAGCGGATGGTGGCCAACCGCAAAGGCGCATGATCCCCCGCATACACATCGACCATTAGGGGCAGACCCTTCCACTTGAGTGCATGGCGGGTCAGGATGATCCGGCATTTTTCCGTGAGGGGCCAGAGGGTCTCAAATTGCGCGTGGGAGATCGCCAGGCGGGTGGTCGTATGCACCCGCCGCCGGCGTTCCCTCACGATTTGCTCACAACGCCAGCCGTCTTTGTTAACCAGAATGTCCCGGCCCCGATCAGAGGCAAGGTAGCCTTGCTGCATCGACCGGCCGCGCCCTTTTTCCAGACCGGGGGGATCGGACGCGAGGAGAAATCGCCTCTCCAAGGTAGAGTCCGATGGATTCATTCTGTGGCGGGACAGCGGCTGAGGATTTCTTCACAGAGGCCGCGATAGGCCAGGGCGGCCGGACGGTCAGGCGCACCGTGCAAAAGGGGGGTGCGGTGAACCCCCATGGTTTCCACATCCACGGAAAAGGGGATTTCGTGTTGCAGAAATTTGGGAAAGAGGCTGCGCAACTCGACCATCAGGTCCAGATGAAGCCGCTTGACGTATTGCACCATCGAGAAGAACGGGAAAATCCGCCCGGTCTCGAGCCCTTCAGCCTGAAAAAATTCCTCCAATTGGGTCAGCGTGCGGGCCGAAAGGGTCGTGGGAATGACCGGCACAAGAATGGCATCGGAGGCGCGAAAAACATTTTCGGAAAGCAGTGTGATGTTGGGCGGACAGTCAATGACCAAGGCATCGTAGTCGGCCCGCAATTCCTTGATCAACCAGGCGAGTTGCCGTCGCGGCTTTTTCATGTCCGCCAGTTGCACATCCAGATTCCGAAAAGCCAGATTGGAGGGCAGGATGTCCAGTCCGGGGAAATCCGATTCCCGCAAATTTTTCCGCACCCAGGCTCCGGAGAGTTCTTCACTGTCGTCGTCGGGCGATTCTTTTGCCGCCGCCACCCGGTAATAAAAGGCCGCCGCGCCCTGCGGATCGAGGTCCATCAGCAGGGTGCGATGCCCGGTTTGTTGCAAGTGGCAGGAAAGGTTGACGGCCAGCGCGGTTTTACCCACGCCGCCCTTGATGCTGTAGCAGGAAAGGACTTTCATTGTGGGTCAGACAGTCGCCGGGGAGGCGTGTTCGAGGATGTGGCGGATATGTTCGGAATTTTTCGAGCAGCAGAAGGCCTCGAGGCCGCGGCTGACCGCCCCGCGCAGGGCGTAATGCTCGTGGTGGAGGGTCGTGATTAATCCGCCCAGCGACATGGCCAGATGGGTGTCACCATCCGGTTCCTTCGTCTTCCAATAATCGAGCAGATAGACCTGCTGGACCGAGGTGTCGTTGAAGCGCCCGAGCCGGTTTTGTAATTTCGACAACTGCCGGGTGAGGGGATCGGCATCTTCTTCCGCGAAGAGCAGACCGAAGAATTCCAGCAGATAGCGCAGTTTTTTTGCTTCCAGGCGGATCTCATGAATGTCGCGGTCAGGCGATCCATGATGGAGACGTCGGGCCAGCTTCTTCAGGCGGCGAAAGCGCCCGGCAATGCGTGCGGCGGCGGCCGGGCCGATCGGGAGGGTGGCCGCGCCGGCTTCCGGCAGCTTGAGTGCGTCGGCCAGGCTGGCCTCCAGGGTTTCCATTTCGCTTCGATAGCTAAGGTGGCGCAAGCGCGCCCGCACCCGACGGAATTCCCCGGCCCGTGCGGCCGCCAGATCTTCGAAGAAAGGTGTCAGCCCCGGCTGCAGAGCCGGGGGCAACAACTTGGTCAGAGACTCGCGGGAGAGGAGGTGAACATCCAAATCGCGCAAGCGGTTGGTCTGCCGGCACGCATTGCCCAGGACTGTTTTCCATTGCTGAAGAACATCCTCGGGGAAGATCTCTTTGATCGAGCCAAGAAGAGATCGGATCTTCCGCAGACACACGCGGTAGTCATGCAGAGATTCCGTGTCGGCGTCGTCCAGGATCCCCGTCTCGTTAAAGCGGGCGATGGCCAGCGTGCGAATCGCGGCCTCGCGCAGGACAGGCCGGGCGGGCTGGTCAGGAGAAAAAGAAAACGTGGGTTTGAGCGTGTAGGGAATAGGCTCGACCCCGGCGGCGCGAAATGCCTCCCCCAAGGGACCGCAGGCCGGCTTGGCCACGGCCTCCCGGATGAGGTGGCGTTCAGCTTCGGCGCCTTCGGTTTCGTATCCTTTCAGGAAGTGCAATTCCGCGAAGCGGAAGCTGCCGGATCGGGTTTGGTTGGACGGGCGGGCATCTTCCAGCACTAGGCGGGCGACGGTCTTGCCGGCTTCATCGCGCAGATTCCATTGCTGCCGTTTCACCTGGGCGGTGGCGACCCGCCGCAAGGCCCGGTAGCCCGCCACGCGCTCCAGCCGCTGACGCAGCGGGGACGGGGGGAACTCCCAGGCAAAACGCGGCCAGGGAATTGGCACTTCGAGATTTCCCACCAAGTCAGTCGTCCACTCCCCGTCATGTTCTTGGAGGATGCCGCGGCCAATCTCGGAAAAGAGGACCAGCCCTCCAAACCACAGATTCCAGACCGGGGTGTCATAGAAGACTCTCCGTCCCAGCCTGACCGGTCCGGCAGACACTTCGAACGACCCCTGCAGCAGGCCGGCCAGTTCAAGTCCGGACGGGAGCTCAAAGCGGCGGCCGGATTCAGCGGCTGCGGCGACCGGGAGCATTAAGGGCTTCGAGATGGGTGCGGATGAGGCGTTCAATGATTTCCTGGATGCTGGTATCCTTTTCCAATGCCACCTGCTTCAGTTGCTTGAGCATCTCCTTTTCCAACCGCAGGGAGGTGTTCTTTCGCTTCTTCTTCGACTTCTTGTCGCCGCCAGACTTCTCGGTGGATGGCATATGTGACGTCATGATGTCATGATGTCCGAGGGTGTCAAAAGTTTTTTCCTCCCGCGGGGACCGCTATCCGCCGGGGAAGGCGAGGCGCGGATATGTTTCGAGGTGTCCGGCCACGACGGCAGCAAAGACCGATCCGAATTCCTCAAGTTTTTTTTCGCCCACGCCAAAGATGCCTCGCATGGCGTCCTTGCTTTCCGGATACTGCCGGGCCATGTCCCGAAGGGTGGTGTCGCCGAAGATCACATAGGCAGGCACGCTGCGCTCGTCAGCCAATTGTTTGCGCAGGCTGCGCAGGCGGCCAAAGAGCACTTCGTCGCATTCAATCTGCCCGGCGCGCTGGGCGGGGCTTTTTGATTTGGGGACAGTCAGCGATTTGGTCAGCATGATGATGCGGCGTGAACGCAATGCCTCGACACCGTCCTCGGTAATTTCCAGGGTAGGAAACTCTCCAGCGGCCTGGGCCAACAGCCCGAGGCGCATCAGTTCGCGGCCGATGGCGGCCCATTGCGGACGCGAGAGATCTCTGCCGATGCCGTAGGTGGTGAGATTTTGGTGATTCCAGCGCCGGATTTTGTCGGTGTCCGCGCCGGTTAGCACTTCGATGATATGATTCATCCCCACGCCGAAGCGCCCGGCTTGCAGGATGCGATAGACACAGGAGAGAAACTTCTGGGCGTTGATTGTTCCGTCGTAGGTGGCGCGTGGTTCCGTGCAGTTGTCGCAGGCACCGCAATTATCGCCGGGAAATTGTTCGCCGAAATAGGTCAGCAGTTCGCCGCGCCGACAGGTGGCGCACTCGGCGTAATGCATCATCTGGCGCAGCTGGGCCCGGGCCGCCTGTTGTTCCCGGGCGCTGGACATCTCCTCGATGAAATGGGTTTGCTTGGCGGCGTCGCCCGCGCTGAAAAGCAGGAGACAATCGGAGGGCAGACCATCGCGCCCGGCCCGGCCGGTTTCCTGATAGTACCCCTCGATGTTTTTCGGCAAATCGTGATGAATGACCCAGCGGACGTTGGGTTTATTGATGCCCATGCCGAAGGCGATGGTGGCGCAAATGATGCGGGCCTCATCGCGCAGAAAAAGCTCCTGGTTTTCCGAACGCTGCGCGGCGTCCAGTCCTGCGTGATAGGGCTTGGCGGCGTAGCCGCGATCGGCCAGTCCTTCGGCCACCCGTTCAACCGTGGCACGGGTCGCGCAATAGACGATGCCGCTTTCGTCGGGACGCTTGGCGATGAAATGGAGGATTTGTTTGAGCGCTTGGTCCTTGGGCGTGACGCGGTAGGAAAGGTTGGGCCGGTTGAAGCTGGCGACAAAAACGCCCGGATCGCGCAACCGCAGGTGTTTGACGATGTCCTCACGCACGCGTTCGGTCGCGGTGGCGGTGAGCGCCATGGCGGGAACGTCCGGTAGGAGGTCGCGGAGCTGCGCGATCTGGCGGTATTCCGGGCGGAAGTCGTGGCCCCATTCCGAAATGCAATGCGCCTCGTCAATGGCGAGCGCGTTGACGTTCCAGGCGCGGAGATTTTCCTTCCAGTTGTCGAGCAACAGGCGCTCAGGGGCCGCGTAGAGCAAGCGGTATTCGCCGTTGTGAAGGCCGCGCAGGCGGGCCTTGGCTTCAGCGGCACCGAGCGAGGAATTCAAAAATGTCGCGGCCACACCGGCGGCCTGGAGTTGATCGACTTGATCCTTCATCAAGGCAATGAGGGGCGAAACCACCACGGTCAGGCCCGGTCGATGCAGAGCGGGAAGTTGAAAACAAAGCGATTTTCCGCCTCCGGTGGGAAGCAGGGCAAAGACATCCCGCCCGCCCAAAGTCGCTTCAATGATTTCACGCTGGAGCGGGCGGAATTCGGCATAGCCGAAGGTCCTTTTCAGCGTTTGCAGGAGATCGGGCATCTGGAACAGATTTTAACCACCGAGACACGGAGTCACGGAGAAAAACAGGAAAAATGGCGGAAATGTCAATCCGCATGGCCTGACTCCTCCCTACGGCCAGTTGATCATGTAAGAACCTCGTGTTTCGAAAGGATCTCAATGTCAGCGATTGTGCCATCAATGGGGATACTCATCTTGTCTCCGACTTCGCGGCCGAGAAGGGCATATGCAATCCCATCATTTGCATTTACGATTCCCAATTTCAAATTTGAAGGTTGGTTGAGGATCATGATGTATTCCTCGCGGAGCCCTTTGTTGTCTCGGATTTGATATGTCACGGCATCGCCAATGGAGATTGTTGCCTCCGACGCATTTGTTACAGATGCAGTTATCGGCTGTTGGTAGAGTGGCAAATCGGAAAAGTCGTCATCGAAAAGTCGTGATGAACGGATCGCTGCAACTGGAGGTGTAGAGTGACGAAGCGGCTCGTCGACTTTAGATGTAGCAGGTACTCCTGACTCCGTCTCAGAATCTTGTTGCTCGAAATCATTGACCGGCTCCTCGACGGTCTCGTCATCGGTTTCATTGCCGACCTCCCTGAACTCGACAAGCCCGGAAAAATCTACTTCACATTCACCAAGTGGCTCGATCCCTTCACGCGAGAGGGCTTCCACCAGCTCTTGCAAGCATCCCGCCTTGTCACGGGCAAAACTCGATCCCCAGCATCGCCAAAACTTCCAGCCAGCGCGTTCCAGAAGCCGTTGCCGGGCGATGTCGTCCATCCACTTTTCTGGACCATGGTAGCGGTCCCCATCGCACTCGACCGCCAGGCGTTTTCCCTGATGCCCTTCCACCACGAAATCGATTCGGTAGTTGCCTGCCCGCACTTGAGGAATGACCCGGTAGCCAATTTCGCTCAAGGCATCAAACATCTCTCTCTCGAAATCGGATTCACAGAGATCCCTTCCTTTCCCCTTTGGAACATCTTTAATTGGCGATTTGAAATGCTCGATAAGCTTCACGCGCAAATCCAATTGGCTGAGATCCTCGCTCGCAAAGCTATGGAAGAAATAAAGCCGATCCCTTGCTCGTGAGACCGCCACGTTGATCCGGCGAACATTATCGAGTTTGTTTTCGGTCATCACACCCCCACTGCCCGGATCATCTACCGCCGAGATGAAGATCACATCTGCTTCACTGCCTTGAAAGGCCCGGGCATCTCCGCAACGGATGCGATGCTTTAAGAAAGCCTCCTCTCCAATTCGCTCCAGCACGAGATCAAAGATAAGTTTGCCTTGATCGGGGCCGAGGAGAGAAACAACCCCGATGGAGCGTTTCCCAAAGCCATCATCGTTTACGAGGGCGTCAATCTCATTCACAATAGCCTCCGCCTCCGCACGATTGATCTTCTGAATGCGATCTCTGCAACCGTTTCGGACGTGGACATCGACAAGGGTGGGCATCAAGCGCTCGGTCGCGTCAGGAATCCGAACACATTTGATCTCGTTATCGTAACAAAGTTTGTTTGAAAATTCGATGATGGGTTCCGCGCAACGGAAATGCTCCCGCAGGCGAATCGTATGGCCGGCAAAAACGAGTTCTCCCAAGTCGTAGATCGATTCCTTGGGGTCCAGTCGGTGCCGGATATGAGTGGACAACCCGGCAATCCTGAGCCGCTCCTGAATCTGGTCGATTTGCACTTGCTGAGTGAATGAGGGCTGTGGTCCGACTTGCTTGTCATCGCCGACAATTAGCAGCTTCTTTCCCCGTAGAATCGAGGGCAGAGCCCAAGCATCGCTCTGGGACGCTTCATCAACTATGACAAGGTCAAAATCCCCCAATTTTGCCGGCAGGGACTCTGACACTCGCCAGTGAGGCATGATCCAACAGGGAACTCCGCCACGGGCAAAATGCATCGCTTCCCGGGCAGCATTGCGAAGTTTCACGTCACGCTTCCCTTTTCCGGATTTTGTCATTCCCCGGATTGCCTGAACTTATGCGGTAATCGCCCGCGTGATTCTTCCATCCAAACGAAGATTTTCGATCAGACGAACCCAAGTTCGCTTCGCCACAACCTGCTCATACTCGCCCCGCAAGGAAAGTTCTGCGTCACGGCGGTTCCGGGTCGCACTAAGGATCTGTGCCCGACCATCAATGGCTTTCAAATAGTCCTGCACACTCGTGACTGGTGTTCGTGTGAGCTTGTCCCAATCCTCCAGATATTGAAGGATCGCTATTAATCGTTCCTGCTCCGGAGTCATCCCTTCCTCGTCTCTGGGCTATTTTCCGAAGTTACGCCGCGACGCCGTATTGTCTGGCGACAAATTTTTCCCAAGCCTTGCGGGCCAGGCCGGGCATTTCCTTCGCGCCGGCCAGCAGGCCCTCGACGCTCAAATCGCAGTCGAGTGAATCCCAGTGGAGGCTGTGATCAAAGACCTCCATCGAGGCCCGTTCCTCATCGGTCGCGAGCAAAAGGGTGGGAACATCTTCGAGCGGCATCAGAATGGTGGTCCCGCTGTCGAGATGCACCCGCAGTTGGCGCTGGGTGATTTCTGCTTCAGTGATTTTCGGAGGCAGACTCATAGGTTTGGTTGATCAGGGAAAGATTATCGCACACAAGGCGCAGGATGTCATTCATCTCATGCTGTGCGAATCCGGCGTTCCATGCCAGTTCAACGTTGGGCTCGATCCAGATTTTGGACTCTTTCCGTTCCCGGCGAACATGAACGTGCTTTCGCTCGGTCAAATCGAAACTGAAAAAGCCGACACGGTAGGGGCAGTTCGGTATGGGGACACGGGGCACGAGAAGAATCTTTCGGAATGCAACCGCCGAGGCAAATAGATTAGAAGCACGCGTTGCCTGAATGATTTCGTGCTGGAGGGGCGAAGTTTAGGGTATCCGAAGTTTTTCCAGCGTTTTCAGCAGGTCGGGCATAATAAACGAACGAACGCCTGAACTTAGTGTCTCTTATTTCGGACGGCGGAGGAATTTTTGGCGAAGCCTGTTCAGGGTTTCATCGCCGTGTTCGCGCATCCATTTCCAGATAAACCAAGCGACAACGAGGGATAGAATGATGGAAACGACGACATCGGAGAGATGGTGTGTGCCCATCATGATGCTGGAGCAACCGACGACTGAGGCCAGCACCAGCGCACCGATGCCAATCCAGGGGCAGGCGAAAAAAACGACCCCGGCAAATCCGAAGGCTGTGGCGGTGTGGCCGGAGGGAAAGGAATTGTAAGCCGGAACCCCGATGGTGAGACGACCTTCGTGCCACGGGCCGTAAAAGCCGTTGGCAATTTTCGGGCTTTCGCGCGGCCGGGTGCGTCCGGTGGTGAGGCGGGAGGCGTTGATGAGGATCCCAGCGACGGTGGAGGCGATCATGGCGGCGGCGAGAATGCGCAGCCATTCGCGGCTTTTCAGTTTCCAAGCAGTGAGGAGGCCGATGCCACCGGCGAGCATCAACCAGGGCCAGTCGCCGTAGCGGCGAACGTTGGAATGGAATTGGTAGTCCGGGGTTTTTTTCCAGCCCTTGCCCTGCGACGCCACGACCGCCTGGCGCAGGGGCGCGTCAAAGCGAAAGGATCCCCAGATGGCCACGGCGCTGACGATCAGAAGCAGCGTGAGAATGATCAGCCGGTGTTTTTTCACGGGTGCGGATCTGTTATTCCGTTTTGAGCGGTTGGGTGTTTTGCCAGGGGGTGTCTCCCTCTTTCATTTTGAGCGAGTTCATCACCACGAAAAGCACGGCGTCGAGCATCTCGGCATTTGTGCGATAAATGTCCGTCGTGCCGGCGGGTGGTTCCCATGTGGCGGGCACGAGAGAAGGACCGAAACGCAGATCCTTGATGTCCACCGTGGCGGTGAAGTCGGGCTGGGTGACGGCGATACGGCGGGGAAGGTAGCCGGGGGCGACCCAGAGCTGGGCGCGAAAACCCTCCGCCTTGGCGGCCTTTGCCAGCTCGGGCATGAGGCCGGCGGTGATGACGCGGCAATCTTCGCCATTGAGCGAGGCCACCTCGGCCACATCGGCCTTGATGATGGTGAAGAGGGCGGGAAGAAAAATCGCCTGCTGGGCGGTAATTGGCAGATAGATCGGCGTCTTGCTCTTCCGTGCGGGCGGGGGCTTGGCCTTAAACTGGCTGAGCAGGAACTCCACCTTGGCACCGGGGACGGCCCACACTTCGTCGCCGTTGCGGCAAACGGTGATGTTTTCGCCGAGCACGGGGGCGGTCAATTTCACCTTGTCGGGAAATTCCACGGCGGCTTTGAGCTCGGCACCGGCCATCTGCTTGGGCAGGCGGCCACTGACTTCCGACATCTCGATGGTCATCGTGCAGGCCTTGTTCGGACTGCTCGTCGCGGCGAGCAACACGCTCCAAAAAGGGGCGAAGACCTTGCCGATCACATCGTAAGGATTGTCGCGGGGCGGAGTGGCCTGCTGGGCGCGGGCGCAGGGTGCCGCGAGCAGGGCGAAAACGGCAAGGGATGAAGCGAAACGTGGGATCATGCGGTGCCCTTCATACGCTGGATGCGGGACGGGCGCAAAAGATTATCTTGCTCCGGGGTGGGTTGGCCGGTCCGGGGGAAAAGTCCAGTAAAGAAGATTTTTTGTGACGCGATGGGTCATTGACTCGAAGGTGGAACTTTTCATCATCTGCGCCTCCCGATGCTCGAAAAATACATCCCAAAGATTACCCAGGAATTGAAGCTCCAGCCGCGGCGGGTCGCGGCCACCGCACTGCTTCTCGAAGAAGGCGCCACGGTCCCCTTTTATCGCCCGTTACCGCAAGGAACGCACCGGCGAACTCGATGAAGTGCAGATCGCTGCCATCCGCGACCGGCTTGAGCAACTCACCGAACTCGACAAACGCCGCGGTCGATTTTTTCGTCGCTGACCGAACGCAAGCTTCTCAGCGATGAACTGAAGGCAAAGATTGATGCGGTCGAGACGCTGACCACGCTGGAGGATATTTATCTCCCGTTCCGTCCGAAAAAACGCACCAAAGCCACCATCGCGAAAGAGAAAGGTCTTGAGCCCCTGGCCGAGTTGCTCTGGCCGCAAGACCCGGCCATGGATGTTCCGGCCGAGGCCCAAAGCTATCCTGAAACTCCCCGGCATCGTGACAAACGTCACGGCCTTCGGAGCTTTCGTGGACATCGGCGTGCACCAGGATGGCCTGGTTCACATCAGCCAGCTTTCGGATCAGTTTGTCAAAAATCCGGCGGACGTTTTGAAGGTGGGACAAAAAGTGCTGGCAACTGTCATGGAGGTCGATCTATCCCGCAAGCGCATCGCCCTTTCCCTCAAGAGCAATCCTGACTTGGGCGCAGTTCGCAAACCCGGCGAGGGCAGGGAGGGTAATGCCCGCGACGTGAAAAAATACAGCGGACCGGGAAACAGCGGCGGGGGTTTTGGCAACGTGGATTGGTTCACGGCGGCCCAGAACAAGAAGAATTGACGCTGCTCCAGCGGAATCGTTGGCCGAGAACTCTTTTTTCTCCCGATTGGCCGCGATCCTTGCTTACATAGCAACGGAAACATGGTTTTTGCTCCTGCCTATTTGCTGGCCTCAGGTTTGGTCTATGCCTTCACGGAATCCACCATCGAGGGGAAGCTGGTCTTGCTCGGGCTCTTTCTTGGCTCGATTTTCAGTTGGGCGGTGATGGTGACAAAGATCCGCTACCTCAATTTTGCCCGACGGCAGTCCGGGCGGTTTTCCGTGCTGTTCCGCCAGGACCGCACGCCGCTGCGCATTTACGAGCAGGGGGTTCGCTTCGAGGGTTCTCCGCTTTACGAAATTTACAAAGCCGGATGCGGCGAACTGTGTTTTCAAATGCTCGGTTCGATGGAAGTGGACGAAACTTTCCGGGCCCGGGTCGAAAGCGCGGACAAAATCACGCCCGCGCAAATGCGCGCGGTCACGGTCGCCATGGAGCGTGCGGTGGGTGAAGCGGGCCTCAAGCTCGAATCCCAAATGATCATTCTTTCCACTGCGGTGAGCGGCGCGCCCTTTCTGGGCCTGTTGGGAACGGTCTGGGGTGTGATGGATGCCTTCGGGGGCATCGCGCAGTCCGGCAGCGCCAACCTGGCCGCCATGGCTCCGGGAGTGGCGGGGGCCCTTATTACGACGGTGGTCGCCCTGCTGGTCGCCATCCCGGCCATGTTCGGCTACAACTTTCTCGTCACCAGCCTGCGCTCCCTCATCATCGAGGCGGAAAACTTCGCCGCCGAGCTTTCCTCGGAAATCGAACACCGATACGTCGAGCACGGCTCGCGTGAATCGCGCAAATCTTTTTAACCATGCGTCGTTTTAGTAATCGCAGCGCCCCGCACACACTTTCGGAGTTGAACGTGACTCCCCTGCTCGATTTGTGTTTTGTGCTTTTGATTATTTTCATGATCACCACGCCGCTGATGGAGAACAGCGTCGATCTGGTCGTCCCCTCCAGCTCGACCGCGAAAACCCAGGTCAATCCCTCCGAAGTGCAAATGATCGAGATGGATCGCAACGAGGTCATCAAACTCAACGGCGCTTTGATCACGGCCGCGGATCTCGAAGCCCGGTTGGCCCTGCTCAAGTCCGGCGATCCGCTCGTCTCAGTGGTTGTGCGTCCCGACCGGGATCTCGCCATCCAGAAATTCATCGGCGTGATGGACATTCTCAAGCGGGTCGGCATCGGCAAGGTGGGGGTGATGACGCGGCCGGAGGACGAGAACGCGGCGACGCCCGAATGATGGCGTCATTTTTCTGAGCCATGGGCGACCCGCACTTCCGGCGGAATCTGATCGTCACGGCGGTCTTTCACCTCCTGCTTATCGCCGCGGTGATTTATTTTGCGCGACGGGGAATCACCCAGCCGGTCGGCGATGTGGTCTGGCTCGATCCCGGATCGTTTTCGGTTCCCGAGGAAAGCGGGGCGGGGAACCCCGAGCCTGAAGAAACGCCCGAACCAACGCCCGAGTCCACCCCGGAACCAACGCCAGAGCCGACTCCGCCGCCGACTCCTGAACCAACTCCCGAGCCGACGCCGGAAGAGGATACGATTCCGCTTAGCACCCCCACGCCAACCCCGACGCCAAAGCCAACCGCCACCCCCACGCCGACGCCGACGCCGACGCCGACGCCGACGCCGACGCCGACGCCAAAGCCAACACCCAAACCAACACCCAAACCGACCCCAAAGCCCAGTCCCAAGCCGAGCCCGAAGGCGTCGCCCAAGCCGAGCCCCAAGGCCAGTCCGAAAGCGAGCCCCAAGGCCAGCACTTCGCCCAAGCCGGGCTCCGGTTCCAGCACGGCCAAGGCGTCTCCTTCTCCTAATAACAAATCGTCCGACTCGTCGGGCTCCGGCACAGCAGCGAGCGGAAGCGGTTCCGCCGCCAAAGCTGGCGGTGTAGGGACGGCGTCCCAGTTTGGCTGGTACCATGAACTCATCCACGACCGGTTCTACAGCCAATGGGAGCAACCCACCTCGATCTTCGACAGCTCAAAAGCGTTCGTCTGCACCTTGCAGATTCGCATCGAAAAAAACGGACGCGTGTCCGACGTGAAGATTCTCAAGAGCAGCGGCAACCCGGTGATGGATGAATCGGTCATGACCGCCGCGCGCAAAGTCTTGCAGATCGACCCGTTGCCATCCGGCTTGGGCAGCGACGGAGCCTACTCGGTGAACATCAATTTCGAACTGGAATGAATGAGTTACCGTCGATCACGCGGGACTTTCCCGAAAATTAATTCTTTTCAGAAATTTGCCCTGCTGCGCATAACCTCACTCCCGCGTTGTACCAGTGGAAAAACCTAAAGTAGCACCCTCAAACAAATTCCGGGCCGTCAAGGAGGTCTCCGTGATGGTCTGGATCGAGAATCAATTCGGCGACGTACTGTTGCTCAAGCAATCGCGGGGCAACAAGTTTTGGACGCTCCCGGGCGGTAAGGTCCGCATGCGCGAGTCGCTGGTTGGAGCACTCAAAAGGGAAGTTCTGGAAGAGACCGGATTAAAAATCCAATCCATCGTGCGCACTCATGTTTTTGACCGGGCGCAAAAAGGCGTGATCACATTCCTCTATCGCGCCCAAATCAAGGGCCGGAGCGACACCATTAAGCCCAAATCGAACGAGATCGAGACGGCGCAATTCAGCATGTTCCTGCCCAAAACGCCCACACCATCCCTGCGTTACTTTTGGAATCACATTCGCACCGGGGCGGTTGACTCGCGCTTTCACGGCTGAGCGACTGGGCCGCGCAATTATTTCACCCGGATGAGGATGGCGTCCCGGTCCACTTGGGGCAGTTTGGGATCTTCTAGTCGGCCGGAGTCGAGAATGCCCGCTAGTTGGGTGCGCAGGTTTTCGACCTCCTGCTTTTTTTCGATGGCCATCAGTTCGATCATGGCGACGATTTCTTTGTCCGAGGCCGGATCGTTTTGCAGAACTTTGTTCACCGCTTCAAGCGCATGCAGGCGTTTCCTCGCTGAGTGCCAGGCTTTCAAGGTTTCGCGATAGCTTTCGAAGGCGATCATATCCTGCGACTGGGCACTGGCTCCTGATCCTTTTTTTTCCGCCAGTTCGCGCGGAGGATTGGCCGATTGCTTGAACTGGGCCTTTTCCGGCTCGGCGGCGGGAAGGGGCGAAATCAAGGGTAAAAGCACTGCCGCGAGGAAGAAACCGCGAATCATGCTTTGGTACGTATCGACGGAAGGCGTTTCCCGCCAGTCTTTATCAGACTCGACCCTGCAACCCCAAGCGATTACCTTTTGCCTAATGACTGAAGTTGCCGAGAGCTTGAAAGTTGAATCCGAGGAGGGAGCGGTGCGCCTGATTCTTTCCGGACGGCTCGATGCGGACGCGGTTTCCGGGATTTGGGATGAGGCGCTGGGTGCGGCCAATGGAAAGGTGACGGTCGATGCCTCAGCGGTGGAGTATTGTGATGGGGCGGGGTCGGCTTTGTTGTGCGAGTTGCGCCGGCGCGCGGGCGGGGAAATCACCGGTCTGCGGCCGGAGATTGCGAAAGTCTTCGAACTCTTCGAAGGGGATGAGGAGAAGGACGAAAACGCCGCAAAACCAGTGGACTCGCCGATGGAGTCCCTGGGCCGTGCCGGCGCGGAGTTTTTTCAGGATCTGCGGGAGCAAGTGGAGTTTTTAGGGGAGATGGCGGTGGTGTTTCTGAGTTTTCGGGGTGGCGCACAGCGGTTGCGCTGGAATGATGTGTGGGTCACTTTTGAGCGGGCCGGCGTGCAAGCCCTTTTGGTGGTGGGGCTTATTTCCTTTCTCACCGGCCTGATCATGGCCTTTCAGGCTGCGCCGCCGCTGAAGCAATTCGGCGTGGATATCTTTGTGGTCAATCTCGTCGGCCTGGCCATGTTGAGGGAACTCGGGCCCATCATGACGGCCATCGTGCTGGCGGGCCGCAGTGGCTCGGCTTTTGCCGCGGAGATCGGAACCATGAAGGTGAACGAGGAAATTAATGCGCTGAACACCATGGGCCTTGATCCGGTCCGCTTCCTGGTGGCACCCCGGGTGCTGGCGGGTATCATGGTCACGCCCGTCCTCATTATCTATGCGGACTTGCTGGGCGTGGCGGGTGGGTTTCTGGTCATGCTGATCCGGGGTTTTCCCCCCACGGCCTTGTGGCAGCAACTCACGAGCGCCATCGGGGTGCATGATGTGATGGCGGGATTAATCAAGGGATTCGCCTTTGGCGCCTTGGTGGCTGGCATTGGCTGTCTGCGCGGACTCCAGACCAAGGAGGGGGCCAGTTCGGTGGGCGTTTCCACCACCAGCTCGGTCGTGAGCAGCATCTTTCTCATCGTGGTGGTGGATGCCATTTTCGCCGTGGTGTATTACGTGATCGATTTCTGATGGCGGACGACGTGATCATCAAGGTGAGCGACCTTTCCGCGGGATACGGTGAAGAGGTCTTGCTCGAGCATGTTTCCTTCGAGGTGAAACGCGGGGAGATTTTTGTAATTCTGGGCGGATCGGGCTGCGGCAAGAGCACGCTGCTCAAGCATCTCATCGGCCTGCTGCCACCCATGGCCGGACAGGTGTTGATTGACGGCGGCGATCTGGCTTCCGCTTCCGGTGAGGAGCGCCAGAAAATCCTCCGGCGCATCGGAGTGGGCTACCAGAGCGGGGCGCTGTTTGGGTCCATGACGCTGGCAGAAAATATCACCCTCCCGATTGAAGAATTCACCACCCTGCCGCCTGAGGCGCGGGAGGCCATCGCCTGGACCAAGCTCAAGCTTGTCAGCCTGGAGAATTATACCGGACACCTCCCCGCCGAAATCAGCGGGGGTATGCAAAAGCGTGCTGCCATCGCGCGGGCCATGGCGCTCGATCCGCAGGTGCTTTTTCTGGACGAGCCCTCGGCCGGCCTCGATCCGATAACTTCGGCGGAACTCGACGCCCTAATTCTTCACCTCCGCGATGCGCTGGGGGTGACCTTTGTCCTTGTCAGCCACGAACTGGCCAGCATCTATGCGGTTGCAGATCGGGTGATCATGCTTGATAAGAAGGCCAAGGGGATCATCGCCGAGGGCCGCCCGCAGGAATTGCGGGACCAATCGAAGGATCCTTTTGTGCATAAATTTTTCCATCGCGAAGCCGCATGAGTGCCAAACCCAATTTCTTCCGCATCGGCCTGTTCATTATCATCGGCCTTGCCATCCTGGCGGGCGGGCTCATCTCCTTCGGGGCCGGCCAGTTCTTTAAGAAACGCATCTACATGGAGACCTATGTGAACTCCAGCGTGCAGGGAGTGGACCAAGGCACTCCGGTGAAGTTTCGTGGCGTGCCGATCGGCGCGGTGAGCGCCATCACATTTTCCTTCAACGAATATGGTGCCTCCAGCGAAGTGGATCGGTACAATTACATCGTGATCCTGATGGAAATCGACAAGGAGATGTTTCCCGGCATGTTTGATGAGAATCTGACCGCGCTCATTGACAAGAACATCAAGCAGGGCATGCGGGCGCGTATTGAACCTCTCGGCATTACCGGCATGAACTATATTGACATCAATTACGTCAAGGATCCGGCCGAATTTCCGCCTCTTGAGGTCAACTGGACTCCGCATAACTATTACATCCCTTCTGCTCCCGGCCAGATCGCCAGTATTCTCGACTCGGTCAACACCATGATGAGCGACATGAAAAAGCTCAACATGGAAGACCTCGCCAAAAACCTCAACGAGATCATGGCCAAGCTCAACCAGGCCATCACCGACGCCGAGCTCGACAAAGTGAGCACGGGCCTCCAGGCCCTCATCGCCGACTTCCAGAAAACCGTCGCCGACGCCAAAATCGCCGAACTCAGCGCCAATATCCAAAAGGCCATCGCCGACGCCAAACTGGGCGAAGTCAGTGCCGACGCCCGTCGCCTCCTCCAGGGCCTCGAAAAATCCAATGCGGAGTTGCAAAAAGTCCTTAAAAACATTGAGCCGGCTTCGAAGATCAACGCCGCCCAAATTAAAGCGGTCGTCAGCAACCTCGCCGACACCACGGCAA
Source organism: Terrimicrobiaceae bacterium (assembly GCA_041746635.1). Classification (GTDB taxonomy): domain Bacteria; phylum Verrucomicrobiota; class Verrucomicrobiia; order Chthoniobacterales; family Terrimicrobiaceae; genus CAMASH01. The sequence goes on along the minus strand of JBGTGQ010000026.1, from coordinate 8,197 downwards.
ACCTCGAAGCCTTCAGTTCCTCGATCAAGCAACGACCTTCCTCACTTCTTTGGGGCAGTCCGCCCAAGCCCAAGCCGGAATCGACGCCGACCCCGAAGCCGACTCCGCGAAGACGATAGAGCGGGCGATTTGCGCCACTGATTTCCCGCACTGTTCACGGTGGGATTTTACGGAAGGCGGGCGTCTCGCCCGTCAGAGGCGGCCATGATGGCCGCCCTCCGGATTGCCGCCACTGAACAGCCTGGCGGTTAACCCGGCAGGTTTTTCAACAACTCCGCGTTGGTGGGATATTTGCGGATGAAGAAAAGCAGGCGCTCGATGGCTTCGATGGGCTTGTGGCCGGCGAGTCCGCGGCGGATGACGCTGATTTTGTGCAGATCTTCCTCGGGGAGCAGGAGTTCCTCGCGGCGGGTGCCTGAGAGGAAGATGTCCACTGCCGGATAGATGCGCTGGTCGCTGATGTTGCGGGCCAGCACGAGTTCCATATTGCCGGTGCCTTTAAACTCCTGGAAAATCAGGTCGTCCATGCGGCTGTTTGTCTCGATGAGCGCGGTGGCCATGATGGTGAGAGACCCGGCTTCCTCGGTGTTGCGGGCTGCGGCGAAAATTTTGCGCGGGATTTCCAAGGCGCGGGAATCCACGCCGCCGGACATGGTGCGCCCACCACCGCCTTGGGCGTTGTTGAAGGCGCGGCCGATGCGGGTGAGCGAATCCATCAGCACAAAGACATCCTTGCCCATTTCGACCAAGCGCTTGGCCCGTTCGGAGGCGAGCATGGCGATGCGGGTGTGGGTCTTGATGTCGGAATCGTTTGAACTGGCCATGAGTTCCGCCGACGGAACCGTGCGGCGGATTTCGGTGACTTCCTCGGGACGTTCGTCCACCAGCAGGATAATGAGTTTCATCTCCGGGTGGTTCTTCACCACGGCATCGGCAATGTGCTGGAGCAAAGTCGTCTTGCCCGTGCGGGGCGGGGCCACGATGAGACCGCGCTGGCCCTTGCCGATGGGCGTCATGAGATCCATCACGCGGGTGGTGTAGCGTTCGGTGACGGTTTCCAGCGTGATGCGTTTGTTCGGACTGATCGTGGTCAGCTCCTCAAAGACGGGCAGGTTCTGAAAGTTGTCGGGATTTTCACCCTCGATCTCGAGGAGCTTGTAAAGCTGCGGTCCGCGACTGCCGCGGCGGGTCTCGCCCCGGATCCACATGCCATCGCGCAGGGCGTGTTTGCGCACGACTTCAGGGGTGACGAAAACGTCGTTGTTCGACTGGGAAAAATTGCGGCGGGGTTCGCGGAGGAAACCAAATCCTTTGCCGGACACTTCGACGATGCCCTCGGCGAAGGCCGGGGGTTCCGGTGGTCGCTGGGGCTCCCTCGCTGGTGGCGGGGCGGGCTGCGCCGGGGCGGCTGGCGGCTGGGAAAGTGTATTCTCGGCAGCTTCCTTTGGGGGTTCCGGAGCGACCGCTGGCGTGACCTTGTCGATGTCTTCCACCTGTTTGACCGCTTCCTTGTGAATCTCGATTTCCGGAGACGGCGTTTGCGCACTGGGGGCGGAGTCCGCCCCGTTTTCGGCGGCGGGAGCCTTGCGGGTGCGGCGTTTCGGGGCGTCCGGATTGGCGGCGCGACGGGTTTTTTTTGCCGGTGCGGATTCCGTAGTCGCGGAAAGATTCGAGTTTTCTTCAGTCATGGCTAATTAAATTGTTTCCGCTAGGGGGCGGATGGGTTCGGAGAGATCAAAATTGATGTTTTCACCGGCGGCTTTGTCATGGCTCTGCGAGTCAGATGCATAGGCTGCCTTCCCCCGGCCTTGCGGCGGCGAATTGCGGGGAAAGCCTCGCGTTGAGCCTGATAATGAGGACTCCTTGGCAGCGCTGGACTTTCGACCGTTTGCTGTGGTCGGCCATGAGGGTATGTAATTATGGGAATCCTAAAGCCTGTCTCGGAGCACCTTGTCGTGGCTGCACCCGACCGGCTTCGGGTTGGTTAAAAAGAAATCCTGACGTTACGTGATGGTATCGATTTGAAAAGAGCCTCTCGAAGGAGGCACATCAAGTCGATTGATGTGTCAAAGGAACGGCAATGCGCCCGGGTTGTCAACGCCTTTTATTTCCTCGCCGGGAAAATCAATCCATCCGCTGACGCTGGCATCCGAGCCAGGCGACGAACAATCCGATGATGACGTGGAAGCAGAGCACCCAAAGGCATAGCGAGGCGGGGGACAGCGCTGTTTGGATGACGGTCTGCACGATGTCGTAATACCGCTCGCCCTTGAGCGATTGTAGCACGCCCGACCAGCTCCAGTAGGCGGCGATGAAAGGCCGCGTGAGCGAACCGACCCATTCCGGCAGCGCGAGCACGGCCCCGGAAAGCGGGAGCTGAAAACCGACCAGATAAATGGAAACCAGCGAGGCCTGTTCCGCCGAACCCATCAGGCTGGAGATGGCCAGACAGAGCGAAGTCATGGCCGCATTGACCAGAATCAGAAAGACAAGCTGCACAGGAAAGTCCCCGGGAAAGCCGCAGACGAAATGCACGAAAAGCCCCATCCAAAGCGACTGGGCCACCACCAACGCGGCGAGGAAGACGGCCTTGCTGGCGATGTAGCTTAACGGGTGCAGGCCGGAGAGTTTTTCCTTCTCGAAAATGAGGCGCTCGGCGGCAATCTCTCTTCCGGAGTTATTTGCGCCCATCAGCGTGAGCAAGATGACCTGAAACATCACGATGCCCGATACCAGGCTGCCGATCTTGCTGCCTTGGACGAGGAACTTCATATTTTCCTGGAGCTGATCCATGACGTTTTGATCGAGGCCCATCGAGAGATTTTGCACTTGGGGCAATCCGTTCCAGGCGAAGATGGCGACCAGAATGGGGAAGCCGAAGATAAGTCCGAGCTGAAGAAAAATCTGCGCCTTGTTGCGCGAAAAAACCCTGAACCGCCTCGCACTGAGGGTGAGGAACTGACTGACTATTCCCGGTTGGGGCAGGGTCTCGGATTTCGGAGTGCTTGCCATCACCGTGTCGATCGTGACCTCCGGCTCGTCCGCCGCACTTTCGAAGTTCACGCTTTCCAGATCCGGCGAGGCATGCCCGGTGATCGCCACGGTAAAGGCGTGGCGGTGCTTTTTCCACGATTGCGACCACTGCCGACCTTCGCGCTGCGAGATTTGGCCATAAAGATCCTGCGGATCGTCACAGCGGAAATAATGGGTTAGAAATTCCGGCGGCCCGTGATAGGCGACCACTCCCTGATAGAGCACCAGGACCGAATCGTAGTAGCTCAGGTGGCGCAGACTGTGCGTGACGGAAAGAACCACCCGCCCGTCCGTACGCGACAGACCATGCAGGAGCGTAACGATTTCGTCTTCGGATTGAGGGTCCAGTCCGCTCGTCACCTCGTCGGCGAGAAGAATTGCCGGCTTGCTGGCCAGTTCCATGGCGAGGGCGAGCCGCCGCCGTTGTCCGCCCGAAAGCACCCGCACCAAGCGGTCGGAAAATTCCGTCATGTTCACCTCATCCAGAATGCGTGCCACCGCCTCATCGAGCGGGCCGCCGCGCATTCCGCGCACCCGAAGTTTCATCGAATAGGCCACACACTCGCGCACGGTCAGATCGTCGTGCGCGATGCTGAACTGCGGGACGTAGCCGATCTCCGAGGGCGAGAAATCCTCCTGCATGAGGTTGCGCCCGTCCCAGTGGACCTCGCCCTCCTCGTCCCCATGGGCGATGCCGGTGATGACCTTCAGCAGCGTGCTTTTCCCGCAGCCCGAAGGTCCGATGATCGCGCCGAAATGCCCGCGCGGAAATTTGGCGGAGACATCCGCCAGCAAAGGTCGCACTTCCTCGCCTTTGCCAATAAAAAGAGTGACGTCCCGTAACTCGAGCACGGCCGGAGAGTTGCGGATGTGTGTCGGAATGACAAGAGCAAGGTGATGGTTTGCCCGGCTCAATCACCGTCACGAAATCGTCAGCGGCGGGATCTTCCCTCGCAAAATTTTACCGTCATTCCGACCTCTGTGTCGGCATCGAAGCTCTCGCTCCCGCCCGTTTCCACGGTCTCGCTCAAGGCCTTTTCCACCTCCGCCCTTCGGTGAAGACCGACGGTGGTCTGGTTTCAGGCTCTCGATGGTTTGCCGCAGGTCGTTGCCACCCAGAGGCCGGCGGCCACGCCCAAGGCGAAGAGACAATCCAACCGGCCACGGCAGACTCCGTCTTTTTTTTCGCGCGCGATTTTTCGCCGCTCCGGTCGCGGGGGCGGCGAAAGCGAAGGAGCCGTCCAACTGGTGAGCAATCTCCACGCGGACTTTCCTCCGTCATAAAAATGGTCCGTGGGGAGCAGGTGGCCCGTGTCGAGCATGTCTTCGATTTTATCCTGCTCGAAGGTGCCCAAGATGGCGCCATCTCGGGCGATGTGAATTTTTCCTTCGTTCACAGGTTGGGGCATATCACGGATACTCGACTCTCATCCAGTGCAGAGCTTCCTCGCGGGTGAGAAGCAAACCTTCTAGCTGGCGGGTTTGCACGGCGTCGAGCACTTCCTTGAATTTTGGGCCCGGCTTCCAACCCATGGCGAGGAGGTCGTGGCCGGTCACCAGGGGAGGGGGAATCAGCGGTTCGCTGGCGAATTCCTCCCGGCGGGTCTTGAGGAACGCGAGATTGTCCAGCATCCCGTGGCTGCCCAGGCAATCCACCCGGTGTAGTTCCAGTTCGTCCGCAAAGGTCGGGCGGGCCATGAATCGCTTGAGCCGTGCGATCCTCATGTTTTGGACGTCCTTAAATACCATGTGATTTTGCACCATCTCGACCGTGGCTTCGATCTCCTCATTGGAAAAACGCAGCCGGCGCATGATCGCATCGGTCATGACAGCGCTGACCGATTCGTGGCCGTTGAAGCGCAAACGTCCCGTCTCGTCGCGCTGCATAGTCCGGGGTTTGCCCAGATCGTGGAAAAGCACGGAGAGAACGAGAGGCATGGAAACGTGGTCCGGCAGCAACGAAAGCATCAGGCGCGTATGCACGAACACATCGCCCTCGGGATGGAATTCCGGCGGTTGCTCGCAACCCTTTAGGGCGGAAACCTCGGGCAGCAACTCGTTCATCAACCCGCTCGTATCGAGCAGGTCGAAGCCCCGCACGCGCTTGGGGGAGAGGAAGATTTTCATCAACTCCTCCCGGATGCGCTCGGGACTGACCGCATGGATCGTGGAGGCTCCGGTGCAGATAGCCTCCCAAGTCGCGGGTTCGATCCGGAAGTCTAGTGCCGCGGCAAAACGCACCCCGCGCAACACCCGCAGCTTGTCTTCCGCGAATCGCTCCCCCGCGTTTCCGATGGCCCGGATGATCTTCGCCTGCAAGTCCGCCCGGCCATCCACGAAATCGAGCACACGTTCGCTGGAGGGATCGTAGAAAAGCCCGTTGATGGTGAAATCCCGCCGCCGGGCGTCGCCTTCCGCCGTGGTGAACGTGACTCCCTCGGGGCGGCGTCCGTCGAGATAAACCCCATCCGCACGAAAGGTCGCGACCTGATATTCCCCGCCGCCCTCCAGCACGATAATCACGCCAAACTGCGCCCCAACCGGCACGGTGCGCGGAAAGATCGCCTGCACCTGCTCGGGCCGCGCGTCCGTCGCGATGTCGTAATCATGGGGCGTTTTGCCAAGAAGCATGTCGCGCACGCAGCCGCCCGCGTACCAGGCCTCGTGACCGGCTTCGCGCAAGCGTCGGACAATGGCGCGGGCGGTAATTTCCATTCCGCAACTCTAAGCGGTTTTCCGGGTCTGCGACAACCGCGCAGGACGAGACCGAAATTGTTCGATGATTGCAGGACGACGCGGGCGGCGTCAAAGTCCCAGCATGATCAAATCTCCGGTGCATCTTCTGCGCCTTCTGGCCCTGACGGAAGGGATCTCCTTCCTGCTGCTCCTGGGCCTGGCCATGCCGCTGAAGTATCTTGCCGGGATGCCGCAGGCGGTGAAACTTTTCGGTTGGGCCCACGGCGTTCTGTTCATCGCCCTGTGCTTGGTTTTGCTGAAGGTCACGCTGGAGGAGCGCTGGCCGCTCACTCGTTCGGCCATTGTCTTCATCGCCGCCCTGCTTCCCTTCGGACCGTTTGTCATCGATAAACGACTTGAAAATTATGAAAATTAAACTGTTTCTTTTCACCTCCCTCGTCCTCGCCGCGCCGCTCTATGCGGAACCAGATACCGCCGAGGGCTACAAGAGTGAAATCCAGGTGATGCCGCTCCTGCGGACCATGACCACCGTGGCGGGACAGCCCATCGTGTACCCGACGACGGACGCAGCCGAGGTCACAGCCGTGCAGGTGGAGATCCCGCCCGGGGCCGAGACCGGCTGGCACAAGCATCCCTTTCCCTGCTTCGCCTACCTTCTTTCCGGAGCACTCGATGTCGAAATGGAAGGCGGCAAAATTGTTCAGATCAAGGCCGGTCAAGCCATGGCGGAGAGCATCAATTTTCTGCACAACGGCACAAACCGGGGAACCGAGCCGGTCAGGCTGGTTATGTTTGTCATGGGCGAAAAAGCGAAGCCCTTCACCGAACGGGCCGTCAAATAGGAGGTTGATCTTATGGACCAATTTTTCAGCGCTCTGAGCCTCTCGGTTGCTGCGATGTTTCCCATCATCAATCCCATCGGTCACGCGACCATGTTTTACATGATGACGCAGGACGATTCGGCCGAGTTCCGGCATCGCCAGGCCCGCAAGGCCTCTTTCTACACCTTCCTCATTCTTCTGTTTTCCCTCGTGTTTGGATCGTACCTTCTGCGCTTTTTCGGCATCTCGCTCAATGATCTGCGTATCGCCGGGGGCTTGCTGGTGGCACGCGCCGCCTGGAGCATGCTGGGCAACACCAGTCGCATGACCCCGGCCGAGCGCGACGCCGCCAGTGACAAGGAGGATATTTCACTCACGCCCATGGCCACGCCCATTTTGAGCGGGCCGGGAGCCATGAGCCTGGCCATCGGGATGATCACCTATGGCAGCACCCCTTTGGCCTATGCCGGATACATCTCGGGATTCCTTATCATCGCCTTGTTAACTTGGGTGTGCCTGCGGTATTCGGACATGCTCGTGCGCATTATCAGTGTCAACGGCGTGGGCGCGCTGAACCGCATGCTCGGGTTCCTCATTCTTGCCATCGGGGTGAACCTCATGATCGAAGGGGTGAAGAACACCTTCTTTCCCCACGTGTGATTCCATCGCCTTGGGCGCGGTCTTGAGGTAGGATGCGAGCATGAGTGAAACGACCACGACGACAGATGCCACCATGGCGGTGTTTCTGGACTTGGAAAATATCGCCCTCGGGGCGAGGGATGCCCGGTTTCCGCCATTCGACATCCAGCTCGTGCTGGAACGCCTTCTCCTGCGCGGCCACATCGTGGTGAAGAAGGCGTATTGCGATTTCGACCGCTACAAGGAATTCAAAAGAAACCTCCACGAGGCCGCGTTTGAATTGATCGAAATTCCTCACGTGCGCCAGTCAGGAAAAAACTCCGCTGACATCCGCATGGTGGTGGATGCACTCGATCTTTGTTACACCAAACAACATCTGGACACCTTCGTGATTCTCAGTGGGGACTCGGACTTTTCTCCGCTTGTCAGCAAGCTGCGCGAGAACGCCAAGACGGTTGTCGGCGTGGGCGTGAAGAATTCGAGTTCCGATCTCTTCATCAACAACTGCGACCAGTTTTTGTATTACGACGATCTGGTGCGCGAGAATAACAAAATCCAGCACACGCGGGCGGCGCGCAAGACCGTTGCCACGGTAAAGGATTCTTCGGTGAAACCGGAGGAAGGTCCCACGCGTGAGGCGGCCCTGGATCAATTGATGACGACCCTCGTGGCCCTGGAAGAGGAACGCGGCGAGGATCGCATCTGGGGGTCCATGATCAAACCGGCGATCAAGCGCCGCAACCCCGGATTCAGTGAGCGGGCTCACGGTTTTCTCTCCTTCAATGATCTCCTGAAAGGGGCTGAAAAACAGGGGCTGATCAAACTCGAAACCGAGGGAAAATCGAGGAACTTTACCGTCCGCTCCGTTCATTAAGAGCCTGTCTGAAAAAGGGGTGAGAGATAAGGTTAAAAAGTTTAGGCTAAGTGACAGAAAGACAGAGAAGATGTTACACATAGGCTTGACAAAGGGAAAAGCGGCGGTTGGCCATTCCTACCCGCAGGGCTTT
>JBGTGQ010000025.1:0-8707 GCA_041746635.1 Terrimicrobiaceae bacterium | reverse complement strand
CTCATCGCGCTGCGCTCATATTCCGCCACCATCGCCTCCCGCTTCTCCCTCGGCGTCCACACCCGCCCAAGAACATCCGTCTTCAGGATCTCCGTCTCTGCCTTTTCTCTCAGAAGTGTCATAGCCAGAGGCTACGACATTTCTGACTTTCCTGGTAGCGGGTCGGTCAGCTGACGCTTACGTTTATGCGGCCGGGGACAAGGCAGAAAAAAGCCCGCAGAGCCTGTATGCATGCGGTTTCCCTCGTGTTTGAGGGGGAGCGGGTGAAGGGACTCGAACCCTCGACATCAACCTTGGCAAGGTTGCACTCTACCAACTGAGTTACACCCGCGATAAAGAGCTGCCACAATAACCGGACTGGGCAAAAGGTCAATGGGCCTTTTTACAGGCGTCCGAGATAAAATACGGTGGTGGGTGACTGCGAGCCGCCCAAGGGTTCGAGGGAGATGGCCAAGGCGGCCACCTGGCTCGCTGTCCGCGGCGCGCGGAAGGCGGCGCGGGGTCCGTCGGTGGCCAGGACTCCGGCGTTGACCGGTTGGGGCGAGTCGGCGGTGATGACCCAGAGCTGGTAGTTCTTTTCCGCCGGGGGCGGGGGAAGTTTGGAAAGGTCGAGGACGCCGGCCTGCTTGCGTTGATCCCAGAGCACGGTGACTTCGCTGCCGGTGGGGGCTCCGGGTTGCGGGGCGAGGAGGACGGTTTGGACTTCTTTGAGGGCGTCACGGTTTTTCAGGGAGGCGACCTGGACCTTGAGGTCGTTGCGCTCGGATTCCAAGGTGCTGACCCGCGTTTCGAGGCGGTTGCGTTCGGATTCGAGCCCGGCCAGGCGGAGTTGCAGGCTGCCATTGTCCTTGGTCAGGAGGGTGATTTGGGCTTCGGAGCGGGATTTGCCGAGGGAGAGGAATCCGCAAAAAATGGCCAGCAGGGCGGCGATGGCCCAGGGGACCAATTTTGCCCACGCGTAGGAGATGGGTTCGAGGCACTCGTGGGCGGGTGCGGGGACGGGGGGTGCAGCCAGTTGGAGGATGCTGTCCCGGAGGGACGCGGGCGCGGGGTGTTGCGGCAGGGATTTGGCCAGCAGATTGGAGGCGTCCGCCAATTCCTGCACGAGGGCCTCGAGGGCGGGGTCCTGTTTAAGGGCGAGTTGAAACGCGACGAGTTCATCGCCCTCAAGCAAGCCGAGAGCGTAAAGTGAAGCCAGTTCTTCGCGTTCCTCCGTGTTCATGCGTAGTGTTGGAGGGTTTGCCGCAGTTGCATCATGCCGCGGCGGATACGGCTTTTCACGGTGGTGAGGGGCAGGGAAAGTTTCTCGGCGATCTGGCTTTGGGAGAGGCCGCTGAAGTAGGCGAGTTCGAGCGTTTCGCGCACCTCGGCGGGCAGGGTTTCGAGGGAACCACGCACGGCGAGGGCGTTCTCCGCTTGTTCGGCAGCGCGGGCGGGTTGGGGGATGTCGGGCGGCAGAATCTCCGCGTCGGCTCCGGCCTCGTCGTTCAGGCGCAGGCGGCGGGTAACTGAACGGATGCGGTCGATGGCCTTGTGGCGGGTCATGGTGATGGCCCATGCCAGTGGTGCGCCGCGGCTTGGGTCGTAGCTGGCGGCGTCTTTCCAGATTTTGGTGAAGACTTCCTGCAACAACTCCTCGGCATCCTCGGGTTTCTGCAGCATGCGAAGGGCGAGAGAAAAAAGGAGCCCGGAGAACGCATCATACACCTGGGCAAAAGCCTGCGCATCGCCCCCGGCCACGCGACGGATCACGGCAGGATCAATTTCCTCGCGGGTGGTTTCGGGTGGCGACATCGTGGCGGTGGCGGGCAATGCCCTCCCAGCCTGCTTAATTTCCCGGTTTGCGAAGGCAAGAAAAATAGCGGGTGACACGATGGCATGTGAGCAACGGGACAACACTCCAAGAGTCTTTGCGTCTGTCGGAGGGGTTTGGATGCGCGCCGCATGAAATACTTCAGGGTTTCCGCTCACGTTCGCACCGAACCGCCACGTAATCGGTGTGGGGCAAAATGAATTTGCGTACTTCGACCTGAACGCGGGATGCGGGAAAATCGGTGATGAGCATGTCCGCAATTTCCCCGGCCAGCGTCTCGATGAGGCGGCGGGGACGGGCGGCGGCCAGGGCGGCGATTTGGCGCGATGCGGCGTCGTAATCCACCGTGCGTTCGATGTTATCCCCGAGATCGGCAAACGCCGTGAAGGGTGTGATGACGGCGTTGATCACGATGCGCTGGGGTTGGGCGCGTTCCTCGTCGGGCACGCCCAGGTGGGCTTCGACGCTCAGGCCTTGGATGACAATTTCGTTCATGTGAGGAAACGCCGGAGCACTGTGAGGTCGGCCACGATGATTTCGGGATTGGCTGTGGCCAGCTTCTCGATGCGGTCGAGGAGAATGTTACGGATCATTGAGAATTACTTCACCACAGAGGCGCAGAGGCACGGAGGAAGAAATTTGCTTTTCCTTTGTGCCTCGGTGTCTCGGTGGTTTACAGCCCGGCTAGCGGAAACGGATTTCTTTGACGGTTTTCGCCCCGAAGCGGGCCTTGAGTTTGCGCAGGATTTCCGGTTTCCACGAACGGTCGAGTTCGTAGCGGACGGTGGGTTGGAGAACCTGAATGATCAGGATGCCGTCGCGCATCGAGACCGGGAGGGAATGTTCGGCCAGAAAATCCCCCACAATTTCCTTCCAGGTGGCCTGCACTTCCTGTTCGTTCAAGCGTTCGGTCAGGCCGAGCTTGGGCAGGAGTTTCTTCAGCGCCTCGGCGGCAGGGACGCAGCGTTCCGGGCGTTCGGGCTTTTCGGGAAGCCCGCGCCATTCCTCCAAAACCCGCTTGCGAATGTATTCGACGCGCATAAAAAAAGGCCCCCGCTTGGGGCGGAGGCCTTGTGTTTGAAAGGGGTGCGGATTCCGGCTATTCGCCGTCGCTGCCGATGGCCTCCACCGGGCAGCCTTCCATGGCTTCCCGGCACAGAGCTTCTTCCTCGGGAGTCTCCGCCTGCTTATAAACGTAGCTGTGGCCGCCGTCATCGTCGCGCTTGAAATTGGCCGGGGCGGTTTCGCGGCACAGATCGCAGTCGATGCATTGATCGTCCACGTAAAATTGGCCGGCGGCGTTTTGAGAATACTTGTTTGCTACATCTGCCATAGGATTTCCTTCTTGGGGCGGAAACTAAGGACACGACACAGGATTGCAATCGTTTTTTCCGCGTGCGAGAACATAATCCCGCCTTCCATGGAAACACCAGTGCTCGATCCCGTATTGCCCGCCGAAGGCCGGCATGTCCTTCACCTGTTTTTTCACATTGACCACGGCGCGTGGGATTTGCTCGACGGGGGGCAGAAGATTGAGGCCAAGACGGCGTTGGCGCAACTTGTGCAGGAGATCCGCGCCACCCCCGCGACCCAGTTGCTCATGTTCAGCCTGGTCACGCCCAAAGCCGATCTTGGTTTCATGCTGGTGACGCCCGACTTGCAGACCGCGGATGCCTTGGCCAAGCAGCTCGCCCTGGGCCTCGGCCCGGGCATCCTCCTGCCTGAATTCAGTTGGCTCTCGATGACTGAACGTAGTGAGTACACCACCAGCGCGGAAGAATACGAGGCCACTCTCGAAAACGAGGAAAAGCTGGTGCCGGGTTCGCCGGAGTTTACCGAAAAAATGACGGCGTTTGAGAAGCGGATGGAAAAATATCTCAGGGACCGCCTGGAACCAAATCTGCCCGACTGGCCGGTGATTTGCTTTTACCCGATGTCAAAACGCCGGGGCGGGGAGGGGCAGAATTGGTATGCGCTGGATTTTGCCACCCGCAAGCGGCTCATGGCCGGACACGCCCGCGTGGGGCGCACCTACTCAGGACGCATCCTTCAGCTCATCACCGGCTCGACCGGGCTGGATGACATGGAGTGGGGCGTGACGTTGTTCGCGAAATCGACTTCCGAGATCAAGGCCATCGTTTATGAAATGCGCTTTGACGAAGTGAGCGCGCAATACGCCGAGTTCGGCGAATTTTTCATCGGACTGCAAATGCCGCTGGACGCGCTCTTTGCGCGGTTGGGCCTGTAAAAACCACCACTGGTCTGCGGGGCACGGGCATCTCCCTGTTCGATCCGACGAATGGGGAGAACGTTGGGCATTTACGGGGGAATTGTCGAGACGCGGCATAAAACCCGGAGCCGCCAGCTTGCACCCAACCTCACTTTCCGGCAGATTAGGTGTGCCATGAATTCATCGCCTGCATCGTCTTGGCCGGAAAGAATCCCCGCTCCTCCCGAATTGGTGGAGAAGGCGGAGGAACTGGTGCGGACTTATCGCGGCTGCTTTCGGTTCCGACATCCCGATGCGCGGGTGCGCTACTGGGACGACCTCCCGTTGGTGGTGGAGCATCTGCGGGACTACGGGGACAAAAAGGCGTGGAAGGCCGCACAGGAATTGCAGCGATGCCTTTAACGGATTTCCAGCGCGTCGAGCTGGACCTTCTGGTTCACAATCGCAGCGAGGCCAGCCATTGCGGGCGGCTTGGTGCTGAATGCGGCAGACTACTCGGCGCGAGGAGATGACCCTGCTGGCCAACGAGCAGATCGACCTCCCGATTGGCGTGGCCTTCGTGGATGAAGTCGGCGAACCGGGCTGGCCGCGCCGAAACCCCGCGCTGCGTATCCACTCGCCGTCTCTGCGGGGATGCTTTCCTACCGTGGTGCTTCCCGAATCATAAGTCCTTCGGACAGGCTGACGGGCAGAAGGTCAGACTTCCAGGCGCAGAATTTCCATCGCCTCGCCCACCAGGAAGAGCGAGCCGGTGACGAGTGTCAGGCCAGGGGATGCTTCCAAGGCCGCTTGGACCGAATCGAAAATTCGATGTCTGGCTGTGGTGCCTTGCGCGAGGAGCGCCGGAGCGGCGGCGCGCTGACTGTGGATGGGCACAAAGAAAAACTCCTGCGCGATGGGTAGGAGGATTTGCAGCATGGCGGTGTAGTCTTTGTCGGCCAGAGCGCCGAAGATCACTAGGGCCTGGCGCTGACCAAAGTTCTCCCGCCAGTTTTGCACCAGATGCGCTGCGGCGTGGGGATTGTGGCTGCCGTCGAGAATGATCCGTTCGTCAACGATTTGAAAGCGGCCGGGCCAACGGACTTCGCGCAAGCCGCGATCAATGTCTGCGCCACTCACGGGCAAACCGGCCGCTTCCAGGGAGGCGACGGCCAAGGCGGCGTTTTGCCTTTGATGGGCACCCCGTAGTGCGATGTCGAAGCCTTGGAGGGGAGTTTTCACAAAGCGGATTGGCGATCCTTCCTTCAGAGCCCGATCGGCCAAAACGCTCGCGGCCTCGGGTTCCTGCGGGGCACTCACGACGGGCACGCCGGGCTTGATGATGCCCGCTTTTTCCCCGGCAATTTCGGTCAAGGTGTTGCCCAGCCATTGCGCGTGGTCCACTGCGATGGGCATGATGATGGAAGCGAGGGGATGGACGGCATTGGTCGCGTCGAGGCGTCCGCCCATGCCGGTTTCCAGCACGACCACCTCGCAGCCTTCCCGGGCAAAATGCCAAAGCGCCAGCGCGGTCGTGATCTCGAAAAACGTGGGCGAGTGGTCCCATCCATCGGACGCCGCGCGAATGAGCGAAAGCCCGTCCGCGGCAATTTGCGGGCGAATTTTTTCGCCATCCACCCGGATGCGTTCGCGAAAGCCCACCAGGTGCGGCGAGGTGTAGAGGCCGGTGCGGCGTCGGGAGGCGCGCAGGATGGCGTCGAGCATGGCGCAGACGGAGCCTTTGCCATTGGTGCCGGCGACGTGGAGGAAGCGTAGTTTTTCCTGCGGATCGCCCAAGGCACCGAGCAGGCGGCGGATATTTTCCAGGCCCAGCTTGATGCCGAACTGCTGCGTGGAGTAGAGCCACGCCAGCGATTCCTCAAGGTTCACTTTTTTGCCGGAGCGAGAAAGTCGAGCAACTGGCCGAGGGTGGCGCGCATTTTGGTGCGTGACGCGACGATGTCGATGAGGCCGTGTTTTTCCAGAAACTCAGCGGTCTGAAAACCGGCGGGCAGGTCTTGATGGGTGGTTTCCTTGATCACGCGCGGTCCGGCAAATCCGATCATGCTATTGGGTTCCGCCACGATGATGTCGCCCAGGGAGGCGTAGCTGGCCATCACGCCAGCGGTGGTCGGATTGGTCAGCACGTTGATGTAGGGCAGTCCCGCCTGGGCGTGAAGAGCGAGCGCGCCGCTGGTCTTGGCCATTTGCATGAGGCTGAGCATGCCTTCATACATGCGCGCTCCGCCCGAGGCGCAGACGATGATGACGGGCATTTTCTTTTTGGTGGAAAGTTCGATCAGGCGGGTGATTTTTTCCCCGACGACCGAGCCCATGGTGGCAGCGAGAAAATGGAAATCCATCACGGCCAGACCGACGGGATGGTCGCAGATTTTCGCCGGGCCGGTGATGACGGCGTCCTTCAGGCCGGTTTTTTCCTGATAATTTTTCAGACGGTCGAGGTAGGTGGCGACGCCCTTGAATTCGAGGGTGTCCACGGAGGTCATGCCGGCATCGATTTCCTTAAAGGAATCGGGGTCAGCCAGGCTGGTGATGCGATCGTGCGCCCCCATGGTGAAATGGTGGTCGCACTTCGGGCAAACTCGCAGGTTTTCGGCCAGCGCGAGGTTGTGGATCACATCGCCGCAGGTCGGGCATTTGGTCCAAAGTCCCTCGGGCATTTCGCGGGTTTTGGCTCCGATTCCTTTGAAGTTGGGTTTTTTGAAAAAGGCCATGTTTTGGAAATGAAGAAGGTCGGATGTCTAAGGACGAAGGAAGGTTGAAATCCGCGGAAGAGTTATTTTCATCATTTTTTGCGGCAAATGCCACAGAAAATCATGCGTCCTTACCCCCGCGCCACGGTCAGGGCGCGAACCGATTGAGCCCCCGCCTCCAGCAGGACCCTCGCGCATTCGTCGAGGGTTGAGCCGGTGGTGAGCACATCGTCCACTAGCAGCAGGTGTTTTCCTTGCACGACGGCATCATGGCGCATGGTGAAGGCATCCCGCAAGTTTTGCATCCGCCTGCGGCGATCAAAATGCGTTTGCGTCACTGTGTAGCGGGTGCGCCGCAGCACGTCAAAAAACAGCCAGCCGCGCCGCCGGGCCAGTTCTCGACCCAGGATCTCGGCCTGATTGAACTCCCGTTCTCGCCGCCGCAATGGATGCAGCGGCACCGGCACCACGGCATCGAAGTTCTCGCCCTCGAGCCGTTCATCCTCCAGGCCCTGCTCCAGCAAGTCGCCAAAGGGCTCGGCCAACCAGAGTTCGCCGTTGTATTTTAACCGGTGGATAAGATCGCGCAGAACGCCCCGGCTTTGCATGACCGCCACCGCGCATTCAAAGTGAAAGGCCCGTCCCCGGCAGTTTACGCAGACAAATTGATCCATTGCGCCGGAAAAAGGCTGTGAGCAGGTGTCGCACCGTGGCGGCTGCACCGGCTTCACTTCCTCTAGGCAGGTTGAACAAAGCCAGCCCGCCTTCAGGGCCGATCCGCAGCCCGCGCAGTGGAGCGGAAAAAACAAATCCCGCGCCGTCTCAAGAACTGCGCAAATTTTCTGCCGCAGAAGCATGCCGCACATAAAACCAGACCGCAGCCCCGGTGAGCAACAGAACAAAAACCGGCACGAGTCCGACCGGCACGGCCCCGCTCACCACATTGGGCCCGACCCAGGGGAGGAGTTCGTCGGCGGGTTTGATCCGGAATTTGGCCAGCAATTGCAGCGCCTGCTGACCAAAAATCCATCCGGCATGCAGCCCAATGGGCAGCCAGAGGGAACGGGTGCGCAGAGCCGCGAGGGCCAAAATCAATCCTGCCACAAAAAGCGAAAAAAACCCCAGGGCCAACTGCGCGAAGGGGGGCGCGGAATCAAAAACGCGCGCGATTTGCCCGAATCCCGATTCCCATCCGACCGCTTCATCCGGCGAGGCACCGGGTTTGATGAAATGCACGCCGGCAAAAATGAGTGAGACACTGAGGGCGGCCGCCAGTTTGCCAAAGGCTCTCACGGCCAGACCCAGAATCACGCCGCGAAAAAGCCATTCTTCCACCACCGCCACAAATCCGGCCGTGAGAACAATCCGGAAGAGGGGCGCGAAGTTCAGTTCCTTTTTCAAGCCATAAACCTCAAAATAGATATACCCCGCACCGAGCAAAATCACCGGCAACAGGGCCATGAGCAGACCAACGACGAGGTCCCGCACGCGGTGGGGATTTCGAGCCAACCCGAATTCTTGCACGCTGCGAATACGCAGCCAGAAAAGCAGGGGCACCAACAAGACGATGGCGGTGACCTGCGCGGTGCGGCTGAAAAACCGCCGAAACGGAAACTCCGCCAGAAACGGTAAAATGCCGTGCCCGCCCAGCCATTGCACCAGCCAATAAATCGGCGGCGAAAGCACCGCCGCCAGTAGGACGACAACGAGCAGGTAGGTGAGAATTTTGGTGAGCGGTCTCAAGAACCGCGGACTCTACCGCCGCATCAGATGCGAAGCAATGGCCCAAAAAAACCAGCGCGGAGGGGATCCGGCGTTGGAGTCCAGCCTTTATTGAGACTCGCATAATAGAGTGACATCAAGGCCACAAATCAGCCTGAGTATAGCAGGCGGAGATAATCATTCGACGTCGGCGCATGCGGCGAAGCGCGGCGGTGGCTTCCGCGCTCAGTTCCCAAGCCTTGGTTGCGA
>JBGTGQ010000024.1:0-1770 GCA_041746635.1 Terrimicrobiaceae bacterium | reverse complement strand
CCACTGCCAGCGGTAATAGACCATGGTGCGGTCGAAGATGTTGCGCTCTTCTTCGCCCGGCTCGCTGAGGCTGGCGAACTCGCGCAAGCTTGGGCGCGGATCCGGCGTGCTCTGCTCCAGCTTGGCTCCGCGCAAGGTGCGGCGGCCGATGTTTTCCAAGCGGATCGTGTAGCGCAGGAGCCGCCCGGCGGTTGCGTGGCGAGGGAGTTCCAGCACGGCGGCCAGTTTCGCCCTGCGGAAAACCACCCAGCAGATGCTGAGCAAAACCATTCCGAGGGAGAAACAGAAGATCTGGAAAATGGAATTCTTCGGCTGGCCCACGCTCATAAAGCTGCCGAGCGAGACCACGATCATCGCGCCCGCACCGGCGGGACGGATTCGCCTGCCAAACCAATGCTGCACCGCAGCGCCGCGGTGATAGAAGAAATGGAGGATGCGGAAACGGAGGCTCATTCAAACTTTAAATTCTAAACCATAGAGCATTTTAAATGAAGTTGTAGCCGCAATGTGAGAACCATCCCATGGCATCAGTCGCGGTGACCATCGAGAGGGCGGTGGCGATCGCTGCCAACAGTGACTCGTTGTCGCGGGCCTCCAGTTTTCGCAGGATGGATTTCACCTTGCTCCACATCATCTCGATAGGGTTCAGATCCGGCGAGTAGGCCGGGAGGAACACGGCCTTGGCTCCCGCCGATTCGATCAGCGCGACGGTCAGCGCGTTTTTGTGCGCACTGAGGTTGTCCATGACGACCAGGTCGCCCTCGCGCAGCGTCGGCAAGAGGATTTCGGAGACGTAGGCGCGGAAGACCTCCGTGTTGGCTGCGCCGGCTACGGTCATGCAGGCGGTGGTGCCGTCGAGCCGGACCGAAGAGATCATGGTTGTGGATTCCCAGCGGCGGCAGGGCGCGGAGGCGTGGAGGCGCTCACCCCGTGGAGCCCTCCCGCGGAAGCGTGTCATGTTGGTCTTCGCTCCCGATTCGTCGATGAAGACGAGCCGGGAGGGATCGAGCCGCAACTGCCGATTTTTCCATTTTTTCCGGGCGTCGGCGATGTCCTTGCGGTCCTGCTCGCTTGCCCGGAGAGTCTTTTTTTAAAAGTGATCCCCATCCTTCCAAGCGCGTAGTGGACGGCCTGTATTGTGCAGTTGAGGCCTGCGCCGTCGCGCAGTTCGGTGAGGGTCATGTCGGGCTTTGCGGAGACGAGTTCGCGCAGCCTTTGCTCGTCCGCGGCAAGGATCTTGGGTTTGCCCTTGCAGTTGGAGTAGAGCGGGGAGAGGTCGCCGGTGTCGCGCCGCTGGCGCAGGAGCTTGCTGACGGTACCCGCCGAGACGGAGAAGAGTTCCGCCACTTCCTTCTGTTTGCGCCCGCCCCGGTCAAAGGCGGCGACGATGCGTTTGCGTAGATCAAGGGATAATGCTGACATCCGGGGATCATGGGCGAACCGCGACCGAGGTCCAGAAGAATATGTGACACGATTTAAAATGCTCTAATAGTTCCTGGCAGTCCCCCTTACATATTCAAACGTAACTCCAAGGGCTGGATCTGCGAAAGCGACCCGCGGACAGGAACCCTGACCCGCGTGGAATGATAATCACCCTTCACGCCGCTCAATACGCCCCGGACGCTTCGCTGAAGGTGTAGGGCGCCTGGTAGTTTCCGGTTTCCTCCTTCACGAGCTGGCGGAGGAGATCGTTGAGTACGGAGGATGCGCCGAAGCGGTAGCGGGTGTTGTTTAGCCAGTTGTCGCCGAGGGTTTCCTTGACGGCGATGA
>JBGTGQ010000023.1:0-42774 GCA_041746635.1 Terrimicrobiaceae bacterium | reverse complement strand
ATCCGGAATAATGCTCAGGTGATAACTCAGATTTTCGACTCGGGATTCTTCTTCCATCCCGAGCTTCTTCCAGACTCATCTCAATTTGTACAATTTATTCGTAACAATATTTTACCCTCTGATTTTAATGCGTTTGCCCTGAAATCCACCCTTTTCGCCGGGCAACTTCCGCCCTATCCCTCCTTCATGTGCAATCGTCTGGTTCAAGATGGACGGGTGATCCGGCCCGGCGAACGCGCCCGGGTCTTGTTGAAAGGCCCCGGCGGCGAGTTCGAAATTCCCTTCGAGCAAGCCGTCTTCTCCGGCTGCGCCCGCGAAAAGAGCAAAGGCTGGTGGAAACGCACCGAGGGAGGCGAGGAGGTCGTCGTCCCGGTCGAGGGTTTCGAGGAGAAACACGAGCTAACCAAAGCCCAAACCCGCGAATCCCTTCCTCCCGGCTCCCGGCTCGACGCCCTGCTCCTCGCCCAACCCCCCGGCAAGGACTACCGCCTCCTCAAAATCGTCACCCGCGACGCCACCGCTCCGGAATTCGAGAAATTCGGCAACAGCCGCATCCCCGTTTTTTTCGTTGCCTCTCCCGGCCCGGTCGGATTTCCACCCGAACAGCTCGGGGCTGCCTAAAAATCAAGACACCACGCCAAACTCATTTTCCGCGCAGCTCTGGCAAAGGCAGCTGCTTGGTGTTGAAGTGTGTGGATAAGGCGGGGTCGATATGCTCGGCGCGCGTCTCGGCTTCTTCACGGATCCTCCCTCAAGCGCATCGGCTGCTGCTCGTAAAAGGTTACACCGACCCGCCGGATGTGATCGCGCAGATCGGCGTGGGTGATGGTTGCCAGAAGGGACAGATCGAACTCATAGGGCAGCAGCAGATCATCCAATTCCTCGGCGATCTGTCCGCGGATCCGTTCGTCCAGACCCTTGCCGCTCAGCGTGAGATCGATATCCGACCCGCTCTTGAAATTGCCCATCGCCCGCGAGCCGTAAAGGATGGCCTCCTCCACCTCGGGATGATTGGACAACACGTCGTGAATCTTCGCGACCGTGGCGGCTGGCAATCCGTGGTTCAAGCCTCTTCCCGTTCCCGCTCCTTAAATTCACCCTCCATCGCGAGCAAAGCGGGGTGAAAACGCCCCAGAATGTCCCGCACGATGCCTTCGGCCACGACTGCCTGATAAGTATGCGAGGTGAGATTGCGCGCCTTGATCATGTCCATCCACGCCTCGCCGTCGGCGATCAAACCATTCTTGAAGGCCTCACGCGCCGCGCCCTTCGAACCAATGATTTCCCTGAACCGCTGCCCCTCCAGATAATCCTTGAGCACGTTCCAGCCCAGCTCGTGGGTGAATTCAAACGCCTGGATGAGCCCCTGCTGCTCCAGTTCCGAAAGCGGGCGCTCGCGGGAAAGTTTTACCGCATCTGTCAGGCGGGCCAGCGCCTGCCCGTAATTTTGAAAGCGCTGCCGCCACCTGACATCGGGATTGGACATGCCGCGATGCATAGCAGACTAAATCGCCCCGGAAAAGGCCTGATGCTGCAGGGCCTGCAAGACGTCATCCTGACCATCGCTCGCCTTGTCTGTCGCACGAACAACGGCTAAGCCTTCGCGGTGGCTTACTTTACCCCCATAATTATCGAGCTGGCGATTGGCGGAATTCTGTTCGCTCTCTTCTGGTTGATCGTCTGGCGGGTGATTGATCGGGAACGGGCTTCGCGCAAATCCCCCTTTACCAAAGAACTGCTCAAAGGCCCCGGCGAAAGCTGCCTGCGCAAGATCGATGAGCTCAACGACCAGTTCAATGAGTGGTATATGATGCTTTTCGTGGGTTTTGGCATTTTCCTCGGCATCGCCCTCGGTCTCTTCCTGCCCGGCATCAGATCACCTGTGACCATTGCGGGTTTCGTGATCTTGGGACTTGGCGTGGCCGATCCATCCCACAACGCCAACTTGGTATTCCCATCCCTGCGCCGTCTCAACGCATTGGAAGTATTCATCAAATTCGTCGGGTTCCTCCGGCATCTTCACTCGGGCAAGAATCTCATCGGAGTCCGTGCGCACAACAACGAGCCCGTCTTCATCTATCTCCGGCGTGTCGCCAATCAATGCCGCGTAGTGCCCTGCCGTTTCGAGAGACAGGTTGTTCAGGCGGGCTAAGTCTTTGGCAAGTTCTTCAAGTCCTTCCTGAGTGAACATGATCAGCGCG
Organism: Terrimicrobiaceae bacterium; assembly: GCA_041746635.1. GTDB lineage: Bacteria > Verrucomicrobiota > Verrucomicrobiia > Chthoniobacterales > Terrimicrobiaceae > CAMASH01. The sequence continues at coordinate 40,573 of JBGTGQ010000023.1, read as the reverse complement.
ATCTTTGATTCTATTCTCGGAACGGCATCGGGGCTAAACCCAGCTCTTTGAGAAACTCGTTATGCTTGCGCGTAGCGTCTTGGATTTATTGTTCGCTTTGGACCAATTCGTTGTGAGTTTCTTCCAGGCTGATTTCCTCCTCGCCCACTGCCGTGCTGATGTAGCGGGAGATGTTCAGGTTGAAGTCGTTCTTCTCGATCTCGGCCATCTCCACGCGGCGGGAGTAGCGGGGCTCTTCCGCGCGGTTTTGGTAGGTGGCGATGATTTTGGCGATGTGCTCTTCCGTCAGTTGGTTCTCCTGCACAAACGGCCCAAGCAGCGGCGGGAGGATGGCTTTGTTTCCCTTGCCGAAAATGTCGCCGAAGCGGCGGGTGAAGAGGACGCGGAGAAAACGGCTTTTCGATCAAGCGGCGACGACTTCAACCCGCGGGGAAAACCCGATGCGATGGAGAAGTTCCTCGCAATCCTCCCAGGCGAGGCCAAAGGCCCGTACGTCGGCGACGCCAAGGCGGGCCACCACGGAGGAAACCGTTTTCGCGTCGCGTTCCGGAAACTCGGCGTCCATCACGGCACTCTCGGCCCAGTCCACCAGCTGCGCCAGACTGATCTCATGATGGAGATAGGCGGCGATTTTGTCTGCCACGGCCTGTTTGGTGATCATCATGGGTGGCAGGCTACAATTTCTGGTGGCCTTTATCCACCGGGAATTTTTCATGAACTTCAACAAGATCGCCCTTTCGTCGTAGATTTCCTGCCAGAACCTCAGCGTTGCCTCGCTGGAGTCCACTTCTTTGAAATAACGGGCCAGCCATCCCAATCGTCCTGTCACGTCCAGCCGGTAACGCCGGCCCCCGGCAGATAGGTCTTCCCAGCTTGCAAATTTTCCTTCGTTTTGTTGGCGGGTGCTCACTTTGGGGCGCGAAAGGGGAAAGCCGGGACTCTTCGCAGGAAGTGGACATTTAGCGAGCCCATAAAGCGTGGATGGCGCTAAGCTAGGAAGAGGCCGAAGGCCTCCTTCCGCCGGAATGGGCCGTTGGCAGCACGGCCTGCGGATTTTCCCCGACCATAGCGACAGGCCATAACCTGATGTCGCGCACCCGCGCGCGGACCCGCCGTGGTGCGAAGCATCCGGCATGAGCAATTCCTCGCACTATTGTGGCACGGCACCGAAACTCGCATGGAGGATCCTGAGGCCGTGGCATAAGCTGAGCGCCTGGTTCCTGACGCGCAAGATTCGCCGGCAGCACCAGGAGCTGGAAAAATACGTCCGGCGGTCGGCTTACGAGATCACCGCGTGGAAGCAGGACATCGGCTTCCTCGATCAGCGGTTGGACCATCACCTGACGCTGGCCGGTGTCTCCCTGCCCGTCGCGCCCACGGAAAGCAATGTGGTCTCGATGGAGGAATCCGGACTAATGACTTCCGCCTCCTCTCTCAAGGCGGTGCAGTAAAGGGATGGTGACGGTGGCAGACAGGTTGCTCCTGTCTCGCCGGGCGGTTTGCTTTTGAGGCCTTGGGGGCGGCGTATTCCGGCTCCGGGACGGTGTCCGATGCGCAATTGGAAGTCGCCCCTCCTTGCATCCCGCCTCCTACAAACCAAAACGCCCGCCCCGGAAATTTCCAAGGCGGGCGAGAGGCGATCTGACTTCTAGTCGTCGATCTCGACGCGGCTGATGACGCGCTTGTCACCGACGGTGGTGTATCCCACGCTCACGGGCATTCCGACCTTCATCCGAGTGGCCAAATCGGCCTCGGAAATGGTCTTGCCGCTTTTGGTGACATAGACAACCTTATCCCCATAGGAATAGGTTACCGGACCGCTGGTTTCCTTCACGATGAAGGCCGAGCCAGGGGTATAGGTGGTGAGGGTACCCATGCCTGTGGTGGTGGTGGTTGTAGTGGACGATGACGTTTGCGCGACGGCGAAGGCCGCTGATGCACAAATGGCAGCGATGGATAGGATGGCTTTGTTCATGTGTTAGTTTTTTGTTGTTGGCCGTTGGTTGCCCAGCGGACAGGAACAAATCGCCGCCGGTGTGTCTTTCGGTTCTAGGGATATTCCCTACAAAGCCCTCAGGTCGGCTCTCGGGGGATCAGCGAGGCCAAAAAAGATGCGGGCCACGTGCCGATGGAAAGGCAGCTCTGCTGGAGCGGGAATAGTATATCGCGCCCGATTTGGAGCGTGGGTAATGCGTGGAGGGCCAGGCCCTACTTCGAACAGCGGGTGGTGCTCCGCCGCCGGTCCAGCAACCCAGCCAAGCCAAACAACAGAATCAAGGAAAACGTACCCGGTTCCGGAACCACTCCTCCTCCGGCAGAGGCGGTGGGACTGAGCGCACCCAAACTAGCGAAGGTGGAGGTGGAGGTGGTATTTCCCGAGGTGCCGTTAAGATCCTGATTCATGCTGTTGGACTGTTCGGAAGTTCCCACCACAAAATTGAGGGGAGTGCTCGAGGTCACCCCCATAAAACCTCTTGTTGCCGCTGCCGCTTGAAGCTGGCTGAAGGGCAGAATCCATGTCGCAAAATAATCGGTTTCACCGTCGCCGCCGAGGTCCGCCGAGCCGCCCGTTACGGGGTCATTCCCCGTCGGGCCGACCGTCACTGGGGTCCAGAGGTAATTGCTGGCGGACATGTTTTCGGCGTAAAGAGGCGTACCATCAACGATGCTCGTCGTGCTGGGCGACACGTTTGCGCCCGTGCCGGGATTATAAAAACCAATTTGAGAAACCCGTCCTTTATTGATCATGCCGGCAAAGAGATCGACGGAATCGTTCCCGTCCAACATGATTCCAATCCAAATCGCACCAGTATAACCAGGCGGATTGGAATCGGCGTCCAACCGCACGCGAAATCCAATACTGGTTCCATCGTAGTCATAGTAGAACGCGGTCTGGACCGGCGATGCCCCCACAGCTGTGCCCACCAGTTCCGCCTCTTTGATCCCCGTTCGTGAATCAGCAAGATAGTCGGTGCGCGCGGTTCCCGAGTAGGTCACGGCATACCAATCCGTAGTCGGTGAGTTTAACGGGATCGCGCCGAGAGCGGAAGTGAATGCGCTGCCAGCTAGGACCAACGTGCCGAAGAAGGTTACAACCGGTTGCATAATTTAAAACTATTTTAAATAGCCGCGATTACCCAGAGATGTCCACAACTATTTCGAATCCTGAGATTTGTCGAAGTTCAACGGTTTCGGGTCGAACCGTTTCGAAAACCCTGCATCGGGAAAGCGCAACTCGAAGCCGTCCGGCGCGGGAAGAACTTTCAGCCGCCGCCCGGTCAGGTCAAAAACCGACTCCACGATCTCCCCGGCCAAATCCTTGTCGTCGGAAACCATGAGGACGGCTCCCACGCATACGGCGAAGGTGAGGAAAGAACGGCTTGCGGACGGGGGAGGTCCGGTGTTAATGAGCTGGACGGTGGTGGCCAGCGCGAAGGCGACGCAGAGAGTCACGGCAAACTTTTGCATAGTGCACTCTACGCAACCGGACAAACTCCGCCAGCGGGGCTGCCCCTTGCCGGCTCCTAGTCAAATCCGCCGTGATGAGTCAGGCGCGCCTTCCATTGCGCGGGCTTCAGACGAATCTGAACCGTCAGGCCATTTCTTCCCGCAGGCTCTCAAAGGCGTTGGTGAGCTTTTTAATGCCGAGTTCGATGCGGGTCTTGACGGTTCCGAGCGGCGTTTGGGTCATGGCGGAGATTTCTCGCTGGCTGCGATTTTCCAAAAAGGCCATGCGGATGGCCTGTTCCTGATTGGGCGGGAGGGAACTGAGGTGGCGCTGCAGCAAGCCCCTGAGTTCATCGTAGTAGGCCTCACGTTCAACTGTGTGATTCTCGCTGGCCTCCTTGTCGCAATGGTTGAGGGAGATCTCGTAACGGTCGGTGGCGCGGCGGTAGGCGCTGTGCTGGCGCAGGCGGTCAATGGCGCGGCGCCGGGCCAGGGTGCAGAGCCAGCTCACGAGTTTGCCTTTACCGGAGGAGTAGCTCTCGGCGCGGTTCCAGACTTGCAGGAAAACTTCCTGTAGCACGTCGTCGGCCTCGGCGTCATCGTGGAGCACTTGCATGATGATGGAGCGGAGCATCGGACGGTAACGGCTGTGCAGGCGATCAAGCGCCTCGGGCTGGCGGAGCAGGAGGGCTTCCATAATTTCCTGATCATCGGACGTCGCGTTGTTTTCAAGAATTGTTGTTTCCATGACGCGCATTGTGGTCGCGGCGGAATTTTCCCACAATCGGTGTACCTCACGATTGAGGCATAGGGCTTTCCCCCATAAGAGGCCCGCGCACCCTTGCCGCGGCTCAGGGTATTCTCCATGCGACCTGGAAGTCGGGCGAAGAAAACGTCATCCTCGCCGGCTTGCACGAGCAGACGGCATGGTCTAGCAGAAGACGCATGCGCGTTTTTCTGGCCCTTCTGCTGGCGGTTCCTGTTTTTCATCTCCGTGCGGCTGCGGTGATTGAGACCAGCGGCGAGTTGGCGGCGGATTTTCGGGACGAAAATGGTGACACGGTGGGCGGCATTGGGTCCGGCTTGTTTTACGATGCGAAGGAGGATGCTTTTTACAGCGTTTCCGACCGCGGTCCCGGCGACGGCACCCTGCCGTACCGTCCGCGCGTCGTGGTGCTGAAAATCACTCAGGTGGGCGAAAAGCTGGACGTCCGCGTGATCAAATCGGTCTTGCTACGGGACGAACACGGGGGTGCCATGACGGGGCTGATCCCGGACGATCTCACCGCGACACTTCCCCGCATGAAGGATGGCCGCACGTGCATTGATCCCGAGGCACTGGCGTTGGCGGCCGATGGGACGCTCTACATCACGGACGAATACGGCCCGTATCTTTATCAGTTCGCCCCGGACGGGAAGATGATCCGCCGGATTCTGCTGCCGGACCAGTTCACGCCGAAAACTGCCACGGGCGGATTGGATTTCACCGATAATGCGCAGCTCGCATCGGGTCGGAACATCAATCAGGGCCCCGAGGGCATGTGTCTGCTGCCCGATGGGAAAACCGCGGCGCTGATTTTCCAAAGCGGCCTCATGCAGGACGGTGGACGCGAATCGCCCACCACCCGCATTGTGCAGCTTGATCTGGCCACGGGAAATCCGACCGCGCTCTTCGTTTATCCGTTCACCACGCAGGTGGAAGGCATGGACAAGCCGGTGAAGCTGAAAAATCTTTCGGTCAACGACATGGTTGCGTTCGGCGAGGGAAAATTCCTCGTGCTGGAACGCGACAAGTTCGGTCGCGACGGCTCGGCGGATCCCAAACCGGCGGGTTACAAAGCCGTCTGGTTGGCGGACACAACCGCCGCCTCCAACCTGCTCACGGCCGGGACGCAGGAGCCGAAGCCGGTGGAGAAAAAACTGCTCTTCAACCTGCCCACGCTGGTGAATGACCGGGCGGGCCTGACGGCCAAATGGGAAAGCATCGCCATCGTGCCGCCCGTGCGCGCAGGGGAAGTCACCCTCATCATGGCGGCCGACAACGATTTTCTCACGCCGGTGATTCATCACGACGGCGACCACTATTCCTTTCCCCGGGCGGTGGATACCGTGCCGGCGCAGTTCTTTAAAATTCGCGTGTCGCTGCCGGAGAATCCTTGAGCCGGAGGACTTCCTTTTGCGAAGCTACCCATCTTGAGCGACTCCTTTCAACAAGCCCTGGCGGATTCCCTGCCGATTTTAGATAAAATCCGCGGCGGTTTCGGCCCCCATCCGACGGCCACTCTTGCCTCACTGGCAAAGTTGAAGGCCAGTGGCATCGGCTTCCAGCCGATGAGAGGTGAATCTACCCATCAGCAGGATGCGGATGCCACGACCCTGGATGCTTTGCGCAAGGCCGCTCTGGCCTGCGTGAAATGTCCTCACTTGGTCAAATCCCGCACCCAGGTTGTCTTCGGCGTGGGCAATCCCAACGCGGAGCTGATGTTCGTGGGCGAGGCACCCGGCGCCGATGAGGATGAGCAGGGCGAACCCTTCGTGGGCAAGGCCGGGCAGCTTCTCACCAAAATCATCCAGGCCATGGGATTTTCGCGCGAGGAGATTTACATCGGCAACGTTCTGAAATGCCGTCCGAACATGCCGCCGGGCGAAAGTGGCAATCGCAAACCGAAGCCGGAGGAAATGCAGACTTGCCTGCCGTGGCTGGAAAAACAGATCGCCTTGATCAAACCCCGCGCCCTGGTCGCGCTCGGAGCCACCGCCGTGGAAGGTTTGCTCGGCAACACGGAGCCCGTGGGTAAACTGCGTGGACGCTGGCTCGACTTCCACGGCATTCCCGTGATGACGACGTACCATCCGGCCTATTTGCTCCGTAATCAGTCCATCACGGAAAAACGCAAGGTGTGGGAAGACATGATGCTCGTGTTGGAAAAACTGGAAAAGCCGGTCAGCGAAAAACAGCGGCAGTTTTTCACCAAGGCCGGCTAGACCGGCGCGGCGACCCTTTTCATGAAGCGCATTCTCATCACCCATCGGACGGAGTACTTTTATCATTCCCCCGTCACGTTCGGTCCTCATCGCGCCTTGCTGCGGCCCCGCGAGGGACACGATGTCCACATCGAGGGATCGCTGTTGAAGATCGAACCCAAGGCCGCCGTGCGCTGGCTGCGCGATATTTATGGCAACTCGATTTCGGTCATCACTTTTACCCGGCCCGCAGATAAACTGAGCCTTCTCAGCGAGGTGAGCGTGGCTCATTACGATGAAAACCCGCTCGATTTTCTTATTGATCCCTCCGCGCTCTCCTATCCTTTTCAATATGCCGCGGATGAGCAGGCGGAATTGATCCCGTACCGCCTCTCCAGCTATCCGCACGACGGGACGGCCCTGCAAAACTGGTTGTCTTTCATTTACACCCCCGGCCAGCTCATCAACACGTTTGACCTTTTGAACCGCCTCAACACCCGCATCTACGAATCCTTTCGTTACACGCGGCGCGAAGAATCGGGCGTCCAGGTCCCGTCGCAAATGCTGGCCTCGGGCAGCGGATCGTGCCGCGATTACGCGGTGCTGCTGATGGAAGCCGCGCGCTATTGGGGCTTCGGCGCGCGTTTTGTCACCGGCTACATCCAGATGAATGAGGGTCAGCACGGCTCGACCCATGCCTGGACGGAAATTTACATCCCGGGCGCGGGCTGGCGGGGATTCGATCCCACCAACAACAAGCTGGCGGGCGCCGAACATGTGTCGGTGGCCGTGGCTCGCGATCCCGACAAGGCCTCACCGCTGGCCGGCGCATGGGTGGGTGCTCGGGGGGCCTTCGATCGGATGGAGGTCTCCGTACGCGTCGTGCCGCTGTGAATCTCGCCGGGCGCGTGGGGCGCGAAATCCTCTGGCACTTCGTCATCAAGACGCTCCTCGTGCTTTTCACCGTCTGCGCGCGAGTGCGGGTCGTTTTTTATGAACCTCTGCCGAAAAGCGGCGGCTTGATCCTGGCCTCGAATCACGTCAGCCATTTTGACCCGCCCATCATCACGCCGCACTTTCCCCGCAAGATTGATTGGATCGCGATGGTGGAGCTTTTTCAGGGAAGATTGCTGCATGGGTTTTTCTCCGGCTTGAGCGTGATCCCGGTGGATCGCACGGGGGCGGATCGCACCGCCCTGCGCACAGCGGTGAAAAGACTACAGGACGGGCGGGTGGTGGGCATCTTCCCCGAGGGCGGAATCCGCGATGGCGCGGCCTCCATCGTCAACGGCGGGAAAATGAAGGAAGGGGTAGCCCTGCTGGCCTCGCTATCGGGCGCGCCGGTCATTCCCTGTGTCATTCTGGGCAGCGACCGGCTTTATCAAAAAAAGAACTGGCGGCCATGGCGCCGAACCCGCGTTTGCCTCGGCTATGGACGGGCCATCGTGCCCGACGCCAGTCTCTCCGGAGAGGCCAAACGCAAGGACGTGCAGCAACGTTTCGCTTCCGAGATTATGCGATTGAAGGAACGTCTCTGCGCGGACTTCCAACTTACCGAAGCCGATCTGCCCCGCTCGCCCCGGCAACGCATGTCCGAATCATGAAACGGGTCGTGGAAAAAACCGTCGCCATGGCGATGGACGGCGCGATGTGCGGCATGATGAATGTCCTGCAATGGCAGCGCCGCGACCAGGTTTGTTCGCTCGAACAGTTCGACTCGTATCTGCTCGAATGCGCCCCCCTCACGCGCGAGGAATTTTACCACATGCCGCCGGTGGCAAATGCCACCCAAAATGGCATGTGGATGGAATGGGACTCCCCGCGCCCGAGTGGGTTCGCCGAGAACGACCGCGTGCGGGTGCGCTACCACGCCTGTCCCCGGGGACCTTCCGCGCCGACCGTGCTGCTGCTGCATGCACTGATGAGCAGCAGCGATTTCGGATACCTCCGGCTGGCCCGTTGGTACAACATGCGCGGTTGGAATGTGGCTTTCCCCCACCTGCCCTTCCATTATTCCCGCAACCCCAAGGGCTATTGGAACGGCCTCCTGGCCATCAATGCCAACCTGATCCGCAACGTGGAAACGATCCGCCAGGGCGTGGTGGAATTGCGCCAGTTGATGACTCAGTTGCGCGCCCAAGGATGCCAGGAATTCGCCATGATGGGCACGAGCTACGGCGGATGGAATGGCGCGCTGCTCAGTTTTTTGGAGCCGGAGTTCCGTTTCCTCGCGCTGATCCAGCCCATTGTAAACGTCGAACACGCCATCTGGGGAAATCCCGGTTCGGCCACCATGCGACGCCTCCTCCTCGCCCGCGGGTTTCCGCCGTGGGGACTGGGCGAACACGTCCGCCTTTGTTCTCCGTTGCACGGTGTCCCGCTCTGCGGCGGGGCACGGGCCCTCATCACCGCAGGTATTTACGACCGCGTTTCGCCCGCCAAGGAATTGCTCCAACTCAAACACCGCTGGCAGGGTTCAAAACTCCTCCACGTGCGGCAGGGTCACTTCGGCTACACTGCCCTGCGCAAGACCCTCGAGGAAATCGATCACCTCATTTAGCAAAAAATGGGCAGTGAGGGGATCGAACCCCCGACCAACAGTGTGTAAAACCAATGGTTCACAGATAGGGTACGCCTGACTTGGCAACTACTTGACAAATAGAGCTTATTTGCGCATTGTTTCGTCACCATGCGCAAAACTTCACTTTCTGAGAGCCCAAGGAAGGTCCGAATCAAAGGCAAGCTGTTCTGGCAAGTAACCAAGCCGAAACTTGGCGGGGGCCGGGAGCGTCGGACATTCAAGGACAAGGCAGACGCAATCACTCACATTGAGACCGCCAAGATCCAGCAGGAGAACTACGGCAACGCGGCAATGGGCATTGATGACCGGCTCCGTGTCATGGCAGTGCAGGCCCAGCAAAAGCTCCAGCCATTCGGAGCCACATTGATGGACGCTGCGGAGTACTATGCCAAGCACCTGGCCCGCCAGAAGGGCGGTATCCCCTTGACTCAGGCGCTGGCAGAATTCCTGAAATCCAAAAGTGGGGCCGGATTTTCCGCCGGCTACCTCAAGACGCTGCGCCATCATCTTCAACGCCTCTGTGACACGATGCCAGCCCGGACGACTGCGAGCGTAACCACGGGCAACGTGGATGAATTCCTCACCGGTCTAGGATTGTCGGCTCAGACGGCCTCAGGGTTTCGTCAGGATGCCCGGACGTTCTTCGAGTTCTGCGTCGGGCGGGGATATTGCTCCGACAATCCGGTGAATCGCGCCGCCCGCTTCAAACCAAAGCCGCCGAAAATCGGCATTCTGACCGTTGAGGAAACCGCCCGGTTGCTGGCGGAATGCGACGACGATCTTCTTCCCGCCGTGGCCATCGCAGCATTCTGCGGGCTCCGGCAGGCGGAGATCGAACGCCTCGACTGGAAGGCAGTTGACCTTGCCGAGGGCATCGTGACGGTTGACGCATCAATCGCGAAAACCGCCAGCCGCCGGACGGTGGCGATTCCTGACAACCTGAACGCTTGGCTCAAGCCGCTGGCCAAGGCATCCGGGCCAATCGTGCCAAGTGGATTCCGGCGCGGTTTTGATCGTGTGCGTGTCCGCGCGGGGTTCAAGCCGTCATTCGAGGGCCGGGAGGACACTGTTTTGCAAGGGCTTCTGGAGTCATCCAAGAAGCTCAAGGTGAAGCTCGCACCGTGGCCGTCGAATTGCCTGCGCCATGGGGCGATCAGCTATCGGCTGGCCTTGACCCGAGACCTTTCCCGCGTGGCTACAGAGAGCGGCAACAGTCCTGCTATCATCGCCCGGCATTATCTTGAATTAGTGAAGCCCTCTGATGCAAAGAGATACGCTGAGATCAAGCCCGAGACAGCCGTCAACGTGGTGGACATGGCCGCGTGAAGGAGGCCTCGAGGCCCGCGCCGCCAACCAGGGTAATAATTCTTATTCTTTCTGACCCACCGGGGGCGAGCTGCGGCACCCCCTTTGACCCCACCGTCTTCATATACATATCCCTCACAAATACTCCCGGCCAAATTCTCGGAAGCATCTGCGCGAGTTATTCCTTCCGCCGCAGCCTTGGCTTCCTGAATATCTTTCAGCCTATACCGTTGCCGGAAGAGCCGCAGTGAGATTCCGCGTTTAGCATAGAGATCAAGCACGCCCTCCAGTCCGGTCTTTCGCTGGTATTCTATCTGTTTCAGATTCGTCGTCCATGCGTGTTCCCGATGGTCATTGAGAAATAACAGGCCGGCCAAATTCTCCCCAGTAATTTGCTTGTTATCTTGCGCGAGTTGATAGGCTGCCTTTGCAAGTGACCGATTCCGCCAAAGCTTAGTCACCCTATCGCTGACTTCGTCCCATTCCTGCTTTGTCGGCCAAAGTTGCCGGATACGGCGAGCAAGGTTCTTTCCGTCCCTACTCTGATCTCCGTCGTTTAGGAATTGTGGAACATCAAAGACCTCGCAGCCGCGCTTCCCGGCGATGATTCTCGCCGCGCCAACGCATTGCGATATTTTGGCTTCGCGGTATTTTGACTGGCCTTTGTCGGTGGACGTAACGCGCTCTTTTTTCATCAGCCTGAGCTTCATGGCTTCACGGAGAATCTGCAGGTTGAGTTCCCGCCTTGCGCTTCCATATCCAAGAGCCAGAGCCACGGATTTTTCCCACCCCTCGCCCTTCTTCCGGCGACGGCGAAACGGCCTTACGGCACGGAGCACATCCCGCTTGTAAATAAGAAACTCCTTTTGAGTGCTGGGCGGATTCAATCGCCATTGCTTGCCATGCCTGACGGCTCGCAGCACGGGACGAAGCTCCGGGCGGTCGCAGATCCAGCGGCGCAGGGTTCTTTCATCGATCTTAAAATCGATGGCAACCAGGCGGATTGCGTTTTCAGGGCGTCTTTTAGAACCGGACATAACAGATAAATGCACTTTCTGCACCAAGAAGCAAGGAGACGCACACATGAAAAAACCTTGTTCACTTCAAACCGAAAATCACGAAGGCCCAATGCCGATCCATGCGGATTGGGCCAACACGCGACAACTCGCCAAACGGTACGGCGTGTCCGTCCGCTGTGTCCAAAACTGGGTATCGAAAAGAATTCTGCCAGCGACCAAAATTGGGCGGACAATACGGTTCCATATAGGCCGTTGTGATATGGCCCTCAGCAAATTCGAGCGGAGAAGCGCTGTATGAAACCGCCTGATCCTGGAAAAAGAAGAGCCCCTGCGCTGGCAGCTAACAGGGGCGTCAATCTTCGACTGAGATTAGCTTATCACCTGCTTTGCCTTGTGCAAGCGCCGTTTGAATACGTCTTTTGGTTTCTCGAACAACGTAAGGCGCAAATTGCTGATAAGCTGGAGAACATGGGGAGCGAGCCATGAGTACCGCTGTTTTGGATTCCCCATTGCAGGCGGCGAAAGAACGGCTTCCCATTCCTACCTTGTGGCAAATGCTCAACCTTCCAGGACAGCCCGGACGGGAATGCTTTTGCCCGTTCCATGAGAACCGCAGGACGAAGGCGGCGTCGGTCTTTGAGGCGGACGGCAATTTTCTTTTCAAGTGTCACGCCGGATGCACGGACAAGGCGGTTGATTCTGCTGGCTTCCTTGCGCTGGCAACCGGGGCGGGCAATGAAGAGGCTTGCCGGAAGTTGATCGAGATGGCGGGCGTGATGCCTGTTCCAGTGGCGGCAACGCGGGAGAAACGGCTGACAACCCAGAAGCCTGCCCGTCCACCCTTCCGGCAGCTTGAAACGCCAACACGGGCGGAAATGGAACTGCTGGCGGGTAATCGCAAAATCTTCATCAATGCGATTGAGTGGGCGGCAGAGCTGGGCCACCTGTGGTTTGCCGATACCCCGGAAGGCCGGGCATGGGTGATTACGGACTCGCGGCGGATCGTGGCGCAGTCAAGGCGGCTGGACGGCAAGCCATGGGAGGGGAAGAGCGTCAAGGCTTGGACCAGCGTCAAAGAACTTGGCGGGGCTGGCTGGCCGGTTGGCGCGGCTTCCATCGGGGAATGCCCGAATGTTATTCTTTGTGAAGGCGGACCGGATTTTCTTTGTGCGCACGAATCGGACGACGCCCGCCCGGTTGCCATGCTTGGCGCGGGGATGACTATTCACCCGGAGGCATTGCCTTTGTTCAAGGGCAGGCGTGTTCGCATCCTCGCCCATGGTGATGCGGACGGGCAAGGCGAGAAGGCTTGCATGACTTGGGCGCGGCAACTGCGCGATGCAGGGGCCGACGAAGTCCGGGCCGTTGTGCTCCGGGGCGATGGCTTCAAGGACTTGAACGAACTGGCAAGTGTCCCCTTCCAGCAAGGGAAAGAACTCAACCCCGCAACCCTCATTTCATTCTCATGAACGCACTTCTCAAAACCTTCGATCCATTGGAAACCCCTATCAACCATCTCGGCGATGTGGACGCTCAACCCCCCGTTGAATTTGGTGAAATTGGTGAAATCCCGGCAGTTGATTGGGATTCCTCTTCAACAAATTCAACGGGAGGAAAGGCGTGGCGGCAGGTGGCAGTAATTCCACCGGATTCCATCCTGGCCTTGTGGCAAAACTATGCACGCGAGCAGGTCGAGGGGGCCGACTCCTACATCATCGGCAGCATCCTCCCGGTGTGCGCGGCATTGCTGGCGCGGCGGGTCTGGTTCCCTTGGGGCGATGACCGGAAGTACCCGAACCTGTTTGCACTCCTGGCCGGGAAGCCGGGGGATCGGAAGTCGAGCACGATCAAGCTGGCGGCAGGGCTGGGGCGGCGGCTCATGCCTTCCGAAGCTTTCCTTCCCAGCAACTTTTCGCCGGAAGCGATGTTCGACGAATACGAGTCCCGACCTGACAAGCTGTACCTCATGGACGAGGCAAATACTGTCCTGACTGACTGGCAGAAAGGCGCGAATGGCGAGCGAGTAGCGGCAAGGTTCCTTGAGCTTTACGACTGCAAGCCGATGTCGGAATCCTTCCGGCGCAATAAAGGCAAGGATGATGCGGACGCCAGCGGCACACGGACTATTGAGGAAACGTCAACCTCCGTGCTTTTCGGGGCAACTTTCAACGTGGCAGCTTTCCAGGGGCAAGCCATCCGTGCAGGCATGGCCCGGCGATTCCTTTATTACTGCGCCGATGGACACGGGCGCACCATCACCCGGCCCGGAAAGAAGAATACCGGGGGCATGGATCAACTGGCGGACTCGTTCAGACTATTGCTCACTCGCGGGGGCGAGATGGACTTCACAACCGAAACGGGTTCCCTCTGGGACAATTTCCAGCATGACAATCGCGCCCGCATTGACCAGTCGGATTCAGCAAGAGAGGACGTAATTTCCCGGTTATCGAGTGCGCCCATGCAAACGCTCGCCGTGGCTATGATCTTTCAGCTTTCGCGGTGGGCCTTGGCGAATAAAGCGTCCGCCTGTTACATTGAGCCGGAAACGCTCACGCTGGCCATCGAGCACGTTGAAGAGTGTTTGAAGGCAGCCGAGTTTCTGGACGGCATCGCGAACCGCGCAAAAATCGCCGGGGATGCTGAAGTCCTGCTCGCCACGATCCGCCATGAGTTCCGCGAACGGGCCAAGGCCGGAACGATCCTTCTCACACGAACGGAAATCACGCGGAAATTCTGCGCGAATTCATCGCGGGCTGGGGCATTGAAGCCGGACGACATTTATCTGCGCATCATTCCGGCAATGGAACGCCAAGGCGGGGCCAAGCTCTTGCGCCGTCAACCGTCAGAACTTTATGCCTTCAAGGCCGGGGAATCTGCATGAGTAATTCGCACCACATCATTCCCGACCGCCGGCTTTTCTCGCCGGAAGGATGGCAGGAATTCATTGACCCGCTGATTGATCGTCTGGAAGCCAGTCCGGGCGGGTGTGTGGCCGTCCTGCTCAACGTTGACCCTATGCGGCAAAACTATGTCACCACTTCTTGCACGGTCTTTGATGCCAGCGAACGGAAGGCCATCCGCAAGGCCGTTGAACGCTGCCGGGCGAAAAGGCAACCGCCAAAAATCGATTCGTGCCTATCGGTAAATTTCGCGCCGATGTCCGATGTCAATCACCAGCACGATGAGCACGGCATCCCGGACTTGGTAAATAATACGGTAATCTCCCACCCGGAGCCGAAAGAGATCGTCGCTTCCTGAGAGCTTCACGCACCCGGACGGCCTTGGGGTTTGCGCGAGGGAGTCAATCGTCTCTCTCAATCTGCGGGAGAGCCCGGCATCGTTCACGGAGCGAAGAAACTTCGCCGCCTTGCGCTGAACTTCAACCGTGTAGGGCATCCAATTCCGGCTTCAACTTTTCCCAAGGAATTGTTTCCTCGCCAGATGCCAGCACTTCCCGAGCAAGTTTCAGGTCGAGCAAGTCTTCCATCAAACGCCCAAAGTCATCGGGCGGCAGCTTGGAGGCAGCTTCTTCAATTTCGGCAACCGTGCTCATGAAGGAACTCTACCAAACATTGCAGAACAAGGCAAGGAGGGAGGGGCTGCGCAAATACCACCGCCAGATGCCCGGCTGTTGCCCAAAGATTTATTTGGTTTTCTTTGATTTGAGATAGGCGTCTGGATCAAATGGCGTGGCGGAAGGCTGGGCCTTGTCCACGTACGGGTTTTCCTCTTCAACAAAACTCTCTAGCGGTGGCGGAACAAACGGCTTGCTCTCGTCCACAAACGAATCAAGAGGAGGAGGCGTGAATGTAGGCGCGGGGCTGGCGGAAACATCGGCTTTGTCAACGAATTTTGCGAAGGGGTTTTCTTCCTTGGCGGGTGCAAGGAACTGGTCGTAAGGATTCGGTGCAACATCCGATTTTGAGGCTGCCGGGGGATCAAAACGGGTAAATGGATCAACGGCTTCTGATTTCCGTTTCTCGTAATTTTGAATAATTTTGCCAATTGCGAACAGGGCGAGCAGTCCAATCCATACAGACAGGAAGATCAGGAGAACCTTCTTATAAGTTCGCCAGCCACCTCGCACCCATTCAGAAATTTGTCGGTGAAATGAAACGAGGAGAGCAAGAGGCCCGACAATGGCAAGCCACCCCACGATCAGGCGAGGGAAATCAATGCGCGTTTCGTTCACGTTTTGAGGAGGCTTGGAAAAAAGACTTCGCTGGAAGGGGGCAACATATTCCCATCGTTGAGGGCTGAGACGATCCTTCACGGGCGGAAACCACAGCAGCAAGAACGTAGTAAGAGCAACTGCGATCCAGAGGTAAATTTTCATCGACTCATTTCTTTTTGGCGTCTTAGGGGGCTTTCTTCAAAACATTCTTTTTGCCAACCGACGAGGCCGTGATTGCAAAATTACTTAAGGTACGTTAAGCATCTCCCATGTCCAAACGCCTCACCCCTACTCAATGGGCCGAACTCCGCACCGCCTACGCCGGGGGCGCGGGTCTCCGCGAACTGGCCCGCAACATGGGAATCCCTTCCGGCACGATTCTATCCCGAGCCAGGCGCGAACAATGGAAGGGGCACATTCAAGCCGCCAAAGCCCTCACGGTGTTGCCACCGGAGAGGACACCAGACAAAACGCCGATGGAGGCCGTTGTTGAATCCATGCAGCAGCGCGGGCAGCGTCATGCCGGGCGCGTCGCGTCGCTGGCTGAACGAATGATGTCCACTTTCGAGCAGCTTCCAAAAGACGCGTGGCTCGAATATATCGATCAGCTTGAAAAGCTGGACAAGGTAGCTCGCCGAACTTTCGGGCTGGATACGGACGCCAACCCCTCCCAGACGATCAACGTCTTGAACATGCGGTTTGATTGACACTCCCCGCGAAAGGGCGATTACTGCGCTGGTGGAAGAGCCAGCAAAACCAAAGCGGCAACCGACTCAGGCGGCGTTCTGGGCAGAGGCGAGGGCAAGGCATGGCTCACAATTTCAAAAGAGGATGGAAGAGAACCTCTTGCGCTTCGTTCAGCTAGAGGGCAAAGAGACCATTAGGATCAAGGATGTACAGGTCGCACCCGCAGACGGTGAGGCATCCGGGCAGCATTGAATTGCCGAGGCGATTACCCTCTACGGGAAATCATTTGAAATCATTCCGGGCAATCAGGCGGGGAATTCAGCAAAGCCGCGAGTGTCCAAAGCCTTCAAGGTGATCGCCTAGGCAAAGTCGCTTGTCAGATACTTGCCGGATAAACTTCGTTTCTTGTCGTTTTGGTGCGTGTCTATGCGCAATATGATTTAACAGGAATCGCCCGCATAGCCTTTATTCATGCGGGTTACAGAGAAAAAAGGGGAATGGGCAGTGAGGGGATCGAACCCCCGACCAACAGTGTGTAAAACTGCCGCTCTACCGCTGAGCTAACTGCCCGTTCCGAATGGCCTGGCGCTGGAAAATCCAGTCTCCCGTTGGAGACTACATGATCTACAAAATCCAGGGGAAGATTAAAACCTTCGCGATTGCATCCTGACATCGGGGCCCTACTTGGGAAACTATCAACGCAAGCCTGTCCAATTGCCCTCGTAGCGCTCGGTGCGCCAGGGATTTTCGTCATTCACCTTGCGAAAATTCACCCCGGTTGGGTTGCGCACAAAGATGTAGCTTCCCTCCCCGCCTTGAAATTGGCTGGCCTCGAAGGCGGAGGTGTCCGTAAAAATGATTTTGTTGCCGTCCAGGCGGTAGCGTCCGCGAAAGGCCGGAGCAGAGTAGTTCTCCGCCGTATAAATCACATAGGTCCCTCCGGGCATGATGCGCAACTCGATGGAGCCTTCGTTCTTCAAGCCGCTGCGCCGCCAAGTTCCGATGATGGAAGGCCAGTCGTTGTAAAAGACCCGCGCGATGCGCCAATGGCCGTCTTCCATGCGCCAGTCCACCATGAGGCGCTCCTGCAAATGGAACTTCGCCGGCGCGCTGGCCACCACTACGCTTTGGGTCATGGCCCGGTTCGGAAACGAGTAAACAACCTCCGTTTTTTGGACGGTCAAGGTGTAGGGCTCAGCCGTCAGCGCGCTCAGGTAACGATCCACCCCTGCGCCTTGCGGAGTCACCGGCGATTGAATGATCGCGCTTTTGGTGAAATGCGTGCGCAAGTCCTCGAAGTGACTGCTGTTTTGCAGGGCAACAAAAACCGACAAGCGCTCATGAAACGGGATGAATTCTTGGGATGACGAAGACGGAACATCCCGCTGCGCACAAGCCGCCAGCAGGATGCCGCACCACAAAAGCGCATGCCGCTGGAACAGTCCGAAGAAGTTTGCGGTGTTCACACGACAAACATTTTTTGCCGATGAGGCCCGAACGCGAAGCACTATTCAGGCAATTCCACCACCAGAAGCGAGGCCGGACGAAAAACATAACCACCGGTTCTGGGCGGTTGGATGAGGCTTTGATTGATGAATTCTTGATTAATGGGGGCAATCAAACTGTATCCACCCTTGCCATCCGGTAGCATCGGCGTACCCCAGCGGCTGCGGCACACAACTTCCCTGGCCAGAACCCGGTCCCCGCGCAAAGTGTGATTATAAAGATCAACTTCCGTGAACGAAACAGAGGACGATTGCGTCACCGCTCCGAGAAAAGCACCGCCGGCGAGAAAAAGAGGAAGCATGTCTGGGTATTGGGTTTTTCGGAGTTAACGCCCGCCCGCCCCAAAAGGGCAAGGACAAAACAAGGCTCGGAAAAATCGTAGTGGAGGGATGCGGGCCCTCGCTCCCAAGGCGGCAAGGGCCTGCCGCCCTCCATTTTCGCTTTTTCAGACAGGCTGCCAGGCTCGATTGGACAGACAACGCCGGTGTGCGGATCAGCGAGAATCAAGATCCGTCGAACGGCCGGCGAGAGTTCCGGGCCGGTAGCGGCGGACGAAACGGGTCAGGCTGGGATCGAAACCTGGCAGGGTGGCCGTTTTCTCAAAATAGCGGTCGTCCTCGATCAGGGTGACGACTTTGGGGGAATCCACGATGGCGGCGATTTGGTTGCCGTAGTTGATGAAAAAGGGTTTCCCGGTGGCATCGGCCAGACTCGCGAGTTCGATGAGTTTTTGGGGGGAGTCCACGGCGATCACATTGACATCGTACACGGCGGGAAACGAATTTAGCCCGGCGGTGAGGATTTCTTTTTGGCCGGGATCATACGGGTCCAGGAGGGAACGCGTGAGCAGAACGGACTCCCGCATGGGTTGCAGTGAGGTGGCGAGGAGCCGGGAGCGCGGTGCCTGAGTGGTCGCGGCAAAGACGCCAAGTCCGAGCAAAAGCACAGCCGGAGCGGCCAGGTGATGCAGGCGGCCGGCGAGGCGGGCGATGAGGTCAAGACCAAGTGCGACCAGCGCGACGAGACCGGGCAGGGCGAAAAGCACGTACCATTCGTAGAGATAGTGGCCTTTGCTGCGCGAGACGGCATAGACCAGGATCCCAGGTAGTAGCAAAATGGGTAGCATGAGCCAGGAAGCCGCCCGCGGCCGCGACACTCCCAGCCGCGCGAGGCCGAGAAGGAACAGCAGCACAACCAGTCCGACTAGCGCGGGGAAAAGCACGGGATGTGCGGCGGCGGTCCATTGCAATTCCGGGTAGCCGCCCGCGGGGTTGTCGGAATTATTCCACGGGATGCCCGTCAGAAAGTGCGAGCCGAAATTTCGATGCCAGCGCTCGGAAAGGACACCCAGCGCCCGGGCGGATTGAAAGTATTCCATCAGTTGCGGAATGCACGGCAACATGAGTTGCAGGTAAACCATCCCGGCCACGGTGTTCACGACGAGGAAACGCGAAAACTGCGGCAGGCAAGCGGCGCTGACTCCGTTCCGCGCGACGAGGGCGATCGGGCAGGCCAGATTCGCAATCACCACGAGATAAAGGCAGCCCGGATACGCGTAAAGGGTGAGAAAGACGGTCGCGCCAAAGGCTGCCCACCACCGCCAGCGTCCATTTTCCACCGCCTGCAGCAGCGAATAGAGCATGAGCGGACCGAACAGCAGGGTAAAAATATATCCGCGCGCCTCCACCGCGTAGCGCACATGCCAGGGATGCAGGGCGAGGAGAAAGGCCGCGACCACCGCCGCGCGGGCGAAGCCGAGCCGCTTGACCAACAGGGCCAGGGCTCCGATGGAAAGCACGCCCGCGACGAAGGAGGGAAAACGCACCGCTGGTTCGCTGAATTGCAAGCCCGTGGGCCGCGTCACCGCGCGCCATGTGCTCAGGCTGGCTTTGGAGAGGAGGGTTTGCAGATGATGGTTGGTGGGGAGTTTGTAATTCCAGAGCGAGGTTTCCCATTTCACTTCGCGAAGTTTTAGATTGCCGCTTTTATCGAGGCGGTATTCGCCGAGGATCACCCGCCGCAGGCTCGTTACCTCATCGTCCCACAGACTCTGGGAAATCCGCTGCGCCCCCCAGAATGCCGTCAGCGCCATGGCCGCGAGCACCAGCGGCCAGAACCAGCGCGGGGTGGTGACGTGCGGGAGCCAGGGAGTTGCGGGCGGCGGACTAGGCTGCAGCCACCACCTGGCTGTAAAACCCAGACCGGCGAGCAGGATGGCATTGAGCAGACCGGCCCACCATCCGTAAATCGCGGCGAAATGCGGTGTTTTCGTCGGCGTGCCGATCTCAGCCAGAATGTCCCACGGCTTTTTGGAAACCAGCAGCGCGATGATAATGGCCAGCGCACCGGCAGCGCAGATCCAGCGAGCCCAAGCTGAGGGAGAAAGTCGCGGGATCATCAAAAAGCCTGGAGAACTTTATCAAAGTTTCCGGCCGTGATCAGGACCAGGACGTGCCAGACGATCAGCGCCGCGATGAAAGTGTGCGTGGCAAAAAACAGCACGTTGGCGGCGAGGGAATTCGCCGCCACACGAAGTTGGTCGCCGCCTTGCGCCATCATCCAAAGCAGCGGAATATACAACGTGAGAATGAACCGGTGTCCCGGACCGGTCGGCAAATACCAACCCATGGCCAGCACGTAGAGCGCGAACATCGCCAGCGCGAGCAGGACCGGCAAGGTGACTGGACCGAGAGAGGCCAGACGATCGCGGGCGAATACGGCCAGGGCGACCGCCAGCAGTCCGAGCGCCGCCAGATAAAAACCGCGATACGGCAGCATCACGCGTTTCGGCTTGTCCCTCTTTTCATACGATAGCCGCCATTTGCCCTCGGGATAAAAAAGCTGCGTCAGCCGCACCATCGCGCCGCTGGTGAGGCGTTGCATTGCGTCGCCCACCGTGTGGCGGCGGAAATAGCCCCCGAGAGTCGGCTGCTCCCCGGGGGGAAGTTCTGCCAGCTTCACCTGGCGGCAGTCATAGTATTTGTTCACACAGGTTTCCCAGTCATCAGCCCAAAACCAAAATCCCGGCAGGCTGTAAAACGCGCTGCCCCACGACCGCTGGGCGTGGACGAGTCGCGGCGCAATGAGGGCAAAATAGAGCGCGCCGAAAAGCGCCAGCCCGATCATCAGATTTTTCCCGCTCCACTGCGGGGCGAGCAAAGGCGAGGGCAGACGGTTGGGAAAAAAATTGAGAACAAGCCGCACGCCGCAAAACAAAATGAAGAGCCCAAGAAACGGTGTGGCCGCGGGTTTGGCGAGGTAGGCCGCGCCCGCCAGCACGCCCAGCACGGCGTAAAGCCAGGGCGGGTTGAACGTCAGGAGCCGCATCGCGCAGACGCAGACAAAAAGAAACAGCACGAAGAAAAGCACCTCAGCGCCGAAGAAGGTCGAGAGCGGCAGCAGCACCACCAGCCCGGCCAGCGCGGTGGCGTTGAAGGCGGCGAGGGGACCCATGCGGGTGAGGAAAAACACCGCCAGCAGTGCTACTCCGCAGACGCCAAAGAGGATGTTCAGTCTTTTTCCCGATTCGAAAAACGTCGGATCGTTCGCGTCGAGAAATTGCGCCGCCAGCCACGGAAAGAGCGGATTGCGCGTGCCGTCAGTGTACCACGGATACCACGAACCCTCCATCTGCCGCGCCATCTGAGCATAGGCGTTTTGGTCGTAGGGCTCGACGTCGTGATTCGTTTGCGCCGCGATGCGAAATCCGATCACTCCGAGACCCACGCAGAGCGCGAGCACGGCCAGCGCGTAAACCAACACGGCGCGGCCTTGGGCGCGGTCCAGGGTGAGGTTGACGGGCGCGGATCTCATCGGCGGGTGCGCCAGAGACTAACCGCCGTCGTGGTGGCCACCACGAGGAAAAAGAGCGAAAAGACGCCGAGGGAAAACAGCAGCAGCGGTCCGTAGCTGCCGCGATAGCGCGAGTTATCCAGCGCGTGAACCATGGCCACCGTGAGCGCGTTGCCCAGCGGCGCGGAAAAAATCACCAGAGCGACCAGCCCGGGCAGGCGCAGCGCGTGCAGCGGCTTCCAAACGAAACAGGCCGCGAGCGCGAGAAGATAGGCGACCTCGATGGCGAGGGTGAACGATTTTGCGCCGGTCAGGAATTTTCGGAAGGACTTCACCGCATGGATGGTGCCGCCTGTGGCGGCCTCCTGTTTCATTTGCGCAAGATAGTCGCCATAGAGCGCCAGCGTGGGGGCGTTCAGCGGTTCGTCCAGCGTGGCCGGGACGGTTTGCAGCGCATAGGTGTACATTCCCGTCAGCTCGACGCGTTTGCGAAAAAACGTTCCGTCATCCGGCCGGAAGAAATACCCCATCTGTGCGCTCACCTTGCGCGCATAATCGAACGGCTGACGCAGCACCGCCGTCACGAAACTCTTTTTGCAGAAGGCCGCGATCTCCGCCTGACTCATCCCATGCGTGTCTCCCAGCAGCGGAAAAAGCGGGGACCGATACATGAGGTAGTCGGGATCAAAGCCGATCCGCGGGTACGTCGGTTTCTCCGCCTTGGCCGCCGCGATCTCGCGATCCAGCACGGGCAGGAAGTTGCGGAGAAACTTCCGCCGCTCCTCCGTCGTTTTCGGTGACTCCGACTCGCCCGCCAGATCTTTGCGAATGATGTCCGCGTGGATGGTGAAAAGCGTGAGCGGCAGCACCAACCGCGTCTCGCTGGTGCGGATGAAGAGCAGTTTGTCCGGCAGCCACAGCGTGAGCACGATCAAGGCGCACCCCGCCACCGGGGACAGGAAACGCGCCAGCGGCGACGGCGTTTTGCCCAGCATGCCCAGAAACACCGGCAACACCGTGGCGGGCACGGCCAGCGCCCAATTCGGCTTGAGCACGTAAAGCGCCCACGCCAGAGGCAGGCTCAGCGTGCCGAAGATCATGACGGCCGTCGCGTTGCTCTCCTGCCAGCGGAATTTGCAATAACTCACCACGCAGAAAAGCTGGAGAAACGCCACAAACGCCATGATTCCCTCCGGCCGGATCGACAGCTCGAACGTCATCGCCACGGGGTTGAACACATACAGCGCCACAAGATACAGCCCCACCGCCGTCGAGGCGATTTCCAGGGCCAGAGCGCGCGGAAACAGCGACACCCAACGCCGCCACGTCAGCCACATGAGGACTCCCGCCGCCAGTCCGAGCACTTGCTGCACCACGACGTAGCCCGCGAAGGACCCCGTCGCCCGCAGACAAAACGAGATGAAGGCCCCATACAGCCACTCCCGCTCATACTCCTCCCGGAATCCCGTGCCTCCGATCCAGCTCAAGGCCGGATGCAGCCAGCCCCAGCTATCCCACTCCGAGATCGCGACCGGCGGGATCGCCCATCGGTTCATCGCCGCCACCAGCATTAGCCCGGCCAGCAACAGCCAGCCGATCCACGCCGGGGCGCGCAGCACCGTTTCCCGGGAGGCCAGGAAACGCACGCGCTCTAGGAAAAACGAAAAGCTCAACGGCGATGGTCCCCGCTCAATTCGGCATCAGCCGCAGCCCCTTCAGCGTGCTCTCGTCGAAACGGCCCGTCGGCCGGAAGCGCGCGCTTTGCTGCCACCGCTGCAGCGCATTCACCAGCGCGGGACTGGGGGCTCCGTTGACCGGCCCGTTGTAGTAACCCAGCAATTTGAGATTCTTTTGCGCCTGCCTGATCGTGGCGATTTGCCCCTCCGGCCCGATTGAAATGTACGGGCCTCCCCTGAAAATATCCGCCATCGCCACGTATTGCGGCACCGGCTGGGCGGGCGGCAGTTTTCCCGGCGGCCGCATAGGGATTCGGGCTGGGGGAGGGGCCGAGAGGCCGAGACTGTTCATCGTTTGCGGATTTAATTCGCCCGTCACCTTGAGATTTTGCGCCAATTGATACCGCCGGATCGCCGCCGACGTCTGGCTGCCCATCTGGCCATCGACCGTGCCATCATAAAACCCCTGCCGCTTAAGTTTCGTCTGGGCGTCCACGATCACGGAGTCCGCCCGGACGATTGCGGCAGCCAGCACCAGCAGGATCAAAACACGCACAAGGCTTTTCATGAAAAAATGCTTAACCGCCCCCCGTCAAATCTGCAAGCCATGGGATGGAAGCGGGCGCCGGGGGGGTGGTGGTAAAGGTCGGTGAGGAGAACATGCGGATGCGCGTTTTACGATGGTCAAGGGTTGTGCCTCTCGTGCGGTTGCGCATAGACGCCACCAACCGACGGCCTGGCCCGCTCTTTGTAAATCTTGGACTGCGGGGATTCCGCCGATACGCTTATGGGATGACTTCTCTCACCTCGTTCACATTTGGTAGCATGTCTTTGGGCCGGAACCCGGCCGACATTTCAGGCGATCTGACGGTGGCCCGTCGGGCCATGGAGGCGGGCGTCTGGTTTCACTCCAGCCCGACCTATAATCAGGGATTCACCTTTATGGTGCTTCGTCAGGCTTTTGAGGAAAATCGCGCTGGCGTGCCGCGGATGGTGATCAAGGTGCGGGATGCCTCGGTGCCGCTGCTGCGCTTTGAGGTCGAGGACAGTTGCCGCCGGCTGGGGCTGGACGCCATCGATGTGGCGCAGTTTGTTTCGATGGATCCGAATCCCGGCAACCTGATTGATCAATTGCGCGGCGGGGGTGGCCCTTTGGTGGACGAACTCGCCTCGCTGCGTGAACGCGGATTGATCCGTGAGGCGGTCTTGTTCCTCACCCCCCAGAATTCCGATGCCGCCGTGGAAGCGACCAAAAATGGATTGATCGAAGGGGTGATATTGTATTGGAACGCCTGCCAGCGGGATTGCTCGACCACGGCCTGGCACACGATCCAGCAATCGGGAATTCCCGCGCTCGCCTTGCGCACTTTGGGTGGAGGGCCGGCGGACCAACAGAGCCGGGCGAAATCCGATGGGCTTGCCGGCCTGATTGAGGCCGCCGATTGCCGCAATGCCACGGACTTCAATCTCCGCCTGGCAGCGAGCGAGCCGGCCATTAAGACCACGATCGGTGGGACCTCATCACTGGCGCATCTGGAGGATTACCTCAAGGCCGCCCGCGAAGCGACGCCGCTGTCCGGGGAAATCCTCCGCCAGGTCGAACAGTTGCAGGTGCAGGCTTGAAATTCTTTTGAGCGAGACATTTTGTTTGGCAAATCATGTCATGCCAACAATGAGAAATCTGATGATCGTTCTTGCGCCCGCGATTTTTCTGGCGGGGTGTGTCAGCAAGCCGGACGGGGGAAGCAAATTCGACCCCTTCGGCGCCATCATGAAAACGGACAAAAGTTTTAATGATTGGGTGGACCGGCGAGCCGGTTTCGCGCCGGAGGAACCACCGCCGCCCATGTCGTATCAGCGCTAGGGCCCCTGGAGGAAATTTTCCCGGGCGACGGGGTCAAGTCCGGCGCAGGGTTCGTCGAGAATGAGAGGTGCCGGATCGGCCATGAGCGCGCGGGCGATGAGGACCCGCTGGCGTTCGCCTTGGGAGAGAGGACGTCGTTTCGCCGGATGGATGGATGGCGGACCTAGAAAAGAATCTTTCGCTTCATCGCATGCGGCTGAAGTGCCGTTTATCCACCCAAGCGGAAATTTCCCAATGAGTGGAGTAAATCCGCAGGCAAACCGCACCCGTTTGGTCCTGGCGGAAAAGCCGGATGCCGCGGGCGGAGAGGTTTTCGATCAAGGCCGGGGGGATTCTCTCGCTGGCGGGAAAATCCGCCGCCGTGGTCACGACGATCTGCGGTCTGGCCGCTGTGAGGAAGGAAAGATCGCCTGACGGACTGCTGCGCGATGAACCCTTGACCAGAATGTCGCAGGGAAGTTTTTCGGGGGCATGTGCGAGCAACCATAGTTCCGTGGAGAGTCCGGCGTCGGACATGAAAAGGATGCGCAGGTTTTCCACTTCGAGCCGGACGATGAGGGTTTTGTCGTCCGCCACCGTGCGGGAGATGTCCCGCGGCGGATAGAGCACTTGCAGGGTGGCGTTGGGGGCGAGACGCAAGGTGTCGTCAGAACGATGGAGCGATTTTGGAATGCCTTGGCGGGCGAGCTCCGTGTGCAGGCGCTGGCGGAGTTGGGAACGATCGTCGAGCGTGGAGTCGATGAGGTGGCGGGGAGGGCAGGAGGCGAAGAGTTCCACCGCCGATCCCATGTGGCCGGCGTCGCCATGGGTGATGAGAAGCCCGTCGAGACTTCGTAATCCCCGGGAACGCAGAAAGGGCAGAATCACGGGATCGAATTGGTAGGCGGGGCCACTGTCGATCAGCCAGGAGCTCTCACCAGCGGAGACCCAGGCGGCCCCGCCGGCTCCGAAATCGAAGATGATGATTTCCGCCAGGGGATCGGAAGCCTGCGGGCTTCGGATGTAAAAAAACGAGCCGGGCAGCGAAGCGAAAAAGGCAATGGTTCCCAGAAGAATTTGAGTCAGCAGCCAGTTGGTTTGATTATAGATGACCGCCGCCCAGACGCTGGCCAGTCCACTCACGAGTGAGAGCATGGCCACGGCCATGATGCCAAACGAAAGCGGCACGGCCAGAAGGTTGGCGGGCAGGGCGGTGAAAGAGACGAGGTGAAAATAGCCCAGCGTCAGGGGCAGCGAACCGATCCAGGCCGCGACGGATACCGCGGCGAGGGCGGCCAGTTTTTGCCCGCTGCGAAAACCCGCTCGCTGAACGGCGGTGAGAAGCTTCTCCGGAAAAAAAGGATCGGGATGAAAGGGTTTTTCGAAGAACGCCCGGATGGGTTGCTCCATGAGAAAAATAGACGCGACCACACAGAAGGAGAGTTGAAAGCCTGCGTTGAAAAGTTGGTTGGTGTCGGCCAGCAGAATCAGAAAAGCCGCGGCCAGGAGGTTGTTGAACAACACCGGCCGGCGATTGGTCATCAGGCCGAGCAGGACGATGGTGGCCATGATGGTGGCGCGCAGGCTGGCCGGTTTGAGCCCCGTCATCAACGCGTAGAAACACAAGATGCCAATGATCAAGAGCGCGGCATGTCGGCGGGGCACGCAGAGGCTTTTGAATAAATACCAGAGCAGCGCCGCCAGGATGCCGACGTGAAGTCCGCTGACCGAAAACAAATGATAGGTTCCCGTGCCGCGAAACTGTTCCTGAATGCGCTCCGGAATGCTGGAGGTCTCGCCCAGCACCATGCCTATGATCAAATCCGAGGCAATGGGATCATCCACTCCTTGTGTAAGGGTTTGCCGCATCCAATTTCGCGCCTGCGAGGACAGCGTTACCAGAGGGTTTCCCTGGCCCGACGCGAGAATGGTGGCATCATGGGGGTGCGCGACGCGCAGACGGGTGTAAAGAGATCGCCGCGCCGACCAGGCGGCAAAGTCGAACTGGCCGGGGTTCCGGGTGGGTTCGAGGTTTCCCAGCGACCCCACGACCCGAACCTCATCGCCGTAAACCGGTGGCGGCCCGGTCCAC
This sequence comes from Terrimicrobiaceae bacterium, assembly GCA_041746635.1. GTDB lineage: Bacteria > Verrucomicrobiota > Verrucomicrobiia > Chthoniobacterales > Terrimicrobiaceae > CAMASH01. Next base: position 13,487 of record JBGTGQ010000023.1, on the reverse strand, counting down.
TCGACTTGCACGGTGAGGGGTGTGGTCAGTTTCCGGCCGTCCACCCGAAGCTGGCTGAGGTGGAGTTCAAAGCTGGTTTTGTCCGAAAAACTGCGCGGCTCGCTCACGACTACCCCATGGGCTTCGGCCAGGAAATTTCGAGAACCGAGCCAATCGGCAAACTGCGCGGCGGCGGATTCCCGGCTTTGCCAAAGATGAACCAGGCCAAAAATGCCAAAACACAGCGCGACAAAGGCGACAGGCTTCCGGGTGAGGAAAAATCCCGCCGCCATCAGCCCTGCGGCGATAAGCCAGAACCCTGATGGACACGGAGCGAGTTCTGCGGCGACGATGCCGGCTACCGCGCAGACCAGCAGGGGAAGAAACGGCAGCCGCTGGCGGAACAGCGCCGCGATGGATCCTTTGGCCTTCACGGCTGGCCGCAGAATTTGAAAAGAAACAACGCGGTGGTTTGTTCCACCGGAAAATAGAACTGCAACGCGCCGTCGAGATTCCGGATATCCTCGCTCACCGCGCAACTGGCCCGGCGCGAATGGATCTGATGAATGCCGTGTCGTCTCCGCTGGTGGTAAGGCGCGCCCCAGACTTCTAGCAGCATCGCCCGCGAGGTGGTATCCAGCAGCAGTTCCTCCAGCGCGACGCTCTCGTAATGTTCAAAGAAAACGTTCGCCTGCGATTCGATCTCCGCGTAATCAAACCCCTTGCAGCGGGAAACGCCGCGCCCCGGCAGGTGTTGCCATGTTCCGCGCAAGATTCCCACCCGCAAGCGCGGATCGAAGCCCGCGAGTCGATTGCGCCGCGAGAGCGTGTTCACCGCCACCGTCATCCGTTCGGGACCGCCCGCCTCCATGGTGATCCAGACGTGATCAATATATTCTGGATTCGGATGCTCCTCCATTCGGGCCCGCAGATCCCCGCCGACGGCGTGAACCAAGTCCGGGACTGCCTCTCTGCGCCACATCCGCTGGAGCTAACAGAAAGCGAAGTTCACGCAAAGAAAGTTGCAGGCTTTCACCACTGCGATACGATGCCGCCGCGATGAACAAAGGCCCCGTTTCCCAATTTCTCCTCCACCACTACCGCCACTTCAACGCCGCCGCCCTCATGGATGCGGCCAAGGCCTACGAGGCGCACCTCGATTCCGGCGGCAAGATGCTCGTCACCCTGGCCGGCGCCATGTCCACGGCCGAACTTGGTCTCTCCCTCGCCGAGATGATCCGGCAGGACAAAGTCCACGCCATTGTCTGCACCGGTGCAAACCTCGAAGAGGACATCTTCAACCTTGTCGCCCACGATTACTACGAGCGCGTGCCGAACTACCGCGACCTCACCCCCGCCGACGAGGTCGCCCTGCTCGCCCGCCACATGAACCGCGTGACCGACACGTGCATTCCCGAGATGGAAGCGATGCGCCGCATCGAAAGCGTCGTGCTCGAAGAATGGATCGCCGCCGACCAAGCCGGCGAACGGTATTTTCCCCACGAGTTCATGTACAAAATCCTCCGCGGTGGGAAGCTCAAGGACAGCTACCAAATTGATCCGAAAAATTCCTGGATGGTCGCCGCCTGCGAGAAAAATCTCCCCATGATCGTTCCCGGCTGGGAAGACGCCACCCTCGGCAACATGTTCGCCGGACATTGCATCAGCGGCGACGTGAAGAATGTCCACACCGTGCGCACCGGTATCGAATACATGATGGAACTCGCCGAATGGTACACCACCAACGCCAAACCCATCGGTAGCCTCGGCTCCATTGGTTTTTTCCAAATTGGCGGCGGCATCGCGGGCGACTTCCCCATTTGCGTCGTCCCCATGCTTCACCAAGATCTCCAGCGCAACGAAGTTCCTCTCTGGGGTTACTTCTGCCAGATCAGCGATTCCACCACCAGCTACGGCAGCTACTCCGGCGCCGTGCCCAACGAAAAAATCACCTGGGGAAAACTCGGCGCGGAAACCCCGAAGTTCATCGTCGAGAGCGACGCCACCATCGTGGTCCCGCTCATCTTCGCCTACCTCCTCGGGTGGTGAACTCCGTCTAAATCGTGGCATCGGCTTCCAGCCGATGATCCATCCAAAACGCATCGGCAGGATGCCGATGCCACTTTTAAAAGGTAATATCCGCTAGTTAAACGAGAACGGGCTGTAGAGCGATTCCTCGTAGCCCGAGTCGTACCAATTGTCGATTTCCGGCTGGTTGTAAGCGAACGGTTGCTGATCCTGATAGCCCGGCGTGTTGTAATAGGCCCGTTTCTGCTCACCCGTGAGGCGCGCTTTTTGCTTCGGGGTATTGACACCGTAAAAGCCCTGCGTTTCCGTGAGATAGTTTAGCAATTGCGGCGTCGCGCCCGCCGCCTTCAGGCTTTGCAACTGGCCGTAGGGGAAATTGTAAACCTTCTGGGTGCTCTGCAGGTAGCTGACCAGAATGTGCGCGGGCACGCCTTTTTGCACCATCTCGGAAATGTCGTTGTAGTCCAGCACCCGGCCATTCACGACCTTGACGTAGGTGCCCTGGTTCACATTGCGCGAGGACAACGCGGCGGCAATGGCCGGATCAACTTGCGGAGTGGAGGCACAGGCGGCCAGGAAAACCCCGGCGGCCGCGAGGGTGGAGAGACGGAGGAGACGAACGATCATGAGGAATTCCTAATCAAGCCGGCCAAGGCTGGCAAACTCTTTCCCCCGGCCCATGTAAACATCCACAAGATCTTCGCCGAACATCTCGGTGGCTGGGCTCGGGGGCTCGGGCGAAGGCTTTGCCTTGCGCTGCCAAGCTGGCGGATTACCCTTTGCGGCATGAAATACGCCATTATCGGCGCGGGGGAAATGGCCCTGGCGCTCACCCACGGCATGTTGCGCGCGAAGCTTTGTGCGGCGGCGGATATCACGGCGGCGAGCCGGTCGAAGTCCGGGTTGCAGAATTTCGCGGCGACGACGTCCGTGCGCACGGCGGGGTCGAATGCGGAGGCGGTGGGCGGGGCGGAGGTGGTGTTGCTCTGCGTGAAACCGGCGGATGCTCTGTCGGCGCTGGCGGAGGCGGGGGAGGTGTGGAAGGGAAAATTGCTCATTTCGGTGGTGACAGGTTTGAAAATCGCCCGACTGCGCGAGGCGGCTCCGGGCTGCCGGGTGGTGCGGGCGATGCCGAATACCGCCGCGATGGTGGGAATGAGCGCGACGGCGATCGCGGTGGGGGAAAAGGCGACGCGCGGCGACCTCAAAACGGCGGAGCAAATTTTCCAGGCGGTGGGCGGGGTTTTTCCCGTGGCGGAAAATCAGCTCGATGCGGTGACGGGGCTGAGCGGGAGTGGGCCGGCGTATATTTATCTGGTGATGGAGGCGCTGTCCGATGGCGGCGTGGCGGCGGGTCTTCCGCGCAAGCTGGCGCTGGACCTGGCCATCCAAACGGTGCTGGGCGCAGCGGAGATGGCGGCTTCGACCAGGGAACATCCGGCTGTGTTGCGCGAGATGGTGACGAGTCCGGGTGGGACGACGATCGCGGCCTTGGGCGTGCTGGAAAAGGCGGCGGTGCGGTCGGCGTTCATCGATGCGGTGAAGGCGGCGGCGAAACGCTCGAAGGAACTTTCCGGGGAGTGAAAATTTTGTTCTGTCTTTTCGCGCTGTTCCCGCTGGTGGGGTTGGCGCAGACGAATGCCCCTGCTCCGGCGAACGATGGGAAGTACGTGCCCGAGTTCGCGCGGGAGGCGGAGGCTGAGGGGAACGCGGCTTTTAAGAACAAGGATCTGACGCGGGCGGCGCGTGCTTACCAGAAGGTGCTCGACCTGGTGCCGGACAATCTGGTGGCGTTGATCAATCTGGGGGTGGTGGAGTTTGCCCGGGGGAATTTCAAGGAGTCGGAGGCGTTACTGAAGCGGGCGGTGCAGCTCAAGCTCGATGCCGCGCCGGCCTGGCTCACGCTGGGCATTATGTACATGGATCAAAACCGGCTGGATGAGGCCATGGCGGCCCTAGCGCAGGCGACGTTGTACGACCCACGCAATGCGCGGGCGCGGAATTACCTCGGCGTGGTGGTGGGGCGCAAGGGGTGGATCGATGGCGCGCAGGCGGAGCTAACCAAGGCGGTGGAACTCGATCCGGCCTATACGGACGCGCATTTCAATCTGGCGGCGTTTTATCTGGAAAACAAACCGCCCTCCATCGAACTGGCGCGCCGGCATTATTATCGCGCGGTGGAACTGGGCGCGGAGCCCGATCCCGATATCGACAAGTTGCTCAAGGCCGCCCCGTCTCCCTCAGTCGCGGAATAGTTGCGGGCCTCGGCGGCCCGGGCCAGAAAGTTTGTCCATTGCGTCCAGCCGAGCCAGAGGGCGGCAACGAGGAGCAGGGGACTCAAGACCACGAGTAAGACGGCTCCAATAAGGGTGGAAAGGATCAAAGCGAGATTGGCCTGCCAGGAGTGGGGCTGAGTCTCCGGAAAACGGTTGTCGGCGGCGGCCGTGCTGCGGGACGATAGTTCGGCATTCATGACGAGCGGCCTGGTTTGAACGCGCAAGGGATGGCGGGGTGCATCGGGGCGAAAATTCTCATGGCATTGAAAATCGCGATCAGGGCGGCGAGCGGACGTACAAAAAGTTCTCTGTGCAGTCCGTCCCCAGATATGATAAGGGAAGCCCAACCGCGCAGGCATGTCCGACACTGAAACTGGCTTTCAAAAATTTCTCAGGACCGCCACCAAGCGGATGCGGGTGCAACGGTTGATGGATTGCGCGGGGGTTTCGTTTCGTTATGCGGCGGTGTTGCTGGTGGTGGCTCTGGTGGCACTGCTGGTGTTTCCTCGTGCGGGGCTGATGGTTTCGAGCGGGCTGGTCGTCGCGGGGCTGGCCTGGCTGGGCGTGCTGGCGGCGGCATGGTTCCGGCCGGTGGATCAGACCAGAACGGTGCGCGTGGCGGATGCGAAATTCGGCCTGCCCGACCACACCCTGACATCGTCGGAGCTTCCGTCCGAGGATGAGGCGGGCTGGCTGCGTTTGCAGCATGGGGATACGGCGGCGCGTTTGCGGGGGATGGATTGGAAACGATCATGGCCGGTGCAGTGGCCGAGGTTCTCCGCGCTGGCCGGAATAGCGGCGGTTTTGTCAGCGGGGCTGGTGGGGTTGCGGCTGACGATTCTGGCACCGGAAGCGCCGGCGGTGGTGGAACCGGCGGGTCTGGCGAATGAGGCGGCGGCGGTCGAGGAATTGCTGAAAGATTGGGACAGGGCGGCGGAGTTGACGGAAGACCCGGAATTAAAAAATCTTCTGGGCGAACTGCAACCTCTTCGCGAGCAACTCGCCACCATGGATGAGCGCGAGATGCTGCTCACTTTGAGCAAGATCGAGAACAAGCTCGAGGCCCTGCGCGATGCAGCGGGGAAAGAATCGCTGGAAGCCTCGGCGGCGGACATGGCGGCGGCTTTTGAGAGCGTCGATGGCATGAGCGCGATGGCAGCGGCACTGCGGCAGAAGAATTTCGACAAGGCGGCTAGGCTGGCGGAAAAAGAGTCAGGGAAACTTTCCCAGCCCGGCGCTGAAATTCCCAAGGGGGCTAATCAAGCCAGTGAGCAAATGAGCAAGGCGGCGCAAAAGCTGGAGAAGTCCGGGCGGGCGGCGGCGGCCTCGGCCATGCAGCAGATCAGCCAGAGCGCGGCGAAGAAAGATCCCGCCGGCATGTGCAAGGGCATGGGTCACCTCGGAGAGTGCCTGTCGCGCGAAGCTTCCCGCCAGGCCGCCCGCAATCGCCTCGGCCTGCAACTGGCCCAGATCGGGCAGTGCAAAGGCGGCATGGGAAAAAAAGAGGGAATGGGAGCGGGACTGTCGCTCATGCCCAAACTTTCGCTGATGAAATCGCCCGGGGGCAAGGGTGCGGGGAGCGAGACGGATTTGGATCGATTTGGCGATCCCACTCAGGCCGAGGCCGGGCGCACGCAGGAAAATCTCACCGGCGCGCTGGGCGAGGGGGAATCCGAGACGGAGGCGCTATCTTCCGACTCACCGGGTGGCGAGGCCCCGCGTGCGGGAAAAACCGCGCAGTTCGCACACTACGAAAAACTCTCGCAACAGGCCATCGCCGACGAGAGCCTGCCGCTCGCTTATCGCGAGACAATCAAGAAATACTTCGAGGCCATCCGGCCGACGGAGAACTGAACCACTTATTCACGCTAATGTTCACTAAGGGAAATCAATTGGGCGCCTGTTAGTGCCGATTAGTGTTCATTAGTGGTCTTCCAATCTTATGTCCGAAACCCCGTCCGACGAACTCCAGGCCCGCCTCGCGGATTTCCGCGCGAGGTTCGATCAACTCAAAACCGAGATTTCCAAGGCTGTGATCGGTCAGGAGGAGATTATTGAAAAAACGCTCATTGCCATCATCGCGGGCGGCCACGTGTTGCTCGAAGGCGTGCCCGGCCTGGGCAAGACACTCTTGGTGCGCTCGCTCTCCAGCGCTCTGCATTTGAATTTCCAGCGCATCCAGTTCACCCCGGATCTCATGCCGGCGGATTTGATCGGCACGAAGATCCTGCAAGACGACGGACACGGCCATTCCCGCTTCGAGTTTTCGCCTGGGCCGATTTTTTGCAATCTGCTCCTTGGTGACGAGATCAACCGCGCCACGCCCAAGACGCAATCGGCCCTGCTCGAGGCCATGCAGGAACAAAGTGTGACCGTGGGCGGCGAGACGCGGCATCTGAAGAAACCGTTCTTCGTTCTGGCGACGCAGAATCCGCTGGAAATGGAGGGAACTTATCCTTTACCAGAGGCGCAACTGGACCGGTTTTTTTTCAAATTGCAGGTCAATTATCCTTCGGCCGAGGCGTTTGACCGCATTCTTAATGTCACGACGGCGCGATCACTGCCCGAGGTGCAGCCGGTTTTTGATGGTTCGGTGCTGGTCGAAATGGGTGCGCTGGCGCGGGACGTTCCGGTGGCACCGACGATCAGGCAGCGGGTGGTGAGGATGATCATGGCAACGCATCCGGAGACCGGACACGCCATCGAATCCGTGAAGCGCTATGTGCGCTACGGGGCCAGTCCGCGGGCCGGGCAGGCCTGCTTGCTGGCGGCGAAGATCCGCGCGATTTTGCAGGGGCGGTTTCACGTGGCGGGTGAGGATATTTTTGCCGTGGCGCTGCCAGTCTTGCGGCACCGCGTGATGCTGAGTTTCGAGGCTCAGGCGGACGGCATCTCGGCGGACACCTTGCTCGGGGAAGTCTTCGCGGCGGAGAAGAAAAGCTGGACGGATTGATGGGTGCTGACGAAGCAGTGCCCTCCAGGGAAGTATGACCGATGTGGACACGTTGTTCGATGCGGCTTTTCTCAGCCGTCTCGAATCGCTCAGCCTGCTGGCCCGGAAAATCCAGCGCGGCAGCCAACGGGCCGAACGCCGCAGTGTGCAGCGCGGGGCCAGCATCGAATTTGCGGAATACCGGCAGTTCGTTAATGGCGACGACTGGCGATACATCGATTGGAACGCTTTCGCCCGCTGGCGGCAGCTCGTGATGAAACTCTTCGTCGAGGAGGAGGACTTGCAGGTGCACTTGCTGCTGGATTGTTCGGCCTCGATGAATTGGGGCAAGCCGGTGAAGTTCGATTACGCGCGGCAGGTCGTGGCGGGTCTGTCTTATCTGGCGCTGGCCAACCTCGACCGCGCCTCCATTTCGCCCATTGGGGCGACTGCGAAAGTGTCCTTGCCTTCGGGTCGTGGAAAACATCGTTTCCTCCACATGCTGCGCTATCTGGCCGGCTGCGAAACCGCGCCGCGTCCGGTGCGGCTGGAGGATGAGATTCGAAGCTGGACGGCGGCGCGCCCCCGGCGGGGCTTTGTGGTTTGGGTGGGGGATTTGTGGGGAGCGGATCCGCAGGATGCTTTCAAAGCGCTCGATCGCTTGCGCCATGCCCGCCACGAGGTGGCGGTGATTCAACTGCGTGACCCGGCCGAGGCGGAGGCGGGTTTGCCGGGGGAGTTTGAGCTGGAGGACTGCGAGACGGGCGAGGTGAAGCGCGTAATTGTCAGTCCGCAAATGGCGCGGGAATATCGCGAACGCTTCGAGCGATACCAAGAGGCCTTGCGCAGCTACACCCGCAAGCATCAACTGCCGCTGCTGGCGGCCGACACGCGGCTGAATCCCGCCGATTTGTTGCAGCGGGCGCTGTTGGCTGGGGGATTTGTGCGGTGACCTACAGCGGTTTGCGTCCGCTGATGATTCTCAGCAACACCACCACGATGGCGATGATGAGGAGGATGTGGATCAAACCTCCCATGGTATAGGAGGTGACAAAACCCAGAAGCCACAAAATAATCAGGACGACGGCGATGGTATAAAGCATGCGGTGAACATACGACTGGAGGAGCGGCTTGTCCAGATCGCGCTTGGTGAAGGTCGGGCGGATAAGTTTAGCCCGGAGACTGCCTTTCGGAAAACTCCCGTTTTGAAAGCCTGGCCGGCGCTTCGCGTCCGTTGCAGCCGCTACTGGATTTTCTTTGATGATCTTCCGAGTTCTTCCAGCACGGCTTGATTAAGGCGGATGCCGGCGAGGAAATTTTCGATGGGGAAGTTTTCGTTGGGGGAATGGGCGGCGCAGTCTGGTGAGGCCAGGGCGAGGAGGAGGGAATCGGCACCGAGGATCCGTTGGAAGGTGTTGACGATGGGGATGGAGCCGCCTTCGCGCATGAGGGCGGGGGTTTTTCCAAAGACTGTTTCCAAGGCGCGGCGGGCAGCCAGGCCGTCGGGAGAGTTGGGATCCATGTAGTAGGGTTCGCCGCCGTGGCCGGGTGTGATGTGAATCTCGACGCCGGCGGGGCAATGGTCGCGGAGATGGTCGGCGACGAGTTGTTGAATCTTCTCCGGGGTCTGATCCGGGACGAGCCGCATGGTGAGTTTGGCAAAGGCTTCCTTGGGCAGAACGGTTTTGGTGCCTTCGCCCTGGTAGCCGCCGCCGAGGCCATTGACTTCGACGGTGGGGCGGGCGCCGAGACGTTCGACGGCGGTGTAGCCGGGCTCGCCGGTGAGCTGGCTCACGCCGGTGAGAAGGCGGATGTCTTCATCCTTGATAGGGAGGGAGGCAGCGGCTTCGCGGGCCCAATCGGGGAGTTCCTGCACGGCGTCGTAAAAACCGGGGATGGCGACGCGCCCGTCCTGGTCGTGGAGGCTGGCGATAAGGCGGGCGACAGCGGTGGCGGGGTTGGTCACGGCACCGCCGAAGACGCCGGAATGGAGATCCACGGACGGACCGGTGACTTTGAACTCAAGGGCGGCGATGCCGCGCAGTGCGTAGGTGAGGGTGGGGTGGCCGTGGGCGGCCATGCCGGTGTCGGAAATGACGACGATGTCGCAGGCGAGTTCGGCGCGGTGTTTTTCGAGGAAAGCTTCCAGATGGGAACTGCCGATTTCCTCCTCACCTTCGACGAGGAAGATGATGTTGACGGGGAGTTCCGCGCCACGGGCCAGGGTTTCGCCCACGCCGAGGATGTGGGCGAGGATCTGGCCTTTGTTGTCGGTGGAACCGCGGGCGTAGATGCGTCCGTCGCGGATGGCGGGTTCAAAGGGCGGGGTGACCCATTCGGCGAGGGGTTCGGGAGGCTGGACGTCGTAGTGGCCGTAAACCAAGACGGTGCGTTTGGCGGGATCGCGCGGGCCGGGGCTATAGGCCACGACGGCGGGATGACCGCCGGTGGCCAAAACGGAGGCTTCGAGGCCGATCGCGGTGAATTTTTTTTGCAGCCAGGCGGCGCAGGCGGCAAGGTCCGGGGCGTGTTCGGATTGGGTGGAAATGCTCGGAAAGCGAAGGAATTCAAGCAGATCGCTGATGTGTGGTTCGTTCATGAAAGCTCAATGGGTTGGGAGTTATTCACAATACAACCACAATATATAGTGTTTTTTTCTTGTCGGGCGGTTTTTAAGGCGAATACGTTTGGCGTTTTAAGACTAACGGTTTTCCCATGTATCTTCAATCCCTCGAAATGTTCGGCTTCAAATCGTTCGCGCCCCGGACGATCCTCAATTTTCACCGCGGGGTGACCGCCGTGGTCGGTCCCAATGGTTGCGGCAAATCCAACGTGCTGGACGCGATGCGTTGGGTGCTGGGGGAGCAATCGGCCAAGGCGCTGCGGGGCGGCGAAATGGCGGATGTGATTTTCAGCGGAACGGACAGCCGCCAGGCGCTGGGCATGGCGGAGGTGTCGCTGACCTTTGGGGAGTGCGAGAAAGAACTCGGGGTGGAATGGAACGAGGTGTGTATCACGCGGCGGGTTTATCGTGACGGGAAGAGCGAATATTTTCTCAACAAAACGCCCTGCCGGTTGCGCGACATTCACCAGCTTTTCATGGATACGGGCGTGGGCCGCAGTGCCTATTCGATCATGGAACAGGGCAAGATCGACTTGATCCTGAGCAGCCGGCCGGAAGACCGTCGGGCGATTTTCGAGGAGGCTGCCGGCATCACGAAATACAAGGCGCAGAAAAAGGAGGCGCTGCGCAAACTGGAATACACCGAGGCCAATTTGTTGCGCGTGCAGGATATCATCAAGGAAGTACGGCGGCAGATTGGCTCGCTGCAAAGGCAGGCGGCCAAGGCGCGGCGGTATCAGGCGCTGATGCAGGATCTGCGGATTTTCGACACCCACCTTTCGCATAAGAATTATCGCGAGCTGGCGGGAGAACTGGAAAGCGCCCGCCGGGAACTTTCCCAGGGCGAAGAAGCGCGGGGGATTCATGAAAGCGAGATCGTCCAGCAGGAGGCCGAACTGGCCGGGTTTCGCGCCCGCATTCAGGAACTGGATGTCCAGGTGGCGGCGGAACGCGACGAGGTGCAAAATTTAAAAAACCGGGTTTTCTCGGCGGAGAACCGGGTGGTGACCAACGGGGAGCGCAGCGAGGAAGCGCGCGCCATGATCGAACGGCATCGCCTGGACATCGCGGCGGCGGAGGAAAAAATCCGCATGCAGGAAACCCAGATTGAGGAGACCGATCAACTCCTCACCCAGATGATTAATGCGTTGGGCGCGCATGAGGTTTCGCTGAACGAGCATGGCGAAAAGGTCCGCCTGGCGCGCGAGGAACGCACCGTGGCCGAGCGAATGATCCAGGAAGCGGGCTCGGAAATCGCGCGGCTGGAAAGCCGGCTGGGGGCCCTGCGCAACGACATTTCGGCGGCGGCGGGCCGGCGCGAGGCGGGAGAAACCCGGCTGCGGTTGTTGCAAGGCGAGGCGGATGCGGCCGCGCAGGCGGCGGGGGATTTCGGGGCGCGACTGGAAGAGACGGCCCATCGTTTGGAAATGGCGCAGCAAGCTTTGCGCGATTCACAGGCGGAACAGGGCGAGGCGCAACTGGCCTACGAGGCGGCGCAAATCGCCCGGCAGGAGGCGGAAAATGCCTTGAACACGGTGGCCAAGGAGGCGGCGGGCATTGAGTCGCGCTTGGAAGTGCTGCGTCAGCTGCAAGAGGAGGGCGAGGGCTTTGACGAAGGCACGCAGTCGGTCCTGAACGGACTCGACAATCCGGATTTTTTCAAGCCCGCCATTCACGGCGCGCTGGCCGATAACATCCAGGTCGAGTCGCGCTTCATCCCCGCCATTGAGGCGGCGTTGGGCGGTGCATTGCAGGCCATCATTTTCAAGGACACCAGCGTGGCGGAGTCGGCCGCGCTCGTGCTGGCCGGGAAGAAACTCGGCAAGGCGGCTCTCATCCCCCGCGACTGGATTGCGGCGGGTGCACCGGGTTTTCACGCCCTGCCGGACGGCGCGCTGGCTTGGGCGGCGGATTGCCTCGGCGGCGAGGGGGCCGGCCGCGATTTTGCCTCGGTGCTGCTCTCCCATGTCGCGGTGGTGGAAAATCTGGAGACCGCTTTCCGGGTGAGGACCCTGAATCCCGCCTTGGGAGTGGCCACGCTGGCCGGGGAATTCATCAGCCGCGAGGGCATCGTTCGGGGCGGACAATCGGGGGATAACGCCGGACAGTCCATTCTCGTGCGCAAGGCCCAGATCGTGGAACTGGACCGCGATCTGGCCGGCGTCATTGAAAAACTTGGGCATCATACCGGAGCCCGCGCCGCCGCTTTGCAGGCGCTGGACGACGCGCAGGAACGTTTTCTGGCCGCGCGGGAAGCGTATCAGCGCGCCCAAGTGGAAAGCGCGTCGCTGGAGAATGAACGCAAGCTGGCCGAAGGGCAGTTGGCCGACCTCGAAACCCGCCGCGGCACGTTTGCGCATGAAACCGTGCAGTTGGGGGAATCCCTGCGGGCCAGCCTCACCCATGTGCAAAATCTCGAAAGCGGCATCGCCGAGGCTGCGCAGGCCATCGAGCAGGCCCGCATCCGCCGGATGGAAGCCGAGCAAAATGCCCTGGCCGTGCGCGACCGCGAAACGAGCGCCGTTGAGGATTTGAACGAAATTCGTGTGCGGGTGGCCACCGAACGCCAGCAGCAGGAAAATCTCAACCGTCAGCGCGGGCCCATGACCGCCCGTCTGGCCGAATTGGCGGAGATTCTCCAGGCGCGCCGCTTCGACATCGCGACGTACGAAGCCCGCATCGAGACGCTGGGGGCCGAAAGCGCCGGCCTGCGCGAATCCATCGAGGGCTGGCAGGCCGAGGCGGCGACCCATGAGGCGCGGGGTTTGGAAATTTTGGATGCCCGGCGCGAAGTGCACGACAGCGCGGAGGCCATTGATGTGGCGCTGCGAGCGGCCCGCAAGCAACTCTCCCAGCTGCAGGAGCAAAAAGGCCGCCTGGAAGTTCGCGTCGCCCAGGTCGAGATGCGGATGGAAAATCTTCGCAATCACGTCTCGCACCGCTACCAGACGGATCTGGAGGCCTTCGAGCCTGATGGTTATGGCCTGATGTGTGCTTTCCGCGAACGCAGCAAAAAGAAGGCTTCCCCCCAAGATGCCCCGGCCATGGAAGGCTCCGAAGGCGACACGCTCCCGGAGTCTTCCTTGCCGGAGGTCGTGATCGCAGAATCAGAACCGGCCGCGGCCGCCGCGGAAAACACCGAATCCGACGCAGCGTTGGACTGGGATCGCATCGAGGAAATCGTGGCCGAACTGACCGAACGCGTGGAGTCCATGGGGCCGGTCAATTTGGAAGCCATTCAGGAATACGACGAACTGGAACAGCGCCAGACCTTCCTCGAAAACCAAAATGCGGACCTGGTTAACTCCAAGGCCGAGTTGCTTGAAGTGATCGCCAAGATCAACCGCACCACCCGGGAACTCTTTGCCGAGACCTTTGTGAAAATCCGCGACAATTTTCAGGTCATGTTCACCGAACTCTTCGGCGGGGGTCGGGCCAACCTCATGCTGGTGGACGAAAGCGATCCGCTGGAAAGCGGCATCGAGATCATCGCCAAGCCGCCCGGCAAGCAGCTGCAGAGCATTTCCCTGCTCTCGGGCGGCGAACGCACCATGACGGCGGTTTCCCTGCTCTTTGCCATCTACATGGTGAAGCCGAGCCCGTTCTGCGTGCTCGATGAAATGGACGCGCCGCTCGACGAATCGAACAT
>JBGTGQ010000022.1:0-8497 GCA_041746635.1 Terrimicrobiaceae bacterium | reverse complement strand
CTCTCCCAACACCGCCGCTTGGTCCGAGACTATGAAAAAACCACTCGCAGCGCTCGCGCCTGGATCCTCCTGGCCATAACTCGGATTATGCTCAACAGAATTCCTTGATCTCTCTTCCTTCATTTTCAGACAGGCTCTGAGCAATCAAGCCACGCACGGCTTCCAATAACGGCGGAAAGCCTTCATGAGAAGTGGGTGGCCGAATTTGTCCCGGGTCTGGATTGCTCATGGAAGTGGATGAGGGAAAGCGGCAGGCAACATCTTTTGCCAGCGACACGGCGCATCTGAACTGCCAAGGAATCCTCGGTAGTTGCCTTGGCTACGCTGGCCTAACACGCCGTGCGCTGCTGAACTCGCAGTTGCCGAGGAATCCTCGGTAACTCGGATTCGCATCCGGTTTGAGTAGTCAAGGAATCCTTGACTACTGGAACGCTGATAAATTCCCGCCGTCGGATTTCGCTGCGTGGTAACTTGCGGGACCATTTTCGTGACGCCACGAAAATGGTTCGATGGGATTCTCCGCGAAAGAACCGTGCTCAAGCCGCCACCTTGAAAGGGGTAATCTTTGCCCAGTTCCTTCTTCGCTGCCGTCTCGTAGTTGTCGGAGAGGTAACGCAGGAAGAGGAAGGACAGCATGTAGTCGCGGAAGTCGTCCGCATCCATCGCCCCACGCAGTTGGTCGGCGATGCTCCAGAGGGTGTTGCCCAGTTGTTTTTGGTTGGTGTCGGTCATGACTTCAATAGCCACCCAGTGGAGGTAGTCTGGGTTCGCTTTCGACATCAAGGCGTAGATGGCATCAATAACTGAATTGCTAAAATTCTCCGCAGAATAAGAACCAGGATCGGGCTTCTTCATAACAATGATATGCGCTCCTTGGCTGTTTGCCCAATCCGTGTTGATGCGGAGCTGGTTGACGACCTCGAAGGTGTTGTTGCACCAGTCCTTGATGTTGACCAAGGTGTAGTTCAGCGGCGTGCCGTCATCGCGAGTGAAGCTGTTGATGCTGCGAAGGGTCTTGGCAGCCGCGAAGACATCGGAGGTGACGATTTCATCGAGCAGGCGGGCGAATTCGCCATCGGTGAGCCGGACGCGATTGAGGGCCTCGAACTTTTCGCGGAAGTTCTGCTCCAGCGCGGCGCGGTCCGTGATGTCCGGTCGGTATTCGTATTTGAGCCCTTGGAGTTTGCCGATCAAGCCGTATTCGATGCCGTCCTCACGAAGAATGGACCGGGGGTGATCATCGGGAAGCTCGTACGGTTTTTTTGCGGGAGTCATGACCGGGATGGAGGTTGAGAAGGCCTTTGGGCGCGCGGGACAAGATTTAAGCGCGACAACTTCCAGTTGCGTTGTTTTCCACGAAGGCCGGATTAGAGGCATTGTGCCTCACAAAGGCGAGCGCAAACGCTTCGCAAAAGGCATACATCCGCCACGCCGGTCGGCGGGGCGAAGCCGGCAGGGGGGCCCTATATGAAAGGCTGGGAGGAAGAAGTAGGCGAGGGCCAAATCGACTTGTGGTGCCGAAATCCTTCTGATGGTTTTTGAACAGGAGGTAACGGAGGAAACGGAGGGTTGATGGGGGCTGGTGAAAAATAGAGCCAGTTTTCAGCCCATCATCAACGCGTTGGCGGGGGCTATTTACGCATTCTCCGTTCTCTCCGTGACCTCCTGGAAATCCATTCTTGTTTCCTAGTTCTACGGACGGCTGGGCCATCCATCCCTACCATTTGGCACGAAGCGCGGGCTCACCCTACCCCGGAGGCCAGGTCAGCGGGCGGCCACCTAGCACGTGGATATGCAAATGGGGGACGGTTTCGCCGCCGTCCGGGCCGTTGTTGATGGCGACGCGGAAACCGGAGTCTCCCAGCCCCTCCGCCCGGGCGACTGCACCGGCGGTGAGCAGGAGGTGGCCGAGCAAGGCGGCCTGATCCGGCGTGGCTTCGCCGAGGCGGGGGATGACAATTTTTGGGATGACCAGAAAATGCACGGGGGCCTGTGGGCTGAGGTCGCGGATGGCGACGCAGCGGTCATCTTCGTGGAGAATGTCGGCGGGGATTTGCCGGGCGATGATCTTTTCGAAGAGCGTCACGACAGCTCCATCTGCAATTCGCGGGCGCGCTTGCTGCCGTCGAGTTCCTCGCGCACGAAACTGACGATTTCGTCGAGCAGGCCGGAACAATCGCGCCGCCAATTTTTGGCGGAGCGCAGAAGTTTCACCCCGCGCTGGGCGTCGCAAATTTCCAGGCGTTCCGCTTTGGCCTCGAGGGCATCCCGCACCCGCGCGCGCAGCAGATCGAAGAAGAGCAACTCGTAGCCATTGCCGGCATCGCGGGCGAGTTCTGCCAGGGAAATACGGGCGGGCGGAGGCGCGGCGTGGAAGTGTCCGGCCACATCCGCATAGCCGATGACTTGCAGGACGGACTGAACAGCTTTTTCCAAGCGGTTGATCGTGACCACGCTTTCGTCGAAATCCTTCTCCAGATAATTTGTCACACTCTCGGTGACATGAGGAGCCAGCCACCATTTTTTGTAGCCGGCGTGTTCGGCGGCCTTGGCGAGGGAACCCGCGAGCCAATTGCGTTCGAAGGGCATGATTTGTCCGTCGCTGAAACGAACGAGGGGGAGATTATTTTGAAATCCGATCACGCGTTGAAGAGTTCCGGCTGGGCGGCGGTTTTGACGGCGCGTTTTTCGAAGGAGTGAATCTCTTCGATGAAGTCGCCGATTTCTTGAAACTGCCGGTAAACCGAGGCGTAGCGCACGTAGGCGATGGGGTCGAGCGTGTGCAGCCGCTCCATGACCTTGCTTCCGATGGTGGCGGTGGGGATCTCTTTTTTCTGGGCGGCTTCGAGTTCTTGCATCACATCCTCGACGGCCTGTTCGATTTGTTCCAGACCGACCGGTCGTTTTTCACACGCCTTGACGATACTGGTCAGAAGTTTGTGCCGATCGAATGGTTCGTGGCGTCCGTCGCGCTTAATGGCGCGGAGTTCCACGCGTTCAATTTCCTCGTAAGTGGTGTAGCGGGTTTCGCAGTCCAGGCACTCGCGGCGGCGACGGATGCTTCCACCGTCTTTGGAAAGACGCGAATCAATAACTTTATCTTCGAGGGAAGCGCACTTGGGACAACGCATTGTGGTGTCGAGGTCGTTTTGGCGAATTCAACACAATATCTTGTTGGGTCAAGAGAAAAGGGCGAAATGCTTTTCGCAAGGTGGGAAAGCCGAAGCACCAGTGTCGATCTGAGCCCTCGGGAATCAATCGGATGCCACCAGATCGCCGTTCTCGCCCGCCTCATTCATGTGGCGGCTCAGTTTTGCATAGAGCCCGTCTTGCGCGAGCAGTTCATCGTGTCCCCCGCGTTCGATAATCCGGCCACGATCGATCACGAGAATTTGATCCGCGTGACGGACGGTGGAAAGCCGGTGTGCGATGACGAAGCTGGTGCGGTGGGCCATGAGCCGGTCGAGCGCCTGCTGGATGAGCCGCTCGGTGGTGTTATCCACGCTGGCCGTGGCCTCGTCCAGGACGAGGATGGGCGGGTTTTTTAACAACGCGCGCGCGATGGAGATACGTTGCTTCTCGCCCACGCTTAATTTCACGCCGCGTTCACCCAGCGGAGTGTGCAAGGTTTCCGGCAGGCGGCGGATGAATTGCGCCGCGTTGGCCGCTTCCAGCGCCTCCCACATCTCGTCTTCGGTGGCATCGGGTTTTCCCATGCGGAGATTTTCCGCCGTGGTTCCGTTGAAAAGAAAACTCTCCTGCGTGACCATGGCGATGTTGTCGCGGAGAAACCGCCGGGGCAGGCTGCGGATCGGCCGGCCATCGAGCAAAATGTCCCCCGCGTCGAATTCGTAAAAACGCACCAGCAGGTTGACGATGGTGGACTTGCCCGCGCCCGTCGGGCCCACCAGGGCGATCATCTCGCCCGGCTTCGCCCGCAGACTCACCTCCTGCAGCACGGGAAGTTCCGGCGAATACGAAAACCCCACGCTCCGGAATTCCACCGCGCCGCCCAGAGGACCCGGGCTCGCGCTCACCCCCACGATCTCGTTCGTTTCCGTCGGTTCGTCGAGAATCTCAAAGACCCGTTCCCCCGCCGCACGTCCGGCTTGAAAAAGCTGATTGAGCTGATGCAGCCGCCCGACCGGCTCATACAGAAAGCGCGCCAGCACCAGAAAGGCCACCAACACGCCGAGCTGCATCTCCTGATTCACCACCAAGTAAGCGCCGTATCCGGCGATGAACACCATGCCGCACGAGGCCAGGAAACTCATCGAAGGGCTGTAATAAGCCCAGGCCCGCATCACGACGAGCGTCGTCGTGCGCAGCGCTTCGCTGGCGGCGTTGAAGCGCGCGTGTTCGCGCTCCTCACTTGCGTAAGTTTTGATCTGCCGGATGCCAGCGATGTTGTCGTGCAGCAGGGCATTAAGCCCTGAAGCGGCCCGCCGTTGCTGACGGTAGCGCCCCTTGGCCGTGAGGGTGTACAACAGGGCCCCGACCGCCAGAAAGGGAACCGGCGCAAGAGCAACCAGCATGAGCGCCGGGCTGTAGGCATACATCAGCCCCGCCACGATTACGATCTGCAACACCGCCACCGTGCCCTGCTCGATGCCGTCGATGAGGACCCGCTCCACCGAGGTCACATCCTCGACCAGCCGGGTCATGATGTCGCCGGTGGCGCGGTCGTCGAACCACTGCAAGGGCAGGGCCTGGATATGCGCGTACAAATCGCTGCGCAGATCGAAGATCACCTTCTGCTCGAAGACATTGTTCAGAATGATCCGCACCGCACCCAGTCCCTCCTGGGCCAGAAACGAAGCAAATCCCACCGCGATGAGTGGCAATAAAAGCTGCGGCTGATTTTGGTTGATCACCTTGTCGATGATCAACTGCGTCACGGCGGGAAAAACCACCACCATGAGCGTTCCCACGATGGCGCAAGCCAGCGTGCCGGTGGCCAGGAGCGGGTAGCGTTTGACGTAGCGAAAGACGCGGAAAAAGATTCTCATGCAGAGTTTGACTTGCTTCGCTCGCAGTCCGCCCTTAGCGAGAATGCCTAGAGCGACTTGATGAGATTGTCGTAGTCGGCATGGGAACCAATAAAATACCAGAGTGCGGTGTCATCAGAACGAACACAGACGGCTCGCCAGGTCGAGACCGATTCGTGCCGAGAATATTGGGCGTGTGGCGTGAATCTGTTTAAATTGAAGGCTCGCATGCCATGGATCACGCGTCCATGTGGCATAGGCCTCCCCGGCCTGTTTACGGACATGGGGCGGCAGATTGGCGAGGAGCTTGCGGAAGCTTTTAGTTGTCCGAGAAGTCACGCTTCACGTCCATTGGCAGGGTTTCACCTGCTGCCAGCTCACCCAACGCTGCATCGGCCAGACGGGATAGTTCGTCCTGAGAGGAGGCAAACGATTGCCTCCATCGCTGTTCGGATTTGAGTTCCGAGAGGAGAAGCGAAGCCACCACATCCTGTTCGGAATCTGGCAGCCGGGAAGTTTCGGAGAAAGCGCGTTCCAGAAGTTGCGTCATGGGGGCAAATTATCGCGCTTACGGATTGGGAGCAAGCCCGCAGAGTCTTCCGACGAAGCGGGGGGCTACAACCGCATGACTGCGTACGCGTCGTCTATCCGCCGAGATACGCTGCCTGGATGGCGGGATTCTCGCGCAGGGTGGCGGAGTCGCCATGCAGGAGGATGCGGCCGGTTTCCAGCACGTAGCCATAGTGGGAAACCTCCAAGGCGAGGTTGGCGTTTTGTTCGACCAGCAGGATGGTGAGGCCGAGGTTGCGGTTAATCTCGACGATTTTTTCGAAGATAGTCTGCACGAGAATCGGCGCGATGCCGAGGGAGGGTTCGTCGAGCATGAGGCACCGGGGTTTGCCCATGAGGGCGCGGCCGATTGCGAGCATTTGTTGCTCGCCGCCGCTGAGGGTGCCGGCGGTTTGTTTCAGGCGTTCCTTCAGGCGCGGAAACATGGCAAAGGCGAAGTCGAGAGACGCGGCGATCTCACCTTTGTCGTGGCACAAGTAAGCACCCATGCGGAGATTTTCCATCACGGTGAGATTGGCGAAAACCATGCGGCCCTCGGGGGATTGAGCGAGTCCGCGAGCCACGATCTTGTGCGGCGCGAGGTTGGTGATGTCGCCGCCGTCGAACGTGACGGTCCCGGATGTTGTTTTCACAAGGCCGGAAATGGTGCGCAGCGCGGTGGTTTTCCCCGCGCCGTTCGCTCCGATGAGAGTGACGATACTGCCGCGTTCCACGTTGAACGTGATGCCTTGCAGCGCGCTGATCGAGCCGTAGCAGACGTGAAGGTCGGTGATTTCCAGCACGATAATATTATTTCTTTAAGGAAAACAGGAAGGCAGGAAATCTTCCCATTCCTGCTTTCCTGCTTTCCTTAGAGCCCATGGCTTTCAAGCGGCCTCCTTGCCCAAATAGGCGGCGATGACTTTTGGGTCGGACCGGATCTCGGCGGGACTGCCCTCGGCGATTTTGCGTCCGTAATCGAGTGCGATGATGCGTTCGCAGATTCCCATCACGACTTTCATGTCGTGCTCGACCAGCAGGACGGCGAGGCCGAATTTTTCCTGGGTGAAACGGATGAGTTTCATCAGCTCGTTTTTTTCGGTCGGGTTCATGCCGGCGGCGGGTTCGTCGAGGAGGAGGAGCTTTGGGCGGGTGGCGAGGGCGCGGACGATCTCGAGGCGGCGTTGGTCGCCATAGGGCAGGCTGTGGCAGGGTTGGTCGCGTTCGGCGGTGAGGCCGAAGATGGTCAACAGTTCCTGGACGAAGTTTTCGGTTTCCCGGTTTTCCGCGGCGAACTTCGGGCCGCGCAGGAGGGCATGGGAAATGCCGTGCCGCAGGTGCATGTTGCAGGCGGTGCGCACGTTGTCGAAGACGCTGAGGGAACCGAAAAGCCGGATGTTTTGAAAGGTCCGGGCGATGCCGCGCGAGGTGATGCGATAGGGGCGGTGACCGACGACGGACTTTCCGGCGAAGGTGATGGCACCCGAAGTCGGGCGATAGACTCCGGTGATAAGATTGAAAACAGTGGTCTTGCCCGCGCCGTTGGGCCCGATAAGGCCCACCAATTCGCCTTCGCCGACGACGAACGAGAGGTCGCAGACGCACTTCAATCCGCCGAACTGCATGGTGGCGTTTTCGAGCTGAAGCAGGGGAGGTTGAGGGTTGAGGGTTGAGAGTTGAGAGGAAGAATTTGCCTCCGGCCTCTCAGCACTCAACTTTATACTCTCAACTTTCCTTTTCATGCTTTTCCGCGTTTCAGACCGAGCCCGCCGAACAAGCCTTGCGGCCGCGTGATCATGAGAATGATAAGCAGGAGGGAGTAAAGAATCATGCGGTTTTCCGCGATGGGGCGGAGCGAATCCGGAAGCCAGGGTTGGTGCGCCAGATGCCGCAGGCCTTCGGGCAGAATGGTGAGGAGCACGGCGGCGATGCAGACCCCGGCCGTGCTGCCCATACCGCCGAGAATCACCATCACGACGATGTCCACCGAACGGAGGAAGTTGAATCCTTCGGGATGGATGAATTGTTTGAAGTGGGCGTAAAGCCCGCCGGCGATTCCGGCGAAGAACGCTCCGATGACGAAGGCGAGCACCTTGTATTTGGTGGTGTCGATGCCCATCGCTTCAGCGGCGATTTCATCGTCCCGCACGGCCAGAAAGCCGCTGCCGTAGGTGGAGTGGACGAGGTTGAGCACGACGTAAACGGTGAGTGCGGCGAGGGCGAAGGTCCAAAAGAAATTGGTGTGTTGCACGATTCCGCCGAGTCCGCGCTGAGCGCCGAGCGGTTCGGCATTCTGGATCACGCCCTTGATGATTTCGTTGAAGCCGAGGGTGACGATGGCAAGGTAGTCGCCGCGTAGCCGCAGGGACGGAATGCCCACGATCAGGCCGGCGAGGGCGGCGATGAATCCGCCAACGGTGAGGGCGAAGACGAACATGGTGGTGGTGCCGGCGGCGCTGGTGCCGAGGACGTAGCCGAAGGCGAGGGTGAGCCAGGCCGAGCCATAGGCACCGGCGGCCATGAAGCCGGCGTGTCCCAGCGAGAACTGTCCGGTGTAGCCATTGACGAGGTTCAGACTGGTGGCGAGGATGATATTGATGCCGATGCTGATGAGGATGTCGTAGTAGTACGGATTGATCTGTCCGGCGAAAAGCGACACGGCGGCGCTGGCCAGCACGGCGAGGAGAAGCAGCATTTTGGTGCGCTCGATCATTTCCACTTCACCAAGAAAGCCGCGGGAAAAGAAATTGAGCCACGGATGGGCACGGATGAAACACGGATGGCGATGACGATGTTTTCTTCATCCGTGAAAATCCGTGTTCATCCGGTGCGCCAGCACCGCCAACCAAAACCAATGAACTGAAACGTGTTCATCATGCCAACTGAATATCCAGCATGTAGAGAAGCGGACAGCGACGGGAGTAATTCCGGCGTTGAAGCTCCGTGGATCGAACCAGCGA
>JBGTGQ010000021.1:0-3890 GCA_041746635.1 Terrimicrobiaceae bacterium | reverse complement strand
AGGCGGTGGAGGCGGCGCAGATTGTAGGCCACGCAGACCAAGGTCCATTCCAAGGCGACTTTTCCCTGTCCCCGCAGACTAAAGCGGCGGAACCCAATGGCCTCTTTGATGATTCCAAAAACCGGTTCGATGGTCTGCTGCCTCTGCTTGTATCTTGCCCGGCCTTCTTTGGTGGCCACCCGATAAGCCATTTTCTCGTTGAAGCTGGCGCCTTCTCCCGGTGCGGGCGGGTCATCTTTTTTCTCCAGATCGCTCACGCTACGATGATGCTGCTCGCGCTTGATGGCTGCGAGCACCTCCGGAGCTCCCTGGCCACCTTCCCCCCCGCCTGTTCGACCTCTTTGATCGCCGCCTCGCTCACGAACCCGCTATCGTATAGTGTGCGCCAACCAGCAAGTGAGGCCTGTCCATTCGAAAGCCGGGCAGAAAGGCCTCGACGTTCGAGCAAGCAACACCTTCCGTCTCGTAGGTCTGCCGCTGGGTTTCATAGCCGGAACTTTGAAACTCCTTCTCGATCAAGGCTACCGCAGCCTCCAGCGCATCAGGACGGCGCACACTGCGCTCGCCGAGGTCGGTGAGCGAACGGACGCGGCCTTCGATTTGGGCGGCCAGTTTGAGCTGTTTTTTGTTAGACTTCATAATGACCCATCTGACGCTGAAAGGTGGGACGAACGCTGTCCTACCCCTGAGTTAATTTATGGAAAATCGCGCGCCGCCAGCCGAAATGAGAACCACGCCACCGTATCACTCGCGGGATTTCCACGGGAGGCGAAACCGATATTTCATGGATGCCGGGGGAATATCCTCAGCCGGCGGGCCTGAATGCTGCTCAAAACGCTGGCCGTATCGAGTGACCTTGGCGCAAGCGGCTTTTCCAATCACTCGGGGCAGCATTTTGATCTGCTTCCGGGTTTCTTCTTCGATCACTTCGATGAGTGTGCCGATGTCCATGGTAACGGAGTTAAAATTATCGCTCAACAAGACTCCTCGCAACGCCTTTTCCTCTCTTCTCTTGACGCCAGACGCGGCATCGAGTCACATATATTGCATATTGCAATGGCACCACAGGCAATCCGCGAACTTCTCCACGCCAGTCCGTTTGCACCCTTCAAAGTGAGACTTCCTGATGGACGTCAAATTCCGGTGCCAACTCCAGACCACGCCTCGCTGTCACCGGCGGGCCGCAGACTCGTCATCTTTTCCGATGAGGATCAGATGAATATTCTCGATCCGATTCTGATTCCGGCACTGGAACTGGAAACGCCGAAACCGTAGGCGCGGAGCGATTTCTGGGCTTGTCCCTCTTCGGGAATAGTAGAAGCGACCTCCGGTCGCTTGCTCGCTAAACAAAAAGAGGTCGGAGACCTCTTCTACTTCGCCAGGTTTCTTTCCAGCAACTTCGCCAGGATTTCTGGTTCCGGCAGGTCGGGCGTGAAGCCGTAGGCGTCCGCCACGGCGGCGTCGAGGGCGGCGTGGGCGTTGGCCAGCCAGGCGGGACGCTGGTTGTAGAGGTTCGTGAGGGTGCGCTTTTTCAATTCGGCGGCGGCCTTGGCATCGGCGGGAACGAGGCGGGGATATTTGGCGCTGGGAATTCCTGCTGTTTCTCGCGGCGGTAGCGGCGATTGCCAAGGGAGACTGGTGGGCGGAGCTTGCCTTTATCACAGCCAGTTGTCTGGCGGGCGTGGGGTTACTCCGCTTTCTCGCGGCGCAATTCTCCCCTAAACAGCCTCCGGTTCCACCTGACGAGGATGTGAAATTTCAGCAATTTCTTCGCATCGAAATCCCGGATGATCTCTTGCAGGCGGAAGAATCTCCCCTGCGCGAGATCGAACAGCTTCACGAGTTGGTGAAAAAAGGCGCGATCACCGAATCGGAATTCAATACCATGAAATGGGATATCCTCGCCCGTATGCAGGCTCGGTCGGGCAAGGGGGATTGATAGCCGGGTCAAGTAGCAGCACGTTTTCTTCCCGCCCCTTGCCGATTGAAAGCTTCATCGCCGCGTCCAACTCCCCCACCCTTCTCATCCTTCCCATCCATTGCGTGAGGCATTTCCTGCCGCCTTTTGTCATTTGACCTCGCGGCTCTTGCCGCCCTATGCTCATTGTTTACCAACAGGCTCCGGCCGCCCACCGGAAACCTTAAATTATCAGGGCGTACCCCAACCAACCACATGGCCAAAGTCACTCTCAAGAATATCTACAAAATCTACCCCGGCGACAAAGGCAAGGACGTCACCGCCGTCGAGGATTTCAATCTCGAAATCGAAGACCGCGAGTTCGTCGTTTTCGTCGGACCCTCCGGCTGCGGCAAATCCACCACCCTGCGCATGATTGCCGGGCTGGAGGAAATCTCGAAAGGTGAAGTCTTCATCGGTGACCGCCGGGTAAATGACGTCCCGCCCAAGGACCGGGACATTGCCATGGTTTTTCAAAACTACGCGCTCTACCCGCACATGAGCGTGTATGACAATATGGCCTTCGGCTTGAAGCTGCGCAAATATCCCAAGGCGGAAATCAACAAGCGCGTGACCGAGGCCGCCGCGATCCTCGGTATTGAGACCTATCTGGACCGCAAACCCAAGGCTCTCTCCGGCGGACAACGCCAGCGTGTCGCCGTCGGTCGCGCCATCGTGCGCCAGCCCAAGGTTTTTCTTTTTGACGAGCCGCTCTCCAACCTCGACGCCAAGATGCGCGTGCAGATGCGCACCGAGATCACCAAACTCCACCAGCGCCTCCAAGCCACCATGATCTACGTGACCCACGATCAGATCGAGGCCATGACCATGGGCACCCGCATCGTCGTGATGAAGGATGGCTTGATTCAGCAGGTGGACACACCGCTGAGTATCTACGGCGAACCGGTCAATCTTTTCGTTGCCGGTTTCCTCGGCTCTCCGCCCATGAATTTTCTCAAAGGCACGCTGGGAGGCAAGGAAGGCGCCATCACCTTCAAGGAAATGCAAGGCGGCGCCATCTCGCTCAAACTCGGCGACCGCAAGGCGGCCGTGCCGTTGATTGGCAAGGAAATCATCCTGGGAGTCCGTCCGGAATTCTGCGACCTGGTCCCGCCCGGCAAGGCTCCCTCGGACAACTCCTTCCAAGCCGTGGTCGATATCGTCGAGCCCATGGGCGCGGAAACGTATTTCTACCTGCAAACCGGAGCGCACACGATCATCAGCCGCAGCCACGCCAGCGTGGATCAACGCGAGGCCGGACATCGCCTGCAATTTGAAATCGAAGCGGAGAGGGTTCACATCTTCAATCCCGTCAGCTCGTTGCGGGTGATCTGAAGCCGGACGGCGGAATTTAGATCTGGGGCCCAGTCGAACCAATAGCGAGCTTCGCTGTTTCAATCCGCGCCCCGCGCCGAAGCGCGGGGCGATTCGCGCAACTCGCGCACGACCTCGATTTGCTTCAAGTTTCAATCCGCGCCCCGCGCCGAAGCGCGGGGCGATGCATTGGCAGGTCGCGGCGTTCATCGCTTATTCTCGTTTCAATCCGCGCCCCGCGCCGAAGCGCGGGGCGATTTGTCTGAGAATAAACCACCCCGACCGTAAATGTGTTTCAATCCGCGCCCCGCGCCGAAGCGCGGGGCGATCAAGCGCGAGATACGCGAGGAAGGAAAGGATTAGGTTTCAATCCGCGCCCCGCGCCGAAGCGCGGGGCGATAATTTGTAACGCTGGGTTCCACCCCCGAAAATGTCGTTTCAATCCGCGCCCCGCGCCGAAGCGCGGGGCGATTCAGGTGGAGAAAGAAACGCCCCGCGAACAAGGCGTTTCAATCCGCGCCCCGCGCCGAAGCGCGGGGCGATTGGAGTTTTCCACAGCCTCATCATCCAACTCCAAGTTTCAATCCGCGCCCCGCGCCGAAGCGCGGGGCGATTACCG
>JBGTGQ010000020.1:0-85754 GCA_041746635.1 Terrimicrobiaceae bacterium | reverse complement strand
GCAGACTAAAGCGGCGGAACCCAATGGCCTCTTTGATGATTCCAAAAACCGGTTCGATGGTCTGCTGCCTCTGCTTGTATCTTGCCCGGCCTTCTTTGGTGGCCACCCGATAAGCCATTTTCTCGCTGAAGCTGGCGCCTTGTCCCGGTGCGGGCGGGTCATCTTTTTTCTCCAGATCGCTCACGCTACGATGATGGTGCTCGCGCTTGATGGCTGCGAGCTCCTCCGGAGCTCCCTGGCCACCTTCCCCCGCCTGTGCGGCCATGCTCCCGATTACTTTTTTCCTCGGATTTTTCAAGCCGCCAGGCTTGGAAAAGTCCGACAGGCTGCTAGCCTCCCCAGCGGCTGCCCGCGCTGAGGGCGGGCACCCAGCCACGCAGGTGTCCATCGGCGTAATCGGTTTTTCCGATGGCTCCGATCATCTTCTTGCCGGTGGCCTGCCGCCAGGCCTTGCTCATGCTTTCCGCCGTGTGGCAGCCCCAGCTTTTGATAAAGGCGTCACGGGTGAAGATGCCGCGTTGGATTTTCTTCAACTCCGATTCGTGCAGCCAGACTTTGGAGGCGCTGTCGATTTCGTTGCTGTAGTCGAACATGAAGCAAGCCCGGTTTGAATGCCCGTAGAATTCAAAGCCGGCGATCTTCACCTGGCCGCGTGGCTGTCCGCGATTGAGATAGTTGATCACCTGATCGGTGCGGTCGAAGAAGATGAGATTGACACCGTATTTGTCGCGCACGCTCACGATATTGCTGATGAGGTCGGCCCTGTCCTGCCGCTGACCCCGCCGGGCGTAGCCGGGCCGGTAAACCAGCCAGGTGATGCGGGCATTCGGACCGTGTTCCTTGCGCAGTTGCTCGATGCGCACGCGGGCGGCGCGGATGAAGTTTCCCCACCAGCGATCGTGTGGGGCCGCTTTGTATTTTTCCCACTCGTCCAGGGAGGGACCGCCGCTGAGGAGGATGTATTCCTTCTGCATCCCGGCCCGAACCGGGGCCGCGAGAAGGATAAGCAGGAACAGGGCGCGGAGCAGGGATTGCATGGATTCGAGAAAACGCACGACTGGCGTTTCTGCAAGAGGAATTCTCGCCAAAGCGGCCGCGAACCATCTATCGTGCGCGGCATGCCACTCGATTCTGCCCTTTTCGAAAAGCTCGGGGCGTTTTATCTGGGGCGTCCGTATGATCCCGTCACCAAAAAAGGCGAGAATACTCCCTTGCTCTACGACTCGCGCGATCTGGTGACCCATGCGGTCTGTGTGGGCATGACGGGCAGCGGCAAGACCGGCCTGTGTCTTTCCCTGCTGGAGGAAGCGGCGTTGGACAATATTCCCGCCATCATCATTGATCCCAAGGGCGACCTGGCGAATTTGCTTCTGACTTTTCCCGACCTGCGCCCGGAGGATTTTCGTCCGTGGATCAACGAGGACGACGCCCGGCGGAAGGGACTGGAGCCCGACGCCTTTGCGGCCCAGCAGGCGAAAATGTGGCAGACCGGTCTGGCCTCGTGGGGCGAGAGCGGCGATCGCATCCGCACGCTGCGCGGGAAGGTGGAAATGGACGTTTACACGCCGGGCAGCACCGCCGGAATTCCCGTTAACATCATGGGTTCCTTCGCCGCGCCGGAAACCGACGATCCGGAGGCCCGGGCCGGCCGGGTGCAAACGACCGTGGCGAGCTTGCTGGGTTTGCTCAAGATCGCGGCGGACCCGGTGAAGAGCCGCGAATACATCCTGCTGGCGGCCTTGCTGAACCACGAATGGCAGCAGGGACATGATCTTGAACTCTCTGCGTTGATCGAGCGCATCCAACATCCACCATTCCAAAATATCGGAGTCATTGACCTGGAGGCCTTCTACCCGGCGAAAGATCGTTTCGATCTGGTTATGGCGCTCAACAATCTGCTCTCGGCCCCGAATTTTTCCTCCTGGCTTAAAGGCGATCCGCTTGATGTCGGTCGCTTTCTTCACACCGAAGCTGGAAAACCGCGGCTGGCCATTTTTTCCATCGCCCATCTGGGTGACGACGAGCGCATGTTTTTTGTTTCCATCTTGTTAAACGAGGTGTTGTCCTGGACTCGCGCACAAAGCGGCACGACCAGCTTGCGAGCCATCGTGTACATGGACGAAATTTTCGGCTATCTGCCGCCGACGGCCAA
Source organism: Terrimicrobiaceae bacterium (assembly GCA_041746635.1). GTDB lineage: Bacteria > Verrucomicrobiota > Verrucomicrobiia > Chthoniobacterales > Terrimicrobiaceae > CAMASH01. The sequence continues at coordinate 83,602 of JBGTGQ010000020.1, read as the reverse complement.
CCCGCCATCGAAGCTGCCTATGCTCACTTTGCTCAAACAGGCCCGGGCGTTTGGCGTGGGCATCGTGCTGGCCACCCAAAATCCGGTTGATCTCGACTACAAGGCGCTTTCGAACTGCGGCACTTGGTTTATCGGTCGCCTCCAGACCGAACGTGACAAAGCCCGCGTGCTGGATGGATTGCAAGGTGCGGCGGGCGGGGGAAAATTCGACCGTCAGGACATGGAGTCGGTTCTGGCCGGGTTGGGCAACCGGGTTTTTCTGATGAACAACGTGCACGACGACGGCCCGGTGGTTTTTGAGACCCGCTGGACCATGAGCTACCTGCGCGGGCCGCTGACCAAGGATCAGATCAAAGTCCTCATGGCCGGACGCAAACCCGAGGTCCCGGTTGCCGCGGCCCCCGTGGCAACGGGAAAAAGCTCGTCCCAGCGTCCCGCGCTGCCGCCGTCCGTGCCGCAGGTTTTTCTGCCCGCCACGGGGGGAGGAACGGTCGTTTATGCGCCGAGACTGTTGGGCGCGGCCAGCGTGCGTTTCAGCGACGCCAAGCTCGGGGTCGAGCAAACCCGCGAGGTGATTCTGTCTGGTCCGGTTCCCGACGGCGTGTCCCGAGTGAACTGGTCGGCGGCGCAGGTCGTCGAACTGGCCTTGAGCGAGTTGGAAAAAGCTCCCGTCGAAGGCGCGGAATTCGTGGAACTGCCGGCTGCGGCCACACAGCCGAAAAACTACGCCGGATGGCAAAAAGACTTTCTCCAAGCTGTCGCGGCGAATCAGACGCTGCGGATTTTCCGCAGCGCGGAATTGAAAGCCGCCTCCAAGCCGGACGAAACCGAGGCGGATTTCAAAGCCCGCATCGCGGAGCTAGTGCGCAAGAGCCGTGAGGCTGAACTGGAAGTTTTGGAGAAAAAATACGCCCCTAAGCGAGCCGCCCTTCAAACCCGGCTGGCTAAAGCGGAGGGCGTTGTCAAACAGCAGAAGGGACAAGCGTCACAAGCGTGGATTCAGACAATCATCTCGGTTGGATCGGCGCTCGTGGGTCTGCTCTCGAGTCAAAAAAAAATGAATGCCGCAGTTATCACCAAAGCTACCACCGCGATACGCGGTGCGAGTCGAAGTGTGAAAGAGGGCTCGGACGTGGGATCCGCTGAAGAAAGCGTAGAGAGTATTCAAAAGCAAATTACGGATATCGATGAGAGTTTTGCAAAGGAGAAGGCCGCCATTGGAGCGGCCGAACCAACCATTGATGTAGTTGATGTGAGGCCATTGCGGGGAGGTGTATCAATTCGCATTATGGCGCTCGCGTGGTTTCCTCGGTGAAGAAAAGAAAAGTTGGCTCAACGAACCTTTGGCATTAAACGAAGCTGATGGGATCGTTTCGTTTTCGAGATCGCATCAAACTCCTGCCTGGAGTCCACCTCAATATCGGAAAGAAGGGCGTTTCACTTTCTGCGGGTGCACCTGGTGCCACGGTGAATGTGGGAGCGAGTGGATTGCGCTCTACTGTGGGAGTTCCGGGGACAGGGGTTTCGTATTCGCATCTCCACACGACAAAGAAATCGAAACGTCCTCCGCTTCTCGCACGGGCTGATTCAGATGATGCGGCAAAATCTGCTCTCGATTCGGTAGCGAACTTATTTCCCGACTCGCCGGAGAAACTTTGTTGTTACCTTTGGTTGAATGAAGTGCAGTGTGGTCCGTATTCTTGGTTCCAGATCATAGTTATGCTAGCGGACGAGACCATCAACTGGGAGACACGGTATTGGGTAGAAGGTATGGAGGCTTGGGGTGAGCTATCAGCCGTAGAAATTTCGGATATTGTTTCAACCATCCGGAGGGTGATGCGCATGAGCTGATGCAAAGACGCCACGGCGGCCCGGGGCGTGGGGCGGAGCATGAAGGAGGGATCCGATGTGGCCACGGCGGAGCAAAGTGCGGAGCAGATTCGCCAGTCTATTGCCGAAATTGAGACGGATTTCGAAGCGGAAAGCGCGGCGGTGGCCGCGACGGAGCCGTCAATTGAAACGGTGGAGATAAAGCCCTTGCGCAGCGGGATCGACGTGAGGCTCGTCGCCCTCGCTTGGAAGCCGTAAGCAGGACCGTTATTCCGAAAAATGGCAGGCCGGCAGTGCGGTAGTGCAACATTTTGTCTGTAAAAGTGGGTTGCTTGACCGCCCCTTGGGGTGGCAGCGTCCGGCCACAGGTGGTTTGATTGGGATTAGAAGAAATCTGTTCGAAATATCCAGATTCATCAATCAACGCGGCATGAAAGGCATTGTTCCCGAAAATGTCGGTTTAGTAGGGACCCGTCTCTGCGTAATTGAAGACCGAATACTATTGAGATGGGGCAACGAGCAGAGTGTATTTGCATAACGCCAGCCTGATAAATGCACGGTAGTGAGGTTCTCCCCGATCTCAAATCAAAGCCCTCCTCGTTTTTACTCTGGAAGGTCGAAAAGTTGATTTAAACAGTAACGACAGTAAGCCGTACTATCGGCAGCCTGAAGGATGCCGGACACGATCACCACTCTTTGCGCCCCGGCCCGGAGAACCTCCGGCAGGTTTTCCTGCTTGATGCCGCCGATGCAGAAGATGGGCAGGGAAAGGCTCCGGTAGGCCTGGGCGATTTCGGCCAGCCCGATTGGCTGATAATCGGCTTTCGTCGCCGTGGCAAAGAGGGGGCCGAAACCAATGTAATCGGGGGCTTCCGTTTGCGCCGCGATGGCCTGGGCCAGGCTGTGGGTGGACTTGCCGATGATGGCCTCATCCCCGGCCAGCCGCCGGGCCTCGGCCACGCTCATGTCGTCCTGTCCGACATGGGCGCCGTCGGCTCCGGTTTCCCGCACCAACGCGGGATAATCGTTCAGAATAAACGGGACGCCACGGGCGCGGCACAACGGGGTCAGTTCCCGCGCCAGGGCAGCGATTTGCTCGATGGGTTTTCCCTTGGCGCGGAGTTGCAGGATCTGCACGCCGCCCTCCAGCATTCGTTGCGTGACGGTCGGGGCTTCAGCCGCCGGGACATAACCGAGATCAAGAATGCCGTAGAGCCGGGCATTGAGAAGCTGATGGTGGAGGGGAGACATGGATAGAAACTAACGCAGGTAGCGACGATGGCAGGAATTTTATCACGCCGCCCAAAGCGGGGTGGGGTACGTGCCGGCCGCATGAAGTTTGGTTAGGGATTCCATGACGCGGGATTTGTCCTCGCGGTAGGTGACGCCAAACCAGTCGGCATCGGTGGGTAGTACGTCCACGGTGGCCTCGCCACGGCTGACCATTTCGCCGATGGCCATGGGGATGTAACATTCCGCTTTGGGGTCCCCCGAATTTTTTTCCAGAAATTCGGCCAATTGTGTTTCGAGGAGGGGGAACACCGCCGGGGTTAATCCCCAAAAATTCATCGAGACCGACTCATGGCCCAAGAAGGTTTCCTCGCCGCCCTCCGCCAACGGCTGAACGATGAGGCCGTCCCGCCATTCCAGGCCGGTGCATTCCTTGATCGTGAGCAGGCGTCCGGCACCATCCACCCGGCAGACGCCGCGAGCGACGGAGCCGTGTTCGGACAATGTTTTGTCCAACCGGTAGCCGGCCATGGCGAAGCGGGTTCCTTCCGCGGAATTCGTCTGCAAAGAGCGGCCGGTCACCTCGTAGGATTCGAGGCCATAGAAATCATCGGCATTGATGGCGGCGAACGGTCCGTCCAGGGCCTCGCGGGCGCACCAAATGGCATGGGCGGTGCCCCACGGTTTTTGCCGGCCGGCGGGCACGGAAAAATCGCCGGGCAGGGCATCGAGTTGCTGGAAGACATAATCCACGGCAATGAGGCCCTGGTAACGAGTGCCGATTTTTTCGCGGAACTCCGCTTCGATGTCCCTGCGAATGATAAAAACCACCCGGTCAAAGCCCGCCCGCCGCGCATCAAAAACCGAATAATCCAGCAGCGTTTCGCCTGAGGGCCCCATGGGATCGAGTTGCTTGAGGCCGCCGTAGCGGCTGCCCATGCCGGCGGCCAGAACGAGAAGGGAAAGATTTGCCATAGATTGGCTTGTTTCTCTGATTTTTCCGCGGGAAGCAAGCGCCGGGCGACGGGGGGAAAAGCGAGCGAAAATCGGCGCGCCGCAGTTTTCCTTTGGCATTTTCCCTCGCGCTGCGGATACTTTCCGGCTCGAAATGACTCAGCCCATAGGCATAGGACTCGCAGGATTCGGTGCCGTCGGCGCGGGGGTTTACAAAAACCTCACGGCCAACGGCGACTTGCTCGCGCAGCGGCTGGGCGCGCGCTTCGACGTGCGCCGTATTGCCGTGCGCGATCTGAAAAAGACCCGCGAGATCCGGGCCGCGGCGGATTTGTTCACGACGAACCCGGACGACCTCATCGCCGATCCCAACATTCGCATTGTGATTGAATTGATGGGCGGCATCGAGATGCCGCTGGCCTTTGTCAAAAAAGCCATCGAGGCGGGCAAGATCGTCATCACCGGCAACAAGGCGTTGCTGGCGGAACACGGTCAGGAAATTTTCCGACTGGCCCGGGAGAAACGCGTGCCGGTTTTTTACGAGGCGGCGGTGGCGGGAGGAATTCCCATCATCAAGGTCGTGCGCGAATCTTTCGTAGGAAACCGCTTTGAGAGCATTCACGGCATCCTCAACGGCACGAGCAACTACATCCTCTCGCGCATGACGGATACCGGCATGGACTTTGTCCCCGCGCTGGCCGAGGCCCAGCAGCTTGGCTACGCCGAGGCCGATCCCGCCCTGGACATCAACGGCTGGGACGCCGCCCACAAGGCCATCATCCTGGCCTCCCTCGCCTACGGATTCTGGCTTGATCCGGCGAAAATTTTTGTGGCGGGAATTGAAGGTGTCACGGCGGCAGACATTCGTTTCGCCAAAGAACTCGGCTACAGCATCAAGCTGCTGGCTACGATCAAGGCGGGTGAAGGCAAGGCCATCGAGGTGCGGGTTTGTCCGACGCTGATTCCGAAAAACCATGTCCTCGCCTCAGTCAACGGGGTCTTCAACGCCATCGCGGTGCGCGGCGATGTGGTGGGTGAAACGCTTTTTTACGGACGGGGCGCGGGGCAGGATCCCACCTCAAGTTCCGTCCTCAGTGACCTCGCCGAAGCGGCCTGCGCGGTGGAAAGTCCGCGTTTCTGCTATGGGTTCACCTCCCATGATCTTTACGGCAAATGCCAGCCGACAGCTGACGCGGTTTCCAAATATTACCTGCGCCTCTCGGTCAAAGATCAGCCGGGCGTCCTCGCTCAAATTGCCGGCGCCCTGGGTGAATCCGGCATCGGTATTCTCTCCGTGATCCAGCCCGAGGGCCTTGAGGAGGACTCCGTTCCGCTGGTGTTGATGATTCACGACGCCCCTTATGGTGCGATGCAAATGGCCTCGGAAAAAATCGCCGCGCTGGCCTGTGTCAAGGACACCCCGGTCCTTCTCCACGTCGAAACATTTTCCTGATGTCCTCTCCGCTTCACGATCGCGGCGTCATCAGCCGTTACCGCCAATATCTTCCCGTCACGGACGCCACGCCGGTGATTTCCCTCAATGAGGGTTCGACCCCGCTGATCCATTCTCCACGTTTGAGCGAGAAGGCCGGGACCGAGGTTTTCATTAAATACGAAGGACTCAATCCCACCGGCTCCTTCAAGGATCGCGGCATGACGGTGGCCATCTCCAAGGCCGTGGAGGAGGGCGCACGCACGGTGATTTGCGCTTCGACAGGCAATACCTCCGCCGCCGCGGCTGCTTATGCCGCGCGCGCCGGCATCCAATGTGCGGTTTTGCTGCCCGCTGGAAAAATCGCCACCGGCAAGTTGGTCCAGGCTTATGTGTACGGTGCCAAGGTCATTGCGATCCAAGGCAACTTCGATGAGGCCCTCCGTCTGGTGCGTGAACTCGGCGGCATGCCGGGTTTTGCCGTGGTTAACTCGATCAATCCTCATCGCATCGAGGGACAGAAAACCGCGGCGTTTGAAATCATCGAGGAACTGGGCGATGCGCCCGACATTCATATCCTGCCAGTCGGCAACGCGGGAAATATCACCGCCTATTGGAAAGGTTACGAAGAGTTCCATGCGTTGGGTCGCTCCAAAACCCTATCGCGCATGATGGGGTTCCAAGCCGCCGGTTCCGCCCCGATCTTTCATAAACGCATTGTCGAAGATCCCAACACGGTTGCGACCGCCATTCGCATCGGCAATCCCGCCAGTTGGCAGGGGGCAAACGCAGCACTCGCCAACAGCAATGGCGCGATCGATGTTGTGACCGACGAGGAAATTCTTTCCGCCCAAGCCTGGCTTGCCTCTCAGGAAGGAATCTTTGTTGAACCCGCCAGCGCCGCTTCCGTCGCCGGACTTTTTAAACTTGGACGTTGCCAGGCGCGCCGGATCGTTCTCACGGTGACCGGACACGGCCTCAAAGACCCCGACACCGCGATGACAACGGGTGAGTACCGACCTTTTGAGGCGGAGTCTGATGTATCCGCGGTGCGCCGCATTCTCGAGGCTGTCTAACGTTAATTGTCCATGTCCATCGTTGTTCAAAAATACGGCGGCACATCCGTCGGCACTCCTGAACGAATTCAAAATGTCGCGCGCCGGGTTTTAGAAACCCAAAACGCGGGAAACTCCGTCGTGGTCGTCGTCTCGGCCATGTCCGGCGTGACCGACAGTCTCATCAAGCTGGCCCGCCAGGTCTCCACCGCTCCGACCGACCGCGAGATGGATGTGCTTCTGGCCACGGGCGAGCAAACCACCATCGCTCTCACCGCCTTGGCCATTAATGCCATGGGAGGCAAGGCCATTTCGCTCACCGGCGCGCAGGCCGGCATCATCACCGACGGCATTCACACCAAGGCCAAGATCGCCAATATTTCTCCGCGGCAAATTCGCAAACATCTCTCCGATGGTTTCATCTGCATCGTGGCTGGTTTTCAGGGTCAGACGCTGCAGGGCCAGATCACCACGCTGGGCCGGGGCGGGAGCGACCTGACCGCCATCGCGATCGCGGCGGGATTAAAAGCGCAAAACTGTGAGATCTACACCGACGTGGACGGCGTCTATACCTGCGATCCACGCATCGTGCCGAACGCCCGCAAGATCGAAGTGATCGCCTATGACGAAATGTTGGAAATGGCCAGCTCCGGCTCGAAGGTGATGCAGTCGCGCTCCGTCGAGTTTGCCAAGAAATTCGAAGTTCCCTTTGAGGTTCGCAGCAGCTTTAACACTAACCGAGGAACCATCGTGAAAGAAGAAACGCCAGGATTGGAAAACGTCGTCGTGCGCGGCATCTCCGTGGAACGCAACCAGGCCAAGGTCACCATCACCAACGTGCCCGACAAGCCCGGCGCGGCCTCCCGCATTTTCACCACCCTGGCCGAGGCCGGTGTGATCGTAGATGTCATCGTGCAAAATGTTTCCATGAGCGGCATCACCGACATCTCCTTCACCATGAACCGCGACGAATTGGAAAAAACGGGCCAGGCCCTGGACGCGGTGGTGAAGGAAATCGGCGCGGGAAGACCCGTAAAGCAAGATGGTATTGCCAAGCTCAGCGTCGTGGGTATCGGCATGCGTTCGCACTCCGGCGTGGCCGCGCGGCTATTCGAAGCACTGGGCAAAGGTGGCGTGAACATTCAAATGATCTCCACCTCGGAGATCAAGATTGCCGTCATCATCGACGAGGCGAAGATCGTGGAAGCCGCGAACCTCGCCCATGAGGCATTCGGACTGGCGCAGGCATAGGTTGCCAAGACCGCGGCGACAGGCTATGTAAACGAATTCGCTTTTGGATGGGTGGCAGAGTGGTCGATTGCGCACGCTTGGAAAGCGTGTGAACCTTTACCGGTTCCGTGAGTTCGAATCTCACCCCATCCGCTCTCTCAGCATGATATGCCGCTGGATTATCGAGGCGCCAAGCGCGCCGGGAGGGACCAGTGGCACCCTCCCTTACCTCTCCCGATGGGAGAGGAGAGGTGGGTCTCCAATTTCGCCTGCTGAGCGGAAAAACGAACTTCCGCAAACCGGAGGAAAATCAGACCCGGAACCGGCTCGGAGTATTCGGACTGCTTCAACCCGGCCCCCGGCCCAGAGTTGGTTTGCGGCATCCCAGAGGCGTTTTTCCAGTGCGGCATTGTCGGCGTCTTTCTCTGAGGGAGCAATCCACGGCATGGGGTGGCGGTATAGCCGCTCCGGCGCGACCGGGCGAGAGGATTATCGGGGTGGGGAACTCCAAAGTTTACGAGGCGAGGGTTTGGAGGTACACAGCCAGCCATGTGGATTGTTTACGCACTTTCAGCCGCAGTCATTTGGGGCATCAGCTATGCGGCGAGTGGCCGGGTGATCGAGCGGGGGATGACGCCGCTGGCGTTTTTCTTTTCTTACGCGCTCTTTGGAGCCGTCGCGGCTGGCTTGACGCTGGCCGTGATGGGAAAAATGGGGGCACTTCCGGGCGAAGTGAGGGCGCTGGGGGCGGATGGGGTTTGGTTTGTGGTGGCGATGGTGACGTCGGCGGCGGGGGCCTTGCTCATCTACATGGCGATCGGGGAGAAAAACGCCACGCTGGCTTCGTTGATTGAAATTTCCTACCCGTTTTTTGTGGCGATCTTTGCCTGGCTGTTTTTCCGCGAGACGCAATTCAACTTCGCCACGCTGCTGGGGGGTCTGATGATCCTCGGCGGGGTGGCGGTGGTTTTTCTGGGAAACCGGGAGTGAATGGCGCGGCATTCGGTTTTTTCGTTCGTCGGATGGGGGCGGCAGTTTTCTCTTGCCAGCGGGAGAGGGCAAAATAGCCTGCCAGACCGCATGAGAGAACGTTGTTTGTCCGCCGCCCTTTTGGTCTGGCTGGCCGGGGCAATTTGCGCCCTGGCCCAGTTTGGCAGCTTTGGCGATGTCCCGGTGGAAATTACCGCCGATGGCAATACACGTTTTGAAGGTGGCGTGGCCGTGGCCGAGGACAATGTCCAGATTCACTACGGCGACTACAGCATTTACACCGACTATGCGGAATACAATCCGGACACGCGCGATGTGCTGCTGGTGGGCAATGTGCGTCTCTACACCCCGAACGAGGTCCTGACGGGACAGCGGGCACTCTTTAATCTGGAAACGAAGCAAATGCGGGCGCTGGAATTTTCCGGCGGCCATTACCCCGGCTACTTCCATGCCTTCAACTTGAGGGCTCCTTCGACGCGGGAATTCCGGGTGCGGGATGCGGTCTTTACCACGGACGACTCGTCGCAGCCCAGCTTTCAGATCAAGTCCAAGAGCGTGCGGATCTACCCGGACAGCCGGGTGATTTTCTCTAACTCGACCGTTTATGTCGGGCAGACACCGGTTTTTTGGTTTCCATATATCTTTGCCAACATCAACAACTCCGGCTTTGAGTTTCTTCCCGGGTATGACTCACGCTGGGGTGCCTATCTGTTGACCGCCTACAGTTTTCCCATTGGCACGGGTGACAGCCTGACGGGCAAGGTTCACTCGGATTTTCGCAGCGAATTCGGACCCGCTCTTGGCTTTGACGCGAAGATGAAATACGGCAAGGAAGACCGCAGCTACGGAAGTTTTGTTTCTTACTATGTCTTGGAGGAAACGGATGTGAGCACGGTGGATGCGCCGGGCGAACCGGCCGAAACCCGCACGACCAATCGCTATCGGGTCAGCTTTAAACAGCGGCTTTTCCTCACCGATGACATCTATGTCACGGCGGATATCAACCTTCTGAGTGACGTGGACTTCCTCGAGGATTTCTTTCCCGGTGAGTTTCGGGTGGATCCTCAGCCGGACACCTTCGTCTCCGTCACGAAATGGGATGAGTTTTATACTCTCACCCTCCTGACCCGCTGGCAGGTCAACGACTTTCAGGACACCACCGAACGCCTGCCGGAACTGGTGCTCGACATCAAACAGCATCGCCTTTTCGGTCTTCCGGTCTTTTACGACGGCGAAAACAGCATCGGCAGCTACAAGCGGACGTTTTCCAACGAACCCAGCTTCGGTCAAACCGAGTTTCCGGATTACGAGGCCACGCGTTTCGACACCTACCACCAGATCTCTTTTCCCAACCAATTTTTCGGCTGGTTGAATGTGAACCCGCGCATGGGCGTGCGTGCGACCTATTACTCGGAATCCGGATCTTTCATTGATACGATGGGTATCACCGAACTCGATCCCGTGACCGGACAGGTCCAGGTGGTCCAGGGTCCGCAACAAACCAATTCCCTAAATGCCCCGACGTCCACCCTGATTAAAAACGGCGGCACCCTGCGCACCGTGGCCAATCTGGGCTTGGAAGTCTCGACCAAGATCTCCAAGGTCTATGAGCGCGTCCAGTCCCGCTGGCTCGGACTCGATGGTCTCCGCCATGTCTTGCAGCCCTATGTGAACTATTCCTTGGTTTACAACTTCGGCGACAGCCCGGACAAAATCCTGCCCTTTGACCGGGTGGTGCCCTCGACCCAGTTGCTCCCATTGGATTTCCCGCAATTCACAGCCATCGATTCGATTGACACCTGGAACATTGTCCGCCTGGGCATGCGCAACAGCCTCCAGACCCGGCGCGATCAGGATACTTATCAGTGGTTCACCTTGGACACGTTCTTTGATGCGAACTTCGATAATCCCTACTCCGAGACCGACGTATCCAATATTTTCAACATTATCCGTTTTCGCCCGCTGAATTGGTTCGGCATCGATATCGCGTCGCAGCTTCCCCTGGTCACCGAGGGATTCACCGAGGTGAACACGAACCTCAACTTCATGCCGACCCGCAATTTTTCGTTCACCATCGGTCACCGCTATATCGATGGAAACACGTTCTTCGCCGATGACAGCCAGTTTGATTTTTCCGCCTACTGGCGCATCAATGAAAACTGGGCCGTCAGCTTCTACGAACAGTACGAATTTGTGTCCAATGTCCTGCAGTATCAGCGGTATATGGTTCATCGCGATCTATCCGCCTGGATCGCGTCCTTCGGTGCGCAGTTCCGGGATAATGAGGGCGGAGATTCCGATATGGGCGTGCTTTTTATCCTGACCCTGAAGGATGCTCCCCAGGTGACGCTTCCTATTGCGTTTGATCAGGCGACTTCGCCGATCGCGCCGGGCGCGAGCAGCAACTAAGTTCGTCACCTTTCGTATTTTTATGAAAATCTGTATCATTGGTTCCGGTTATGTTGGTCTGGTCAGCGGAGCGTGTTTTGCCGAGGTCGGGCACGACGTCATTTGCGTTGATAACAATCAGGCCAAGGTGGACATGCTCAAGGCCGGCAAGATCCCCATTTACGAGCCCGGCTTGGAGGACCTCGTCCACCGCAATGTCTCGGCCAGAAAATTGCATTTTACGACCAGCACGGAGGAAGCGGTGGACAAGTCGGAGGTGGTCTTCATCGCGGTTCCCACTCCGCCGCAGCCGGATGGCAGTGTGGATCTCTCCTATATTGAGAAAGTCGCCCGGGAGATTGCGGTCGTGCTGAAGCCCGGCCAATACCGGGTCATTGTGGACAAGAGCACCGTGCCGGTGCGGACGGGTGAGAAAGTGGCCGACACCATCCGGCGCTATAACAAGGGCGGGGCGGATTTCGACGTCGTGAGCAATCCGGAATTTTTGCGCGAAGGCTGCGCCGTGCCGGATCTGATGAAGCCCGACCGCATTGTCATCGGGGGCAACAGCGAGCGGGCCATCGCGGCCATGCAGAAAATCTACGAGCCCTTCATGGCTCCCGTGCTCGTGACGGACATCAATTCCGCCGAGTTAATCAAGCATGCGGCCAATTCCTTCCTCGCCCTCAAGATTTCCTATATCAACGCGGTGGCGCAGATCTGCGAAGCCAGCGGCGCGGATGTCGAGAAGGTGGCCGATGGCATCGGCATGGACCGGCGCATCGGTCGCAATTTCCTAAACGCGGGCATCGGCTACGGCGGGTCCTGCTTTCCCAAGGATATTGCCGCCTTCATCGCCATTAGTGACGACTTGGGAGTGCCTTTCACCCTGCTTAAGGAGGTCCAGCGCATCAATGCCACCCAGCGCGAGCGTTTTCTGGCCAAAATTCGCGCCGCCCTCTGGGTCCTGCGGGAAAAGAAAATCGCGGTCTGGGGTCTGACCTTCAAGCCCGATACGGACGATGTCCGTTCCTCCGTGGCGGTCGATGTGGTTAACGATCTGGTGGCCGAGGGCGCAATTGTCACGGTTTACGATCCCAAGGGCATGGAGAAGGCGGCGGAATACAAGCTCGTCGAGGGTGCCATCCTCGCGCAGTCAGCCCTTGACGCGGCGGACGATGCCGAGGCGTTAATTGTGGCCACCGAGTGGAACGAATTCGCGGCGGTGGATCTGGAGGAGCTCAAAAAGCGGATGCATACGCCGCTGATTTTCGACGGACGAAACCTGCTCGATCCTGTTACCGCGCGCAGTTTCGGATTCACCTACACCAGCATCGGTCGGGCGTAGCAGGGGTGCACACGCTTCCAGCCGGAGGCCTTGATGATTGTTGACGATGTGTTCCGCAACATGCGGGACACCGCACGCTGGAAGCTTTCGCTTCCCGGTATTGCGTCACCAATTTTTGGACCAGATCTCAGTGTTGGTGGAAGCCGAGCGGGACCAAAGGTCGAAAAAATTGCTTCCGCTGCGATTCGTATCCCCCGGATATCGATATCCGTAATTTTCCCCAAAAGGGTCGGTAATGTTTCCACTCGTTAAATTCGAGCCCATGTTTTTGGAGAACTCGAAATAAACTTTTCCGCTCGACGGACTGAGGTTCGTCCGCAGAAATGCATTGGCACCCGGCGCACTATTGCCATTTGCGTTGTTGGTCGTTGGGTAATCTCCATTATCCGCCTTGAAGCTTTCCAAGGCGGCCGAGAGCGCGGCGATCTCCGTTACGGCCCGGGAACGCGCGGCCTTGATCCGGATGTAGCCCGCAGTATTGAGCAACAGCGCAGCGAGGATGGCGATGATCGCGATGACGACCAGCAACTCGACGAGAGTGAAGCCCCCGGGGAATTTTCGATATTGGATTTTGGATTTTTGATGGGAGGGCGATGCAAGCGCATCCCCGCGGGATCCACGATGGCAGGTCTCAAAAATCGGAAATTGCGAATTGAAAGTTTTCATTATTGCTGCATGCCGCTGATGATGCTGATGAGAGGCATGAAGAGAGCGATGACAATAGTTCCGACCACCACGGCCAGACCCACAATCATAATCGGCTCCAGCAGCGAAGTGAGACCAACCACGGCATTGTCCACTTCGTCGTCATAGACTTCCGCGACCTTGAGCAGCATCTCGGGCAATTGTCCGGTTTCCTCGCCCACGTCAATCATGCTGATCACCATGGGAGGGAAAACGCGACTCGCTTCGAGGGGTTGAACGATGGACTCGCCCTCCTTCACGCTGTCGTGGACTCTCATGATGGCGTTGGCGATGACGACGTTGCCGGCGGTTTCGCGGGTGATGTTGAGGGCCTGTAAAATCGGCACGCCGCTGGTGACGAGGGTGCCGAGGGTGCGGCTGAATCTCGAGATGGAGCTTTTGCGGGTCAGGTCGCCGATGAGGGGCATCTTCATGGTCGTGGCGTCAATGAACGCGGCTCCCTTCGGAGTCTTTTTCAGGACGGTGTAGAGAATCGCCAGGATGATAATGGCACCGATAATCAGCAGGATGTTATTCTTCACGCCGTTGCTGACCGCGATGACAAACTGGGTCAGGGCCGGGAGGGGTTTGCCGCCCAGCATGTCGTCGAAGATGGCTTGAAATTTCGGCACGATGAAGACGAGCAGGAACCCCATGATGGCGATGGCGATGACGAGCACGATCGCCGGATAAAACATCGCCGAGACGACCTTGTTTTTGATCTTCTGCGCTTTTTCCTGAAACTCCGCCAAGCGCAGGAGCACCAGTTCGAGCACACCGCCAAGCTCGCCCGCCTTGACCATGTTGACGAAAAGTTTGTTGAAGATTTTGGGATGTCCGGCAAGGCTCTCCGAGAAGGTTCCGCCGCCTTGGACGGCTTCCGCGAGGCTGACGATCACTTTGCGCAGAACGACATCCGGTTCCTGCTTGGCCAGGACGGTGAGACCACGCAAGAGGGGAAGGCCGGCATCGATCAGGGTGGCAAGCTGCCGGGTAAAAATCATCAAGGTCTTGCCCTTGACGGTTTTTCTTTCGAGGAAAGGCAGGTTGAGGCGGATCTGTTTGTTCTGTTTCTTCTCTTTCTTCTCTTTCTTCGCGACTAATTTTGTCACGGCGGCTTTTTGCACTTTCGCCGCTTTTCCCTTGCCTTCCTCGGTGATGGTCTTGGGGAAGTAACCGGCCTGCCTCAACTGGCCGACGGCGTCACTCTGCGTGTTCGCTTCAATGACCCCGGAGGCTTCCTGTCCGCGGGCGTCGAGAGCAACGTAAGTGTAGCGTGGCATAACAGTTCAGAGGGGTAATGAGATTGTTTACTCTAGAAGCGGACCGGATTGCTGTCGAGGAAAGATTCCTTTATTCAGCGAGAAACGGGTTCTCGGCGCGCTCGCGCCCAATCGTGGTGGCCGGACCATGTCCGGGCAGGACGGTGACATCGTCATCCAAGGACAACACTTTGCGCCGGATGCCGTCGAAGAGCAACTCCCGGTCTCCGCCGGGCAGGTCCCATCGTCCCACTCCGCCCCGGAACAGCACGTCGCCGCCGATCAACACCTTTTCCTGTGGCAAAACGAAGCACAGGCTCCCGGGACAATGTCCGGGCACGAGGAGCACGCGGAATGGTTCGCCCAGAAATTCCCCCGGCCCCTCGTCAATCAGGAAATCCGCGGCGAAAGGATCCACTTCCAATTCAAACCCCCACTGGCGAAAGAAGCCGCGATCGCTCACCATCTGGCTTGTATCCGCATGGAAGGCCGTCTTGCAGCCGTGCCGCTGGATGATGGCCGCCCCGTCGGCGACATGGTCAAAATGGCCATGCGTCAGCAAAAGCAGATCCACCCGCAGGTCGGCGAAGGCGGCGTCCGCTCCCGGGGGCGCATCGAAGAGGATGTTGCCAACCGGCGTTTCGTAAAGGAAGCAGTTGGTGTCGAGCACGCCGCCGGTAAAGGTTTTGAACCGATTCATGGGAAAGTGGTCTCAGAAAATATATGATGTGGAAGTTTGATTTTTTTAAATCAGCCGGCAAGTTCATCACGTTTCCCTAATTGATTATGCTTGCATCCTTCAGTCTTCGTCGTGCCGGAACTGTCGCTTTCATCGCGCTGGTCCTCGGATCGGGCCTCCTCTTTGGCCGCAGTTCGGTCGATCCCGGCCAGGTGGCCATCTCGGTCGCCCGCTGGCTCGAGCAGGGTCACTACAGCCGCCAAAAACTTGATGAGGAGATGTCGGCCAAGTTTCTTCAGACCTACCTCACTGCGCTCGATTACAATAAACTCTATTTCACCCAGGCGGATGTGAATGAATTTGAGAAGAAATACGGCGCCACGCTCGGCAATAGCGTCTTGCGCGGTGATGTCGCGCCCGCCCGCGAAATCTTTGCGCGTTTCAAGCAGCGCATGGAGAACCGGATGGAGAAAAGCAAGAAGCTCGTGCTCAAAAAATACACATTCGACAGCAATCGTACGACCGAACTGAATCGTCAGGATGCGGCCTGGCCCAAGGACGAGGCGGAAGCGGATGTGATCTGGCAGAATCGCGTTGAGGCCGAGCTGCTGCGGGAGGACCTTGCGGAACTCAAGCTCCGCCCGCCGCAGGAAACCGTCACCAAGCGGTACAATCAGGTTCTCCGCTACGTCAACGAAATGGAGGACGAGGATGTGGTGAAGACTTTCCTCAGTGCCCTCGCCCAGGCCTACGATCCGCATTCCGAATACCTCAGTCCGTCCGATCTGGAAAATTTCCAAATCTCCATGAGGCTCTCATTGGTCGGAGTCGGGGCCGTCCTTTCCTCCGAGGATGGCTACGCCAAGGTCAAGGAAGTGGTCCCCGGCGGGCCGGCTGCCCGCGATGGCCGACTGGGCGTGGGGGACCGTATCTCCGCCGTGGCGCAGGGGGACGAGGAGTTCGAGGACGTGGTGGACATGAAGCTGGACAAAGTCGTGGAAAAAATCCGTGGCAAGAAAAACACCACGGTCCGCCTCATGGTCATCCCCGGCGATGCCACCGACCCCTCGAAGCGGAAAGTGGTCGAAATCCGCCGCGATGAGGTGAAGCTCAAAGATCAACAAGCCAAGGGGGAGCTTCTCGATTTTGGCCAAGGGCCCGATTCCACCCGCATTGGCTGGATTACGTTACCGTCCTTCTACGCCAATATGGATAACAAGGGCCTGCTCAAGGGCAGCGCGGAGGAAAAAAGCACGACGAAGGATGTTTCCGCGCTGCTCACGCGGCTCAAGAGCGAAGGCATCCAGGGTCTGGTCATTGATCTCCGCCGCGACGGGGGCGGTTCTCTTGAGGAGGCGATTAATCTGACCGGACTTTTCATCCCAAAAGGCCCTGTCGTGCAGTCCAAGGATGCCAACGGCAAGATCACCGTCTCGCACGATGTCAATCCGGGCGTGTCCTACACCGGACCCCTCATCGTTCTCGTCAATCGCCTCAGCGCCTCGGCCAGCGAAATTTTTGCCGCCGCCCTGCAGGATTATGGTCGCGCGGTTATCGTCGGCGACGAACGCACCTTTGGCAAAGGCACGGTCCAGACCGTCCTCGACCTCGGCCGCCTCATGCCGCCCTTCAGCTTGGGCTCCGCCGACGCCGGCGCGTTGAAGCTCACGATTCAAAAATTTTACCGTGTGCGCGGCGGCTCCACCCAACTCAATGGCGTGGAGTCCGACATCGTGCTCCCTTCCCTCACCGACAATTCGGAGATAGGGGAGGGTTCCTTGAAAAATCGCATGGCCTACGACGAAGTTGCCCCGGTGAAAATCGCGGATTCCATGGCCGCCACGCCCCTCTTTCTCGATGAACTCAAGCTGCGTTCCGTTCAGCGTCTCGAGGCCGACCCGGAATTCCTCTACACCACCGAGGATATGCGCCTCATGCGCGAAAAACTCACGGAAAACAACATTTCTCTCAACGAAAACCAACGCCGAAAGGAATTGGCCGCGGACAAGGAACGCAAGGAAAAGCGCGAACAAGACCGGCAGACGCGCGGTCCCGCCCTCGGGGTTCAGGCTTACGAACTCACTCTGGACGATCTGTCTTCGCCCAAACTCCGTCCGGTTGCCTTTGATCGCAAACAAGAGAAAGCATCACTCATGGACGAGGACGAGGAACCCGGCGAAAAAAAATCCACGGCCGTTCCGCCCGACCCCATCCGCAATGAGGCCCTCCGCATCATGCAGGACTTGATCGAGCTCAATCGTCAAACCAAGACCGCCAGTATTCAGCAAGAAAAACCTCTCTGAATTTCCGAAAAAAATCTTCCTTTTCTTCGGATTGGTTTTATTGACAGCAGACTGCGAATTTGTGAATATCTCGCAGTATCAGCAATTAACGCTGCTCCCCTACAAAAACCTTTGATTTATGGCTGAACCCAAGAAGGAAACCGTACGCATCGTCCTCCCCCCGCGCCGGGACGGTCAACCTCTGGCATCTAATCCTCGCGAAACCGCGATGATCAAGTTGCCCCCCAGACCCGTGCAAAAGCCTGTTGGCGTCGTGTCGGCGGTTCCGCCAGCCGCAGACGTTCCGGCCCCGGCTGCCGTTGTCCCTTCGGGTGGGCTGATTCCTCCGCCGCCTTCGATTCCGAAGCCGCTTACTACCACGGCGGCTCCGGGAATTCCCAAACCACCTTCTGTGCCGGGCATCGCCCCAACCCCGCCGCCTCGTCCTCCTTCGACGGTGAGCACGCCGCCTCCGCCAGTCGCACCATCCAAGCCACCCGGTCCAACGTTGCCTGCGGCCTCCATAGCGCCTGCCGCACCCAAGCCTCCCACCATCAGCGGAGCTCCGGCCATCGCGCCAGTGCCCTTGATCTCTGAGTCGAAAGCAGAAACGGCAAAAGTTCCGGCCAGTTCGTCCGGAGCGAAAACCGGCATGCCCCAGGCCACGGTTCAGTTGCAGAAGAAACCAGCCGCCTCGGCTTCGAAGTCGGTTTCGACCGGAGCATCGATCACGGTTGCTCCGCAGACCCAGGCCAAACCCGCCGGGGAAATCAGCGTCGCTGTCGGGGCTATTGCCCTGGTCGCCTCGCTGGCCGCGCTGGGCATCCAGCTTTGGATGGTGCTGGGCTAACGCCGCCGTCCACCCCTTCACTGAAAAGCCGGAGCCGAAAGGTTCCGGCTTTTTCTTTTTTGTGGTTCCGGGTGGCGCGAATGGAGAAAACCTGCTACGCTTCACGCCTATGGCTAGTGAAAATGTTGTGGAGTTGAATGACTCGACTTTTGATAGTGTTGTTTCTGCGGCGGGGGAGCCCGTGTTGGTGGACTTCTGGGCGCCTTGGTGTGCGCCGTGCCGCATGTTGTCCCCGGTGGTGGACGAGATTGCCACGGAAAACATCGGCAAATTCAAGATCACCAAGGTGAATGTGGATGAGGCCCCGATTATTTCCGAAAAATTTGGGGTGCGCAGCATTCCCACCCTCCTTTTCATCAAGGGCGGAGAGAAGAAGGATCAGGCCGTCGGCGTCCTAGGCAAAGCCGAGATCGTCCGCCGCCTCGAGGCCTTGGTTTGACGGAGTTTTGCCTATAATCGTTTCTTTTTGATCGCGCCGACGGGAATTCTTGCCGGTCGGCGCGGCCAATTTATAGTGCAGGTCTAATGGCTGCCGCACCGTTCGTTCACCTCCACTGTCACACGGAGTATTCCCTGCTCGACGGTGCCATCCGCGCCAAGGATCTGGCGAAAAAGGCCGTGGAATTCGGCATGCCTGCCGTGGCCATGACCGATCATGGCAATCTTTACGGGGCGGTGGAATTTTATCAGGCCGCGGAAAAAGCGGGCGTCAAGCCGATCGTGGGTTGCGAGGCCTATATAGCGCCCGGTTCCATGACGGAACGCAACGCCTCCTCAGCCAAGGACACCGCGTTTCACCTGACCCTCCTCGCGGCCGACAACGAAGGCTATCGCAATCTCGTCAAGCTGGTCAGTGCCGCCCATCTCGACGGCTTTTACTACAAGCCCCGCGTGGACAAGGAACTCCTCGCCACTCATTCCCGCGGTCTCATCGCGCTGAGCGGATGCCTCAAAGGTGAGATCAACCAACGCCTCATCGCCGGTGACCCGGCGGGCGCGCGCAAAGTCGCGGGCCAATACCGGGATATTTTTGGCCGCGAGAATTTCTTCATTGAACTGCACGATCACAACCTTGATGCACAACGCCGCTGCAATCCGGAGTTGATCACAATTGCCCGCGAGTTGGATCTCGACTTGGTCGCGGCCAACGATGTCCATTTTCTCGAACGCAACCACCACGACTCGCACGATGTCATGCTCTGCATCGGCACGGGCTCCATGGTGGTGGATGAAAAGCGCATGCGCTATTCCAGCGAATTGTATTTCAAAAGCAGCGAGGAAATGGCGGCGCTTTTCGCGGAAGTACCCGAGGCCCTCGCCAACACGGTCCGGGTGGCCGGGCGTTGCGTGCTCAAGATGGAGTTCGGCCAGTCCAAATATCCGGCTTTCGCACCGCCCGCTGGAAAAACCCCCGAGGATTACTTGCGGGAACTCTGCTGGAACGGCTTGCGCGAACGCTTTGGCCACCGCGCCGACACGGACCCCGAATTGCGCGAACGCCTCGAATACGAACTGGGCGTCATCGAACGAACCGGCTTCATCAGCTACTTCCTCATTGTCTGGGATTTCATCAAATATGCCCGCGATCACGGCATTTCCGTCGGTCCGGGCCGCGGCTCTGCCGCCGGCTCGCTCATCGCCTACGCCTTGCGCATCACGGACATTGACCCGCTGCGCTACGGCCTGATTTTTGAGCGCTTCCTCAATCCCGAGCGCATCAGCCCCCCCGATATTGACGTGGACTTTTGCATGGAACGCCGCGGCGAGGTCATCGAATACGTCCGGCAAAAATACGGCGAACGCTGTGTCTCGCAGATCGTGACCTTCGGCACCATGGGGGCCAAAAGCGTCGTGCGCGATGTGGGCCGTGTGCTGGGCTGGAGTTATTCCGACGCCGACCGGCTGGCCAAGATGATTCCCAACGAGCTCAATATCACGCTCGCCACCGCCGCTGAAAAAAATCCCGAAATCAAAGCCGCCCTTGAAGGCGAACAATCCACCCGCGCGCTGTGGGATCATGCTCTCGTGCTGGAAGGTCTCAGCCGCAACGTCGGCATCCACGCCGCCGGGGTCGTGATCGGGGCGGGTCCGCTGGACGAAGACATTCCGCTCTGCCGGGGCAAGGACAACGAAGTCATCACCCAATACGAGATGAACTCGCTGACCGAGCTCGGCATGTTGAAGATGGACTTTCTCGGTCTCAAGACCCTCACGATTCTCCAGCATGCCGTGCGACTCATTCGCGAAAAGGAACCCGGCTTTGATCTCGACGCCATTCCCACGGACGACCGGGCGGCTTTTGATGTGTACAACCGCGGCGAGACCGTGGGCATTTTCCAAATGGAAAGCGGCGGCATCACCAACGTCTGCAAACGTTTTGGCGTGGACCGCATCGAGCACATCATCGCCATTGGCGCGCTCTACCGGCCGGGTCCGATGCAGTTCATTGACGACTACATCGCGCGAAAAAAAGGCACGAAAAAAATCGAATATGCCCATCCGCTCCTGGAGCAATTCTGTGCCGAGACCTACGGCATCATGGTTTATCAGGAGCAGGTGCAGCGCGCCGCCAACGTCCTGGCCGGCTACTCGCTGGGTGAGGCCGATCTCCTCCGCCGCGCCATGGGGAAAAAAGACAAGGAAAAGATGGTGAAAGAACGCGCCCGCTTTGTCGAGGGTTGCGGCAAGCTCAACCAGATTCCCGAGCACACCGCCCACGCGATTTTCGACTTCATGATGCCGTTCGCACAATACGGTTTCAACAAATCCCACAGCGCCGCCTACGGCTGGCTGTCGTACCAGACCGCCTACGCCAAGGCTCATTACCCGGTCGAATTCATGGCCGCCGTGCTCACCCACGATGCCGGAACGGCCGAACGTCTGGCCGAAGTCATCGCCGAATGCACCCGCATGGGGCTCAAGGTCCTGCCGCCCGATGTGAACCGCAGCAGCCTCTTCTTCACCCCGGAAGGTTCCGGCAAAACGCGCGCCGTTCGCTTCGGACTCGCCTCCATCAAAAATGTCGGAACCATCGCTGTTCAGGCCATGATCGAGGAGCGCGACAAGAATGGCCCCTTTCAGTCTCTGGAGGATTTTTGTGCGCGCCTCGACTCCCGCAGTGTGAACCGGAGGCTGCTCGAAAGCCTGGTCAAATGCGGAGCCTTCGATGGTCTGAAAAAATCCCGCGCCCAGCTTTTTGTGGACATTGACCCCGCCCTGTCCGCCGCCACGGCCATCCAGCGCGACCGCAGTAGCGGCCAGGGCGCGTTGTTTGATGTCTTTGAAACCACCCCGGCCAAGACCGCGGGTTCCTCCGCACCGCCCGTGGAACCGTGGCCTCGCAATGAAATGCTGGCCTACGAGAAGGAACTCCTCGGCTACTACATCACCGGGCATCCGCTCCAAGGCTACGCCGGCCACTTCGATAGCCCCAAGGTAATCACCATCGCCGCCGCCATGCAGATCACGGAACCCGTGACGGTCAAACTCGCTGGCCTGATCAATTCTGTGGAAAAAAAATTCACCAAGAAGGATGGCAAGCCCTTCGCGGTGGTCAAACTCGAGGACTTCACCGGTCAGATCGAATTGGTCGCCTGGGACGAGACGTATTCTGAACACGCCGCCCTCCTCGTGCCGGGAACCGTGGTGGGCGTTTCCGCCAAGCTGACCCGTCGGGATGACGTCGTGCGCGCCATGGTCAACAGCTTCACCGCCCTCAAGCCCAAAGCCTCGGTCAAACCCGTCCGTCTCCGCCTGGCACGCGGCAAGCTCTCCGAATCTAATCTGTCAGGCATCCTCGACGCCGTCAAACGTCATCCTGGCAAGTCGCCGCTCTTCCTCGAGATCGTCGCGGATAACGGCGAATCCTGCGACATCGCCGCCTCGGAGGACTTCACCGTCGGCGACGAGGCTTCCCTGCGCAACGAAATCGCCCCGTTCGCCGCCGCCTGAGCTCACTCTTGCTTGTCGCCGCCATCCCGCTAATCTGCCGACTCCCATGAAAACCATTTTCGTGACCGGCGGAGCCGGCTACATCGGCAGCATCTGCGTTGAACAACTTCTCAACGAGGGCTACGAAGTGGCGGTTTTTGACAATCTCAGCGAGGGTCACCGCAAGGCGGTAGATCCCCGCGCCGAATTTTTCCAAGGCAATCTTCTCGACCGCACCGTCCTGCGCCATGCCATGGGTGAGGTAAAACCCGACGCCGTCATGCATTTCGCCGCCAATGCCCTGGTGGGCGAATCGATGGAGAATCCTTCCAAATACTTTCGCAACAATGTCGCCAATGGCATCAACCTCCTCGACGTCGCGGTGGAAAACGGCGTGAAGAAATTCGTCTTTTCCTCCACCTGCGCCATTTTCGGCATCCCCGAGCGTGTGCCGATCGACGAGACGCTCCCGCAAAACCCCATTAACCCGTACGGCGAATCCAAGCTCCTCTTCGAAAAAATCCTTCGCTGGTATGACGAATGCCTTGGCCTGCGCTACGTCGCCCTGCGCTACTTCAACGCCGCCGGAGCCACCGAGAAATTCGGTGAGGATCACCGCATCGAAACTCACCTCATCCCCAACGTGCTCAAGGTCGCCCTCGGCCAACGCGAGTCCGTGGACATTCTTGGCACCGATTATCCCACGCCCGACGGCACTTGCATCCGCGATTACATCCACGTGCTCGATCTGGCCCAAGCCCACATCCTCGCCCTCAAATCCGAAAAGAGCGAACGTTACAATCTCGGCACGGGCGGCGGCACCTCCGTCAAGGAAGTCATCGCCGCCTGCCGCGAAATTACCGGCAAGGACATTAAGGCGTTGGAGAAACCCCGCCGTGCCGGCGATCCGCCGCGGTTGATTGCGGGTTCGGACAAAATCCGGGCCGGTCTCGGTTGGCAGCCCAAGTTTCAGGACATCCGCGCCATCGTGGAAAGCGCCTGGGCTTGGCACGTCAAAAATCCCGGTGGCTACGGCAAGTAGCGGTTTTTAACTCCCTATCTGGCATCGAGCCTGCTTCGTTAGGCGGACTTGGCCATGCCCGATTCTGAAGCTTCCGCCTTAGGGAACGACAACCCGCTTTCCAACGCCGACCTCGCGCCGATTCCCCTCGCCTCCCGCACTTGGGACATGGGAAATTTTGCCGCCCTGTGGATTTCCATGGCCGCCTGCATTCCGACCTACATGCTGGCCTCCTCTTTGGTGGACCAGCAGGTTGGCATGAACTGGTCGCAAGCCATTCTCACCATTTTTCTCGCCAATGTCATCGTGCTCATTCCGATGATCCTCAACGCCCATGCCGGCACGAAATACGGCATTCCATTTCCCGTTTATTGTCGCGCCTCGTTCGGAACACTCGGTGCCAACATTCCGGCCCTTCTCCGCGCCCTCGTGGCCTGCGGGTGGTTCGGCATCCAAGCCTGGATCGGAGGCATGGCCATCTACCAGATCCTCGGTCAATTTTTTCCCTCCCTGCTGGCGGCCGCGCCCATTGCGGCCCTCGGCATCAGCGCCCCGCAAGCCGCCTGCTTCCTGTTTTTCTGGGGGATCAACATGTGGGTGATTCACAAAGGCATTGATTGCATCCGCTGGCTGCTGCTGATCAAAGCCCCGCTGCTCATCATTCTCGGACTCGCCCTGCTTTGGTGGGCCTATGACCAAGCCGGCGGTTTCGGCACCATGCTCTCCCAGTCGTCACAGTTTGCTCCCGGCCAGCCCAAGGCCGGGCAATTCTGGGCCGTCTTCTTTCCCGCTCTCACCGGAATGATCGGCTTTTGGGCCACGCTCTCCCTCAACATCCCCGACTTTTCCCGCTACGCCAAGTCGCAGCGCGACCAAGTGATCGGACAGGCGATTGGCCTCCCACCCACCATGGCGCTCTATTCGTTCATCGGCGTCGCCGTCACCTCCGCCACAGCCGTGATCTACGGCGAGACCATTTGGGACCCTACTGTTCTCCTTACGAAATTCAGTAACCCTGTCGTCCTCATCACAGCCATGCTCGCGCTCTGCCTCGCCACGCTGGCCACCAACATCGCGGCCAACGTCGTCAGCCCGGCCAACGATTTCTCCAATCTCGCCCCGCACAGAATCTCTTTCCGCACCGGCGGCTACATCACCGGAGTCATCGGCATTTTGATCATGCCGTGGAAACTGCTCGCCGACCCCGAGGTGTACATCTTCTCCCTTCTCGGCGGTTTCAGCGCCTTGCTCGGACCCATCGGCGGCATCCTCATCGCCGATTATTTCGTTTGCCGCGGCAAGGAACTGGACCCCGTCGCACTTTACCAATCCCACGGGGCTTATCGTTTCACCGGCGGGTTCAGTCTGGTGGCCATTGCCGCCCTGATCCTCGGCGTGCTGCCCAGCCTGCCTGGTTTTCTCGTGCAGGTGAAACTCGCCGCCTCCGGCCTCTTTCCGTCCTTCCTGGTCGATCTTTATCACTACGCATGGTTTGTTGGCTTCGGGCTCGCTTTCGCCTTCTACGTCATCCTGCGCAAACTCGCCCCCAACGCCTGAATCTCGCTTAATCGAAAATCGAAAATGACCATACCCGTCCTTCCTCCCACCGCTCATCAGCCGAAACCTTACACTGGTCCCTCCGCGGAACAGGTCCTCGCGCTGCGCAAAGAATTCCTCAGCCCTGGCCTCTTTCTCTACTATAAAAACCCCATCATGCTCGTCGAAGGCCGCCTGCAATACGTCTGGGACGAAACCGGCAAACGCTACCTCGACGGACTCGGCGGCATCGTCACCATCAGTGCCGGACACTGCCACCCTCACGTCGTCAAAGCCGCCCACGAGCAAAACGAAACGCTCCAGCACTCCTCCACCATCTACCTCCAGCCCAAGATCGCCGAATACGCCGGGAAACTCGCCGCCAAGCTCCCCGGCAAACTCAAGGTCTGCTACTTCGTCAATTCCGGCTCCGAAGCCAACGATCTCGCCCTCCTCATGGCCCGGCTCTACACCGGCAACTACGACGTCATTGCCCTGCGCAATGCCTACCACGGCGGCAACTCCGCCGGCATGTCCGTCACCGCTCACAGCTCTTGGAAATTCAATGTCCCGCACAGCTTCGGCGTCCACCACGCCCAGGCTCCCTATTGCTATCGCGGTACCTACGGCTACGACGATCCCGAGGCCGGGAAAAAATACGCCGACGACGTCAAGTCCGTCATTGATTATGCCACCTCGGGCAAAGTCGCCGCCTTCATCGCCGAATCCATCCAGGGCGTCGGCGGCTTCGTTGTCTTCCCTGACGGTTACCTCCCGCACACCTACGAACACGTCCGCGCGGCCGGCGGCGTTTGCATCGCCGACGAAGTCCAGACCGGTTTCGGCCGCACCGGCACCCACTACTGGGGCTTTGAAACCCAGGGCGTCATCCCCGACATTGTCACCATGGCCAAAAGCATCGGCAACGGTGCCCCGCTCGCCGCCGTCGTCACCACGCCGGAAATCGCCGCCGTCCTTGCCCAAAAAATTCACTTCAACACCTTCGGCGGAAATCCTGTCGTCAGTGCCGTCGGCCAAGCCGTCATCGAAGTGATCGAAAAGGAAAACCTCCAGGAAAACTGCCTCACGCTCGGCAGTTACATCCTCGCCGGACTCGAAAAGCTAAAACAAAAACACCCCATCATCGGCGACGTGCGCGGCAAAGGCCTCATGCTCGGCCTCGAACTCGTGAAAGACCGCCAAACCAAGGAACCGGCCAAGGAAGCCTGCGCCGCCGTGCTGGAAAAGGCCCGCGACCTGGGCCTCCTCCTCGGCAAAGGCGGCCTTTGGGGCCAGACCATCCGCTTTTCCCCGCCTATGTGCATCACCAAGGCCGACGCCGATTTCCTGCTGGAAGTGCTTGATATCGCCTTGGCCGCTGCGGCTGGAGAGCGGGTGCCGTAACTCAAAGCGAAAACCGACCAAGATTTCCACTGTTCCGAAGCGGCGGGACGGTCGTGTCTCGAACGAAAAACGATGGTGCTCGGGGGGGGACTTGAACCCCCATGCCTTTCGGCATACGCCCCTCAAACGTACGTGTCTGCCATTTCACCACCCGAGCAAAAGTGGAAACTGGAGTCTGCCGCGTACGGCCTTTCACGCAAGGGGAAAATTTTCGCTTGATTCATTTTTTATCCATGAGATTCTCCACGGTTCCCACTAAGGAGATCATTTCATGTCATACGCAGTCATTCAAACAGGCGGAAAACAATACCGCGTCGCCGAAGGAGATCTGATCGATGTCGAGAAGCTCGATGTCGAGGCCGGCTCGGAGGCGAAAATTGAGGCCGTGCTTCTCATTGCCAACGGCACCACGGTTTCCATCGGCGCGCCTCTCCTCAAGGGAGCTGCCGTGACCGCCGAGGTGGTTGACCAGTTCAAGGACGAAAAAGTCATCGCATTCAAATACAAACGCCGCAAGGGCTACCATCGCACGGTGGGTCACCGCCGTCAGCTCACCCGGCTCAAAATCAAATCCATCACCGCGTAATTCAGGCTTATGGCGCATAAAAAAGGACAAGGCAGCGTCAAAAATGGACGCGACAGCATCAGCAAACGCCTCGGCGTCAAAAAATTTGGCGGCGAATCCGTCATTCCCGGCAACATCATTCTTCGTCAGCGGGGCACGAAGTTTCAGCCCGGTCGCAATGTCGGTCTGGGCCGCGACTACACCATTTTCGCCCTCGTGGAAGGTCATGTGAAATTCGACAAGGCCGGCCGCCGGGTCAATGTCGAACCGGTCGCCTCGGCGAACTGAGTTTTTTTCAAAACCACCTGTTGGTTTTGCCAGGGCTCCCGCATGGGAGCCCTTTTTTTTGGAGGGGTGCAGGCTCTTGCGCCCCTTGAAGATATGGAATTCGAGAACCGGAGCGCAGCGAAGATCCGAGCCGCAGGCGAGTCAACCCGCATCCCTCCACATTACACAAATTCGACTGCGCCTTCGTGGATGGCTTCTTCGCCCAGCGCTTCGGTGAACGGCGTTTCCGCTCTCACCTTGGCCAACGGAATGCCGTGCCGGCGGGCTTCGTGCCGCCAGGAGTTGAAGTGTTTGTCATAGGTCGCGGTGTAGTTTCTCAAATCTTCGGCCTGGAGGCGCACATCGCGCCGCGACGAGTTTTCGCAATCCGTCAATTCGGTGTTCCCCAGCCAGTCGGGAGCCGATTCCGCCGCGCAGCAGGGGGCGAAAACCAGGGCTCTGCCACGGGAGGATAGCAGGCTGTGCATCAAGTCCTCCGGGGACGTGGGAAAAAGTAGATCGCTAATCAGGACGCGCAAAGAGCCGTTGCGCCAGGGAACCCGATGGAGGTCAGGTGCCATTTCGGCAGTTTGGGCGGATGGTTTTTCCAAAGACTCCCAGGCAAGGAGAGGGTCGTGCGCGGCGAGGGCAGAACCTTGGATGGAAAACAAGCGGGCCGACGCGCCGGCGCGCAAGACACTCTCCAGGCAAAACCAAGCCAACTCCATGGTGCGGCGCGTTTTCGCGTTGTCCAAAAACATGGAGGCGGAGACATCCAGCACGATGTCGGCGAGGGGGCGAACCTCCTCGCGGTAAAGCTTCATGGTGTATTGGCCGTTTCGCGCGTAGGCCTGCCAGTCAATATGGCGGGGATCGTCGCCCGGCACGTAGGGTCGGTGATCTTGAAAATCGATGGAACTACCCGAGCCAGAGCCCGGCACATTGCCGCTGGTGCGGCGCAATCCGAGTTTGAGCGGAAGTGACAGCCGCTCGGCCACGGCCCGCATGGCGGGGCGGAGGCCGCCGATTGCGGAATGCGGATCGTGGAATGCGGAGTGGGGAAGCTCAGAGCTCGATTTCACTTTGGGAAATCTTCACTCCGCACTCCGCAATCGCCAATCCGAAATTCTTACAGCGTCTTGCAGAACTCCTCGATGCGATCGAGACCAGTCTTGATCACGTCGAGGCTGGTGGCGTAGCTGAGGCGGATGGTCTGGTCGTCGCCGAAAGCGATGCCGGGAACCACGGCCACGTTGGCCTTGCTCAGCAGGCGGTCGGCGAAGTTTTGGGACTTCAGACCGAGGTTGCTGATGTTGACCAGGACGTAGAAGGCACCCAGGGGTTTGACCGCGCTGAGGCCTTGGATGCTGCTGATGCGGTCAAACATGTATTGGCGGCGAATGTCGAATTCGTCGCGCATGTCGGAGACGCATTGTTGGTTGCCCTTGAGCGCGGCGAGCGCGCCTTTTTGCGCGAACGAACAGGGGTTCGACGTGCTGTGGCTCTGCATCGAGTCAATTGCCTTGGCGATCGCTTCGGGAGCGGCGAGGTAGCCGAGGCGCCATCCGGTCATGGCGTAAGCTTTGCTGAAACCATTCACCGTGATGGTGAGATCGTAGGCTTCGGGGGTGAGGGAGGCGATGCTGACGTGTTCGGCCTCGTCGTAGGTGAGCTTCTCGTAGATTTCGTCGGAGAGGATGTAGATGTCCTCCTCGGCCGCGACTTCGGAAATGGCGCGCAATTCCTCGCGGGTGTAGATCGAGCCGGTGGGGTTGCCCGGGGTGTTGAGGATGATCATCTTGGTTTTCGGCGTCATCGCGTTTTCGAACTGCTCGGCAGTGATCTTCCAGGAATTTTCCTGGGTGGTCTGCACGAAGGCGGGCTCGGCGCCGGCGAGGCGTACCATTTCGGGATAGCTCAGCCAATACGGTGCGGGGATGATGACCTCGTCGCCGGGATCGCAAATGGCCGAGATGGCATTGAAGCAGGATTGCTTGGCACCGTTGCTGACAATGATCTGGCTGGGTTTGTATTCCAGCCCGTTGTCCTTCTTGAATTTTTCGGCGATGGCCTGACGGAGTTCGGGAATGCCGGCGCTGGGAGTATATTTGGTGAACCCGGATTGCAGGGCCTCGATGCAGGCGGCCTTGATGTGTTCGGGGGTGTCCATGTCAGGCTCGCCAGCGCCGAAACCGCAGACGTCAACGCCCTCGGCTTTGAGGGCTTTGGCCTTGCTGTCGATGGCGAGGGTGAGGGACGGGGTGAGTTCTTGGACGCGGGTGGCTAGTTGCATGATTTGCTTTTGGTGTGGTTAAGAGAGGTGGGAGTTGATGAGCGGTTGGAGATTGTTTTCCGTGATTGTGATAATGTCCATCTCGCGCTTGGCATTTTCCGGAGAATCGGAAGCGTGGGCGGCATTGATCATCATGGTCTGGCCAAATTCGCGGCGGATGGTGCCGGAGGGGGCCTTGGACGGATCGGTCGGGCCGAGGACCTCGCGGATTTTGCGCACGGCGTCCACCCCTTGATAGATGAGGGCAACGCATTTTTCCGTGCCGGGCTCGTCGCGTTTTTCGGCGGGACAGCGGCTGGGGCGCGTGCCGGCCATAAACTGGACGATGGATTCCCAGTGGTTGCGTCCGGCGATCGGACCCATGATTTCGCCAAATTGCTTTTCGGTGGCGTCGTCGAGTGGAATACCGAACTCCTCTTCAATAGCCAGCTTCGCCCGCTTGCTGCTGGGTTCGCAGAGTTTGTCCATGAGGACATCGAGCACGGGACCGTAAAATTTTTCGGCTTGGGCGACGCTCATGTAGTGAACCTTGAACCCGATGATGTAGAGCCCGGAGCGGGAGAAGAGATCCATCACGCCGCCAGCCCGCGCGTTGGGGAAACGGAAATTGTCCGGTTTGATCAGGACGAGGGTTTTCTCGATGTTCCCCGCGGCGGGGAAGGGGATGATTTCGTCGAGGATGCCACCGTCGGTGTCGGAATACTTGGCCCAGATGGCGAGATGTTTCCTCGCGGTGTCCGCATCGGGCGCGGCCAGCACGGCGGGTTCAAAATAAACGACATTGCCGTTTTCCACCAGATAGTCGCCGTAGGTGTCGCGGATGGTTTCGCCGCTGGTGCGTTCGTTGACGATGTGCCCAACCACGGTGCGGGTTTTGAGCACGGCGTCCTCGCCTTTAAGAACGAGCAGGAGCACGCGCTGGCTCCCTCCGTCCGCTCCGGGCGAGAGTTTTTTCAGAATGTAGTCCCGGATCAACTCCTGAGTGCGGCGGTGGCGTTCGTCGGTTTCCGTGACGGTGGCGGCGGCCAATTCCTCCAAAAGTTCGTGACCGGGGGCAAACATCCGGCCAGCCACGAGTTCGAGTCCCGAGCGTGATAACAGGCGCGCCACGATCCCGCCGGTGCGGGATTTGCGGATCGAATACGGAGTGATGAGAACGTAGGAGAGCTCTTCGGCCATTGGGTTTTTCCGCCCGGACAGGGCGGTAACCGGTCGTGAGCGGGCCGAGAAAGCTATCGGCGGGGGCGGGAGGGCGTCAACAGGGTTTTTCTGGTAGACACCTTGCGCGCTGGCGGAAGGCGGCGTTGGAGTCCAGCCTTTAGGCTGTTCTGCAAGGCGCACGCTAAAGCGTGAACTCCAACTCCGGCCCGGTTCGGTAACACTCCCGTCCTGCTCCCTCCTTGCCCCGCATGAGTACCCACAGCTTCAGGCCTTTGTCAGTCGCCGGCAGATGCCCGCGCACCATTTTCCGCGGGGGATGATGCGGGGCCGGGCAAAGCCGGCCTTTTGCAGGGCAGCGGAAACTTCCGCGGATTGTTTGCGCAGGACGCCGGAAAAAATCAGCCAGCCGCCGGGTTTCACCGCCCGGGCGATGCGCGGCGACGCGGCGATCAGGACATCGCTGAACAGGTTGGCCAGCGCGACGTCGAAGGGACGGGCGGTTTTCAGCTTCAGCACATCTTCACGGGCGATGGAAATGGTTTCGCATCGGTTGGCCCGGGCGTTTTGTCCGGCGATGCGCACGGCGTGAGGATCGAAGTCGAGGGCTTCCACGCGGCCCGCGCCGAAGGCGGTGGCCCCGATGGCCAGAATGCCACTGCCTGTTCCCAGATCAAGGGTGCTGAATTTTTCCGGCAGTTCGTCCTGCAAATCCGCCAGCAGACGCAGGCAGGTCGCGGTGGTGGCGTGCTCGCCTGTCCCGAAAGCCATGCCGGCGGGAATGAGAATGCCGGTGGGTTTGCGCCCCGACTTGCGCCATTCGGTCCAGGAGGGCTGGTCGGAAAAAACTTTCAGCTTTCCCCGGATGGAAAGCGGCGCCCGCGGTCGGTCTGGATCACCCGTCCAAATGTGGGGCGCGATCTTGGTGGAGCGCCCGCCGAAGCGACTGACCAATTTACGGGCGGTGCGTTCGTCGCAGTAAGCTTCGATTTTCAAAGCCCGCGTGCAGGGGGAGGGGCCCCTGCTCCCCTCCTGCGGCCAGGTAAAGTAGGCGACCTGTTCGGGGCCGAGAAAGCGCAGGCGTTCCACCCAGGCGTCTTCCCACTTGGCGGAACTGAGCCGCGTCCAGCGATGGAGGTTCTTGATCACGCCTTCAGCTTGCGCAAAAGTGAGGCATTGTGAAACGAGCAAAATTGATCATCGCGTGCAGCGAAGCTTCCGCCGACATTTTGTATGCCACGCATTTTCGCGCCCCGGACGCTTTTGTTTTCGTCGAGTCCAAGGGACGCAAAGCCGTTTTGCTCAGCGATCTCGAAGTCGATCGCGGACGCCGCGAGGCGAAAGTGGATGGCGTGTTTTCCTATTCCGAAGTGGAAAAGCAGGTGCAGGGGCCGAAAAAACGAAAACCCTCCTATGCGAAAGTGGTCGCCGCTTTTCTCAAGGACCTTGGGGCTAAACATGCCGGTGTTCCGGGGGATTTCCCTCTCGGGCTGGCCCGTTTGCTGAGAAAGGAAAAGATTTGGGTGCGTCCGGCCAAAGGGTCATTTTTCCCGGAGCGCGAAATCAAGGCGCCACCGGAAATCAAAGCCATCGAAGCCAGCCTGCGCATGGCCGAGGCCGGTTTGGAACGGGGGGTGGGAATCCTCAAGGAAGCGACAATTCGGAAGGATGGAAAACTACAATGGGCCCGTCGGATATTGACGGCGGAACTTCTGCGCCGGGAGATGGAAATCGCCGTCGTGCGCGCGGGCGGCGAGGCCCGGGGCGACACCATCGTGGCCTGCGGTGATCTGGCTTGCGATCCACACGAGCGCGGACATGGGGCGCTGCTGGCCCATCAACTCATCATTCTCGATATTTTTCCCCGCGACGCCCGCAGCGGATATTTTGGCGACATGACGCGCACCGTGCTTCGGGGCCAGGCCAGCGAGGCCCAGCGGAAAATCTGGGAAACCTGCCTGGCCGGACAGGAAAAAGCCTTGTTGGCGATGAAGCCGGGCGCATCGGGTCGGGAAACTCACGAGGTCATCAAGGCATTTTTTGCCGAAAGTGGCTATCCGACGGAGATCAAAGACGGACGCTGGCAGGGATTTTTCCATGGGACCGGACACGGCTTGGGTTTGGAAATCCATGAGCCCCCGCGTTTTTCCATGACGGATTTTCAGCCCGGACAGGTTCTCACGGTGGAGCCCGGCATTTACATCCCCGGCCTCGGCGGGGTGCGGCATGAAGATGTTGCCGTCATCACGGGCAAAGGCTGCCGCGTTTTGAGCAACTTTCCGAAGAATCTGGAGATCTGAAACCACCGATTGCTCGGAAGGACACGGATAAAATAACTTACAGGTAGCTGAGTGAATCTGTGATTGGTGCGGCTATGAGGGTTGGAAGCGGGTGGTTCGTTGATTTATCCGTGAAAATCCGTGTCATCCGTGGTTGAAAAAAATTCTTGAACGCCGGTTCCAGTTGATTGTCGGAAATAACGAACTATTTTTACCGCTTATGATACTTTGGATTCTCCTTATTGGTGTTCCGATTCTTCTGGGCCTTTGGGCTCAAATGCGGGTCTCCAGCGCCTTCGGGCACTGGAAGCAAGTGGCGGCGACCTCCGGAGTGACTGGTGCCCAAGCCGCCCGCAAAATTCTAGCCGCATCGAACATTCAGGATGTCGATGTGGTCGAGATCAATGACATGCTGGGCGATCACTACGACCCCACGCACAAGCGGCTTTGCCTTTCGTCGGATGTTTACAACACGCCGTCCGTCGCTGCGCTGGGCATTGCCGCGCATGAGTGCGGCCATGCCATTCAACACCAACAAGCGTACGCGCCCCTGCAATGGCGAATGGCTGTGGTTCCCATGACAATGGCGGTTTCACGAATCCTGCCATTTGTCATCGTGGGTGCCATATTCATTCCAGCCCTAGGCATGAAAGCGATCATGATGGCCGCAGTTTGTTACGCGGTCCTGGCTGTTTTCCAACTGATTACGCTGCCGGTGGAGTTTGACGCTTCGCGGCGGGCAAAGATCACGTTGCAGGAAATGGGATTGATTCAACCCGGGGAAGAGGCAGTCGGTGTTAACAAGGTGCTTGATGCCGCCGCCTTGACTTACGTGGCAGCATTTGTCGCGGTCTTGTCGCAGTTGCTTTATTACGTTTTGGTTCTCACCGGAAATCGTGGCGAGGAGCACTAAATCCTCCCGCCGCCGTCCGGTTGCTCTCTCGATTGCCGGTTCCGACAACAGCGCCGGAGCCGGCATTCAGGCCGATCTCAAGACGTTTTCCTATTTTGGCTGTTACGGTCTGACAGCCGTCACCTGTGTGGTGGCGGAGGTGCCAGGAAAGGTTTCGGCGATACAAGCCATCAAACCGGAAATCGTGGCCAAGCAGATCGCCTTGAGTTTCGCGGCATTTCCGGTGGGAGCAGTGAAGACCGGGATGCTTTTTTCGACGCCGATCATTGAAGCGGTCGCAGAAATTTTGGGGCCGAAAAACACCAAGCTAGTGGTTGACCCTGTGATGGTGGCCAGCAGTGGCGATCCGTTGCTTAAAAAATCCGCCATCGCGGCCTGCCGGCGTCTGCTTTTTCCCCGCGCTGCGCTGGTGACTCCCAACCTTGACGAACTGAAAATTCTAGCCGGGCGCGACATTCGCAATCTCACGGAAATGAAGGAAGCGGGTTGGAATCTGGTGGAAAAGTATGGATGCGCATTTCTGCTCAAGGGCGGCCACCTCCGGGGCAAGACGGCGGTGGATTTTCTGGTGACCACGGATGGCTTCGAGGAATTTTCCGCGCCGTTTGTTCGCGGCGTGGAAACACACGGCTCGGGCTGCACCTATGCGGCGGCGGTGGCGGCCAATCTGGCGCGCGGGCTTTCGCTTTCCCAATCCGTCGCGGCGGCCAAGGACTATATCACGGCAGCCATTACCGGACATTTGCGCTGGGGAAAAACCTGCGCGCTGGAGCACTTTCCCGTTCGCTAACCCAAGAGCGGCCCGATGGCTGTGAGGGCCTTGTCGTAGAGAGGATGTTTTCCGCCGCGGCTCAGCTCCATGAGGAGAATGTCCGCGGGTTTGGATTTACCAGATGAAATGAGCATGGGGGTTTCGCAAACATCATCTCCGCAGACGCGGGCGTGATAATACGCTGAGCCGGCCTCGCGGGTGATTTCAAAAGAGGCCTGCGGACAATGAAAAACACAGCGGCTGATGGCTTCGCCGGGGGTCTCGGTGATCTCAAAGTCAATGGTGGTTCCGCCGGGGGAAAGAAACGATTCCTTGTGCAGCAGCGATTGATATTTCCATCCCATCTGCGCGGCCAGCCAGCCGAGCAGAAAGAGTCCGGTGATGCGCTGGGTGCAGGCAATGGAAACGCTCTCGACATCCTTCACGTGGGCGAGCACGCAGGAATGATCGAAGAGCTGGGCGAGGGCAAAGCGGGTGCCGAGCAGACGGGTCCAGTTCAGGTCGCAAAGGGTGGTGCGGCCCTCGGTGAAATTGCGGATTTCATGCACGATGGCAAATTGCCCGACCGGATTGTTCCAATCCGCACTGTCGTAAATGAGCCGGTCCACCCGGGCCCATAATTTGGCATTCAGCTTTTTACGAAACTCGCCCTGCCGCCAGAAATAGAGCGGCAGATCGGAATCGAGGTGGGAAAAGACAATGCTCGGCATGGAGGACACCATTTTGCCGTCGAGTTGAAAGGTGATTTGTTCGGAGCAAACCTGACGTTCCCCCTTGCCGGCGAGATGGCAATGGGCGCTGAGCCAGGCCAGAGCCTGGGCGTGCGGGGCGGAAGGATTGGCGAAGATCAGCAGCGCGCGGCAGGCGTGTTCGCCCGCGATTTGGGCGATGAGCGCGGTGTTGTCGGCAATCGAGCCGGCTTCCTCGGTATAGATGGCCAGATTGATGAGGGAGGCACGTGTCTTGGTGTCGCCGCTGTCCTCCCAGAGTTTGCCAAGTTCCTGGTCGATGCGGCCGATTTCCACCGGCACTCCTGCCTCGATGGTCACGCTCATAGACGTCTCCAGGTGGCCCCGTGGCGCTTGATGAGTTCATCCGCCTCGGTTGGGCCCCAGGTCCCGGCGGAATAGAGGGCCAGATCGTCGGGGTATTCCGCCCAAGCGGCATGGATTGCATCCACAAACTTCCAGGCTTCCTCGACCTCGTCACGACGGGCAAAGA
This sequence comes from Terrimicrobiaceae bacterium, assembly GCA_041746635.1. Classification (GTDB taxonomy): domain Bacteria; phylum Verrucomicrobiota; class Verrucomicrobiia; order Chthoniobacterales; family Terrimicrobiaceae; genus CAMASH01. Next base: position 48,029 of record JBGTGQ010000020.1, on the reverse strand, counting down.
GAGTGGCATCGCCGCTCATGGCATCAAGAAGCAGGCGTTCGTAAGCTTCGGGAGTGGCTTTGCCAAAGCTGGTGCCATAGTGGAAATCCATTTTCACCGGCTCGATGCGCAGGCTGGAGCCGGGCATCTTGGCGCTCATGCGCAGGGAGATTCCCTCATCCGGCTGGATGCGAATGACTAGAACGTTGTCGTCAATCGTTTCCCCGCTGGCGTTGAAGAGAACGGGGGGAGCGCCTTTAAAATGGATGGCAATCTCGGTCCCGCCCTTGGGCAGGCGTTTTCCCACCCGGACAAAAAACGGCACGCCGGCCCAGCGCCAGTTGTCCACGTTGATTTGCAGCGCGACGAAGGTTTCGGTGACCGATTCGAGTCCGATGTTTTGCTCGTCCCGGTAGGCGGCGACGCGTTTTCCGTTGATCGTGCCCGCGCCGTATTGGGCCCGGACGACGTGCTTGCGCACGGCGTTTCCCTTGAGCGGACGGAGGGATTTCAAAACCTTGACCTTTTCATCGCGGATGGCGTCGGCATCGAGGCCGGCCGGCGGCTCCATGGCGGTGAGGCAAAGGAGCTGAAGTAGATGGTTCTGCACCATGTCGCGCAGCGCGCCCGACTTGTCGTAGTAGCCGGCCCGACCCTCGACCCCGAGCGGTTCGCTGGCGGTGATTTGCACGTGGTGGATGTATTTGGCATTCCACAACTGCTCGAAAATCGCGTTGGCGAAACGGAGCACCATGATGTTCTGCGCGGTCTCCTTGCCGAGATAGTGATCGATGCGGAAGGTGTCTTTCTCGTGGAAGGACCCCATCACCATGTGATTCAAACCCTGGGCGCTGGGCAGATCGGTGCCGAAGGGTTTTTCCACGATGACGCGGGCCCAGCTTCCCGGCTGCGCGTGATTGAGTCCGCTTTTGCGCAGGTTTTCCAAAATGACGGCGAATTGATCCGGCCCCGCCGCCAGATAGAAAAGCCGATTACCGCGTGTGCCGCGCTGGGCGTCCAATTCGTCGAGGCGCCTGGCCAGGGCTTCATAACCCTCGAGTTTATCGAATTCGCTGCGATGGTAAAAAATCGAAGAGGCGAAACCCGCCCACAACTCGTCGTTGATTTTCTGGCGGGAATATTTTCGCGCGGCCTCCTCCAGTTCCTGGCGGAACATCTCATTGGTTTTTTCCCGACGGGCAAATCCGATCACACTGACGGCGGGTGGCAGCGCCCCATCACCGGCGAGATTGTAAAGAGCCGGGACAAGTTTGCGATGGGTGAGATCCCCGGTCGCTCCGAATATGATCACCGCGCAGGGTTCCGGCATCGCGCGGCTGGAGAGTCCCTCTCTCAGGGGATTAACATTTTTGCTGTCAGCCATGAATTTCTGATAACGATTCCCGACAACTGTGACAACGGAGAAGGCAAAATGAATTTTGAAAAACTGGCCCGCGTGGGCAAAGAGGTGGTGGAAGAAACGCTAACTGGTCTTCCCCTGGAGGTGCGCCGTGCGGCCGATGAGGTGCCCGTATTTTTTGAGCCGATGCCCGATGAGGACGATCTGGCAGCCGGCGTGGAAGCGGACACGCTCGGGTTATTCGACGAGGGCGCAACGGATGCGCCCACCCCGCGCATCCGCCTCTGGCTGGAAAATCTCTGGGATTTTTCCGAGGAGGACATGAAGGTTTTTCGCGACGAGGTTCGCACGACTTTCCTGCACGAACTCGGTCACTTCCTCGGCTGGGATGAGGGGGATCTGGAGGAACGTGGGTTGGGGTGAGATTTTCCAACTTGGGCAGACCGAACAAAGTGCAGCGGAACGAACCTCGGCTGAACGCCCAACCACTCGGACCTCAACAACCGCTAAGAGAAAGTTGTGACAACTTTTCCATCAGAGGTTGAATGCGGTCACGTTGAGGGGTAGTTTCGTGCTCATCACCAACCCAAGCTAACTAACCAACGAAAAAATACACATCATGGGCCTTCTATCCAACCTCATTTCCAAAGTCTTCGGCGGCGCCGCAGCCGCAGTCGAATCAGTCAAGGATGTCATCCTTCCGCCCCAAGACGCGTCGGCCACAACGCCTCCGGTTGTTGATGTCACCGCCATCCTGGACGGCTTGGCCGCGAAGAATCCCGAGAAGCTCGAATGGAGAAAATCCATCGTCGATCTGATGAAGCTCGTTGGCATGGACAGCAGCCTCTCCGCCCGCAAGGAGCTGGCCGCGGAACTCCACTACACCGGCGACACCTCCGACTCCGCCAAGATGAACATCTGGCTGCACAAGGAAGTGATCAAAAAAATCGCCGAGAACGGCGGAAAGGTTCCGGCTGACCTCTTGTCGTAACTCCCCAAAGTAAACTCTCAACAAATCCGGAGTGGCCGCCCCGCGGTTTTCTCCGGGTTTTTTATGTGGAAAAATCCGCCCTCGGCGTCTGCCGGCTGACATCCGTGCTGATTTCACCAGCAGGGGGTCGAAATCCCTCGAAGATCACATTGTCGGCCCAGCGCAAGACCGCCGCCCGCTCGTTTGCGCTGCGCACCGTCCAGGCCAGCAGCGGCAATTGGAAAAAACGGCGCAGCAAGGTCGTGGCCGGGGTGGGCAGCCTCCTCCAGTCATCGGCCAGGAAATGCGGCTGGCTCAGCCAGTTCAGGGCATAGTTTTTCAGGAGGCATTTTTTCCAACCGGCCCGTTCGTCGGTATCGAACGCGCAGGAGATTTGTCCGCGAAGGATTTCCGGATGGTGCCGGCGAAACCAACCCAGGCAAAACGGGTTGAAGGACTGGATGGCGAACGAACCGCGGTAGGATTGGAGGACGCAGGCGATTTCCGGCTCCAAGGCACTGCGGCGCTGGCATTGCTTGATTTCGATGAGCAGGGGGACGCGACCCGCGATCACTTCCAAGACCTCTTCCAGGACAGGAACTTTTTGTCCGGTTTCGAGCAGGGCCAATTGTTGAATCTCGGCCGCAGGCAGCCGATGCACCCACCCATCGCGACCGGTGAGACGTTGCAAATGCCAATCATGAAATACGATCGCCCGGCCGTCCGCGCTTTCCTGCACGTCAATTTCCACCGGGAAACCCGCTGTGATGGCGGCGTCGATGGCGGTCAGGGAATTTTCCGGCCGGTCTCGGTCGTGAAGTCCGCGGTGGGCGAAGGGTTTGGCCAGAAGCCAGCCGGGGGTATTCATGGGTAGAGTGTCCAAACTCCAATGTCCAAAGTCCAAGGTCGTTCATTCCCTAGACTGGTTTTTGGCCTGGGGCCTTGGACTTTAGACCTTGGACCCTAAACCATTACTGCATCGGAAGCCCGGCTTCGTAGCGGGCGAGCTTTTCGATGCGGCCGACATGGCGTCCGCCTTCGAAGGGCGTGCGGAGAAAAATATCCACCAGACGCAGGGCGATTTCTATGGAGACCATGCGCTGGCCGATGGAAAGGACGTTGGCGTTGTTGTGCTGGCGAGCGGCCTCGGCGGTTTCATCGATCCAGCACAAGGCGCAGCGGATGCCTTTCACCTTGTTGGCCGACATGGCTTCGCCGTTGCCGGAACCTCCCAGGACGATACCGGTTTCCGCATCGCCGCGTGCCACGGCCTCCGCCGTGGGAATAATCCAGAGGGGATAATCCGTGGATTCCGCGCTGTGGGTGCCGTAATCCACGACCTCATGGCCCTGGTCTTTCAGGTGGGCGATGATGCGTAGTTTGTAGTCGAAGCCGGCGTGGTCGGAACCGATGGCGATTTTCATGCGGAGAGAGGCTGCGAAAGTTCGGAAAAGGGAGCCTGCGGTTGCAGGTTGAGGGTGCGGAGAAGATCCAGATCCTTGTTGGCGGAGGGATTTTCCGCGGTGAGCAATTTGTCGCCGTAGAAGATCGAGTTTGCGCCGGCGAAATAACACAGCGCCTGAGCCTCACGGGAAAGCCGGGTGCGTCCGGCGGAAAGGCGCACTTTCGCCTCGGGCAACGCCAGGCGGGTGGTGGCAATGAGGCGGACGATTTCAAAAACATCCACGGGTTCCTGTTCCTCCAAGGGCGTGCCGGGCATGGGCATGAGGCAGTTGATCGGGACGCTTTCCGGCGGCGGATCGAACGAGCAGAGCACTTCCAACATGCGCAAACGATCGTCTTCGCTTTCGCCCATGCCGATGATGCCGCCGCAGCAGACGCTCATGCCGGCGCGCTGCACGGCTCCGATCGTGTTCAGGCGGTCGTCGAAGGTGTGACTGGTGACGATGTTCGGATAATGTTCCGGCGAGGTGTCGATGTTGTGATTGTAGGCCGTGACGCCGGCTTCCTTGAGTTTTTTTGCCTCGGGATCCGAGAGTTGGCCGAGGGTCACACAGACTTCCATGCCCAGTTTGCTGACCTCGCGGATCGTTTCCAGCATTTGCTCGAATTTTTGCTCGCCCTCGCGCACGCCCTTCCAAGCCGCGCCCATGCAAAAGCGGGTCGAGCCGTTGGCACGGGCCTGCTCGGCATGCGGCAACACTTCCTCCGTGGTCATGAGTTTTTCCCGCTGCACGCCGGTTTGATACCGGGAGCTTTGCGCACAGTAGGAACAATCCTCGCTGCATCCACCGGTCTTCACGCTCAGGAGAGTGCAAAGTTGCATTTCGTTTCCCGGCCAGTGGGCGGCGTGAACGCGCCGGCTTTCCTGGATGAGGTCAAAAAACGGACGGCGGTAAATGGCTTCGAGTTCGGGAAAAGTCTTGCTCACGGGATGTCTTTCATAGCCGTGGCAGCGCGGTGGCGTCAACCATCCGTGCTGATGGAGGGTCGCAGGCTGATGGGGGTTGCGGGGTCCCCATCTCCCCGCGGGGCGACCCAAATTTAGGGATGCGAAAACCGGAGCGAAGTGGAGATCCGAGTCAAAGACGAGTCAACCCTCATCCCTCCACGGTGGATTTTGCCTCGCCATCGTGGAAACGGGTGCGCAGCGCCATTCCTTCCGCGATATTTTTTGACGAAGTAAGAGGTTTCCCCGTGCCGTCCATCGTAATGGTGAAGCCGCGGGAGAGGGTGGCTTCCGGACTGAGTGAGCCCAGAATGCCGGACGCTCGGTCCAGCCGGGCTCGGTGCGCCGTCAGTTTCCGGCGCACGGGTTCGCTTATCCGCTGCAAAACCATGCCGCAATGCAAACGTGATTCCCGGATGGCCCCGGCGGGAAATTGGGCGGCAAGGCGGGTGGCAGCGCGGTCGATGGCTGCTTTTCTTCGTTCAAGGGTCAGGTCCGCGCCTTGATGAATGGCATCGGCCGAGCGATCCAAGGTCTGGCGAAGCTCCAGGATGCGGCGGGCGGGTTCGCGCAGGACGGTGGATTGGGAAATCGCGGTCAGGCGAGCCTCCGCCAGATCCATTCGTCCCCGGCAGGCGCGGGTCATGCGGGTGGCATTTTGCCGCAGGCTGGCCAGAACTTCCACGCGGTCGGCCGCCAGAATCTCGGCGGCGGCGCTGGGCGTGGCCGCCCGCAGATCGGCGGCGAAATCGGCAATGGTGAAATCAATTTCGTGCCCGACCGCGCTCACCACGGGAACCAGTGATGCGGCGATGGCCCGGGCCACGGTTTCCTCGTTGAACTCCCACAAATCCTCGATGCTGCCGCCGCCGCGCGTCACGACCAGAACATCCATCGCGGGGAGGCCGTGTTTTTCCGCTTCGCCAAATTCCCGGATGGCGCGGGCGATTTCCGTCGAGGCCCCTTTGCCCTGCACCCGGACGGGATTGATATACACTTCAATGCCGGGATGGCGGCGATGCAGGACATTGAGAAAATCCCGGATGGCCGCACCGGTCGGCGAGGTGACCAGGCCGATGCGCCGGGGGAAGTGAGGGAGGGGGCGCTTTCTCGCCGGATCAAAGATTCCCTCCGCCGCCAGCTTGCGCTTCAGCGCCTCGAACTTCGCCTGCAAGGCACCTTCCCCGCGTTCCTGCACCAGCCGCACGATCATTTGATACTGACCACGCGGTTCGTAAACCGAGATCGCCCCAAAAGCCTGGATGCTTTGTCCGTCGGTCAGCTTCAAACCGCGCAAAGCCGCAGCCGCGCCGCTGAAAAGCACGCAGGAGAGCTGGCAGGACGAGTCCTTGAGCGTGAAATACTGGTGTCCGGAAGCCTGTCGTCGGACATTGGAAATCTCCCCCTCCACCCAGACCTCGCCGATGCCCTCTTCAATCAGTTCGCGAATACGGCGAGTGACCTCCGTAACGGAATGGATTTTCGGAGGGCGTGGAGCAGACGGAGCGCTTTGGAGATCCAAGCCGAGTTGCATCAGCGCAAGGCATAGAATGGAACCCGGTGATTCGCTAGTCCCATTTTATGGAGGGACGCGGGTTGCTGGCTTGCGCCACCCTCCGGGCTGCGCTTCGCGCAGGCTATCTGCGCTGTCGCTTCGGTTCTCGCGTCCGTTACCAAGCCCGTCGCATAAGGCGGCTGCATAAGTGGGATGCGAGGGCCCGCAGCCCTCCCTGCTCAGGCCTTGGCCAATTGCTCGCGCAGGCGGCGGATTTCCAGCAGGAAATTCGCCTCGTCGCGGGTGAGGCGGGAGCCGGGCAGGGGCAATTCAAGCTGCCGGCAGACCGGACGGGTTTTGCGGGTGATGTGGGCAAGGAAGTTTTGAAGGTTGTTTTTCATAACGCTCTTGACTCTGTGGGACTACCTAGGACATACGATGTCCGATGCCTGAAAAAGTTTCCAAAAAAAGAAGCCCTGGAGGGACGCCGGCTCTGGCGTCCGTCGATAAGGGTGGCGAGAGCCCGCCACCCTCCAGGCGATCGGGGTTGTCGGCCGCGAGTACGGCGCGGCCTCCCTTGGTACGGATGGTGAGGATTCACGAGTTGCTCTCGGCGGGCAAGTATCCCAACTGCTCCAAGCTGGCGGTGGAGTTCGAAGTCTCGACCAAGACCATCCAGCGCGACGTCGAGTTCATGCGCGACCAGCTTGCGCTGCCCATTGAATACGACCAGCCCCGCCATGGCTTTCATTACGCGCATCCCGTGGCGCAGTTTCCCATGATCACTGTGAGCGAGGGTGAGTTGGTGGCCTTGCTGGTCGCACAGAAGGCGGTCGAGCAATACCGGGGCACTTCGTTTGAGAAACCCCTGCACGCCGCTTTTGAAAAATTGGTTTCGAGCCTGGGCGATCAAGCCAGTGTTTCCCTCCATGAATTATCGGCGGCGGTTTCCTTTCGCTCAGCCGGTGTGCCCCAGGGGCAGATCGAGGTGTTCGAGGTCTTGGCCGACGCAGTCATGTCCAGTCAGACGATCGATTTTGATTATCTGTCCTTGCGCGCCCAAAAAGCCGAGCGCCGCCGGGTGGAGCCCTACCATCTCGCCTGTATCAGCAACCAATGGTATTTGCTGGCCAATGATCTGGCCCGCGGAGACATGCGCACATTTGCCCTCACCCGCATCGCTTCACCCAAAAATCTCCGGATTTCTTTTCAGCGTCCGGCGGATTTTTCCGTCTCGCAAATGCTTTCCGGCAGTTTTGCCGCCTTCGAAGCGGGGAAAACCGAGCGGGTTCGCGTGCGTTTCGATGCCTTTGCCGCGCGACTCGTGGCGGAACGCCAGTGGCACAAGTCGCAAAAACTGCGCAAACATGCGGACGGGAGCGCCGAGTTGTCCATGCAGGTCGGCCTGGCCCCGGATTTGGAAAGCTGGATTCTGGGCTGGGGCGGCCATGCGGAAGTGCTGGAGCCCGAGGCCTTGCGGTCAAAGATCATCGAAGCGGCGGAGAGCATGGTGGCGGGATACCATGGAGGGCACCGGGCCCTCGGTGCCCAAACTTCCGGGAGGCAGAAAAGTGGGATGCGAGGGCCCGCATCCCTCCAGGTCGAAGGCGAGCCCGGTCGCCGTCATCCGGGGCATTTTCCCACGGTCGAACGGCACAATTCCGCCGACGTTTTGCTGGTGACCGTTTGCACGAAAAATCGCAAACAAATTTTGGCCAATCAGGCTGTCTGCGACTTGCTCCAGAGGGTCTGGCGCGAAGCGAAATCCTGGCAGGTGGGACGCTTTGTTCTCATGCCGGATCACCTGCATCTGTTTTGCTCTCCGGCGGAGATACCGGCGCGTTCCGTCCAACAGTGGGTGAAATTGTGGAAAGCCGCGGCCTCTAGACAATGGCCGCGTCCGACAGATCAACCGGTCTGGCAGGTGGATTTCTGGGACCGTCAGTTGAGGAGGGGAGAACATTACGGGGAACGCTGGGAATATGTGCGGCAGGATCCGGTGCGGGCCGGGCTCGTGAAAAATGCGGACGACTGGCCGTGGCAGGGCGTGATCCACGAGTTGCGGTGGTGAGCCCCGCATTGGGAACGCGGGCGGGTGGGGAGAAGGGCCCCCCATCCAAGCGATCCTGAATAATGGGTTGCGAGGGCCCGCAACCCTCCATTTTTCGGGTGATGCATCCTTTTGCTTGATGCTGACGTTGGAAAACAGGAAAACCCTCTTTGCACTATGACCGTGACCACCGCCGCCGACCCGCAAGCCGCCTCCGAGCGGCAGGCCGACAAGGTGACGCCGGAATTTGAGGCGGAGATCGACGAGATCGTCACGCATTATCCGGTGTCCAAACGCAGCGCCTCTTTGCCCTTATTGCACTATTGGCAAAACCACTTCGGTTCCGTGGACGACAGCGGCATCGAGTGGATTGCGGCCAAGCTGGAGCTTCAGCCCATCAATATTTACGAACTGGTGACCTTTTATCCCTGGTTCCGCCGCGAGGCCGCCGGGAAGACCATCATCCGCGTCTGCCGCACCCTGTCCTGTGCCATGGCGGGGAGCTACGATGTGAAGGAAAAATTCTGTTCCGCGGTGGGACTTGATCCCCACGACGAACATCATGGTTTCGGCTGTGCGCCGCCGACCAGTGCCGACGGAAAATTCAGCGTCGAGTTCGTCGAGTGCCTGGCCAGTTGCGGCAGCGCACCGGTGGCGCTCATTAACGACACCCTGCACGAAAAAATCACCCCGGAGGCTATTCCCGGCATCGTGGAGCAATACAAATGACCGCCAAACCTTTCGTCATGCCGCCGCCTCATCCGAAGGAGCGGCGCATCATTTTCGAGAACATTAGCAAGCCGGGTTACGACGCCTCGATCGAGACCTACCTCCAGCATGGCGGGTACGAGTCCTTGAAAAAAGCCGTCACCATGAAGCCGGTCGAGATCATTGACGCGATCAAGGCTTCCAACCTGCGCGGCCGGGGCGGCGCGGGCTTCCCCTGCGGAGTCAAATGGAGTTTCATCAAATACGACGACGGCAAGCCCCATTACATTGTGGTCAACGGCGACGAGTCGGAACCCGGCACGTTCAAGGATCGCTACATCCTGCACTACGATCCGCATCAGCTTGTGGAAGGTCTTGTCATCTCGGCATTCGCCACCAACACGCACCTTTGCTACATCTATATCCGCTGCGAATTTCCCGAGGCGGCCAAGATCGTCTGGAATGCGATCAAGGAGGCCAAGGCAAAGGGCTTCGTCGGAAAAAACATCCTCGGTTCCGGTTTTGACTGCGACATCTACGTGCACCAAGGCGCGGGAGCTTACATTTGCGGCGAGGAAACCAGCCTGCTTGAATCTCTTGAGGGCAAGCGTCCTTATCCGCGCATCAAGCCTCCGTATTTTCCCGCCGTGCTTGGCCTCTACATGAAGCCGACCATCGTCAATAACGTCGAGACGATTTGCCACGTGAAGCATATCCTGCGCATGGGCCCCGAGGAATACGCTAAAATGGGCACGCCTGGCGACGGTGGCACGCGCACCATGTGTGTGAGTGGTGATGTGATGAAGCCCGGCTTCTACGAACTTCCCGCCGGCGCGGTCACGCTGGGGGAATTGATTTTCGACATCTGCGGCGGCCTCAAGCCCGGTCGCAAACTAAAAGCCGTCATTCCCGGCGGCAGCTCGGCCAAGGTCCTGCGTGCCGAGGAAGTTTTCAAGGTCAAGGTGAAGGACGCAGACGGCCAGATGGTGGACAAGGAAATCAAGATGCTCGATGTGGTCATGGATGCCGCGACGCTCGGTTCCGTCGGCACCATGGTCGGCAGCGGCGGCGTGATGGTGATGGACGACTCCCGCGAGATGGTCTGGGCCCTGAACAACCTCAACCAATTCTACGCGCACGAGAGTTGCGGCCAGTGTACGCCTTGTCGGGAAGGCAGCCTCTGGATGTCGAAGATCACCACCCGCATGCTCGATGGTGGAGGTCAGGGAGCCGATCCCAAGACGCTGCAGAATGTCGCCGACAACATCGCCGGCCGCACCGTTTGTGCCTTCGGCGAAGCATGCGCCTGGCCGACCCAAAGTTTCCTGGCGAAATTCCCCGAGGAGTTTGAGGCCGTCGCAATCGAGAAGTAGAGGAGGGCGGCAGTCCCTTGCCGCCTAGTTCTTTGGAGGGATGCGGGCCCTCGCATCCCTCTCAATAGGGTCACAAGGGCCTGTGACCCTCCATCAATTCATTGCCTTGCAGATTGTGCGGGGCGGACCAAACAAAACCGCCACCGGGAGGTAAGTCCAGGCGGCCGATTTTCGGGGTGATGCCGGTTGGCCGCAGGCCAGCGACCAGCGCCCTCCAGTTTACGCCGGAACAGCCGCGGCGGCTTCGTCGCGATCTTTCATGGCGGCCTTGCGGCTGAGTTTGATGCGGCCCTTGTCGTCCACGCCGATGCATTTGACCCAGATGGAGTCGCCCATTTTCACCACGTCCTCGACGCGATTGACCCGGAAGTCCGCCAACTCGGAGATGTGGCAGAGGCCGTCCTTGCCGGGAAGGACTTCGACGAACGCGCCGAATTCCTTGATGGAAACCACCGTGCCTTGGTACATTTCACCCACGCCGATTTCCTTGGTCATGCCGTTGATGATCTGCTTGGCGCGGGCGAGGCTGTCGCCGTTGTTCGAGTAGATGTGGATGGAGCCGTCGTCCTCGATGTTGATTTCGGCACCGGTCTCGGCCACGATGCCTTTGATGGTCTTGCCACCGGGTCCGATGATAAGGCCGATCTTTTCGGGGTTGATCTTAATCGTCTCGATGCGGGGAGCGTAGGGGCTCATCTCGGTGCGAGGCGCGGCCAGGACGGATTCCATCACGTCGAGGACCTTATGGCGGTCGTCTCGGGTGCGGTAGATGGCTTCTTCCATAAGCTTGAGCGAAATGCCGGGAAGCTTGAGGTCGAGCTGGAAACCGGTCACGCCGGTGCGGGTGCCGCAGAGTTTCCAGTCCATGTCGCCGAAGTGATCTTCGCTGCCGATGATGTCGGTGAGCAGAGTGTAACGGCTCATCTGGTCGCCGCTGAATTCCGTGACGAGTCCGCAGGAAATGCCCGCGACGGGAGTCTTGATCGGCACACCGGCGTCCATGAGGGCGAGCACGCCACCGCAGACGCTGGCCATCGAAGTCGAACCATTCGATTCCATGACTTCGCTGCTGACGCGGAGGGCGTAAGGGAATTCATTGACTGGAGGAATGACCGCAAGGATGGAACGCTCGGCGAGGGCGCCGTGGCCGATTTCGCGGCGTCCGGGGCTGCCGGTGCGGCCGGTTTCTCCGACGGAGAATGGCGGGAAGTTGTAATGAAGGATGAACCGCTTGCTGATCTCACCGCCGGTGTAGCCGTCGAGATCCTGGGCTTCGTCGGAAGGGGCCAGGGTCGCGAGGCAGAGGGCCTGCGTTTCACCGCGCTGGAAGAGGGCACTGCCGTGGCTGCGGGGCAGGAGGCCGGTCTCGCCGCTGAGGGCGCGGATGGTTTTCGTGTCGCGGCCGTCGCAACGCACCTGTTTGTCGAGAATGCTGATGCGGAAGGCTTTTTTCTGGAGATAGTCGAAGGCCTGGCTGACCTCGAACTTCGTGGCGGCCGGGAATTTTTCGAGGATGGCGGCCGAGACTTCGTCCTTGAGCGCGCCAACGGCTTTGCCGCGGGCAACTTTGCTCGGGGTGTAGAGGGCGGATTCGATGCGGTCACCGGCGACGGAGTAAGCGACTTCGAGCAATTCATCGGCGACGACGAAGAGCTGCGGGGTGCGCTTGACCTTACCGGCGGCGGCGGCGAGTTCCTTCTGGGCGGCGACGAGTTTGGCGACTTCGGCCTGCGCAAAATGCAGCGCGGCGACGAAATCGGCCTCGGGGAGTTCCAAGGCCTCGCCTTCGATCATGATGACGTCGGTTTCATTGCCGACATAAACGAGGTTCAAGTCGCTATCCAATCGCTGGCTGTGGCCGGGATTCACGATGAACTGACCGTTGACTCGGGCGACCCGCACGGCACCGACCGGTCCGGCAAAGGGAATGTCGGAGACGGCAAGCGCGGCGCTGGCGCCGTTCATGAAAAGGATGTCGGGATCGATCTCGCCATCCGCACTGAGGAGGACGCCGATGATCTGGGTGTCGTAGAGATAACCCTTGGGGAAGAGCGGTCGCAGAGGGCGATCCGTCATGCGGCAGGTGAGGATTTCTTTTTCGGAAGGACGGCCTTCGCGTTTGAAATACCCGCCGGGGAATTTGCCGACCGCGGCGGCTTTTTCGCGGTAATCCACGGTAAGCGGGAACCAGTCCTGGCCGTCCTTGATGGTGGTGGCAGAGACGGCGGAAACCATGACAATGGTATCGCCGGAGCGGACGGTGACCGCGCCGTCGGCGAGACGCGCGAGTTTACCGGTTTCGATGATGATGGGGGCGGGGCCAACGTTGGCCGTTACGGAATGAGACATAATGTATAGCGTATGGGAAAGCGTTCCGGCGATTGATTCGCGGAACGAGGTTTAAGAAAAAGCCCCAACCAGATGGCGGGGCATTGGGGTGCTTGATTGCGCTATTTGCGCAAGCCGAGCTTTTCGAGAGCCGCCTGATAGCGGTCGGCGGCGGTGTTTTTGAGATAGTCGAGCAAACTGCGTCGCTGAGCGACCATTTTGAGCAGACCCCGGCGGGATGAATGATCCTTGAGGTTGGTCTTGAGATGCTCGGTGAGCTCGTTGATGCGTTTGGTCAACAGGGCGATCTGAACGTCCGCACTGCCGGTATCTTTTTCATGAAGTCGCAGGCTGCTGACTTCGGGTGCTGTTGCTACTGCTTTGGCCATTTTTCTTCTTTTTTGATTTAGGGCGTTAACAGTGCCACGGCTTTTTCCGGTTGGCAAGAAATATGCGATCCATTCGGACAACTTAGTCAACAGGAGCAGTTTGTGAATTCATCATCATTCCGCCGGATGGAAAGTCATCGCGCTTTCCGCCCCAAGCCCTATCCTTGCTTTTCATGGCTGAAAAACTCAGCGGATCGCAACTTCCCGCCGTCGGGCTTGTGGCCGATCTTTCCCGCGCCGACCGCGACACGGTGAGTTCCTACGGAGAATTCCATCTCGCGAATCCAGACGAGGTGCTTATTTCCCAAGGAGAATCGCACGGGAAATTGTTTTTTATTGTCAGCGGCCTGCTGCACGCCGTTCGAAGGGACAAGGATCGTGAGGTTTTGCTCGGGACGATTCGTCAGGGCGAATGGGTGGGTGAGGTGGATCTTTTCGATCCGGGCAGCGCACTGTGTTCCGTCGTGGTGATTGAGTCGGTGCAATATTGGGTTATCACGCGGGCCGATTTTGAGTCGTTTCTGAACAACTACCCGGAGGCGGGTATTCAACTCGTCATCGGGGTCGCTTCCACTTTGGGACGGCGCTTGCGCGGGGTGACGCAGAAGCTGATGGATGAAGCGCAAATGTCCGTCGTGCGCGCCGCCTTGTTGTCCGATAACGCTTAGCGCACCGATGAAGCCTTGGGTGCTGTACGCGATTGTCTCGATGGTTTTTGCCGGGGTCACTTCCGTGATTGCGAAAATGGGGCTGGCCGGCATCTCGGGAGAGCTTGGTCTCGCGGTGAGGACGGTGCTTGTTTTTCTCTTCATCATGGGTTTTGCCATGTTTACGGTTCCGACTGTTTCATTGGGGACGCTGAACCAGACAAATTTCCTCTGGCTCGGCCTGTCGGCAGTCACGACCTCGCTGTCGTGGATTTTTTATTACAAAGCCCTCAAGGACGGACAGGTCGCAACCATCGCGCTGATTGACAAGGGGAGCATCCTTGTGGCCATCGTGCTGGCCTGGGTGATTTTAAAGGAGCAGATCACTCCGAGGATCGTGCTGGGCGGGTTGCTTATTCTGGGTGGACTGGCGGTTATCGCGAAGAAATAAGTTGGAGGGAAACGCTTCGTCTTTTTCCACTTTCGCCGGGCAGATATTTGGGAAACGACGAAGCGTTTCCCTCCTCAAGCGTGGTATTCCTGGATGGTCTTGACGCCGTAGCCGGATTGTTTGAGGGAGCGAATGGCGTCGGCGCTGGCCTTGGCTCCGCGCAGGGTGGTCATGGTGGCCACGCGGGCGGCGACGGCGGCGCTGCGGATGAGGACTTCGTCCTTGCGCGGTTGTTGGCCGCTGGGGGTGTTGATGATGAAGTGCATGTCCCCGTTTTTGATCAGGTCGAGGATGTTGGGGCGGCCTTCGCCGATCTTGAAAAGCGGTTTCACTGGCACGCCGGCAGCGCGGAAGACTTTTGCGGTGCCGCTGGTGGCGTGGATGGTGAAGCCGAGTTCGGAAAATTCCCGGGCGATGGGCACGACGGCAGCCTTGTCGGCATCCTTCACGCTGATGAAAATATTGCCCTCCACCGGCAATGCGGGCTGGGCGGACATCTGGGCCTTGGCGTAGGCCAGCCCGAGATCGACATCAATACCCATGACTTCGCCGGTCGAGCGCATCTCGGGTCCGAGGGTGATGTCCACGCCGGGGAATTTGATGAAGGGGAAGACGGCTTCCTTCACCGAAAAATGGGTGGGGACGATTTCTTGGGTGAAGCCCAGGTTTTTAAGGGTCTCGCCCGCCATGACCTTGGCCGCGAGTTTGGCCAGGGGGACGCCGATGGCCTTGCTGACAAAGGGAACCGTGCGCGAGGCGCGGGGATTGACTTCCAGGACATAGACCTGTTCGTCCTTGATGGCGAACTGCACATTCATCAGGCCGCGCACTTCGAGTTCACGGGCCATGGCTTTTGTGGCGCTTTTGATGGTTTCGAGCACAGGCGCAGAAAGGGAGAAACTGGGAATGGCGCAGGCGCTGTCGCCGGAGTGAATGCCGGCCTGCTCGATGTGTTCCATCACGCCGCCAATGACGGTGGTTTCCCCGTCGGAGATGCAATCCACGTCCACCTCGGTGGCATCCTCGAGGAAACGGTCCACCAACACGGGTCGCTCGGGGCTGGCCTCGACGGCGGTGCGCATGTAGTGGTTCAACTCCTCCTCAGTGTGGACGATTTGCATGGCGCGACCACCCAGGACGAAGGAGGGTCGCACGAGAACGGGGTAGCCGATTTCGGCCGCGACGGCCACGGCTTCCTTCTCGTTGGTGGCGGTGGCACCCTGGGTTTGCTTGAGCCCGAGCTTGCTCAACATGGCCGCGAAATGTTTGCGGTCCTCGGCCATCTCTATCGAACTCGGCTGCGTGCCGATAATGGTGCAGCCGTTGGCGGAGAGGCCGGCGGCGAGATTGAGCGGAGTCTGTCCGCCGAATTGCACGATGATGGCATCGGCGCGCTCGCGCTCGTAAATGTTGAGGACATCCTCCAGCGTGAGCGGCTCGAAATACAATTTGTCGCTGGTGTCGTAATCGGTGGAGACGGTCTCGGGATTCGAGTTCACCATGATGGTTTCCCAACCGAGTTCCTTGAGGGCAAAGGCGGCGTGGACGCAGCAATAGTCAAACTCGATGCCCTGCCCGATGCGGTTGGGTCCGCCACCGAGGATGAGAACTTTCTTTTTGTCGCTGGCGCGAGTTTCGTCCTCATCGCCGTAGGTTGAGTAATAATAAGGCGTGTAAGCTTCAAATTCCGCCGCACAAGTGTCCACCAGTCGATAGGTGGGAACCACTCCAGCCGCCTTGCGGGCGGCGCGGATCTCCGGCTCGGTGCTCTTGGTCAGGAAGGCAAGCTGGCGGTCGGAAAAACCCATGCGTTTCGCCTTGCGAAACTGGAGGGAAACGCTTTGTCGTTTCCCATGATTTATGGACACTGACAAAGCAGTGCCCTCCAGTTCCCTCTCTAAGTCAACGATTTGGCGGATGTTTTCCAGAAACCACGGGTCGATGGCGGAGAGTTCGTAAATGCGTTCGGTGGTGAGCCCGGCTTGCAGCGCGTAACGAATAAAAAAGATCCGCTCGTGGCCGGGAATGCGGAGCTTTTGCTCGATGAGGGCGATGTCCGGCGAACCGTCCGCTTGCACGGGCGGTTTGTCCTTGCCGTCGGCGCCAAGCCCGAAGCGGCCGGTTTCGAGCGAGCGCAAAGCCTTTTGCAGGGAATCCTTGAAGGTGCGGCCGATGGCCATGGCCTCGCCCACGCTTTTCATCTGGGTGGTGAGCGTGGCGTCGGCCTGGGGGAATTTCTCGAAAGTGAAACGCGGGATCTTGGTGACGACGTAATCGATGGACGGCTCGAAGCAAGCCGAGGTCTCGCGGGTGATATCGTTCTTGAGTTCGTCCAGGGTGTAGCCGACGGCGAGTTTGGCGGCAATTTTTGCAATGGGAAAACCGGTGGCCTTGGAGGCGAGGGCGGAACTGCGCGAAACACGCGGGTTCATCTCAATCACGATCATGCGGCCGGTTTTCGGATTGATGGCGAACTGGATGTTGGATCCGCCGGTTTCGACCCCGATGGCGCGAATGACGGCAAAGCTGGCGTCGCGCATGGCCTGGTATTCCTTGTCGCTCAACGTCTGCGCGGGAGCGACCGTGATGGAGTCACCGGTGTGCACGCCCATGGGATCGAGATTTTCGATCGAGCAAATGACTACACAGTTGTCCGCGCGATCGCGGATCACTTCCATCTCGTATTCCTTCCAACCGAGCAGGGATTCCTCGATCAAAACCTCGGTGGTGGGGGAAAGATCGAGTCCGCGGCGGCAGATTTCCTCCAGCTCCTCCTTGTTGTAAGCGATGCCGCCCCCGGCCCCGCCGAGGGTGAAGGCCGGACGGATGATCAACGGGAAGGCTCCGATCTCGGTGGCGACTTCGCGGGCCTCGTCCAGGCTGTGGGCGACTCCGGAGTGGGCGCAATCGAGCCCGATCTCGAGCATGATATTTTTAAAAAGCTGACGGTCCTCACCGCGGCGGATGGCCTCGGCGTTGGCACCGATCAGGCGCGCGCCGTGACGTTCGAGCGCACCGTTTTCCACCAGGGACATGGCGGCATTCAAGGCGGTCTGTCCTCCGAGAGTGGGCAGAACTGAATCGGGTTTTTCGCGCTCCAGAATTTTCTCGATGGCCTCGGGCGTGATGGGCTCGATGTAGGTGCGGTCAGCGAACTCCGGGTCGGTCATGATGGTGGCCGGGTTGGAGTTTACCAGAACGACTTTATAGCCCTCCTCGGCCAGAGCCTTACAGGCCTGAACGCCCGAATAGTCAAATTCGCAGCCCTGCCCGATGACGATGGGGCCGGAGCCGATGAGGAGGATTTTTTTGATTGAGGAATCTTTGGGCATGAGGAGCGGGCTAGGAACTAACGGATATTTTTTGCAACCGCAAAGGCAAACCTTGGAGGCGTTAAAAATCGTGGTTTTCCTGCCGGCCAACCCGCAGCTTGCTCCAGACGCGGCACTGGGACGGCAGGTCGATCGACGAAAGCGCGTTGCCCGCGCCAGGGTGCAGTCCGCTTTGCTCGCGCTCCCAAGTGCAAATCGTCTTGATTTTGCCGCGGGAAGAGCGAGCATGGTTCCATGATCGATATTGAGGTCTATGCTGCCGGCCTGCGCCACCCCGACAAAATGATGGCGCTGGCTTTGGAGTTGGATGGATTATCCGGCCTGCGCTATAAGGTCGATACCAACCACGACATCGTGTACATGGAATTCTCCGATCAGGCTCCCACCCTCAACGGCCTGCAATCGGTTTTCCGCAAGGCGGGCTTGGAGGCGAAATTCGTGGGGCACTTGCCGCCGGAGGTTAGTTCCAAGAAAAAGACCCAGCGGATCGACATCGCCACGGCTTGATGCCCTTCGCGAACTTTTTCGGAAACGCGGTTTCCGGGTTTTTCATTTATCTCGGTCAGGTTGCGCAACTCGCGGGGGAGACCTTTGCCTCCATTTTCAAGGGACGCATCCGTTATAGGCTTGTCCTCTATCAGATTGCCGAGATCGGGTATCGTTCCCAACTTGTGGTCATCGTGACCGGTGCCTTCACCGGCGCGGTTTTCACGGCGCAGGTGTATTTCCAATTTGCCAGCCTTGGCATGGGGACGGCCGTGGGGTCGGTTGTGGCCCTGTCGATGTTCCGCGAACTCGGTCCCGTGCTGACGGGACTGATGGTGGCCGGACGTGTCGGCGCGGCCATGAGCGCCGAGATCGGCACGATGAAAGTCACCCAACAAATCGACGCCCTGCGCGCCCTGGCCGTCCACCCCGTGGATTATCTGGTGGTCCCCCGCGCCGTGGCGATGCTCATTTCCATGCCTCTGCTGGTGGTGGAATGTGTCGGCTGCGGCATCCTCGCTTCCTATTTTGTGGCCGTAAATATCCTCAATATTGAGCCCGTGTATTTTATGGTGAATATTCAAAAATTCGCCGAGTCGAGCGACATCATCATGTCTCTGATTAAGGGGTTTGTTTTTGCCATTCTTATCGTTTTCATCAGTTGCCGCGAAGGTCTTCATGCCCGCGACGGCGCAGTGGGAGTTGGCCGTGCCACTACCGAGACTGTGGTCATTTGTTCGCTTTCGGTCCTGATCGCGAATTTCTTCCTGACCATGTTTCTCAACATCCTATTCCCTGCGGGCGGCTGGTGATGAACGCCGAGCCTCTCATCGTCGTGCGTGATCTCGTGCAGAAGATTGGCCCGCAGGAGATCCTCCGCGGATTTTCGCTCGATATTTTCAAGGGGGAAACCCTCGTCCTTCTTGGCAAGAGCGGCGGCGGCAAGAGTGTCTTTCTGCGCCATCTTATCGGCCTGATGAAACCCATCTCCGGCCAAATCCAGTTCGAGGGCCGGGATGTCGCCACTCTCAGCGAAAGGGAAATGGAACCCGTCCGGAGAAAAATCGGCATGCTTTTCCAGGATGGTGCGCTCTTCGACTCGATGAACGTTCACCAGAACGTCGCCTTTCCCCTGCGCGAACGCGGTGAGCGCAGCGAAAAAGTGATCGCGACCAAGGTCCACGACGCCCTAGCCATGGTGAATATGACCGGTCACGACAAAAAGATGCCCGGCAATCTTTCCGGCGGCATGCGCAAACGCGTCGCGCTCGCCCGAGCCATCATCTCGCCCCCCGACGTCATCCTTTACGACGAACCCACCGCCGGCCTCGACCCCATCGTGTCCGACAGCATCAATAAGCTCATTCGACGCTTGCAGAAGCAACTCTCCGTCACTTCCATTGTCGTCACTCACGACATGATCAGTTGTTACCACATCGCCGACCGCGTTGCCTTGCTCAATGAGGGCAAACGGTATTTCTACGGCACGCCCGGCGAACTCCGCACCACCCGGGACCCTGTGATCCGCGATTTTGTGGACGGACGTTCCCCCGACGACGACGAACCACTATGAGCAAACAGGAAAACATCACCCTGCTGCGTGTCGGCATTTTCATGGCCATCGGCCTTGCCGTCATTGCCGCCATGGTCGTCTATTTCGGCCGTTTCGGCGACGCCGTGCGCGGCTACTACGACATTCGTGCGGAATTTCCCGACGCCAGCGGCATTTACAAGGGCGCGGGAGTTCTGCTGGCGGGCGCGAAAATCGGCATCGTGGGTAACGACCCCGTCATTCTTCCCAATATGGACGGAGTCTCGGTGAATTTGAAAATTTACGACGATGTTGAAATCCCCAGCAAATCCCAATTCCTCATTGGCAGCTCCGGCATGCTTGGCGACAAATTTGTCCAGATCGCGCTCGATTCCGACGCCAAGGGGTCGCCCCCCATTGCTCGCAATACCACCGTGAAAGGCCGCACCGGCGCCGGACTCAGCGAACTCACCACCAAGGCTGATGCCATGATGAGCGAAATCATGGATACCGTGGCCAACATCAAGAGCATCACCGCCAATCTTAACACCACTGTCTTCACGGGGACAACCATGGGCGACCTCAACACCACCATTGCGAATCTGAAACAAACCAGCGCCTCGTTCGCCGATTCGGCCAAAAAACTCGACGGCGTCATCACCAAGGCCGAAGGCGCCATTGGCACGGGAGACGAAGCCCTTAAATCTGCCAAGGCCACCGCCGAGTCCGCCAAAGCCGCCGCTGACGAACTGAAAAAAACCATCGCCGATGTGCGCGGCCTCGTGCAGCAGACCAAACAAGGCAAAGGTGCCCTCGGTGCCCTCCTCATGGATAAGGAAATGGCGGACAATCTGCGCGCCCTCGTCGCCAATCTCAGACGTCATGGCATCCTTTGGTATAAGGACAAAAGCGCCCCGCCCGATGCCGGGCGGTAAGCGGGGTTTGCTATGCCACAAGGCAGCCGCACCACCACCACCGCGGAAGCCTATCTTTTGGCCAGCGTGGGCGGTTGTATTGATGCCATCGGCATCATGACATTGGGCGGACTCTATGTCTCGCACATGAGCGGCAACACCGCCGCGCTGGGTGCCTTCTTTGGTCAAGGCAACTGGGGCCTGGGCTGGCCGCATCTTTTTGCCGTGCCGGTTTTTCTGCTCGGGCTTTTTTTGGGTTATCTTTGCATTGCCGATGCACCCAGTTACCGGCGCTGCGCCTTGATTTTTCTGGCGGAAGCCGGGTTGCTGACCGCTTTTGGCATCGGCTTGGCTCTGGCCGGTCGGCAGGAGATCAACACGACTGGTTATTTCCTGCTGGCAGCCCCCCCACTGCTGGCCATGGGATTGCAAAATGCCACGTTGCGTCAGATTGGGCGGTCCATCTTTCCCTCCACCTACGTCACCGGCGTGCTCGATACCCTGGCCAAAACAGCGGCGGTGTATTGGAAGGAACGGCACCAGCCGGGAGGACGCGCCAAACAGAAGGACATACTTAGCGCGGCCGGCATCTGGCTCTGTTACGTGCTCGGCGCCATGGGCGGTGCCGCCGGACTGTTGCTGGTCCACATTGGCATCCTGATTTTTCCCGTTGGCGTTCTCCTCTCTCTCGCCTGGTGGTTTTTTCGCGCTGAGCCGCCGGCTACAACCCGACCGCAGTCCGCACGCGGGACATGAGCAACGCCACGGGGTGCAGGCCGCCAAAGGTTCTTGGGCGGGATGGAATCCGGCGTTGGAGTCCAGCCTTTAGGCTGTTCCGAAAGGCACACGCTAAAGCGTGAACTCCAACACGGTGCCAGGTTCGGTAGCTTTCCCGGTTCGCCAAAACCTCACCCGGAAATAATTACAACCCCACGGCCGCGCGAACCCGGGTCATCACGCCGTTGGCGACGTGATTCGCTTTTTCGCGGCCTTCGCGCAGCACCATCTCGACATAGCCCGGATCGGCCAGGATTTCTTTCCGCCGTTCGCGCATCGGGGCGAAGTGTTCCCAGACGGCGGCGAAAAGCTTCTTTTTGAGATCGCCGTAACCGGTCCCGCCGTTCCGGAAATCGCTTTCCATTTGCGCGTAATCAGCGGGGCTGGCGACGAGTTTGTAGAGTCCGAGGATGGTGGAATTTTCCACCGGCTTGGGCGACTCCACCGGAGTGGAATCGGTTTTAAGACTCATGATTTTTTTGCGCATGGCGGCTTCCTCCTCGAAAAGTCCGACGGTGTTGCCGTAGCTCTTACTCATCTTCTCGCCGTCGAGTCCCGGCACGGCGGCGGTATGTTCCTGGATGCTGGGTTCGGGCAACTTGAGGGTGTTGCCGTAGGTCTCGTTGAATTTGATCACGAGGTCGCGGGTGACTTCGATATGTTGTTTTTGATCCTTGCCTACCGGAACGAGATCGCTGTCGTAAATGAGGATATCGGCTGCCATCAGCACCGGATAGGCAAAGAGTCCGTGCGAGGCCGCGAAGCCTTTTGCCATCTTGTCCTTGAAGGAATGGCAGCGTTCCAGCAGGCCCATGGGAGTGAGGGTGCTCAAGATCCAGGCCAGCTCGGTTACGGCGGGCACGTGGGACTGGCGGAAAAAGCAGGCCTTGCGCGGGTCAAGTCCGCAGGCCAGAAAATCGATGGCCACGTCGCGGATGTTGTCGCTCAGTGCACCAGCGTCCTGAACCGTCGTCAGGGCGTGAAGGTCGGCTATGAAATAAAAGGCCTCGCCCCGATTCTGCAATTCGATGGCAGGCTTCATCATGCCAAAGTAGTTGCCGAGATGCAGGGTGCCGGAAGGCTGGATGCCGGAAAGGATGCGCATGGGAAAGTTTAGTCCTGAAAAGGGAGTTTGAACCACAGAGAACACAGAGACACAGAGAAAAAACAGGCGAAACAGGATCTTTGTTTTTGCAGGATCCCTCTGTGCCTCGGTGTTCTCTGTGGTTTATTCCACGCGACCAAGCTAGTACGAATAATTGTCCGGCAATTGAAAGGCGTTTTCGATGGGAAGGATTTCCGGCTGCGCGCTCCTGACCGCGCTCAAGCACGCGAAAGCGTGTTGGCACTCACGAAGATATTGCGTTCACGAAACGCGGGCGGAGATTCTTGAAGTAAAATCATCCGCAGACCGTGTGTTCTAGCGGCAAAATGAGGTTTCCGCAGAATTCTGGCGGGAGTTTTCACCCAAGCTGGGCGCAACAGTGTGTATTGTCGGCAGAGATGATCGCAAACTGCGGCTAGATAGGCATCGGCAAAACCGTCGTCTCCCAAAGCCTCCGCGAGCAATTCCGGCTCACCGGACAGCTTGTCGTCCGAGGGCGCGGCATAAAAGCCGTCGAGAAAATCGCGCAAAGGAAAGCTGAGATTGCCTTTCTGGCGGGCCATCTCAGCCACATCGGACAACCGGGATATGCGCTGGGCAATCATGAGCTGGCCTCCCTCCCGGGAGTGGGAAAGGTTTCCAGACCGGAAATGATTTCGCTCACAAAATACCGCGTTTTGATTGCGATGCGTTCCGGGGGATAAAATCGTTCAACAATCTCCATGACCTCTTCATTCGTGGGCAGCCGCAGACTGCGGATCAAAAACTCCACATCGTTGCGATCCGAGGCGGTCTCCTCGGACCGGGCGGCCATGCATTTCATGGCCAGAAGATACTCCGCCGTCGGCCAGACCAGACGCAAATTCGAGAGACCTTCGAGTTCGAGAACCGGTTCGCCGCTCAAATCCTCATGGTGGGAAAGAAATCCTTTCACCCCGTCATTAAGCCAATCGATTGGTAGTCCCAAATCTTCGGCGACAATACGGGCCGCTTCCCGGAGTTCCGAGGCCGGCCGAAAGACCGCATCCACATCCCGCGTGGAATTTCTGGCATCGAAGACCAGAACCATCGCCGCGCCGCCATAGATGCAGATCTCGCCGGTGATGCTGCGTCGGGTGCACTCCTTTTCCAGGGCCAACAGCGCCGCAATGATTTCCTCTCTGGTGAGCCGTTCTGTCATAACATTACGGCGAGAGGATGACACTCCCCCCATTGGCCATCAACTCCGGATTCTCCCGCAG
This sequence comes from Terrimicrobiaceae bacterium, assembly GCA_041746635.1. GTDB lineage: Bacteria > Verrucomicrobiota > Verrucomicrobiia > Chthoniobacterales > Terrimicrobiaceae > CAMASH01. The sequence continues at coordinate 24,483 of JBGTGQ010000020.1, read as the reverse complement.
ATGCCAACCTGTCATCTCGTCTCGATATCGCAGCGTCTGCGTTAGTACGAATAATTGTCCGGCAATTGAAAGGCGTTTTCGATGTGACGGATTTCCGGTGGTTCGTTCATCACGACTTCTACGACATCAAAACGAAAGGTGATGTCGGGCATGTCCAGCATCTTGAGCCAGGTCATGGCTCCGCGGAAAATTAGGCGTCGCTTTTTGCGGTCCACCGCATCGAGCGGGCGTCCGAAGTCCTCGCTGCTGCGGGTTTTCACTTCGACGAAGACGAGTTCGTTGTGGGGTTTGTCGCGACAGACGATGTCCACTTCTCCACCATGGGGGGCGCGGAAATTGCGGAAGAGGACTTTGTGGCCGTGCTTGCGCAGGTGCTCGGCGGCGAACTTTTCACCATGGCGTCCGAGGATGAGGTGCGGGGCTTCCTCTGCCGGAGGCCAGAGTCGGGCAAGCAAACCGCGCGACCGTTTCATGCATTTCCTCTGCTCGAAAACCGTGCGGCCAACAAGTGGAAACGCGATGTGCAACACGGAAAGAGACGGAGGAAGAGTCTCGCGCAAAATGGGGGCTCCGTGATTTCCACGGCTAACCAGACTAAAAACTTAGCGCGTCCTGTGGAAAATCGAAGCATATTTTGAGACCGTATTTCTGGATCGAACCCGGTGTTGGACTCCAGCCTTCAGGCTGTTCCGAAAGAGACACGCTAAAGCGTGAACTCTAACATCGTTCGAACTTCCCCGTGATTATCCGCGCTGGATCGCAGCCTCGCTAATCACGCCGATGAAGGGCAGATTGCGGTAGTGTTCGTTGTAATCAAGGCCATAGCCGACGACGAATTCGTTCGGGATGTCAAAACCCACGTGGTCGGCATCAATCGGGCGGGACTGACCGATTTGCTTGCGCAGAAGCACGCAGATTTTCAGGCTCAGTGCGCCGCTTTCGGCCGCGAGGCGGTCATGGATAGCCTTCAGCGTCACGCCGCTATCGAGGATGTCGTCGAGGATGAGGACATGGCGGCCGCGCACGTCGGCGAGCTGGGTCTGGCGAAAGTTCACCTGTCCGCTGCTTTTCGTGCCGTGATAGCTCGACACGCTCCAGCAATCGACCTGCAGGGGCAGGGGGATGCGTCGGAGCAAATCCGCCATGAAAATAAAACTGCCGTTGAGGATGGCCACGCAGGTGAAATCCTTGCCGCGGTATTCCTCGGTGATGGCGTGGGCCATTTCGTCGAGACGGCTGAGGATGGTGGATTCGTGAAAAAGAACTTTGCTAATGTCGTCGAGCATGGCGGGGTGTAAGTGTTCAGCCTGCTCACTGCGAACTGCCGATGGCAATGAGTTTTCCCCGGCGCAGTTCAAAAATCTCCCGCGTCACCGGCCAGGCGGTGGACTTGTATTCGGTGAAAATCATGTCTGAAATATTGAGCGATCCGAAGGATGCCTTGGGAAAAACAAAAATGCGGAAGCGGTTCGGGATGGCCACGATGAGATCAGGCCCCAGCGTTTCGGAGAAAAGTCCGGCGAATTCCGGGGCCAGCACGGCCGAGGCGGTGAGCGGATTATCGGATTCCACCACGGCGTATTGAATGACCTTGTTCCTGTCGCGGACATAGCGGGGCTTCAAGGTGGTCAGCACGGCCGACGCGGCGGCGGGCGCGGAAGCGAGGATTTTTTTTCGCGTAATATTCAATTCAGCGACTTCCTTGCGCAGCAGGGGCTGCACTTCGCCATCGACCACCCGGGCGGGAACGAGCACGGTGGTCTTGGCGTTGGGGATGGGCCAGGCGGCTTCGTGGCCCATGAAGGTGGGTTCAACCAAGAGGTGCCAGGTCTCATCTCCGCCCGGGGCGGAAACGAGGGTGGCGGCTAAAAAGCCCAGCAGAGCGCATTTGAGTTTTGTCATCGGTCTGCTAGAGCAGGCGGGCATGATTGCGTTTTTGGAAGGTGTGCTGGCGGAGGCTTTGCCCACGCAGATCGTCGTGAATGTCCACGGCGTGGGGTATCACGTGCTGATTCCCCTATCAAGTTTTGATCGGCTGCCCGCCGCCGGGTCGCCGGTGAAAATTCTCACCCATCTTGTTGTTCGCGAGGACGCGCACATTTTGTACGGATTTTCCAGCGCGGGCGAACGGGACCTTTTCCGCCTCCTCATGAATCACGTCACCGGCGTCGGCCCCAAGCTCGCCCTCGCCATCCTCAGCGGCATGAGCCTGGAGATGTTCAAGGCTTCCGTGGTGGCGGGCGACATCGCTGCCATTTCGCGCATCAGCGGCGTCGGCAAAAAAACCGCGGAGCGCGTGGTCTTGGAACTTAAAGATAAAGTCGGCATCGCCGCCGAATGGGAAGCCGCCAGTGTCGGCAACTCGCCCGGCCCGCGCGATCAAGCCATGCACGACGCCGTGCTGGCCCTCATCTCGCTTGGTTACAAACAGGTCGAGGCCCACAAGGCAGTCAAGCAGGCCCTCACGGGAATCACCGGCACCCCGCCGGCGGAGGAGCTTGTCCGGCTGGCCTTGAAAATCCTCGCATGAGCACGGAAAGACTGGAGCGCGTAAAAGCGATCCAAGCCGCCCTGCCGGAGGGAGGGCTTTTTCACGAAAAATCGTGGCGGATTTCCCCCGACGCTTTTCCGCTGGACGAGAAGCTGGCCGAGGAAATCGACAAGCTCGGGTACCGCCTCACGCTTTTCGTCCGGGCCTGCAATCAATTGTACCGCTTCAGCGTGAGCGGACGCCAACCGGCCTGGATCGCCGATCTGCTCGATCGGGGCAAACCGCCCGAGCTGGTCGCTCTGCAACGGGAAAAGTCCCTCGCCATGGAAATGCCCGCCGTGCTGCGGCCCGACTTGGTGCTTGCGTCCGACGGGTTTATCATTGCGGAACTCGACAACGTTCCCGGCGGCATCGGGCTCACGGCCTGGCTGGGTCAGATCTACGGGCGGGATGGCGGGAGGATTCTCGGCGGGGCGACGGGCATGCTCGACGGCTTCGCCTCGGTCTTTCCGGGAGGTGACATTGTGGTCTCCGACGAGGCGGCGACCTACCGGCCGGAAATGGAATGGCTGGCGGGGGAACTCAACCGAAAAAATAGTGACCCCTCGAACTATCGGGTGCTCGGCACCGAACCCCGCGACGACTGGCAACAACGCGTCTATCGCTTCTTCGAACTCTTCGACCTGGCCAACGTGCCCTGCTTCGCCCAACTCCGCGATAAACACCTCGCGGGCGAACTCGCCGTCACGCCGCCCTTCAAGCCCGCCCTGGAGGAAAAAATGTGGTTCGCCCTCTTCTGGCTCAAACCGCTGGAAGATTTCTGGCGGCGCGAACTCGGCGAGCGCGCCTGGCTGGCCCTGCGCAAGGTGATTCCCTACACATGGCTGGTCGATCCCGAACCGCTGCCCCGCCACGCCGTGTTGCCACGTCTGGAAATGCACACGTGGGAGGAAGTCGGCCGCCTCAGCCAGAAACAACGCGCCCTCATTCTGAAGATCAGCGGATTCTCCGAAATTGCCTGGGGATCGCGCGGCGTCCTCATGGCCCAGGATGTGCCGCAGAAAAAATGGCAGGAGGAACTTCAGCGCGCTCTGGGCGAATTCGCCACTCATCCCCATATCCTCCAGCAATTCCATCAGGGCCGCCTGGTTGAACACGACTGGCTCGACGAGTCCACCGGGGAACTCCGCCGCATGCGGGGCCGCGTGCGCCTCTGCCCGTATTATTTTGTCGGGGAGAAACGAACCGTTTGCGGCGGCGCCCTGGCCACCATCTGCCCCGACGACAAAAAACTCCTCCACGGCATGACCGATGCCATCCTTGTGCCTGCCGCCGTCATCCCTGCAAGAGAAAGCAGATGAGGTGAATTCGGCGTTGGAGTTCAGCCTTTAGGCTGCTCCGAAAGGCCCACGCTGAAGCGTGAACTCGAACTCCGAGCCGGGTTCCATAATTTTCCCGTCCTGCACTCAACTTGAAGGCGGCGGGGGATTTCGATTGCAATTCGCGGAATTTCGTCCAGATTTTTCGCCCCATGAGTCAACATCCCAGCCTGAAGGGCAAAGGCACAATCCAAGCGAAGCGCAGCGTTTTGAAGCGTTTCGAGCGCGTGGAATTGCTGAAAACGCGCGGTCAATTCAAAGAAGGCCAGCCGGTAATCGGTCTGCGCAAGACCAAGCCCGAAGAATAGGCCGCTTATGCGGTTAAATCGCTTTCTGGCTGCCGCGGGCTTTGGTTCGAGGCGCGCCTGCGAAGCGCTGATCACGGACGGCAAGGTCTCGATCAACGGGCATTTTATTCGGGATCTCGCCACCACGGTAAACCCGGACGACGAGGTTCGGGTCACGGGCAAGAGCGCCAAACCGGCGGCGCACGTTTACCTCTTGCTGCACAAACCAAGGGGATTTCTTTGCACGCGTTCGGACGAAAAGGGGCGGCGGACGATTTTTGATCTGGTCCCGGGGCATTTCGGGCGGCTGTTTCATGTGGGCCGGCTGGACAAGGACAGCGAGGGGCTCATTTTGCTGACGAATGATGGGGCGCTGGCCGAGCGACTGACGCATCCGACCCATGAGGTGGAGAAGGAATACGAGGTGCTTCTCGACAAGGCTTTTGACGCGGCGGAGGCGCCAAAATTTTTGCGTGGATTTTTTATCGAAGGAGGCAAAGCCAAGGTGGAACGGCTTTATGTGCTCACCCCGCAGCTCGTGAAGGTGGTGTTGCGCCAGGGGATCAAGCGGCAGATCCGGCTGATGTTTTACAAATTCGGTTACGAGGTGAAGCGGCTGATGCGCATTCGGATCGGGGGGATGGAAATGGGGTCGCTGAAGCCGGGGCAATGGCGGCTGTTAAAGGCGCGCGAGGTTGCGCTTCTGGCCGGAACGGCTAAAACGAAGCGATGAAATCGCCCGTGTTGCCCTTTGCCGATTCGCCCCCCGCCCTTGGTCCGTATTCGCTCGGTGTGGTGGCGGAGGGCAGGTTTGTTTTTGTGTCGGGCATGACGCCTTTCGATCCGGCGACGGGGAAGATCGAGCGGGGCTCGGTGGCGCGGCAAACGGAGCTGACGCTCAATAATGTGAAGAATGTGCTGGCGGCGGCGGGAGCTTCCCTCGCGGATGTGGTGAGTTGCCGGGTGTACCTCGCGGCTTTCACGGCGGAAAATTTTCAGGCGATGAACGAGGTGTATGCTCGCTATTTAGGGGAGTCGAAACCGGCCCGGGCCACCGTGGGCGCGCAGCTTTTGGGGTTCGATGTGGAAATTGAATGTGTGGCCATGGTGCCCTGACCTTTGACCGCGGACCGGCTGCTATTGAATATGGAAGTTTCTGTTGTCATTCCGTTTTATAACGAACAGGAAAATGTGGCTGTGTTGCTGGCGGAGGTGCGCGGGGTGTGTGATGCGCTGGGCCGCAGCTACGAGGCGATCTTGGTGAACGACGGCAGTTCGGATGGCACGGGCACTTGCCTGGATGAGGAGGCGACAAAATGGCCGCAGGCGCGGATTTTTCATTTTGTGGCGAATCACGGTCAGGCGGCGGCTTTGTTTTTCGGTCTCAAACGCGCGACCGGCGACATCGTGGTGACGCTCGACGGGGACGGACAGAATGATCCGGCGGATATTCCGCGCTTGCTGGCGGGGTTGGCGGATTGCGAAATGACGGCGGGCATCCGCGCGCGTCGGCGGGATTCGGCGTTGCGGGTAATGATGTCGCGGCTGGCCAACGGGGTGCGCTCGAAAATCCTCGGTGACGGGGTGCGGGACACGGGATGTTCGCTCAAGGCCTTTCGCCGCGAGGTGGTGGATGCGTTTATTCCGATCCGCACGATGTATTCGTTCATGGCGGCGATGGCGGTGAACGCGGGATTTCGCATCAAGCAGATCGAGGTGGCCCACCGCCCGCGAACCCGCGGGGTTTCCAAGTATGGACTGATGGCGTTTCTGTGGAGGCCGTTGCTGGATATGATGGGGTTGGTGTGGTTTTTCCGCCGCCGCATTCCCGGCCGGATCGCCGTGCGGGAGAAGAGCGCGTCTTGAGTGCGCCAGCCGGGGCGCATTCGGCCCAAAGCGTGCGGAAAATGTGGGCGCTCTCGGTGGCGCTCTTTGTCTTCAGTCTCGCGCTCTTCACGTGGAAGAACGATTTTCCCTATTACTACCACGTGGATGAACCGCTGGAGGCCTTGCTGGTGCTGGAAGGCGCGACCCACTTTCATCATCCCTTGTTGATGGGAAACTTCACGGACTTGGTGTCACGTGTTTTCCAGGTGCCGCGCACGCCGCAGCCGATCGTGGAGACGGGACGCTGGTGCATGGCCGTCTTCGGCGCGATGGCGGTGGTGGCGTTTGCCTGGCTGGCATTTCGCTACGGAGGTCTGCTGGCGGCCGTTGCGGTGGGTCTGCTGGTGGCGCTGAATCCGCTGCTGATCGAGGTCACGCATTACTACAAGGAAGATCCGGCGCTGTTGATGGGGCTGGCGCTGTCGTTTCTCGCCATGGCGTATTTTTGGGAGCGGCCCTCATGGAAAACGATTTTGTTCTTGGGCGGCGCGAATGCTCTGGCCTTCTCGGGAAAGTACATTGGCATCGTGGCGGTAATCCTGTCGGTAATCCTGATGTTCCGGGTGCCGTTGCGGGATGCGTCCATTCGCCGATGGGGTTGTTTTTTGCTGTTTGCCGTGGCGTTTGTCGCGGTGGTCTTTGGCGTGAATTATCAACTCTACCGGGGATTGGATGTCATGGTCGGGGGAGTCGGACGGGAGGTTGTTCTGCTGGATGGCGGTGGCGGCAAATCGTGGTTGACCGACAAATATTGGGAAATTTTTCTTGAGCAAACCAGCGTGGTGTTCTGGTTCTTCACCGGGTGGTGGTGCTTTCGGGTGTGGCAAACCCGGCGTGAGCGCACGTGGCCGGAATTCTTGATGATTCTCTTTCCGCTGGTCTTTGCGCTGATGCTGTCCCTGACCCCGAAAACCGCAGGGCGGTATTTTTTGCCGGCGGGGGTGACAATTTGTTATCTGACCGGATTGGGGATCGCCGACTTTTGCACTCAGGTGGCGGTATTTTGGAAATGGAGTCGTCGGAGGAAAGGGCTGCTCTTTGCAGCCTGCCTGGTGGCGGCCTGTGCCACCACGGTATCCGATGTCCGCCAAACTGTGCTGGCTTTTTCCCGCGACAGCCGCCGTGAGCTCGCGGGCTGGCTGCAGCAGAACGCCGACGCGAATGCGATTGTTGCACAAGACCGCCGGGTGCAACTGGTCGGAGTCTTTTCCAAGGAAACGAGTGACCGCGCCTTCACGCCCACCCAGAAAGTGCTGACCAAGGACAACATGGCGGATTTTGGTTCCGTGCAGGAATTGATTCAGCAGGGCGTGGAATATGTGGCGATTGACGCAGCCAGGAAAAAAAAGACCGGCGAGGGGCGGGATTTTTACAAGGAACTCGAGACCACGGGGGAGCTGGTTTGGAAGGGCGGAACCGGGCCGGTTATCGTATTAAATCCGCGCCTGGAACTTTATCGTTTGCCGCTGGCTGCGTCAGGACCGACTGCGCCGTGAATGGGGCTGATCGAAAATGCTCCCACCGGGAATCGAACCCATACCGGCCATTCCAGCAAGGAGATGAACGCGGTTTATACCCACCACGAGCTTGAACCCTTGCGGGCGGCAATTGCCACCCTGCCAAAGATTGCCAGCAAATGAACGGCGCGGCCCGCCGACATCCGTGAACAGGGACAGCCGCCATTGACATCCTGAGACGGCTTATGATAGATTTCTCTATCACATGAAAACCGCAACCGTCGCAGACCTTCGCAACCATTTCCGCCGGGTGTCCGCTTGGATTGAGAACGGCGAACCCGTTCAAATCGTCAAACGCGGCAAGGCATTCGCCCGGCTTGTGCCAGCGTTGGAAGCGAAGCCCATGCTCGCAAAAGTGGATTGGGCGGCCCAGCGCAAGGCGATTTGGGGCAGCCGGGTGTTCAGCACGGCGGATGTGAAGGCCATGGAGGATGCGGAGTTTGAAGGCGAGCAGGGATGATCTTTGCGGACACATCCCTGTTATGTGCTCTCTACCGGCAGCAAGATAACTCGTCGGAGGCTGACCGGCTGCTGAAGCAAAAAGCCGAACCCATTCACGTTTCCTCCCTTGTGCTCTTGGAGTTTCGCCAGTCTGCGCGGTTTCAAGCCTTTCGTTTTTCCAAAGACCGTACAGAGGGCTTTTCCAAGCAGGAAGCCCAGCGGATGCTGGACACCCTGCAAGCCAACATCACGGCGGGCACGATTGTTGTCTCGCCGGTGGAATGGCAGGACGTTCACAGCATCGCGGAGAAACTTTCCGCCCAGCACACCATCACCGGCGGACACCGGACGCTCGACATGCTGCACGTTGCCACCGCTCTTCATTTGCAGGCGCGGGAATTTTTGACCTTTGACGGGAATCAGGCGGAGTTGGCAAAGGCGGCGGGATTGAAGGTGAAGCCGTGACCGGTGGCGCGAAATGACGAAGCCACCCAAATCGCCGAAAATGGCATTTGAGAAATTTAGCTTTGAACCGTGGACGGATGCCGACCTTCGTCCGCCCTTGGTCACAAAGGAGAACCGTGAAAAGCGGCGAAGTGGCGCAAGCTTTCCTCTCTCCCGACGGCAGAGGGCGAAAAATTAGATTGGCAATGCTATGAAGACCTTGCTGCGGGCGTGGATTTTTTAAGTGCCCGCAGTGAGTATAGCGATTCAGTCGGCGTTTATCTTTCAATGGTGATTGATCATGCGTTGCGGAGCTTGCACGCCTTGGCGGCGCACGAAAAAGTGAGTGCGGCGACAATGCTTGTTGATTGTCTCGTGAAAGGGCGGAGATAGCGTGGCAAGTGATTTAGGATAGATTCCTTCCCCAGGGGGCCGGCTACGGCGCATTTTCAAACGCGACCTTAACTGGAAAAAGACATTGGCGGACAGTGGCAAACATCCGCGCAAATCGGCGTCCTTGTTCTGATTTCTGTTCTGACTTTGCCTTTTCTGAGAACCGCAATCGCCCGCAAACCCTGATAAACACAGGGAAAAATGCTCCCACCGGGAATCGAACCCAGATTTAAGGTTTAGGAAACCTCCGTTCTATCCGTTGAACTATGAGAGCGAAAAATCCATTAACCGGGACTTTCGTATAAAAGTGATGTTCGTCGGGTGCCCTGCTTCGCCGTTTCTCAGCAACCATTTGGCCATCCGAATGGCCGCCGTTTGCGGCACCAAATTCCCATGTAGACTAGACATCGATTAAAGCCGCTGCCAGTGCAAAATAGTTCAGCGTCCGGTCGGATTGATTTTTTATGAGTGAACCTTGGAAGTCTTTTTTTCTCCACATGGTGCTCGGGAACCCTGCGTGGGTTCTCGTTTTCGTCCTTCTTTCAAGCCAGATGCAGGCGGGAGAAAAGGCCCTCTTTCGCGACTTCATGGGGATTAACGGGCACTATCATTTCCGCCCCGAGTTGTATCGTCCGACCTGCTCGCTGGTGCGCAATTATCATCCGATGCCGTGGGATATCGGTGATGACGCCGCCTCGACACCGCAGCTGCCGCTTTCGCGAATGAAAATCGATGGAGCGATTGTGGATTGGGAGAAACTTTATGGGTCGTGGAAGGCGGCAGGCTATCGCATTGACGCCTCGCTCCAGTTTGAGTCGATCAAGCCGGATAGGTGGAACGACATGGCCGGAACATTGCAGGCCTACGGCAGGTCGTTTGCCTCTGCGCTTGGCCCGTCCTCACTTGCCGCGTTGGTGGAGGCGGCGGAGATTGGCAATGAACCGGTGGACTATGACGACGCCACTTATCGAGCGGTCTTTGAAAATCTGGCCAGGGGTCTGCGTGAGGGAGATCCCAAATTGAAGATCGTCACGGCGGCGGCCATGGCGAAAGACGCCGACAAGTATTCGAAAAACATGGCGTCCCTCGAAGGACTCGAGGACCTCTATGATGTCATCAACGTCCATTCCTATTCGATGATCGAGGGCTGGCCGACCTGGCGGCGCGTCTTCCCCGAACATCCCGATATTCCCTATCTCCGGGTGATTGAGGATCTCGTGAAATGACGCGATAAGAGCGCCCCGGGCAAGGAAATCTGGCTCACGGAATTTGGCTACGATGCCTCGTCCCGGAAACCTCCGGTTGAAGGCGACATGGCCCGATGGGTTTCTTCCACGGAAACCGAACAGGCCCAGTGGATCGTGCGGTCGTTTCTGGTTTTTTCCGCACTCGATCTGGACCGTGCCTATGTCTATTTCTACAACGACAACGACAAGCCGTCCTTCCACGCTTCCTCGGGCATCACGCGCAATTTCGTTCCCAAGCCCGCCTACTGGGCCATGGCCCACCTGTACAAGACCCTGAGCAATTTCCGTTTCTCCCGTGTGATTGAAAAGACCGGCGATCTTTACATCTACGAATTTGTGAACCCCGACCGGTCGCAAGAGCCAATATGGGCCATCTGGTCACCGACCGGTGACCAGCGCGAATCCGAAAAAACAATAACCGTTCCAGGGGAAGCGCTTGAAGCGGGGCGCATGCCGGTAGCGGAGGGAGATGCGGAGAAGGTGCCTGTTCAACAGAAAGGCGGAATAGTGCAACTTCCAGTGGGCGAATCGCCGGTTTATCTCCGGCTGAAACTTCGGTAGGGCCGGGAGGGTGACATCGTGCTTGCGTTGTTGGTGAAGCCGCCGCAGCGACTATAGGGAGCCAAGAGCGCGACTCGATGTCGGCGCTTTTCTTGTCAAAAGATCTGTCGGCTGGCAAAATTCCGGCGAGTCGCGCAAAATGGTCCGTGGAATTTAACTTCGGGTGACCTTTCCTACGCGACACACACGATCGGGCAGAGAACTTCGACAAGCCATTGGTTCGACAATTATCAATATCCGCAGAATGCTTTGAGGCGCGCCTCTGGATGACGCACATATCCCATGAAAACTTTCATCACCGACGACTTCCTGCTCCATGGCGCGACCGCGCGGGGTCTTTATCACGATTTTGCGAAAGATCAGTCGATCTTCGATTACCACTGCCACCTTCCTCCTGCGCAGATTGCCGCCAATCATCAGTTCCGCAACCTATTCGAGGTCTGGCTCGCGGGGGATCATTACAAGTGGCGGGCCATGCGGTCCAACGGCGTTAACGAGCGCTTTTGCACCGGTGACGCGGAGGACTACGAGAAATTTCTGGCCTACGCCCGCACCGTTCCCCAGACCCTGCGCAACCCGCTTTACCATTGGACCCATCTCGAACTGCTGCGCTATTTCGGCATCGATGACTTGCTGGACGAATCCACCGCGCCGGACATCTGGCACCGGGCCAACGAGCAATTGGCCCGTGAGGATTTTCGGGTTCATGGTTTGCTCGAACGAAATCGCGTGACCGTGGTATGCACGACCGATGACCCCACCGACGACCTGGCCGCCCACCGGCAGATTCGCGCGGAGGGAAAGCTGACCACGCGGGTCTATCCCACTTTCCGACCCGACAAGGCGCTGGGCGTGCAGGATCCGAAATCCTTCAATGCCTGGGTCAAAAAACTGGAGGAAGTCAGCGGGGAGGATTGCGCGAAGTTGAGCGGCTTTTTGCAGGCCTTGGACAAGCGGCATGAAGCCTTTCATGAAATGGGCGGCCGGTTGTCCGATCACGGCCTGAATGTGTGCCCAGGCCGGTTTGCCTCGGAAAAAAGGGCGCGCAAAATTTTCTTCGCCGCCCGCAAAGGCGAACCGGCCAGCCCGAAGGATTGGGAGGCTTTTTCCGGCTTCCTCATGATTTTTTTCGGCCACCTGGACGCGAAGCGAGGTTGGGTCAAGCAACTCCACCTTGGCGCGCAGAGAAACAACAACACCCGCCTGGTCGGGGCTCTCGGGCCGGACACGGGTTTCGATTCCATCGGCGACTGGCCGCAGGCCGGTGCGGTAGCCCGCTATTTGGACGCGCTCGACTCCGACAACTGCCTGCCCAAAACGGTCCTCTACAACCTCAACCCCGCCGACAATTACGTCATGGGCACCATGATCGGGAATTTCCAGGATGGCTCGGTGCCGGGAAAAATCCAGTTTGGGAGCGGCTGGTGGTTCCTGGATCAGAAGGAGGGCATGGAGTCGCAGATGAACGCGCTTTCCAATCTCGGGCTGCTGTCCCGCTTCGTCGGCATGCTGACCGATTCCCGCAGTTTTCTTTCCTACCCGCGGCACGAATATTTCCGCCGCATTCTTTGCAATCTGATCGGCCGGGATGTCGAGCGCGGGGAATTGCCGGACGACCGGGAATTGCTCGGCGCGATGGTGCGCGGGATTTGCTATGAAAATGCCCTCGGATATTTCGGGCTTGAGCCGGGGCCCGTCCGGTAAGGGGCAAAAAATTTATGACATTGAAAGCCGTTTTTTTTGATTTGGACGACACGCTGGTGGTGGACGAGGCGGTGTCGCACGAAGCCCTGCTGGCCACCGCGCGACGGGCCATGGAACGTCAGGGGGCCGAGACCGAACGCTTTTCCCGCGAGGCCACTCAGCACGCTAAACGCTTGTGGCAGGCCGGTCCGGCCCACCCATACTGCCGCGCCATTGGCATCAGTGCTTTCGAGTGTCTGTGGGGGAATTTCGAGGGGGAAACCGAGGATCTGCGCCGGTTGCGCGAATGGTCGCGAATTTTCCGGACCCAGGTCTTCGACCATGCCTTGCGCGAGCAATTAATCGAAAGCCCGGAGGGCGCGCAGGATCTGGCGGAGAATTTTTCGCGAGAAAGACGATTGCTCCAGCGTCTAATGCCGGACGCGAAGGAAACCCTGACCCGGCTTTCCGCCAAATACACCCTTGGCTTGCTCACCAATGGTGCTCCGGATTTGCAGCGGGAGAAAATTGCCGCCAGCGGACTCGCCGGATTTTTCTCCGTCATCGCCGTTTCCGGCGAGCATGGAATCGGCAAGCCGCGCCCGGAGATTTTTCACCGCCTCGCCGTCGAAGCGGGCGTCGAAGTGCAGGAGGCTGTCATGGTGGGAAACAGCTTGGAGCGGGACATCGCCGGGGCGCAAAACGCGGGCATCCTATCTATCTGGATAAAAGTCCCCGGCTCTGAAGAGCAGTATCCCGTCAAGCCGCATCACACCATTCTCGGATTGGCGGAGTTGCCGGCAATTTTGGAGAAGCTGGGGGAGGGCTGAGGCGACTTCCTGTTGAAAAATCGAACCTAAAATGGTGACGGCACTGACGCCCGCAATTTTCCTTCGCTGAGAATTTTGGCCCGCAGGCCGCCGCGGCCTTTCATCCAGTTCTCGGCGCCGGAGTGGATGGCGGAATTTCATCCAATAGCAGGGGCGGCATTCCTCTGTGCCGAGAAAACGCACGCCCTGGATGGTGAATTCGCGGCCGATTTCCAACGCGGGGTCCCAGCCTTGAGTGATGACGTTGCGGCGGCAGGCGGCGGGTTTGCGGGAGGCCTCGGGGATGTCGAGGTCGCTCCACATGCGGACGAGATCCTCCCAGGCGAAGAACGTGATCTGGCCTTTGTAGTCGGGTTTGAAATCCAGGAAACGGTCCCCGCGCAGGCCGCGTCCGGCGAGGCATTCGATTTCCGGGACGCTCAAGACGGGATGTTCTCCCGCCGGGCCGCCATGGTGGCCAAAGTAGTTGTGTCCGGGCGAGAGGAAGAGGTGGACGATGGCGGGTTCAGGCATGGCGGATTACGGTTCGGCATTTCGCACGCCGGGAAGGATAAACACAGCCCAGATGAAGACTCCGGCAATCCAACCCCGGCCGCATAGGCGTAATGGGTCATGCGGATATCCGGCATCCAGTCGGCAGTCACGCGGGTGAGCATGGCCATGAAAAACAGGACGGTGAGGAGCCGAATGGAAAGAAGGGGCGCGGTGAATTGTTGGGACTGGCCACCGTGCGCCAGGCCAGCGGGGCGTCGCGGAAACTTTCCTTCGCAGCCGGTCGAAGGGGCACCCGGATGGGATTTGGCAGGTACCGCACGAGCGCGGCACCGCTGAGAAACAGCACGACCGAGGCCCAGAAGGCGGGCCATTTCACCGCATTGTTGCCGTTGAGCGACTCGTTGAGGGCCGCAGTGAGCAGCCAGATCTGCATGACGAGCACCAGCACCAGCACGCAGATGATTGCGAGCGAGGAGAGCGATCAGGTTGAGCGTGGTGAACATGAGAGGGTTTATGCCTCAGGCGGCCTCGGGTGAAAAGACCGCAAGGCTGGTTTCTTCGATGAAACGTTGGTTGTTTTCCAGGAGCAGGCCGATTGCGTCGTGCAAGGGGCAGGGGACTCCGTGGCCGCACCAGTCGGGACCGAAGGGACAGAGCGAGGGGAGTTCCGTCTGCTCAAAAAGCCGGATGATGCTGGCCAAATTGATCGAGTCAGCCGGCCGCGCCAGCGTGTAACCTCCGCCTGGTCCCGGCTGTCCTGCGACCAATCCTGCCGCCGCCAGCTGGGTCAAAAGTTTTGCCGTCAGCGGCTGGGAAAGTGATCGGGCCTCCGCGATCTCCCCGGATCCCGCGCGCAGGCCTGGTCGCGCGGCGAGGTAGCTCATGACGGAGATTGCGTTGGACGCTGTTTTGCCATAGATGAACATGGTTTCGTTCTTATCGGCAGGTTCGGATGGCGAAGAGAAAAATTCCCATTGGGCGGTTAGCGCTTGACCAGCCCTCCTACCTGGCCGCCATCCGTTCCGCGGCAGGAAAAAGAACGCTGTTTTCCAGATGGATGTGACGGTGCAGATCCTCTTCCAAGCCCTCCAGCCCGTCAAAGAGCGCGCGGTACGTGTTGCAGGCGTCCGCAGGGGGGCGGTAGCCGTTGGTCAGCTCCCGCAGCCGCCGCAGCGCCTCCCCGGCGCCCTCATGCTCATGCATCATGCAGGCGATGGGGCCATCAAGCGGCAACGGTGCCTCACCGCCCTGCTCCATCGCGAGGATTGCGGGAAAGTGTATCTGCTCTTCCTTTGCCATGTGACTGTCGAGCTCTTGAAACAGGCCGCTGAAGACCTCAAAGACTTCCACCAAAGTAGCCGTGTGACCGCCATGCACCTGGGCAACCCGCTGGGCCATGACGTGCAGGCGCGGCAATTCCTGACGGAGGAATCCGTGGTGCGTCGCGACGATGTAGGAAACTAATTGCGACGGCTCCAGCAATGCGGGGTTCCCTTCCGCTCGCGCCGGAGCGGCCTGCTCGGCTTCAAGCTGCTCGATCACGGCGTCCAAAGCGACCCCCTTCCGGGTGCAGGCCTCGGCTAGGGTCCGGTTGCCTTGACAACAAAAATCAATTTCGAAGCCCTGGAAAATCCGGGACCGGCCTGGTCGCTCTGCGACCAATTCTCCGACCGTGCGGTCAACTTGGGAGGTTCCGGCGGGTGAAAAGACAATCTGGTGATGGTTCATGAGATTGAGGGGAGCTAAACCCACTTTCTTTCCTGAATCAAGAAAAAACACTCTTTTATTATTTATTTACTGATAAAAACGCGGCTTGACCTTTCAGTCTCATTTCGCGATGCACTTCGCGCTTGTTCCCGGTTGGCACTCGCCGGACGCATCGCCTTTTAACCATGAGACTTTTTCCATTCCTAACCACCTTTCTGGCCGTCCTGCTGGCCCTGGCTCCGCTGCACGCCCAAGTAGGCTCAGGCCCGATCGTCAAGGATATCACGGTGGAATATGTCGGACCCCCGGCCATCGCCAAGGAGCGTGTGTTGGACAACCTGGCCACCAAAGTCGGTGAACCCTACAGCGAGCGTGCCGCCGAGGCGGACATCCGCGCCCTTTATGCCACCGGCGGTGTGGCCAACGTTCGCATCTTCGCCGAGCCCATGGGTGATGGCGTCAAGGTGACCGTGCTCTTGCAGGGCCGCCCGGTCATTCAGGAAATTCTCATCGAAGGCGCGGAACAAATTGGCATGAATCGGGTGCGCAAGGAAATCGGTTCCAAGGTCGGCGACGTGCTCAGCGAGGAGAAACTCGAGGATGACCGCCAGAAAATCCTCAAGATTTACGAGGACCGCTACTTCTCCGATGTGGACGTGCAGTACAGCGTCCAGGAAATCCCGGGCAGCAATCGCGTGCGCGCGGTTTTCCAGATTACGGAAGGCCCCAAGTTGGTCGTCCGACGCATCAACTTCATCGGGAACGAAAGTATTCTTCCCCGCGACATCCTCAAGGCGATGAAAACCCGCACCTGGAACATCCTCTCGTTTTTCAACAAAAGCGGACGCCTGCAGCCCGCGCAGGTCGAGGAGGACAAGGCTGCGATTCGCGCTCTCTATCAAAATCGCGGTTTTGCCGATGTCGAGATCGTAGATTTCCAAACCACCCCCATCGCCGCTGATGGCGTGGAACTGAACATCACCATTGTCGAGGGCATCCAGTATCGCGTCAGTTCCATCAAAATGGAGGGCGTCAATGTCGTTCCCGCCGAGGAACTCAAGGCCCGTCTGAAAATGGTGGAAGGCTCGCTCTTCACCCCCAAGGGCATGGGCGATGACCTTAAGGTGCTGCGGGATTTTTACGGCGCGCGCGGGTATGTGGACATGGTCGCCCAGCCGGAAATTCTTCCTTCGGCCGTCGGGTCCGTGGATGTGATCTATCGAGTGGACGAAGGCGTTCAATCCTACGTGAACCTCATCAACATTCAGGGCAATACGCGGACGAAAGACCGCGTCCTCCGCCGCGAACTCGCGGTCAAGCCCGGCGAGGTCTTTGATTCCACCCTAGTGGATGTGAGCCGCAAGCGCCTGGAAAACCTGAACTATTTTTCCCGCGTGGAAATGGCTCCGGCCAGCACGATTGTTCCGGGTCGGAAGGATCTGAATGTCATCGTCGAGGAAAAGCGAACCGGTTCGTTCAATTTTGGCGTCGGTTTCAGCACCACGGACAGCGTGGTGGGTTTCGCGGAAATGCAGCAGTCCAACTTCGACGTGTTCAACTGGCCCACTTTCGTCGGAGGGGGCCAGCGTTTCCGCATTCGTGGCCAATACGGTTTGCAGCGTAAGGATTTTGTTGTTTCCCTGACCGAGCCTTGGTTTCTGGGCTACAAGCTTTCGGTCGGCGCGGAAGCTTACTACCGCGAAGCGAGTTTCCTGTCCGATGTTTACAACCAATCCAACCTGGGCGTCGCCATCCAAGCGCGCAAACAACTCTGGCGGGCGCTGTCCGGCCGGGCCGAATATCGTATCGAGCAAATCAAGATTTACGATGTCGGCGATGCCGTCAACGACGGCTTCGACGACGGATTCAGTGGCAACGGCCAGGTCGGTCCGATCATTCAGGACTCCGCGGGCACCTACGTTAAAAGCGTGGTCACCGGAGCACTCACCTGGGACACCCGGGACAGCCTGTTCCTCACCCGCAAAGGCGAACTGATCGAACTCACCGGCTTCATTGCCGGCGGTCCGCTGGGCGGCGACGTGCAGGATTACGGCATATCCCTCGAAGCCTCAAAGTACTTCTCCCTGCCTTGGGACCTGATCTTTCTGCTCAAGGGTGAGTTGTCCGTGGTGGATGGCTGGGGCGGCGATGAAAACAGCGACGATGATGACAGCTACGGCAACGGGGTGCCGATTTTCGACCGCCTTTATCTTGGTGGTGCCAACAACATGCGGGGCTTTAACTTCCGCGAGGTCGGGCCCGTGGATATCGATGAGAACCCGATCGGCGGTAACTCCCTCGCCTATTTGACGGCGGAACTGACCTTTCCGATCATGACCCGGGTGCGCGGGGCGGTTTTCGGAGACATCGGTTTTGTCAACAGCGGCGCTTATGATTTCAGCACGTCGAATGTGAACGCCGACATCGGTTTTGGTCTCCGTCTCGATCTGCCCATTGGTCCGATCCGGGTTGACTATGGCTATCCCGTCATTCACGACGGATTCAATGGGCCTCCCGGTAAATTTAACTTCAATATCGGCTATCAATTTTGAACACACCAGCTTCGGCAGTGTCGAAGCTTGAACTGGATTAAATCCTCTCTACTCTCAATAACCCAATACCATGCGTAAACTCGTCCTCTCTTCGATCCTCGCCGCCGCCTTTTGTGCGGTTTCTCCCTCTGCCCATGCCCAGATCAAACTGGGAATCGTGGACATGAACTCGGTTTTCACTTCCTATTACAAAACGAAGGATGCCGAGGCCAAGATCAACGAAGCCCGGGCCGGGGCCAAAAAAGATCTCGATGAACGCCTTGAGACCCTGAAAAAGGCGATGGATGATATCAATAAGATCAACCAAGAGATCGAGAAGCCGGAGTTGAGCAAGGACGGCAAGGATAAGGCTACGAAAACCCGGGACGAGAAAGTTCAGGAAGCCCGCAACTTGGACCGCGAAATCGCCGAATTCCGCAGCAATCGTGAGCGTCTGCTCCAAGAACAGTTCCTGCGCATGCGCAAGGACATCATTGATGAGATCATGAAAGTCGTGAACGACAAGGTTAAGGGTGGTTCCTTCGATCTCGTCCTCGACAAGAGCGGTGCCAGCATGGGGCAGATTCCCATCGTTTTGTTCTCCCGCCCGGACTTGGATTTCAGCAATGAGATCATCACGGCCCTGAATAAAGCGGCACCGAAGCCCGCATCGGCCGCCAACTAATTTTTCGAGAACCCTTCGCAACCGGGAATCGTGCCAGCCACGGTTCCCGGTTTTGCATTTGCCCCCTGACGGTCTGGATGCGCCCGGAGAAAAAGGTGGCGAGGGCCGCACGTCATTTTATGTTGAAGGCATGGCCACACAGCCCGTGAAGAAAGGGGAGAGGATCGAGGATTACGTGAATACCCTCGGATTGTCGGTGGAGGGCTTCAGCCCCTATTATCTCGCATACTTCACCTGCTTCAACAGCCAGGAGTATTACGAGGCACACGATGTGCTTGAACATCTCTGGCTCCAGGGTCGGGATGCAAACTATGCATTTTACAAAGGGCTCATCCAATTGGCGGGAGCCTTTGTCCATCTGCAAAAACAGCGCGCCCGGCCGTCTCATCCCAAGGACGGGCGTCGCATGCACCCGGCCGTCCGGTTGTTTCGTCTGACGGAGAAAAATCTGTCCTCCTATCGCCCCGAGCATCTTGGACTCAACCTGGAGGAGGTGTTCATCCTGATCGAAAAATATACTGCAAATATCGAAGCGTCGGAGTTTTCGCAGAATCCCTGGCACCCCGACACCGCGCCGGAATTGCGTTTATCCTAAATACAGGACTGATGGTTGAGATCCTTCGGACCTCAACCATCACCTTCGCTTTTAGGTTTGCCGCTGGTCAGGGCGTGATCTCGAAGCGGGCTTCGCCCACCCGCGTGGCGTTGGAAAGATCGGCCGTGGCGGCGGTTTCCGCCCCGACCCACGAGCGTTTCTGCCAGCCTTCGGATGAGCGCTCGATCAGGTCCGCCCAACCATCTGGCCAGGTGCAGACCGCGCCTTTTTCCGTTTTTTCCCACTTGCCTTCCGTGCCGCCATTGATCGTGCTGAGAACGCGGCCATTGGATTGGAGGGAGAGATAAAGATAGGAGCCGTCGGGCTCCTTGTTCATCCGCCATACCCCCACAAAAACCGCCTGCGGGCCTTCGATGCGGCTGGCCGGAGCCGTGTTCGTCGGCGGTCCATCCAGCGGAGTGCCTGGAGCAAAGCCTTGATGGGAAAAGCCGCCCTCCGCCGCCACGATCACGTCGGTCCATCCATCATCATATACGGCGGTCAGACGTCCGTTTTCCTGCCGCCAGAGGCCGCGTTGGCCCTTGGCGCCGGCGGTGCCCTTGGTCCAATTCGTCACGGCTTGACCATTGGGAAATAGCACGAGGTCGAAGACCTGGCTCTGCTCGTCCGTTGTCGTCCAAGCCCCCGCGAATTCCACCTGTTCCCCGCTGCCGGAGCGCGGGAGCTGACTGGAAGACCGGGTGGGAGACTCGGCTGGTTGTTGCGCGGCCGGGGGATCGCCCGAGGGGCACCCGGTCAACAGGAGGGGAAGAGACAGCGCCAGAAGTAATCGCATCGACATCTTTGTCCGAAGCCCGGCGGGGAAAAACAACCTTTTTCAGTGTGCGCACGCGTGCGAATCTGCCGCCGTCATGTTTCATCCTTCGGAGTCGGCCGGGCACACCGACTATCACCAGCTCGCGGTTCGGATGGGTCACGCCGTGTTGGAACGCCGGATTCTCAAGCAGGCGGGTCTCTGGGCCCGGGAGGTTCATCAGGGCAAAGGGCTCTTTATGTTCGAGGGAATCATCCCCATGGATGAACTGATTTCCTTTCTGCTGATACTCACCGGCCTAGCCCAGACCGGACGGAAAAATTTTCTCGACGTGCAGGTGGTAGAAAACCAGATCGTCCTGTCGGGAATGCCTGCGGAATTTGACGGCTTCCGTCTCTTGCAATTAAGCGACTTGCACTGCGACCTCGATCCCGCGCTCATCGATGTCGTCATTCAGCGACTCCAAGGACTCGCCTACGATGCCGTTGTGCTGACCGGCGATTATCACAATGAGATCGGCGGGACTCATGATCGCTCATTGGAGCTGATGGGCCGGCTCGCCCTTCAGTTGAAAAGTCCCCGCCTGGCCATTCTTGGCAACCACGACTTCATCGAGAAAGTGGCATTCCTCGAAGCCGCCGGCATCCAGGTTTTGCTCAACGAATCGGTCTCCATCGAGCGGAACGGTTCGCGCCTGTGGATCTGCGGGGTGGATGACCCCCATTTCTTTGGCACCCATGACCTGAAGAAAGTGCGCGGCCAGGTTCCGCCGGGCGAGACGGCAATTCTCTTGAGCCACAGTCCCGAAACGTACCGCCAAGCCGCCGAATTGGGCTTCGTCCTCATGCTCAGCGGCCACACCCATGGCGGGCAATGTTGTTTGCCGGGAGGATATGCCCTCATAAAAAACGCTCCCGTGCCCCGCCGTCTTCTGGCTGGCCCCTGGCGCCACGAATCTCTCCGCGGGTACACTTCACGCGGCACCGGCGGGTGCGGGGTGCCCGCACGGTTTTTCTGTCCGCCGGAAATTACCGTACACACCCTCAAATCCTCGTCCGGACATTGACGGATTAAACGAAACTGGCGATCTTTCGCACTTATGAGCTTCCCCCGTTTTGTCCTCGTTCTTTTTTGCGCCAGCCGCATCGCCAGCGCCCAGCAAGACGCCTCCGCGGTCAATGTCGATGCCATTCTGCGCGACCTCGACCAGATCGAGCAGCAGCAAAAACAAGCTGCGCAATCCGCGCGCATCTCCGCCATTTCCCAAATCAAAGCGGCCGCCTCCAGCGGTGCCGCCGCCGCGAACCTTTACGAAAAAGCGATCGAAGACACGCAATTCGACGGCACCCGCAACAAGGGCGGATCCTATGCCGAATGGAAAGCCTCCAAAACCGACGTCCTACGCACCAAGGAAGTGCAGGCCGCTCTGGTCATGCATCTCCGCTACCTTGTGCTCTCCCTTGAGCGAAAAGGCTCGGACAAACCCGAACTTTTCGCCCCGGTCGCCCTTGACTACGCGGTCGAACTTGCCGCCCTCGATCCTCTCTTTCTCAAGCAAGGGGAGTTCATCAAGGATGCGGCCAACAAAAAGTCAGAAGAAGTCGTCGTGCAAAAGGAGGCCGTGAAAATGAAGGAAGAACTGCTGAACAAATCCCTCGCGGAAAGCGTCTTCGTCAAATGGCTGCGACTCGGGTCCTTGCTGCCAGGCGGCGACAACTGGGAACTTACACCCGGGAACATTTCCGGCATCCTTGAAAAAAATGTCCGTCCCTTCTTGCGCACGGAGAAAAACCCCAAGCTGTTGGAAACTTGGGAATTTGAAATGAAAGTTCTGGCTGACCGCATCACCTTCGGTCGCCTTGAGCATCAGGCCGCGGAGTTCAATGCCGTCACTCTCCCGCGCCTGCGGTTTTCCCGCGCCAACGATATGGTGGAAATCGGCCAGAAAAATCGCGCCGCCGCCGACATCTACAACATGGTGAAAACCTATCCGCAGCATCCGGCTTTCAGCAAATGGGTGCAACGTCTGCGGGAGTTGCTCAAGCCCGCGGAGCCGATTCCCGCAGCGCCGCTGGAAGCCGACTCCGACGCACCAAAAACGGACCCCTGATCAAAAAACTACCTCGGCACTGCCGGATACATCTCCGCAAGGAGCTCGCTGTATTTGTCGGTGATGACATGGCGTTTCAGTTTGAAAGTGCCGGTCAACTCGATGCCGTTTTCAAATGGCTTGGGCAAAAAACGAAAGTCCGCGATGCGTTCAAACGCCTTGAAGCCATTCGCCGGACTAATGAGCTGGCGGAGTTCCGCCTCCAGCAGTTCCCGCGCCGGTCCGCTTGCGGCCAGCTCCTGCCCATTGGCCGCCTGTATGCCAGCCGCGCGGAATCCATCCAGGGCCGGCACGATTAGCGCACCGAGGAATTTCTGATCCTGCCCGACCACCATGCACTGATCAATCAGCGGGGACTGGGTCAGCCGTGCTTCAATCGGCACCGGTTCAACATTTTCGCCGTTGAGTAGCACGATCGTGTCCTTGGACCGCCCGAGGATTTTCACGCAGTTGTTGAAGGTGATCATGCCGATGTCGCCGGTATTGAACCATCCGTCGCGCAACACCCGCGATGTCTCGTCCGGGTTTTTGTAATAGCCCTGCATGACCTGCGGTCCGCGCGCATGGATCTCACCGCGCCGACCGCGTCCCCGGTCGCGGCGGGATCTGTCGGGATAAAGCGTTTCGCCCGTTTGCAAATTCACGATGCGGATTTCCGTGTCGGGGTAGGGTGCTCCCACCGTGCCGATCACGAGATTGCTCCAAGTCCGCACGGCCAGCACGGGTGATGTCTCGGTGAGCCCGTACCCTTCCAACACCGGAATGCCGATGAAGTTGAAAAACTCGTCCACATGCGGCTGCAGCGCGCCGCCGCCGGAAATGGTGCCGCGGAAATCCCCGCAGCCCACCGCCTCGCGCAGCTTGGCCAGCACGATCCGGTCGAGCACCCGATGCGGAATCTGAAACACGACCCAGCGAAAAATATGGGCTGCCCCGAGGGACAAAGTTTCCGCCAGGCCGCGTCCCTGCAAGTCGATTTGCTGTCCCACAAAAAACCGCTCCGCCCGTTTCACATGGCTGGTGCTGGTTCTCGCCGCATGGAACAGCGCGCGGCGAAAGGGGGGGGCCTTCTCCACTTTGGCCATGAGTTTCTGGTAGAGGCTTTCCCACAAGCGCGGCGCGGAGGCCATCAAGGTCGGGCGAACAATTTTCAGATCCTCGCCGATGCTGCGCAGGTTGGTGTAATAAGTGCAGGCCCCCATGCTGATCGAGACCATCTCGAAGATGCGCTCGTAACTGTGCCAGATGGGCAGGATGGAAAGCATGCGGTCGCCCGGCGCGAGATCGAAGGGCAAATTGCGGATTTGCGACGCCATGTTCGCGTGGGACAACTGCACGCCCTTCGGCGTCCCCGTCGTGCCCGAGGTGTAGATCAGCGTGAAAAGATCCTCCGGCCGGATGGCGGCGGCGCGTTCCTCCGCCCGGCGGTCGCCGGCGGCGCGCAGTTT
Source organism: Terrimicrobiaceae bacterium (assembly GCA_041746635.1). Lineage (GTDB taxonomy): Bacteria > Verrucomicrobiota > Verrucomicrobiia > Chthoniobacterales > Terrimicrobiaceae > CAMASH01. Next base: position 977 of record JBGTGQ010000020.1, on the reverse strand, counting down.
TTCGCCCTGCGCCACCAAGTCTTCCAACTTGAGCACGCCCCGCGGCACGGCGCCCTTCCCCGCCATGAGAATCACTTTTTCGACCCCCCGCAATTCCGGCCGCACTTTTTCGAACTTCGCCAGCACGTCCTCATCCTCAAGAAAAACAAACCGGGTGTCGGCGTGGTTCAGGATGTAGGCGATTTCCCCTTCGGTCACATCTGTGCCGCGCGGAACATCCGCGCAGCCCGCCAGCAGGATGCCGTAGTCGCACACGATCCACTCGGCCCGATTGTCCGCCAGCAGGCCGACATGTTCCCGGGCGCGCAGGCCCAGATCGATCAGCGCCGTGGCCAGGGCAAGCCCATGGGCGTAAAGTTGACGGTAGGAAAGGAAATCATACTCCTCGCCTTTGATCTTGGTGGCGAAGGCTGGCAGCTCTTCGAACCGCTCCGCCGCCACGCGATACACTGCGGCCAGGTTTTCTTCACGAATGCGGGACATGGTAGGAAAATGACAAAGTCCGAATGACGATCGAAGAGATCTTTGCTTTCCGATTCAGCGGCGGGATTGAGGCGGCGGGGTGGACTCGCGGAAGGTGATGCGGCCCTTCGTGAGATCATACGGCGAGATCTCCACCGTTACCTTGTCGCCCGGCACGATGCGGATAAAATTTTTCCGCATCTTGCCGGATATATGCGCGAGAATGAGGTGGCCGTTGGTGAGCTTCACCCGGAACATCGTGCCGGGTAAAACGTCAACGACCAAGCCTTCTGTCGTTATGGAATCTTTCTCAGCCACAGCGGAAGGAAGTTTTGCTATCGCAAATCCGGTTCGAAATCAACCCATCGCACAAGGGGGGCCAAAACTTGCCTTCCTTCCTGATGCCAGGTCACCGGCGGTTCCTGCATTTTTCCCAACGGACACACCCGCGAGGGTCCGAGCGCGGCGGCCCGTTCCGCATATGCGGGCGTGGCCGGCCAGATGCCCGTCGCCCC
>JBGTGQ010000019.1:0-27066 GCA_041746635.1 Terrimicrobiaceae bacterium | reverse complement strand
GAGTCGGTGCGCGGCCCTCGCCTGCGGAGCGGTCGTTTTGCGAATGACGACGCCGAAGGGTTCGATCACGTGCCCGTCCCCCAAGGCATCCCGGCCAAAGACCACGTCTTCCCCTCCGTCCGCCACAGCATGTCCGCGGTTCGCGTAGCGAGACACTGTTTGGGCAGTAATACTTCCGTCCATAAAGCTGGGTGATCCGCCCGTTGTGATCCACATGCCGGGAGTCCGCGAAGCCATGCATGAGCCATTTGGGAGGCGTGGCTGTGGGAGTGCAAAAAAGAATCTTGAGTTCACGCTCCGCCGCCAGGCCGCAGAACCGCTCGATCCAGGCGGTCTGGAAGGAATCGCATTCCGGCTCCATCTGGGACCAGGCGAATTCACCGACGCGGACAATGCGTAAGCCCATTTCCTTCATGCGATCGAGATCTTCCGCCCAACGATTTTCCTGCCAAAACTCCGGGTAGTAGGAGACACCGAAGCGGATGGCTCGGGGAAAATCGGATGCAGATTTGCTCGTCAGCTTCATTTGATCGCCTTCCAAATCGGACCATTATGGCTGATCTGCGGGCCAAGTTGGTGACTTTTTGGGATGGGGGTTGTGAACGGGGCGAGCTGGAAAACCGGCAGGATGGGGTGACCATTCTTCATCTCGTATTTGTCGCCCTTTTTTTCAATTAGCAGGACAGCGCAAAAATTGCCACCGGCCCGCTCGCCGATGAGAATGTCCAGATCAATGATTTCCCCCGCTTTCAGATTCATCCAGTCTCCGGCCACGAGGTGAGCTTGGCGGATGCGTTGACCGGGCAGGTCCGAAGGTCGCCAGTTAAGTTTTGGGGTGGGGATGGGGCGACCGTTTTCGATCCAATTGCTGGCAAGGACGGTACGCCCGTTGACGGCGACGCTGCACACCTCACTCCCGAACCCCCAAAACCGCCAGGATCCGCTGGTGGGAGGAGAAACTTGGCCCTTGTAATGCACCACCCAGTAGCTTGGATGCACCACATCCTTGACGCCAAAGGCCACCGGTGCGCTGGAGGCCGAAATTTTAGGAATGAAGACTTGGGTGGTGTAGAGGGGCATGGTGACCCGGAAGTATCTGTTGAGCACGGCTTCGTCCCAGTCTGAGGAAAGATACTCGTTCACAAGGGAATCGTAAAATGCCGCCCCCATCTTGGTTTTTTCGCGGTATTGATCCTGTTTCAGGTCATACAAGATGCCGATGAGGGAGGCACCCTCCATCTTCGCCACGCCAAAAAGCGAGGGATCGGCACTTGCCGCTAGGATCGAAGGATGAGAGAAGACGGATCCCAGCGCCAGCAAGAGAAATGCGAGCCCCTGTTTCAATTTACACTTTCCTCCGCAGCGGAGCTTTCGGTATCCGGCTGAATTCACTGGTCCTCTGCGAGATTGCGGAAATATTGGTCAACTTGCGTCGTGTATCCCTTGGGAGCCTTTTCTTTCTGCAAAGCGCGGAGAGAATCCCTTTCGCCCGGGCTGAGGGTCGCCGCGATAATCGAACCACTATTTTCTGCCGTCGCGGTGGTGGCATAAACCACGGCGGAGCCCGAACGAGTCGAGAGATCGAGGAGTTCTGCCGCTTCTAGTGGGCCGGCGGAGGAATCGCCACCGACCAAACTGGAGCTCGTGCCATCGCCGCCACCTGATGTCGAAGGGGCAACGCCCTCGCTCCCGGAGCTGGCTGTCGGAGGTGTGGAAGGGGGCGACGAAGCGGCGGAACTGGAGGCGGCAGCGGCGGCAGCGGCGGCGGCGGCGGCGGCGGGTGGGGCACTGCTGGGCGCAACTGCACTCATGGCTTGAGCGAGGTGGGCCTGGGCTTGCTGACTGGCTGCCGCCGCCGCCGCTGCGTTGCCTAGTGCGGCTTGTTTCATCGCGGCGCTTAGCGCGGCTGAAGCTGCTGCCAGTGAGCTGGCGGCTTGCGAACTCGGTGAGGATGCCGAAGCTGGTGAGGATGCCGTGGCTGGTGAAGACGCCGAAGCTGGTGAGGACGCCGTGGCCGGTGAGGACGCCGAAGCTGGTGAAGAGGCTGTGGCTGGTGAAGACGCCGTGGCTGGTGAAGACGCCGTGGCTGGTGAAGACGCCGTGGCTGGTGAAGACGCCGAGGCTGGTGAAGACGCCGTGGCTGGTGAAGACGCCGAAGCTGGTGAAGACGCCGTGGCTGGTGAAGACGCCGAAGCTGGTGAAGACGCCGTGGCCGGTGAGGACGCCGAAGCTGGTGAAGCGGCCGTGGCCGGTGAAGCGGGCGAGGCTGGTGAAGCGGCTGTGGCCGGTGAAGAGGGCGAGGCTGGTGAAGAGGGCGAGGCTGGTGAAGCGGCCGTGGCTGGTGAGGCGGCCGCGGCTGCCGCGGCTGCCGCTGCTTGAGCTTGGGCAGTTGCATTTCGCGCATCAGCAAAAGCCATGGAGGCGTCCGCCGCGGCGTTGGGATTTTCGGCAGAGGGTGAAGCGAGGGCCGCATCAGCCTTCTGGGCCAATTCGGCAGCTTCTTGAATTTCAGAAGCTAACGCCGCCAATTTTTGGGCCTCGGCCTCAGCGGACTTGGCCTCGGCTGCGGCTGCGGCCAGTCCGCTCATGGCTTCCTGAAGTTCGGCGCGCGCTTGGGCCAGAGCCGGGGCGGCTTGGGCCGAGGTGGCAGGGCTGGACATGTTCGCCTGCGCGTCACCGAGGGCTTGGGCGGCGGATGGCGAGAGGGGAGCGGCCGCAAGTTGGGCCTTGCCGACCTCTTGGGCGACTGCCTCCTGCTTTTGCTGTGTGGCAGGAGTAGGGCTTCCCGTGGCGTTTGAGGCATCAATCGCGGCTTGCGCCGTCTGGGCGTTGGCGACCGCTTGATCCAGCTTCTTGAGGGCATCGAATGCCTGGGCGGCGGAGGTGCCGGGGTCCGGTTTGGTGGCAGCTTCCGCGAGTTTCGCCGCTGTTTGGGAGAGCAGATCAGCGGCCGACGTCTGGTTGGCGGAAGCGGCGGCGAAATCGGGCTTGCGCTCGGCCAGAGCCGTCAGGCTCTCCTCCATTTTTTGACGGGCGCTTTCAGCAATATTTCCGGAAGCCGGGTCGAGGGCCGCAAGCTGCTTGGCCAATGCTTCCGTGCGAGCTGCCAGGATTTTCTGGGACTCGAGCACCCCATCCTTCTTCCCGGGTTTTGTTTCGAGGGTTTCCTCGGCCAGTTGGCGCTCGGCGCCGGCCAATCGAGCACTTTCCTCCTGGAGATTTTTCAAGGCCGCCACGCGGGAGGCCGGATCCTGTAGGGCCGCAAACAAGGCAGAAAGGCCGCTGAGAATTTCCCGCTGGCTGGACAGAGAGTCCTCGATGTTGCCGGCTTCAAGTTGATCCCTGGCGGTGTTCGCCCGGTTTTCGAGAGCCCGTGCCCGGAAAATCGCCGACGCCTTTGCTGCCTGTCCATCCTGCGCGCCTTTTTCGATTTGTGCGAACGTGCTGCCCAGCGCGGCGATGTCATCCGCCAACGCGGCCTGCTGAAGTTTGGCGGCATCCATGGGGGATTCCCCGGCGGCCATTTGCTTCTTGCTGGTTCGCACGAATTGGGAGCCTTCCGTTTGATCGATATTGCGGGACTGGCGTTGGAGGGCGGATTGGATGCGACCAGACAAACCTTCCAATGATTGTTGGGCCAGCAGGGCACTAGCCAGCCGCAAAAGCCGCTCGGAGGCTTTGTTTTGTTCCTGGATCGCGCCCACAACATGGGTCTGAAACTGACTTTGCTCCCCGGCCTTTTCCGCCAGGGCCAACTTGTCGAGCACCGCGGACATCTCGGTTTGCGAAACGCCGGTCAGGTGCGCAAGGGTGGATTCCACTTTCTCCGATTCCTTTTGATCGAGGTTGTTCGCGCGACGTTCCGAAAGCAATTTCGCCACATCCTGCCCCAGTTTTTCCGTGGAAGTCCGAATATCCTCTTGGGAAACCCTGGTGCTGAAAATGCCGTCCTTTTGGGCGTCAAGTCGTTCGCCATACAGCCCGGGAGTCAGGGAAATAATAAACGCCAGAGCGGTTTTCAGAGATAGGATGGGGCGGAAGTTTAACGCATTCATTGGGGATTAAATATTAGTAACGCTTGTAAGTTGCGGTTTCAACATATAAAACTCAAGGGGAAGGCGCGGGCGTCTCGAGGACGCGGTTGAGATCGTCGGTGACGGCCCGCTGAGATTCACGAAGCTGGTTGATCTCGTCGGCTTTCTCGCGGAGTTTCTGTTCGATTTCCTCCTCTTTGGCCTCGGCGGTCACGAGGGTGACGGAGCCATGGGGGGATTTGCCAATCCCGGGGCCGGTCAAGGTGTTGGCATCCCGGGCCTCGAGGTAATAGGTTAGGGAATCGCCGATTTTCGGTGCGGGGTTATCTTTCCCGGGTATCCAACGGAAGGCCAGCGGCTGGCCGGGGGTGAACTTCAAGGGGGTGCGGCGGATTTCCGGCGAGCCGTCCGTCGCGGCAGCCTCCACACAAAGGGCCAATTCCGCGACCCCGAAGTCGTCGGAGATTTCCGCGACGATATCAATGCCACCCGAAGGAGTAAGGGATTCGGGCGGATCGGCGGGTTGGAGGAGTTTGATCTCCGGGGGGGCATCGGGCGCGATCGAGAGCGGATAGATTGCGTCGTCGCTGGAGGGGGTGGCGTCCTGATTGACCAGACGGATGGAGAAGCCGGTGATCTCGGGTGTGTTAAGGGGCAGGATAATGCTGGCTTTTGTGGGATCGCCGGGGTCGATTTTCAGGGCCACCGGTTCGCCTGCTCCCGTGGGATTCCAGGTGGCGCTTTGGAGTGGCTGCGAAGCCGTGAGGTTGAGGGAAAGGGTGGTGCCGTTGAGGACGGTGAGTTCAGTGGGCTTGAGGTCGCGCGCCTCCCAGCCGGTGTAGGCGGGGAAATCAGCCTTGATGGTCAGGGCACGGATGACCGGGGCCATGAGGCTCGTAACGGAGTAGCGGCTGCCGTGTCCGTCGTTGAGCGCAAACTGGTACGTGAAGCTGGACTGGATGTTTTGCAATACGATCGGGAACACCGCAGGATCCGCCGGGTCCGGGGAGACGGGAAATTCGCGACTCTGTCCATCTTCATAGCGGACGAGGAGCCGCCCGGATCGTGGCAGGTATCCCTCGGCGCGGGCGGCAAGAGTGGTGCTCCCGCCGAGGGGAACGGAGATGGCTTCAGTGATAGGGAAAACTCGGGTGAGGCTGGGCAGCGGTTCCGTGAAACCGGCATAACGTTTGAGCAGGATCTTGGCGCTGGGCCAGGCGAGGCTACAAAACAGGCCCACGAGGCCAAGCGCGACGGCGGCACCAATCGCGGGTTTGCGGAGAGCCGATGAGGGCACGGCTTGCTTCGGGTCAAGGCCCTGAGCCCGCGCTCTCGCTTCAGCGAAAAGCCTTTGCAGCATTTCGGGAGAACCGTGGGCGCGGGCGGGGCCGGCTTCGGCGAGTTGGACCGCAGAAATGAGGGAACTGCGGAGTTGGGGCCACCGTTTTTCGACGCGCAAAGCGCAGTGGTCGCGGGATTCCTGGCGAACGAGCGCGCGGATGGGGAAGATCCAGAGCAGCCAGCCGATCCAGGCAATATCCGCCACCAGGAGAGCCATGCGCAGGGGGCGCGGGAAATCGAGCCATCGATCCAGCAGACAGCGGGCCAGAAGCATGGCTGCGACGCCTCCGGCAATCCACACCGCCCCCTCCAGAATGCGGAGCATCGTCAGGCGCGCTGAGACCCCATCGAGCAGCCGACCCAGGAGTTCCGGCAAAACGAACCCCGGGCCGGACGGTGCTGACGGGCGGGTGGTTCCCGATGGACGGTGGCGGTTTTTTCTCATTTCAACTGCCATAGTCTCCGCAGGGTCCATTCCGCGCACAAGAGGGCCACCAAGACGACGAGCCACCAGACGGATTCGTAGAGCGGAATCATTTCGTGGCTGGCTACCGTTTTCGTACGCTCGCTGAGGAGGCCGGGCAGTCCATCCAGATCCTCTTCGCGGAGAAATTTTCCATTGGTGGCTGCGGCCAGAGATTGCAAAAGTTCGGTGTTCATGGCGGGATCGAGAAGTTCGACTCGCGGCTCGACCACTTCAAACTTGACTGCCGCCTTGGGGTCCTGGGCGCTGGTGAACTGGTAGGTTCCAGGCTCGTCCACTTTGAACGTTACCGAGTATTCCCCCGGTTTTGCGGGATTCATGGCGAGGGAAAGATCGCGCTCTTTCTTTTCACTGGCGGGCTCCTCCTCCACGCTGGCCAGTTTGGCCGGGACGCTGGCGGTCGTCAGGGGTTCAAAGCTTTTCTGGTAGATCCGGCCGGAAATCGTCACCTCCTCCCCCACAAAATAGCGGGGCATGTCCGTGCGCAGTTGCACGAGTTGCGATGCGCCGGAAAGACGGTGGAGGGACAACGATTGGATGATCTGACCCCAAAAGCCGATGTAGAGGCGTTCCCCGGTGCGGCTGCGCCAGCGATAGGTCTCATCGGTGCCAAAGTAAATCGTTTGGCCCGCGCCATAGCTCTGCATGGCGATCACGGGGGCCGGTCCGGCTGCGGTGGACTTCGTCGGATCCGGATCCACGGCAACCACCTCCGCTCCGGGTTTGGCTGGTCCGACGGCCGCAGTCCACCTCACGCCTGGGAAGCTGGTCCAGAACCGGCGGTTGGCCAGCGGGTCGGGATCGGCCTGAAAATACCGCGAGGCTTCTCCGGCCTCGGTGAGGCGCAGGGGACGCAGGTTGGGGTAGCGGAGACGGTATTTGGCGAGGTCCGGATTGGAGAGGAGTTCGATGGGAAGCAGGGCTTCCAGCGGCGTGCCGGCGTAGGCCACCGGGTTAAACTCCGGTCCGGCGAGAAAAATCAGCCCGCCCGCGACCTCGCCGACCCATTGTTCGAGAAACTCCATGCGTTCGCCAAGATGGATCGGATTGACGTCCCCAATGATGATGATCTGATATCCGAAGAGTTCATCTTTTGAGGCGGGTAATTCCTTGAGAAACGGGGAGTCGGGGAGCAGGTCAAGGGAGGGGTCGCCGTTAAAGAGGAAGGCATTGACCTCCAGCCTGTGGTCGAGCAGCAAGGTGGCCAGCAGGTAGCGGAAATCCCAGCGGGGGCTGCCTTCGATGTAGAGTATGCGGATTTTGTCGGCAAGGACGCGCAGGGTGGTGGTGAGGAGATTGTTGTCGGGGTTGGATTCACCCTCAACGGGCTCGGCCGTGAGGCGGATTTCCGTGTCGCCGCCCTTGATGGGCACATATCCCAGCGTTTCCGTGACCGACTCGACCTCGCTGAGCACCACCTTTTTTTTGTCCACTTCCCGCCCGTCGGCGGAGAGAACAAGGTTGACCGTTTGCCCGGCGAGGTTTCCGGCGTGAAGGGTTGCGGCGTATTCCACCCGCTCGTTGACGAAGCCAATGCGCGGGCCGTCGAGTGCGCGGACCGCGAGGTCGCGGGGTTTGGTGACGCCAATGCCATAAGCATAGATGGGCAATCCGTCGGCATGCGCGGCCAAGGCGGCTTCCAAGGGCGGGAGGCCCGCATTGCTGGCACCATCGGTGAGGAGGAAAACCCCGGCCAGTGAACGTCCTCGATTGGCATCAAGGGCGGTGCGCAGGGCGTCTCCGATCGCGCTTGTTTCGCCCGCGAAATCCTTCAGGCGAACCACATCCGCCGGGTCGGCCCCATCCGACTCATCCTTCGTGTAGGTGCCCACCGGCTCGGCTTCCCGGCTGAAAGAATAGACAATGAGGTCCGTTTTTTCCGCGATTCGCGGCCAGAGGTTGAGTTTCTTGTTGGTGCGGATGGCCTCCAGGACGTTTGCGCGGGTGATTGAGGGGCGATTACCACCGGGCGGAGCTTGCTCGAGGCCCTTGGCGGGTTCGAGGGAGCCCGCGGCAATTCCGGCGCGCTTGACGTCCTCGGGGGTTTGCCGGACGTCGCTGATCGTCATGCTGAGCGACTGGTCAAGGAGAACAATAAGGGCTTCGCGCACCGGCGTCATGTGCGTGATGTCCAAGGTTGGCTTGGTCAACAACACGAAAAGCACCGCAAGGGTCAGGATGCGAAGAATCGAGAGAATCCAGCGTTGGCGGGGGGAGAGGGTGGGGGCCCAGCGTCGGTAAGCCCAGAGACTTGCGGCGGCGCAGCAAGCGGTGGCGAGAACCGCCCAGGCGAGGGGAACTCCGTTGAAAAGAATCGGAAATCCCGGGGCGGATTCAGTGGTGGCGAGCGGTATCATTTGGACTGGCTGAAGCGGTGGGCAAGCGCCGTCTCCAGGCAAAGAAGAAGGGTTGCGATGACAATGATCGGGAACCAAAGTTCCATCGAGTAAGCGGCTTTGGATCTCCCGGCCATTGGGACGACCTCGCTTCCGGTTGGCGTCGGCGCGTCCGCTTTGAGGGCGGTCGTGATTGCGTCCGGCTCGGCATACCGCAGTTCCCCGGCATCAGCGGGGCCCTGCACGGCAAATGCCGCGATGGGCGGGGTGGTGGGCTCCAGCGAAATTGAATAGGGTCCCGCCTTCGCAGTTTCCCGGAATTGCAGCCAGCCGGAATTTTCCCGCCCTTCGATCTGCCCGGCTTTTCGGGCTTCGTCCTGTCCCGGAGCCCGCACGAAAAATGCCTTGCCGACCGCGTCCAGGGGCGCGGCATGGCCAAACCCAGCGCGAGGCGGAAGGTTGAGTTCGCCGCCGTGGCCGGACAGCATTGCCGCAAACCAGCGCTGGATAATCGCGACAAAGGAAGGGTGGAGGTAAAGATTCGTCCATCCGCGTTCGAGAGGGAAGGCTGCGAGGGTGGCGCGGCCGTTCCCCACCTTCCATTCGATGAGCGCGGGCTGGCCGTCGCTGAAAGCCAGGATAGTCTGCGGCGGGATGCCGTCCTTCGCGGCCTTCGCGGCCCGCAAGGGAAAGCGCCTGGCCGTCCGGACCAAGGCGAGGCTTCCCATGGAAGGCTCGTTCCACGGGGCCAATACGGGATGCAGAAATCCCGTGGTTTGCAGGCCAAAGGCCGGTTGGTCCTTGGGCGGGGTTTCGGGACGTCCCGGCAGTGCCGGGAGCAGGGTGTTCCATGCGTCGGGGAACGGGGGCGTTCGAGCCGCAGCGTTCTCGCCCGGGAAAACAAGAAGATTCCCGCCCTGCTTCACATAGGCGGCCAGGATTTCTGCGCTCCATAACGCGGAGAGGTCGCGTGGGTCGCAGAGAACGACGAGATCAAATTCGTCAATCGGGAGGGAACCGGCCTCTCGCGGCGTCTTCTCCGTGATCGTGATGGGTGCGCGGGCGCGCTGTTCGCGCGACAGCGGTTGCAGGGCCTGCGCGAGAAAAAATTCCGAAGACGGACCGCTGGCCTGGGTGCGTTCGTCGCGCACGATGAGAACTTTTGGGCGTTCCAAGGCGCGGAAAGCCATGGCCCGCGCATTGTCGCCCGGGATCCGGTCCGCCGGGGTCTTCACTTCCAAGGCGTGAAAACCCGCGGTCTCGCTCTTGATAGTGAGCAAAACTTTGCGCTCCTCGCCGGCTCCCAGCGTGGCGATCAACTCCTCGGCCTGCGGTGCGTCGCGGTCCACGCTGGCCGTCACGCGGATGCCCGTAACGGGCTCCGTGCCCCAATTCTTCAAGGTCGCCACGATGGAGAAGGGCTCTCCCGTCACCGGGCTGCCGCCCTCGGTCTGCAGCGCGGTGATCGAAGTGTTGTCCGTCTCCCTTGCGCCGACGGCGTGATGAATAAATTCGATGTCGGGGTTTTCCAGCCGCAGCTTGGCAATCTCGTCCGCCCGCGCCCAGGCTGAGACGGTGTCGTCGGTGAAAATATGCACCTGCGGCTGCGGAGCGTTTCCCTGCTGCAAGGCGTCCACGGCGAGTTTCATCGCGGGGTAAAGATCCGATTTTCCCGCGTCGGTTTCCGCCAGTTGGATGCGTCGTTTCACGAGGGGAAGGTCGCCTGAGGGGGAGGGTACAACGGCGTCGGGCATTGCTCCCGCGAGGATGAGGCCGGCTTTCGTGCCTCCGGGCGAAGAATCGAGCAACCGGTTCGCCTCCGACTTGGCCTGGTCGAGCCGGGCCTCCTGCCCGTTGTTATACTCCATGCTGGCGGAACGATCCAGCACCAGCATCGCGGTGACCGGGCCGGTGTTCAGCAAGGCTTTTCCCAGGCCCTTAAGGGCGGGAAGGGCGAAGGCCAGCACCAGCAGCGCCACCAGCAGACAGCGCAGGATGAGCAGCAAAAGATCCTCCAGCTGCATCTTGCGCTCGTTTTTGCGTACACATTCCAAGAGAAACTTCATCGCCGCCCACTTCATCACCTTGACCTGCGATTTGTTCAGCAGGTGGATGAGAATCGGTAGCCCGACAGCGGCCAGGCCGGTCAGGACGATGGGGGCAAGGAAAGTCATCGCGCGGCGGCCCTTCTACGAAATGCAAGATAAGCACCCAGTGTCTCCGCCAGGGGCACGCCGGTATCTGCAAGCACATAGTGGCAATTGGCCCGCTCGCAAAAATGCCGCACCCGCGTGCGGAAAGCGTCGAAGACCTCAAGGTAACTCTTGCGGATTTCCGCCGGGGATGTCTGGACGGCACCGAGGTTCTCCAACCCCTCGAAGCGCACTGTTCCTTTCATCGGAAAGCTGATCTCAGCCGGATCCAACACATGGAAGACCACCACCTCGTGCCCGGAGAAACGCAGGCGCTCGATCCCCTGGCGCAGCGATTCCTCGTCGCCGAAAAAATCGCTGATGATCACGAAGATTCCGCGCGAGGAGGTGCGGGCCGCCACCTGCTCGATGGCCGTGCCGAAGTTCGCCTCGCCCCCCGCCTCGAACGCGGCCAGCCGGCTGAGCACCTCCGTCATCTTTCCAGGATTGTCGGTGCGCGCCATGTGCACCGGTCCCGGGTTGGTGAAGATATTCAGGGCAATCGCGTCGCGCTGCCCGAGGATGGCGTGAGCCACGCAGGCGGTGAGCGCTTTTGCGTAATCGATTTTGCGCACCTTGTCCGACCCGAAGACCATGGACTCGCTGCCATCCAGCATCAACTGCGCGACGAAGTTCGTGTCCTGCTCGTATTGCTTGATGCAATAGCGGTCCGTTCGCCCCAGCACTTTCCAGTCGAGGTGCCGCAGATCATCGCCGGTCGTGTATTCGCGATGTTGGGCGAACTCGATGGCAAACCCGCGCTTCGGGGAGCGGTGGTCGCCCACCTTGTATCCCTCGACGATCATTCGCGCGATCAGCCCCAGCGAGTCCGCCCGGGAGACCGTATCCGGATCGAGCAGCGGGATCATCGGGTTCTAGGCCGCTGGTTCGTGTTGCGGGGTGGAGTCGATGATCGCCTGAACGACCTTGTCGCTGGTGATGCCCTCGCTCTGCGCGGTGAAGTTGACCGCGATGCGGTGGCGCATCACGGCATTGGCGACCGCCGCCACATTATGGCATCCCACGTAGGACTCGCCGTGCATGAGGGCGTGTCCCTTGGCCGCCATAATCAGGCCGAGGCTGGCGCGGGGGCCGGCACCGAAGGAGAGATATTTTTTCGCCTCCTCGTGCGCCTCGGGCGTTTTGGGCCGCGTCGAGCGCACGATGGTCTCGGCGTAGTGAAAGACATGGTCCGCCACGGGCACTTTTTTCACCAGGTCCTGGATGTAGAGAATATGTTCCGCGCCCAGAACGGGCTGTGGCTCTTCGCCTCCCTTGGTGGTGCCGCGTTTCATGATCTCGAACTCGTCCTCCCGCGAGGGGTAATCGACGTAAATCATAAAGAGAAACCGATCCAGCTGCGCCTCTGGCAGCGGGTAGGTGCCTTCCTGTTCCAGCGGGTTCTGGGTGGCGAGCACGAAAAACGGCGTGGGCAGCGTGTGGGTGGTGCCGCCGACAGTCACCCGTCGTTCCTGCATCGCTTCCAACATGGCCGCCTGGGTTTTGGGCGGGGTGCGGTTGATCTCGTCGGCCAGGACGATGTTGGCAAACAACGGACCGGGCAGGAATCGAAATTCCTTGGAGCCGCCCTGCGGATCCTGGTAGATCACCTCCGTGCCGGTGATGTCACTGGGCATCAGGTCGGGCGTGAATTGCACCCGCTTGAAGGAGAGCTGCAGGGTCCGGGCCAGAGTGGAAATGAGCAGGGTTTTCGCCAGGCCGGGCACACCCATCAGCAGGGCGTGGTTTTTTGTGAAAATGGCCAGGAGGATCTCCTCGATCACTTGGGTCTGGCCGACGATCACCTTGGAGAGTTCCTGCTGCACGAGTGCACAGGACTCGCGGCAAAACTCCACGGGATCAGGGGGAATATCTTGGGGGGCGGCGGGATTTTCTAGTTCGCTCATGAAGTCGGTTGGGTTGCGGGTAGATAGTTTGGAAGTAAAACACCTTATTGATTGCAAAGTGATTGCAAAGTTGAAAATCGATCGAAAAAAAGAAGACCCTTCCTTGGTTACGGCGTGGCCGCCCACTCTGGCAGAGGGTCTTCGGCCCGAAGAAACCGGTAGGTCGATGACCAGGCCGTTTCCTCCCCGGGTGCGAGGGAGAGGGGGCAAAACGACTCCGGGCAGTAACCGCGTTTTTCAATATAGACATCGAAGGAAAAATCCGGCCAGTCGTTGCTGATCCAGACAGCGGCACGCGTTGTGGTGTCGCGCAGGAGGAATTGATTTTTCTCCCGTCCGGAGGTCCGTCTCGTTCGCATAAAACTGGTGGGCGCGGTGGGCCGTGCGGCCTCCTCCCCGAAAGTCAGGCCACGCGCCCCCATGCGCAGTCCGTTCTTGCCGAGGAACGTCTCGACACTCGGCACAAAGTCCCAGGGGATCACCAATGCGAGGTCGGGCGAAATGGTCTTGCCGTCCAAGGTCAGCCAGTTGTGGGAATAATGGCGGGTTTCGAGCCTGATCGTTCCGGTATTGCGCAACTTGTAGGAGACTGTAAGTTCCGGCGCGTCTTCGGCGAGGCTGATTGTTTTCTCCAGGACGTACCCCGCGTTCCCCTCGGTGAACTCCTGTCGGAATTCCGTGCGATGCGCGGAAGTGTGCCGGGTTTCCCAGGTCGCGGCGCGGACCGGAACATCGTTTTTTGGGTGGTCTGGTCCCTCCTTTTTGCGTGCAAAAACGCCCTGCCCGATCCGCAGGAAGGTGCGCCGATCATCCTGGTCGTCGGGCAGTGGGATCGTCTCCAAGAACTCACCGCAGATCCCCAACGAGTAGCCGAAGTCCGTCCCGGCACCTGGATCGCCGATGTAGGTGTGTCCCCCTCCCGTCACGGTTGACACCAGCCCGGCCTGCTCGAAACGCCTTCCCCGATAAAACCCCGTGGCGGGATCGGGCAGCATGACCCGCGCCGTAATCCGGGCATTGGCAAGGGTGACTTCCGGCCAAGGTTGGCCCGTTGCAGCAGCCGGTTTGTCGTCCCAGCCCATCGCGCCGGGCAGCACGAAGAAGAGTAAAAGGAGAAACACGCAGATTCTGGAGGTCACGAGAGGGGATCGAGGCGAGCCTGCAGACCATTGAACCATTTGCCTGTCCCATCGCCAGAATGTTTTTCGACGCCAGATCTGGGGCCCGGCCGCGCTGCATCGGCAGCCTTTCCGCTCAGCAGGAGGATACCCGCGTCCAGGATGTGACCGAATGACTAACCGCCGATTTTCCTGAAGAAAAGACCTGGCGGATGGAAAGAATGAATGCATTGTTTATATCGGCTAAAAATCTTTGCTTCCTAAAGCCCGGTGCCCTCGAGAAATTGCATTCTTGGACCGGCTCTAAACCGACGCGGGCAGAGCAAAGTGATCGTCCGTTTTTTTGATCCAGTCAGCCAGTTCCTGATGCAACGCCGCCCGTTTTTCGCGGACCCGGGTATTGAGGGCCAGATTCACCTGTTCGTAGGGGTCCGTATTCAAGTCGAACAAGAGCAGAGCCGGCTCCCCTCGAGATCAAGGCCCTTCGCCTCGGGGTGTCCAATACCGCTCTGCAAACAGAGTCCCTCCACATGAAACGTTTCGCCTTCGGGTAGTGGGCAATACCGATGCGCCACGTCAAATCCATAGTACGGCGTGCCCCCGACATACAACGTGCCTTCCCCCTGGTCTTGCCAATGAAGAAACAGGCCATCCCGTTGCTCCACTTGGGGAATGGTCAGGCGAAACCATCCGCGGTCGAAAAGTTTGCCCCAGTGGAAGGGGGTCGCGATCCCCCGGTAACTCAGGTTCTGTGCCTCGGCCCATGGCACCGCGGCCGGGCCTGCCCCTGCAAACTCCACGGAAACGTCCGCCGTCTTCGTCCAGATCATTTGACGCACGCGGGCCAGTGCCTTCGAGGCCTGCGGAATGGTTAACTGCAAAAAGGGATTTTTAGGGAGCATGAGGTTTAAAGCATTTTCACGGTGCATGGCACCGTTTGGAAATTCGTCGGGATTCGCTGTCGGTCAGCAATCGGAACGGCGACACCCTACAAAGTGAATGGTTATTGGCAAGACAAGTGAAGCGTTTGGACGATCCCGCGTGGGTTCTGGGCGGAAATTTACAGTTATTCCATTCCTATTCGAGGTGCATGAGAGACTGTTGCCCTGGTTGTTTTTGGGGATGCCCGCAGATATAATCCGTGAAGTCTTGAAAATGCGGTCAAGATCACAATATCGTCACCTAATTCGTGCTTGCTCGTAGCGCGGCATTGATTACACACATTCGCCATGCATGATTGTGCGATTCTCCTGCAAGGCTTGGTAAGCGGGGCGGTTTGGTTTTGGAGCCTGCTGACCGTAGGCACGTTGCTCCTGGGTGTTGGGTCGTCCGCCGCGCAGCCGTCGGAATGGCAGCTGAGTGATGAGGGCGTCGTCTCGGCTGCGGGGTCGGCGAATTGGGACACGACCTTCCTTCCGAGTGAACAATGAGTTTTTCGTTTCAAGTTTCGAGGCCCATCGATTGTGAATCTGGGGGTTATCTGAGAGCGCGTGGCGGGTTACTACGCCTCCGGAGGAGCGCTGCTCTGATCGTTCTGTTCTGGGCGAGTTTTGCCCAGGAAACGCATGCCGAATGGGAGCTGGCTGCGCCCTCGGGTCCCGTGATCGAGAGCCGCGAAGGGACTGCCACCCTTCGTCTTTTAAGCAGCCGGAACCATCGAAATGTCAATTTTGCTTGCTGGATCGAGAGTGGCGGAATCGCTGCGAAGATAGCAGCAGGGACTCTGGCTGCGCCTTCGCAAGACGACGCGTCGCTTGCGATCCCTCTTTCTTTCCCGACGCTGAAAGTTCCAGTGCGCGGCGTCTTACGATTGGAATCGGAGGAAGAAAAAGTGAACTGGCGGTTTTGGGTTTTGCCAGAGGGTTGGGCCGAGCGGACGCTGTTCGAAATCAC
Organism: Terrimicrobiaceae bacterium; assembly: GCA_041746635.1. Classification (GTDB taxonomy): domain Bacteria; phylum Verrucomicrobiota; class Verrucomicrobiia; order Chthoniobacterales; family Terrimicrobiaceae; genus CAMASH01. Next base: position 11,761 of record JBGTGQ010000019.1, on the reverse strand, counting down.
CTCCGGCAAAGTCCATTTTCTTGAGGGAACGGAAAGTTCCGGTTGGAGCAATTTTCTGGAAAAGCGCGGCGTGACTGTTGAACCAATCGCCGAAGCGGGCGTGACGGAGCTTCCCGCTTCGACCTGGCTGATCGTCCCCACTGGTTGGAAACCCAGTGGGACTTCTCCGGCGCATTTGCGCATGCTTTGCGAAAGCCCGCGCCCTGAAGAATTGCCGCCAGTCGTCGAGAAAGAGGGCTCAAATGTCACGCTGAGCATTTCGGCCCGCCGCCTGAAAGAAGCCGAGACTCGCCCCGACATCGTCTGGGAAATCCTGCTGGCTCTCCAAACATTCACTTCGAACCATCCCACTACCGAATCACCATGAAACACCACCTGCTTATCCCCTTGCTCATCACTTTCTCCTCTTTGGTGCAAGGCGCACCTCCAACCTATTCCGTGGCCGTCTTTCCTTTGGAAACGGGAGAGGGACTGCCGAAGAACTTGGGCGCGGATGTCGCCGTCCTCATCGGCGCGCGACTATCTTCATCGCCAAACCTCATTGTGCTGGAACGCGCGCAATTGGACGACATCCTGGGCGAGCAGGGGCTCAGCCTCACGGGGGCGGTGTCGCAGGAGGCTGCCGTGAAAGCCGGTGGCCTTCTTGGCGCACGTGTGCTTGTCACCGGAAGAATATTCAAGTCTTCCGGAGGCAAGGTTACCTATGTGGTAAAAGTCATTGGCACGGAAACCGGGCGGGTTTACGGCGAGACGGCCACCGGAACGGATAAGGATACCGAGACCACGTCTCTGCAACTTGCGGAAAAAATCGCCTCTACGGTGGCTGAGAGAGGCGAAACCCTCGTGGCAAAAGTGGAGACCCGGGAAGAGTGGGTGGCGCGAGTTGGCGCGATGGTAAAAGGCAAGCCTCGTCCGACAATTTCCGTCAAAATCCCCGAACAACACCTTTCGCGTCCCATTCCCGACCCTGCGGCGGAGACGGAAATCAAGATCCTTCTGCGCGAGTTGGGCTTCACCGTTGTGGAATCCGGTGGTGAGGTTGAAGTGGTCGGCGAGGCTTTCAGTGAAATGGGTCTGCGCAAAGGTTCCCTCACCGCCTGCCGCGCTCGCGTGGAAATCAAAATGACGACCTCTAAAAAGCCGGGACAAGAATGGAACGACCGTGAGACAGCCGGGGGCATTGATCTGGCCGAGATGGTCGCCGCCAAGAACGCCCTCCAAACCGCTGGCCAGCGCTTGTCCGAACGCATTGCCATCACCGCCGCAAAGATGGCGGAATGAAAACCGGGTTCCAAATAGGTGGTGCTGGAAGCTCGACGTGTCGGGCTTGGTTTTTGGTTCTCATTATGGGATCGTTGGGTTCCCTGCGGAGCGAACCTGTCCGCGTTGCCATCGTCAGCGACCCTCTGTTTTCCAATACGGAGACGGAACTGACCTCTCTGGTTTCCAAAATCCCCCGGGTGGCGTTGCTCGAGCGAAGTGCGTGGGAGCCTCTTGCGCGTGAGCAGGCTCTCGCCTCGGGTGGATTGTCCCTCAGGAAATCCATTAACCTTGGCCACCTGGCCGGGGCGACCGGCCTGATTGTGCTTCGGCCAGCATCTCCAGGCAGTGCCGATGCCGCAATCGTAACAATTCTCTCCGTTAAGACCGGGGTAATTCTTTGGTCAGACCTGCTTGACCCAAAAAATATTCCTTCGGTTGTCCCTGCCACTCTGGAGTCTCTTTTGGATAGGCTTGGCGCTAACCCGGAAAAACTTACTTGGCTCAGTCTCGTGCCCACGGAGGCTGCGTCCAAAACAGATATCCAAGCTCAGGATTGGCTCCAAATTCAACTCATTCTCACCCTTGGCCGGAATCCCGGCTTGCTTATTCTGGAACGGCAGCGGATGGAGCCCATTTTAGACGAATCCTTCTTTACAGGGCCGGATGCTCCTGCAATTCACAAACGCAAGATTGTGATTGAGGTGAAGGTCGGACGGGATCCGCTCAACAACACCAAGTTTTCCGCGGTATTTCGCCTGAGCCCGCCCAGTGGCGTCCCGCAGGTGTGGACCATTAGTGCTGACTCTGTCGAGGCATTGCTGGAGCCCGCCCTCCGTGAAATCTCCAGCCGGATCAAGGTCGATATTAAGCAAGAAGGCGCCCCGGACGAGAGGGCCATCTTTACGGAAAGATTCCGGCGCATGGAGAGAAAAGGTTCCGATTCGCTCCCCGAGCACAGGGCTCTCGGTGAAATCGCCACTACGCTTTTCGCGCTAGGTGACCGTCAGCCTCTCGTCTGGCAGTATTATGCGAACCGGGCCCTTTTCGACGCGGACAACACCGATATTCGCGGCATTAAGGATCTCGCCTCCAGCCGCGATCCCGCTGCTGATCTGCGCCGATTGGCACGCGCGGCGACCGTCTCCCTCGAACTCGAGCGAGACCGCGTCAAGCAACTCGCTGGACAAAAGCGGGATTTTAGTCATGAGGTGGATCTGGAATCGCGTCTTCGCTGGAAGTCCATTTGCCTGCTGGAAACGGCGGCGGAATTGAAGCTGCCGCTTCGCGAGGACCCATTCCGAAGTCTCCAATCTGCTTTGCGCGAAATGGCGCAGGCGATGATCGAAAGCGGCATCAAACCACCGGCCGGCTTCCTGAGCGACGCCCGTTACTGGGGCCTTCCGCCCGCTGACCTCGTCGCTTTTTATAACAAAGCGGTGATAGAGGGCGACTATTCTTCTTCGAACACTTATCAAGTCCGCAACCTTCAGAGCTGGATCGTAAATTTGTCGCCACTTTGGTGGAGCGCCGAGAATTCAACCCAGGAGGAAGCCGGCTTTAATCGCCTAATGGCTGCAGAGCTCCTTGTTTGGAAACAATCCGATGTCCTGGCAGCTCGTCTTGCCAGCTTGGAGATCTTAAAAAAGCGATTCGAGACGCCAATTGATGGCAATACCCTCCAGACAGTATTGATTGATGATCTTCCCAAAATACAGGAGCAGGGGCGACGCGGAAGTGCCCTTGATCTCGATGAGTGGCTTTCCTGGTTCATCCGACAGAACGCCACCGATAGACATCAACTGGGTTTGGTAGAGCATTCCATAGCTTTGATTGAAACAGCCACTCACTCCGAGCAAATCAAACCGCTTGGCTTTCCTTTGGATCGCCCGCAAGCCGAGAGGATTTGGAAAGCCCTGCGTGATGCGTCGCGGCGACTTGGCAGCGAAGTCCAGCCCGATTACCAAAAACGGCTTGTTCAAAAATTTTCCCTGAGTGCCGCTGCCGCCCCTTCGGTGGTGACATTTGGCCATCTCTGGCCTTCAAGCAAGCTGCCCGGCTCGCCCTCTCTTCAGGTGAAGGCTCTCCCGACCTTTGAGGAAGGCAGGGCATTCTTTCTTCTCCAGGACACTCGCTCGGTAGCAGAGCCATGGAAACTGCTCACATTGGAATTGCCATACGGAAAAAGTGCCTGGCAATCCCTGCCAGCTAATTTGCAGAACAGCTCGGTGGAACATCGCCAGATCTGGCTGACGAAAGAGGCAATCCATGTCGGGCCTTTCCGAACCGAAGACGAAGAAGGCTGGGCTTATTTTGCTCGCCCGGGCGGACCGTGGCAATGGTTTGCGCGAACGAGCCCGAGAGCAATTGCCAAACCGGCAATCATCGCATCCGGTAACCGCATCTTTTGCACCTATAATCCCGAGTTTCCTCAACCACAATTCGGCATCGTTGCGATAGATGTTGCTTCTCAGAAAAGTGAGTTCTTCTCTTGGAAGAAATTCGAGGCCACCGCAATGACCACACGATGGTGCGAAGACCTTGAACTGTCGCACGACGGCAGATTTTTGTATCCCACAAGGATTGCCGCAAAATCCGCAACGCTGCGACCGGCTTTCGACATGGTCTCCAAGAGCTGGTCGGAGGTGACGTTGGAGCTTGGCCGGGATTTCCCGGGGCGGGAGTGGCTGCCATTCCGTCTCAGCGACGCGGCCGCACGAAACAACGGTCGCAATCCTTCGAACTCCATCCCCCGTTGCAAACGAAATCGGGAGCATAACCGATGGCAGGTTACTGGCATCAACCCGATAACGGACGAAATGGTTGATTTTACCTGCAACTTTTCCAAGGTGCTTGGTCCGGTCGGTGAGGAAGAAAAAGACGTCCTTGAGATTCTCGGGGAAAATAATTCCTTGATAAACGCTTCGTTCTCTTTCGAGGGTGTCCTCATTACTTTGAGGGCGGATGGGGGAGACGGGCACCCTTGGATATTTTTTGCGCCTTGGAGCGCCATTCCCCGGCCCGTTCCGGCCTCGCTTCCTTCGTTCCTCGTTGACACAGATTATGGAGTCGCGCTAGCAGACTCGCACCTTACGGCGCTGAAACAAGTGATGCCTGGAGCCTCTGCGAGCCAAATCCAGCTATCGTCTAATGGCACCATCGCCCTGAGCTGCTTCAGCCCGGTCGGCTTGTGGCTGGCGGGCCCTCCCTCTCAAACCCTGGAACGTTGGACCACAGTGTCAACAGACACATCTGACCGGATGTTTCTGGGAAACAATGGAAAGCGCGTCTGGCGTTTGGACCGCGCGGGCTCTCTCTCGGTGGTTGACCTCGCGAGCGGGAACTCCACGCTCCTCGGGAGTCATCCCAAGTCCAGCCGCTGGTCGCTAAGCGTCTCCCCCGATGAGAAACGAATTTCTCTGTTTACAAAAACCGAGTTGATCCTCTTGGACGAGGGATGTCGGGAAGTCGCTCGGTTCCGATTGCCGTCTGCCGTGCAACCTCATGAGTCCTCGTGGAGTCACGATGGAATTCGGCTTTTTGTGGGCGGCCGGGGTGCGTCCTCTGCTATATTACGGGTCGACGGTCCGGAATGCATCGTGGAGAAAGTGATTCCCTCTGTTTTGGCTTTTGCGTGGAGTGCCAAATCCCCAAACTATTTTGTTATGTCAAAAGACAACAATAAGAAGTATCAACTTGCGGCCGGTGCGGCCACCGGGGAAACGGAGCGCACTCTCATTGCCGGACTTAGTTCATCAGGCTCCCAAATCATCCCCGACGAAAAGCGCGGTCGGCTCCTCGCAACTGTAAAATTCGACTCATCGGCGGATCACGCCGTGGTGGAATACGATTTGAATGCCAACACCTACAAACTAAATGGAGGGAACAAGCCGTTGGCGAATTTGGAAGCATTTGAATGAAATCCATTTTTGGACTTTTCGTCTTTTTTTCCATAACTTCCGGGCTGGCCGATCCCATCCGTCTGGGTTTGGTGGTGGACAGCCGCTTTGCCGAAGCCGAGGCGCTCCTGTTGGCCGGGCTCTCGAAAGACCCTCAATTTGCCATGGTCGAAAGAAACGAGTTGCAGAGGGTGCTTTCCGAACAGTCGCTCCAGCTTTCTTCGGCTACCGCGCGGCAGTCCATCGTTATCGGCGAGATGGTTGGCGCAAACGCGCTGTTGATTGTGCAGCCGGGCGATGGCGAAAAACCCGACAACGGCACAGTCACCGTGCTGGGAGTGGAAACCGGGGTTGTGTTGGGTCGCGAACGTTTTTTGCGTGATACCCTAGTGGAACAGGGTCTAGCCCTACTGGCCCATTGCTCCCCAAAGCTGAGAGTGGCCCGGGAGGAGGTGATCCCATTGAGCATTCTTTCCTCAGCTAACCCCGACCAACGCTATGCCCGGGAACAAGGCGCTCTTCTGACCGGGCTCATCCTTCGCCTCAGCGCTGAGCCTGCGGTATTTGTGCTGGAACGGGAACGCCTTGAGACGCTGGCGGACGATCAATTCATCTCGCCGGATGGCGGCGAGTCGCTCTGGTCCGGAGCACTGCTTCTGGAAGTATCCATCGGTTTAAATCCGCACAAGCAGGAGGAATGGATGGCCGCGTTCACGCTACGCAAGCCGGATGGAGGCATCGCGGAGCAGTGGACGATTCAGCGGTCAACTCCCGATGAACTTCAGGAACCTGCTGCCATCGAGGTGCTAAAGCGCTTGAAGGTGCCATCGGGATCCGGCCAGTGGAGTCGCAAGGATGAGATCGAGATATTTCGGAAGCGCCTCAATCAGATCAGGAAAAGAGAATGGCGAGCCGAAAAAAGCAACGAGGCGAGTCGTCTGGCCACCACCTTGTACATGCTCGGAGATCGCTCATCGTGGGTTTGGCTGTTTTATGCCAACGCCCCATTTCAGGAAGCGTTTTTGGACCCCAAACTCGCTCGTTTTAATCAATATAACGTGCCACCGATGGATGCTGTCACTCGGGATAGAGGAGGCCGGGCGATTTTGGAAACACTCCAGCGCGAGACTGAGCGCATGACGGTGCAGCTCGCCAAGACGGGCAAGGAACGAACCGCGTGGAAAGACAACTATTCTCTGGAGGCACCGACGATGGCTACTCTGCTCGACACAGCGCCGTTGTTCTTGGAAGCAGTGCATGAGCAAGGCGGTTCTTTGGAAATCGCTCCTTTTCCTGAACTCCAAGCCGCTCTCCGCGATGTGGTCGCCCTCTATCGCAAAGCGGGCTATCCCGAGGCTCATCGCGCAGCCCTCCTCCCCCGACTTGGCCTTAGTGAACTCAGTCTAAGGGATCACTACAAAAGCTTTCTGGAAACGCGCGATATGTCCCGTGCGTTCTATTACCCCAGCGAGACTGCTGCGGCGAACTTCGCATGGGATGATGCGCGCAAGGCACGTTTCGCCGAAACCTTCCGCGACGACCTCTTACAGTGGATGCAAAATGGACCCGCTCCCTTGCGGCTTAATGCCTGCTTGTATCTTCGCCAAATTTACCGGGAAAAATTCCACAATGTGCCATTCACCGAAAATCTGATCTCCATTTTGGAGCAGATGAACGATGGATTTGCGCGTGGCGAGTTCCCGCCCGTCCTGCGGGAGGACGCAATCAAGGTTCTTGGCCCCCCCTCCCTGACGGCCTACCACGACCGGTTGATCGCAATGACTCACCGGCTTATCAATACCGCCCAGCGAAACACATCCATGGGTTGGTATGGGCTTCCCCGCACGGCGGACGAGGCAAAAACTCTTTTGGACGCCATGGATGCCGCATCCCGCCGTCTTAACCAGCCGGTGATGCACGAGTATCGCAATAGGATTCTCAAAATGTTTCCCGCTGTGGTTGATGCAAAAACCAAGTCCGAGAACGACCGCCTTCCTTTTCGCGTGATCTGGAAAGACGAGGAGATCACACTCCCCGGTGGCTCCGACCGGGTGAGGGTGCAGGGGCTGGGCGGCTATAGCATTGAAGAAAACACGTTTTACCAAGTTGTGATGTTTACGGGCGCCGCACCTGGGCCGCCGGCCTTCGGGTTAATGACGATCGACATTGCAAGAGGGGCTGCAAACTTCGAAAGACTTCCGACCGAGATCGAGGAGAGGTTGCAGAAAGTCGAAAGCCCCGCGACAAGGTTTAGCCAGTCTCGCATCATCGTCACCCCAAAGGCCATTGCGCTATTGCCTGTTCATCACAAAGAAAGCGAATTATGGGTGGTAAAGGATCGAAACTTGGGGACGTGGAAAACCGTCGAGAACCCACATCAACCTACGCTTTTGAATTCCAGCGACGCTTTGGTCGGCGATGTGCTCGTTCGCGCGTATGAGCGAATCCTCCCGTTCCAAGGAAAGGGCATTCAACAACTCGATTTCAGCACAGGGACGTCGTATTTCACGGAAGTTCCTGATCAAACGAAATGGTACTATTTGTACCAGATGCCAGGCTCGCACGATCTTCTCGTCAATATGTCCACGGGCGGCAGTGGCACCTACCTGATTTTCGAGTCGTCCGGCAGGTTGTTTCGACCCGCTACTGCTGAAGAGGTTCTTTCATGGCAAATGGGTGGCGCTGCGACACGAACCCGGGATCCGAGATTCAACGAAGGCGATCAGCTTATGGTTGAACGAAAAGGTGCCGACCGAGCATGGATGATCAAAAACGATTTCCGCCGTGTGCCGGGCACCCCCCGCATAGAGGCTGATTTTCAACAGGAGTTCGCGACGATGAGCAAAGACGATTTGATGGTCCTTCGTGATGACAAATGGGAGAATCCAAACCATGGCGATCCCTATGCGTGTTCCTGGCCCCAAGGCATTCTTCTGAGCACCGCTCAAGGCTTATATTTCGGCTATTGGCGCGAGATCGTGCCTGCAGAGGAACCGGCCCGAGCATGTGCCCTTCTTTCTCCGGCACTCAATTTTTTGGATGAAAAGGGCCGGGCTTTGAAATGCTTTACAGCGGCTGAGCATCTTCAGGTCCAAAGCTTCGATCCAACGAGCAATCGCATCATCATCCATTCGCATAATTTTTGCGCTGCGGGGGTCGTAGGGGCGCCCTTCGACGAATGGGTGCCGACTTTTCTGGCGAACGTTGATTTTGCCGCCGCTCTCGTACCAGGAGAGGCGAAGGCACTCATCAACATACACGAAGAAGGATTGCACCTGTGGGATCTTGCGACTCGCACCATGGAAAGGATCGAAGGGACCAAGGGTGGCCAGAACCTTACAGTATCCCCGAATGGAAAATATGCCGCCTTCAACTCCGGCTCAGAACTCTGTGTGCTGGATATCAAGGAACGAAAAGTCCTGCGAGCCTCTCCTCCGTGCGAAACCGCCAATCGCAACATGATTTGGTCCGGCGACAGCAAATATCTGGTCGCCCGGATAAAGAAGGAGTGCAAGGTTCTGGAGTTGGATGACACGGGATTTGCGGTCACCCGGACGCTGGGCGATCTCCGAGTTTTTGACTTCCTTGCAGATGGAATATCCTTTGTCGGTGTCCGTCAGAAGGGGAAGGAGCGAGAGATTGTGATGAGTTCGCTGCTCGGTTTCAACGAACGCGTACTAGCGGGGCCGTTCAAAGAAGTGTTGAAGGTGCTAACCGATCGGCCCCGGCCCGGATTCCTCCTTGCGATGGTCCGTTATACAGGAGCGACATGGCACCAGAATATCGAAATCAATATCGAAAATGGTGCAGTGTCCCCGTTTCCGCTGGAAGTCCAAGGTTTGAAGCGCGCCCAATTCTGCCCCCCTTAATCAAAGTTGCCATGAGCGTTCGTATTTTCCGAATTGTTGTCGCGATGGTGCTCTGTGCGAGCGCTAAAACAATGCGCGCTGAGACTTCCCCTGCTCGGGTTGCGGTGTACGCAGAGCGCGGGCTGGAAAACGAAACGGCCCTCGTTGCCGCCAGTCTTTCCAAATTGGAGAACATTTCTTTGATCGAGCGGGCGGACCTGGATCGTCTTCTCAAAGAGCAGGCGTTTGCCGCAGCTGGATTAACGGGAGAAGCCGGGGCGGTGAAACTCGGGCAGCTGCTAAATGCCGATGCCGTCTTGTGGATGGGCGACGGCGCGTCCGCTAAAGACATTACCTTGCGAGTGATCGCGGTGCGCACCGGCCTGGTCCTGGGCTTGGAGACAACGCCGCGCGAGAACGCGCCCGAAGCTGCTCTGGCGCTGACCGGCCGCGCTCTACCCAAGCTGAGTGTGTTGCCTGAAAGTACCTGGCTTGTGACACTCACCGCAGGCGAAGACGTCAAACACTTCGGCAGCCCCGAGCGCGAACTGGAACGCATCCTCGCACTGCGTCTCGCCCATGAACCCGGCGTATTCGTGCTGGAGCGTCGGCGTCTGGAGACGCTGGTCGAAGGCGAGAAATTTGCCGCGGGCCCGGCGCAGAGCCTTTTAGGCGGTTCCTGCCAGTTGGAAATTCGCGTGAGGCGAGACACCGCCAATCCCGCCCTCCTGGCCGCCTCGGTCGTCGCAACCTTTCGGGATGGCTCCCGCAAATCCGTCGTCGCCAGCGGCTCCACGCTGGCAGAGTTAGTCGAACCGCTGGTGCAGGGGGTCTTGGGTCTGTTCCAGATAACGCCTTCGGAGCGACGGTGGAACGCCGCTGACGATCAGGCTTTCTTCCGCGCGAAGCTCGCCCGCTTGCTGCGGGGCGGCAGTGCAATGGGAAGCGACCATTTTTTGGTCGGAGAGGTGGCGGCAACTCTGGCCGCCCTCGGCGCGAGCGACCCCGGCGTGCGCCAATATCTTAATTTTCGTCCGATTTTGGAAGCGGGGGCGAAATCGTGGGATGTGAGTGGCATTCGTGACTTTGTGCTGGAGGATCCCTCCCGCGTCCTCGCCCTGGCCCCGGTCGTCGCGGCCTGTCTCGAAGCAGACATTTCACGATGGACGGAGCGGAGAAAAACCGGGGTTAAGGGATACGACGATTGGTTGATCCGCGAGGTAATGAGCGGGGTGATTGGGATTTTTGTCGCGGCTGACGAATGGGGCCTCGAAGATTCCGCCGAAATTCGGCGTTTGCGTTCGGCCTGCGCGGCCCATTTCGCCGAAAGTGCAAACGAAAAACGCCTCCTCAACCATGACGCTGGGATGGCGCGACTGGGCCTGCTCGGCAGCCGCTGGTGGAAGGAAGATTTCGGAGCGTTTCTTGATACGGTGGAAACTACTCTGAATGAAGTCAACCGTGCGCCCGGTCGGACCCCTCATGGCGTTGCGCTTACGCAGATCAGCGTGGAATTTGACCGGTTTCAGCCCCTCATTCCCCGGCACTTGCAGGCTTCCGCCTCCGCCGTCTTCGCCGGCCGGATGAATGAGTGGATGGTGAGTGACAACCCGCTGCTGCAGACGCTTGCCGTCCGCTGGGTCTCGATTCTGAATCCTCTTTCTTTGGCCGGGGAAAAGCGCGACGACATTCTCGTTCGTTCCCTGGAATTGGCTGTTCCCGCCCTTGCCAATGGCCGGTTTTCGTTTGGCTGGGCTAAGGAGACTCTCGCCCAAGTCGGCCCGGACGGCTGCCAGCGGTATCAGGAGACTTTGCACCGGGCCGGGTTGGCCTTGCTCGCCTCGGCTACGCAGTCGAGAGATCTGATGATTTTCTCCGACCCGGCATCGGCCGAACAAGCAGCGGAACTCCGCGCAGCCCTGGCGGCGGCTTCCGCCAACTTCCGATCACCAATATTGCCTGAACTAATGGCCAGGCTCGATCGGGACTTCCCGGTTTCGGAAACTGGTAACTCTCAGGTCGCCCGATTCCAACATGTCTCAATCCCGAAAGACAGCGAAGAAACCATTGAGTCCGTGAGCACCCTCTCGAAGGAGGAGTTGGTTGTGACACTGCACGGCGATGCTTGGCGATGCGTGCTTTGGAATCCAATCCTCCAAACCTTTCAATCCCTCGGCGGTCCTCCGAGCCTGCCCGAGAGAGACGATAGAAATCTGTCCGCGCCTTTAGTCGCAGGACGAAACCTGTTCTTCATTGCGAATATAACGACGGCGGATGGCCGAAGATTCATCTGTCAATACGATGGCGCTTCAAAACGCTGGATCTGGCACACCCTCGCGGCATGGAAGTCCGACACGTCATCCACAGCCGTCTTGCAGGATAGGTTATACATCCCGGCGACCTACGAAGTGCCGGAGAAAAAGACGGGCCTTATCGAGGTGGCAACTGCCGGGGTCCGCTTCATCCCCTTGACCAAGGACTGGGAGCGCGGGATTCGCCGGGTGCTGGCCGATTCAGCTAAGAGTCGCATATTGCTCTTGAATCCCCCGAAGCGGGGCATATCCAAAATCATGGCTTTGGACCCCGCCACGGGTGCCTGGGAGTCAGATGTGAGCCCAGGGCAAACGCATTAAAACCCCAGGAGTGAGAGCAAGTAAGAGTGATCCCAAGAAGCATTCTTCTGTTTGCCCTTGATGCCGCGTTTTTTGGAGGTGTCGTTTTTGAGGACATTGAGAGCGATGTGGCGAAGGATGG
>JBGTGQ010000018.1:0-25989 GCA_041746635.1 Terrimicrobiaceae bacterium | reverse complement strand
GAACTCTGTCCAGAGCCAGCGCGTGACGAATCCGTGACAAATCGAGCGGGGTCAGTTCCCGAAAAACGCCTTCAATTCCGGCTGATCTGTGAATTTTCGCAAGGCCGGATCGAAGATAAGGTAGTCAAAAACATCAGGAGGCAAATTTTCCCGGCATTTGTGCAAGAGCGCCGCCGCCCGGGCAAAATCCCCGCGCCGCATGGCGGCGTAGGCGGCGGGAAAAAGTTTGCGCACATCATCGCTGGCAGGACCCGCCACCGCCAGTTCCTCCGCCGGAGTTTGCTCGAGTTCCATCAGGGCCAGGGTGATGCCCGTGATCATATGGCTGTCGATGGGATTCAAACGCGCTTGCGCCCCCTTGATTTGGGCGATGGCTTCCTCCCGGCGGCCTTGATAGCGCAGCAGGGTGGCGAGCTCGAAGCGCGGGTAGGGATTGGCGGCATCCGCCAGGCAGGCCTGACGCAGGAGCTGCTCGGCCCGCAGGCGCGGCACCCCGATTTTGGGACGTTCGGGATCACTGCCTTTCTGGCTTTCCAGCACCGCCAGCAAGGCCAGCGCGTCGGAGATGCGCTCTTGCCGGTTGATGGAATCGTTGGCTTTTCGTTCCGCCAGGTCGATGTCGCCGCTTTGCAAGGCGGCGAGGGCGACCAGATAAGCCAGCGAGGAAATGGCGGGGGTTTCGCTTTCCAGCTTCTGCAGCCGGGCCAGGGCGGCGTCGGCCTGGCCCTCCCGCAGTTCGAGCATGGCCGAATCCAGTTCCCCGGCCACTTCGGTGGGCCAGGGCATTTCCCCGCGGGATGCCACCTTCTTGGCCTCGCTCATCCCCGCGGCCACGCCACGCTCGTAGCCGGAGCGGTAATAATGCCAGGAGAACCCGATCACGGCGGGCCCGGCCACGGCAAAGAAGAGAAGAAAAAAGCTCACGGGCAAACAGCCGGCTGGCTGTCGCTCTTTGCGCGATCTGCCCTTTCGCCGCGGTTCCGCAGATCCTTCTTCCGCCCTGCCGGCTTCCTCGCCCTTGTGGGCAGCGGAGGAGGGCGATCCTGCCGCGACGTCCCCAGGCGACACGGCGGGCTCTTCCGCTTCTGCAGAAGTCGTTTCCCCTTGGGAGACCGAGCTAGGACCACCGGGTCCCGGCGCATCTGACGCTGCGGGCGAGACAGGTTCTTCGGATTGCGTCCGGAAGGGTTTCGGCTGGAATTTTTTGCGGGCCATGCGTGGTGACGGTCTCCTATATTTAACGGTCATCGCCTCCAGCGCAAGCAAACAAGCGGGTTCGCGGGTGGGGTCTCTTTGGTTACGGAATTGTCACACTGTATTTCTTCCCCCCGGCGAGTCATCAGCTAAAACCGCGTCGAGGTGGAAACCGTCGACGACCGGCCTGTTTGGAGTTTCCTTCGTTGCCGCCTTACCTGTTGTAAAACTAACGCCAATAAAAATCCAAAACACCTCATCTCAAAAAACATGAAACTCATCAAAACAAAGGCGCTTCTGCTCGCCGCGGTCGCAGGTTCCGGCCTGTTCGCCCTCGGTTCGGCCAATGCGCAAAACGCAAACCATGCTCCATCGGATTTGGTTCTCACGTTCCAAAATCCGGGCGGCACTCAGGGATCGACCAGCACGGTCATTGCTGCTCTGGGAAATGTGTCCACCGTCTTCCGTGATGCAGGGACGTTTACCAGCATCAATATCGGCACGCAATTGGGAGCTGCCTTCGGGGCAAGCTGGTTTGACCAGACCACGCTCTGGATGGGTGCAGTGGGATTCCGCGGTACCAGTGCCTCCGTAACCACGACGCTGGATGGAGATCCTCATCAGACGATCTACTTCACCAAGGTGCGCTCTGGCGTGGGCACGGTCGGCTTGGCCAACTCCGCGGCTCCATCCGTTGGTGCTAATACGGGAACGGGCATCACTTCCGGTATGAATCAGGTGAAGAACCAATTCGAGACCGTGGGCACGACCAATCCGTTTACTCAAGCCACCAGTGCGTCGTTCATTGATGAAAACAATCCCTTCACCGTTCCGGGCGTGCAATCTGCCGCTTACTCGAATATCGCAGGTGGCGTTCAAGGTAATTTCGGGGCTGGCACGTTCGGTACCTACGGTTCTGCCGGAGTCGTCGAGTTGGCCATGGATCTTTATCGTATCCAAACCCGCAGCGATGTCGCGGATCCGACCGGTTTCAACCAGACCAACGACGGTCAATATCTCGGAACGATTACCATCAACAACGGTGGCGCTGTGGGATACATCGCGGCTGTTCCCGAGCCATCCACCACCGTTCTAGTCGGACTTGGTGCGGCCTTCTCCCTCTTTGTCATGCGTCGCCGCAGGGCGCTGCCAGTGACCTGCCAGTCGAACCCTTAACCGCTGTAAAACCAACTCAGACAACCAAATTTGTAAAACCCAACGTAAACAAAAAACTTATCTAATATCATGAAACTGAAAACACTTCTTCTCACCGGCCTCGCCGGTATTGCCTTGGCGGGAGCCGCCCAGGCGCAGACGACCCTCATTGAAATCACCGGTGCCACCGCGTTCCGTTCGGCCGCGGTCACCGCCATAAATTCCGCATTCAACGCAGGAGGCCCTTTTGCCTATTCCTATGCCAACACCTCGTCATCCGGTGCGACCACCAGCCTTACAAATGGCTCGATGCAGGCTTGGAGGGGTACCTTCCCAGGCATTGCAGGCACGACCATCATTCGCACGTCGTGGAATGGCTCGGTCGAGGGCATCCGCGCGGTTGCCGTGCCCAACTCCACCAACAATCCGCTGTATTTGCTGCAAAGCACAATTCCCGGAACGCTCACCGCGGGCGGTGGCACTCCTGCCACCTTCCGCTTTCACAGCGATCCAGGTGGACCCGGAGCAGCGACCAACGCGACCTTCTATGAGCAACTGGAGTCCGACATGAGCTTCTCGGATGTAGCCCAGTCCTCCACGCCTGTTTCCGGACTCTCCCTCGCGGGCGGCCCGGTCGGCGTGGTGGTCTTCTCCATGATTGCCAACAGGACCTGGAAAGACGACAGCGCAGGCGACACCAGTGGTTTGACGAACATCACCGCCCAGCAGTTCCGCTCCATGGCCCAGCTCGGATCGGTTCCGCTGTCGTTCTTCAGCGGAAACTCCGCGCACACCAACCGGGTCTATCTGACCGGTCGTAACGACGGATCAGGAACCCGCACCAGCTACCTCTATGAGACCGGAGTGGGAGCCGCGACGCCCATCGTTCAATACGTTGCGCATGATCGCAGTTCGCCCACGAACATCCCGATCATCCTCAAATGTGCTGCGGGCGGAGGCTTCAACTTCCAGAACGTGGCGACGCCTCAATACGCCTCGACGGTTTGGGGATCCGACATTGACGGCAATGGCGGGCACGTTTCAAGCGGCGACGTTCGGGACGATCTGTCCAAGACGACATCGAGCACGGCGGTCTGGGAATTCGTTGATCTCGATGAGAGTAGCACTTATACTTCCGACGAAGACTTACAGGTTACTGCTGCAGCCAAGCTCTATATGATCTCTTGGGTGACCTACAACGATGCCCGCAGTGCACGAGGCACCGGCCTGGCCAGTGCGGCCACAGCGCAGGTTCTCGGCTACGACGGCGTCATCCTCCCCGGTCTTGCCGGAGATAGCCCGCCTTCAAACATCTCAGCCGCTGACCGCGCTCTGGTGGCCAATGGACGTTACACCGCCTGGAACTTCCAACAGCTCTACTACGTGTCCAGCCGGACCGGAGCAGCCGCTGTCTTCAGTGAGCTCGAAACGCGGCTCGATAATGCCACACTTATCGGAACGGCCGGTATGCCCACCGGGGAAATGCTGGTCAACCGCACGGTTGACGGTGGTGTGATCCTGCCCGGAGCCCCGTAACCTGAAGAATCCAACAAAGCGAATCCTTCGCTAACGAAATCGAAACTGGCACCAAGGGAACTTGGTGCCAGTTTTTTTCTGTACCAACCTCTAACCGATCATGAACGCTTCCAAAATTATTTTTGCCGCGGCGATGGCCGCACTCTTCTTGCTTTGCACCTTCGTGGCCTACAATGCCGGCCAGTCGCAACGTCCAGCAACGCGCTCGGAGATCGCAGCCCGCGACCAACCGTCCCGTCCTGACCGCGCTTTTAGCAGGAACGCCGCGTCTCACCCACTTCCGGCTTCGGGGGAACAATCTCCGACGGCCCAAGATATCAAGCAAACGCCTGAATTCGATAGCTGGCAACCGCCTTCTCCGCCCGGAAACATCGTTACGGTGAATCCTCTGCGCCGGAGCAACCCAAGTTCGGCTCCGAAGAAGGCAAACCAGGCATCTTCGGTCCATTCTCTCTCATCCAACGGCGGGTCGGTGGTCCCGTCTGCGGTGTTACCAAGTGCCTCTTCGGCCACCCCCGTGGCTTCTTCAACCGCTCTTTCCGTTTCGCAGGTCGAAGAGGATATTGTTGTTCCGCTCGGAGCGCGCCTTCCTGCCGCCCTTTTAGATCAGACTCCAAATCTCACTCCCCAGCAGGCCAGCGCGGTGGATGCGATCGCCAATGACTTTCTGGACGATTTTCCGGCGGAAAACGCCGCCTCCGCCGATCAGGGGCAGGGGCAGCAAGAAGGGCAATCGCAAGGGACCATCTCGCCGCCGCAAGACGCATGGGACGCTGCGGCAAGGGAGGCCAATGAAAGGTATCGCGGCATGTTTGGCGTGGAAGCCTACAATGCCTGGACGTCGGCTTCCGCCCAGGAGGCCCTGGCTGAGAAGCAATAATAGGCGGCTTGCATCCAAACGGACTTGAGTGTTCCTCAGTTTCCGAAAAACCGTAGCCGCGCTCGTGAGAGCGTGGTCCACCGTCTTACGACGGCGTCTACTTTTTATTTTAAACCGCTCCGCCCGCCGGATGGGGGTTATTCTTTCTTCGAGAGGTTAGCCATTGTGACATCCGCCAGTCTCTCCGCGACTTTGAATTCGTCCGGGGCAAGGGTGGCTTGAATATCCTCAAGTTTATAAGTCCCGGTAATTTCCTTGAGATTCCTGGAAACGACCAACCACCGAATCGCCTCGATCCGGGCGGAACGGTCGGGGGATTGATGGTCCCATATGTCGGCCAGATTCGCGCAGGCCTTGGCATTGCCCTGTAGCGCGGCCCGCTCAAACCAGACCCGGGCGGAATCCTTGTCTTTCGGGCCCAGATATCCGTTCTTCAGGATAACTCCGATCATGTTTTGCGCCACTGCGTTGCCGGCTTCCGCTTCGCCGATCAGTACATCATGCGCCTTTTGGTAATCCGACCGGCCATCCGCGTGTTCCCCGAAGTAGAAAATCTCCCCCAGACGCGATGCCGCCTGGGTGTCTCCCTTTTCGGCGGCTTCTTTCAGCAGAGCTATGCCGCCCTCCACGTCCTTATTTCCACCCCGGCCTTTGACTAAGAAAATCCCGAGATTCACCCGCGCTGCCAGGGAGCCGTTTTCCGAACCCCGGGCAAAGAACGAGCGAGCTTTGGCATCATCCTTCGGAACCCCCAGTCCAACCGAGTAAAGGTAGCCCAGCGCGGCCATGGCGTCGGCGTGGTTTAAATCCGCAGCTTCTTGCAGCAAGGGAAAGGCCTTTTCATAGTCCTGCGAAACACCTTCGCCTCGCAAATATTTCTGACCAAGCGCATAGAGCGCGTTGGGATTTTTCGATTCCTTTTCCCCCGGGACAGAAGGAGCCACCTCCGGGGGGGGGGCTGCAGGAGAGGATTGGGCGGCCACGGCCGATGGCAGGCAGAGAGCCATTGTGATCGTGAGGAAAAGCGCCCGGTTCATGATGCATCGCATTTTCGTTGTCATTGATTAGGTTTGTTTTCAGGCAAGAGCGTTTAATTTTGACGGGAGAGTTCATCGCGGGAAAGCTCCAAAAGCCGTTGTTTCTTCGAATCCAGAGGATCGAGAACACAGGCCTTTGCCAGCAACTTTTCGGCTCCGGCAAAGTCGGAGGCGTCCATCAAATAAACCCCCCGATGGAAAAGTGCCTCGGCGGGAGTCTGGTACGGGGCAAAGAGATAAATCCGGAGCTCTTCATCCCGGATGTCGAATCCGGGCGGGATGGGATAATACAAGGGACGAAGCCAGTCAGGCGGGCTGTTTTCCTTCAACATTTTTTCAACGAAGGATTCACCGAGGGGAGGTGCGGTCACGCCGGACATGCGCAGCAGCTTGACATAGGCGACTCCGAAATTGTCCCAAGTTGAGACGACGATGTGAGTTACGCCCGCCTTTTCGATTAACTCCCGGGCCCGTTCTTCTCCGGGTGCCGCAAAGATATGGGCGGCCCGCTCGAGACCCCTGAGGTTTTCCCAATAGAGGGTTCCTAGGGTTGCAATGCCTCCGTAGTAGGCGAGCTCCGTGGAGGTTGTCGGCCCTGAGAGAACAACCGGCAACTGGTCGGGGCTCGACTGGATGAGCCGGTGGGAAACATCCCTGGCCAAAACCGTCGGGATCACCGCTTTCGGCATATTATTTTTTATCGAACCGGCTTGGCTAAGGGCGAGAAACGAACTTACCGGCAGGAGGAGGATATTGAGCAAAACCACGGCAGCAAATGCAGCCTGAAACAGTCGGGACGGGCGGCCCTCCCGCGCATCGTGGGCGGCCAGCAAGATCACTCCGCAGATGAGCCACAATCCCATCGCAAGAATGCACCAGCGGATCTGGACGAAGGCCAGAGATTGCATCACCAACGCAGGCGCGAGAGCCAGTCCGAGCAAGGCCTGCCAGGATCTGGACAAATTGCCCGCGAACCGAAGAATGAGCGTTCCGGCCAACACGAAAACCGGCCAGGCGAAAAATTCGAAAAGCGAGACGGGAACCAACGCCGCAGCGCTGTCCAACAAGCGGGGCAGACTTTGAAATTCCTGAATGAATTCTTTGTGAAGTTGTAGAAGAAATTGATCGGACACCCAAAAGAAGAGGTGCGGCCACAGGGCAATCAGCGTGACTGGCAAAGCCAGGGCGGTCAGGGATCCGGCGGCCCAAAGCCCACTCGGAATCCCTCTGGGCAAAAACTTTCCTCCGCTCAGTTTTGCCAGAAATCGGGCGAGCAAATCCCCGGCACCAAGCCAAGCCAGCGCGTATAAGGGATGATTGACCTCCAGCCGCCATCCCATATGGCCGGGGAAATACTCGACCAGATAAAAGAAAATGCTGGCGGCGCAGCCTGCCGCACCCCAGATCCGCCAAAGATCCGGCGCTGCCACCGAAACCTCCCGGTCGCGCAAAAGCAGGATGGCCAATGAGCCGATGCCACAACCGACCAGCACGGGAATGAACGACGCCGCGCTGATCCATAGGGCGGCTCCCCCAAAAATTCCCGAGAGAACGAACCACTTCCGGGCCTTTCCCGCGCTCGTCAGGGGTAAATGAGCCGGAGTTCTTTTGTCGCCGCGGCGAACCAAACCGCCGCCTGCCGCCACCAATGCCAGCACGCTCGATGCCGCAAACGCCAGGACGATGCCATGATGGTCGGCTTCCCCTGCGCGAAAGCCTTGATAAATTAACGGGGAGGTTCCGAAGACGAGGGCGAAAATCCCGGCCAGCCTGATGCCAAAACGCCGGGCGACCATAAAACCCAAAAGAACGGAAGCACCGATCAGCAGAAGGGGGCCCGCCCAAAATGTCGCCTGCACCACACAGTCGGCGGCGGGTTTTCCGGTTATTGAGGAAATCACAATCGATAAAACAGCCAGCAGCCAGACCAAGCCCGAGCTCCAATGCACTTCGCGACCGTAGGGAGCATTATCGAGATCCGTCTGACGCACTCTCAGCGCCCCGCCTTTGAGAAGTTGCTCGGTGTTGATCACCCACCAGCGTGCGTCCATGGAGGCGGGGGGGAGGATTTCGTGGCGCTCCCAGGCCCCCGGCGAAATTCTCAAGGTTCGCGCCGGAGTCTCGCTGGTCTGCACGGCCGTGACGGCGACAATGCCTATATGCCGGATGATGGTGTCGGCGATGAGGAAGAGGCCCAGCAGGGCGAGACAAACGGCGAGAATCTTGCGGCCGGAAAGGTGTCTCTCGCTCGGTCGAACCGTTTTGGTGCTCTTCGTCATGGGCCAGCTGGGCTACCAGCGAATTTTTACAGGATAGAGCTTCCACACCGGATCGTTGGTGATGGTAGTGAAACCTCCTTCAATGGCTTGGGCGATCAGAAGGCGGTCAAAGGGATCCTGATGATGGCCCGGCAGTTTTTCCAGCCGGGAGAGGTGCGGAACTTCGACCGGCAGAAGTTGAAATCCGTGATTCTCCGTCAGGGTGCGGGCAAAATTCTCCAGGCTTCCTTCCAGGTCGAGCTTGCCGAGCTGGCGTTTGATGGCGATTTCCCAAATGCTGACGATGCTGACCAGGATTTCGTGGTCGCGGCTGGTGTTCTCGAGCAGGGCATCCAACCGATGGGGAAGCCGCCGGTCATCGCTCCGCCACCACAACACTGTATGCGTGTCGAGAAGATACCGGGCCATCAACTGAGGTGCTTTTCCAATTCCGGAAGAGCGGCGCAGAAATCATCCGCCATTCGAATCTTGCCCCTCAGGTCACCGCGTTTTCCCCGCTGGGCCGATTGGGAGGGAGGGCGAATCTCGGCGACAGGTTTTCCTCGCTGGGTGATTACGAAATGCTGGCCGGCCTGGACTTCGCGTAAGAGACGCGAAAGGTGCGTTTTTGCTTCGAACGCACCGACGGTGCAGACGGTGGGACGGAGTTTTTTCATTAAACCAGTTTAACAGACCAGATCAAATGGGCAAGGATATGATAATGCACGGGAGGGACGAACGCTGCGTCGTCTGCTCTATTGACGGACGCCAGTCGCCGCGTCCCTTCAAGTTTGACCTGCCTCCTCACCCCTCCTCCGCACCCCCATAACCCAGAACCTCCACCGCGATAATCGACGGCGTCTCCTCGGGGGTCGGCTGCGGGCGCGCTTGATCGGCCATCTGGGTGGCCGCGCTGTTGGCCGCGCCGGTGGAACTCGACGCGGAGCTTAGTCCGGCGATATTGGGAACCGCCACGGTCGGCGTGACGGGGACTCCCACCGTCGAGCCTCCGGCGCTGATGTTGTCGGCATTGATCACGCTCACCGCGGCAATGGTAATATCTCCGGTGGCGCGAATGCCCGCATCCCCGGCGTCGACTGTGCCCCCCGGGGCGATCAAAAACACGTCACCCTCTTCCACTCCCTCCACGGAAGCCAGTACACCTATGCCGCCTCCGGTTGCCAAACCTCCCAAGTCGGTTTGAATATCAGCGCTGGTCGAATCAATCAACACGCGGGTGGGCGGCGCGGTCACCACCGTCTTTGGCGAAGTTCCGGCCGCGATGTCCCCTGCCGAGGACCAAATTGTCATGTCGCCGCCCCGCAGGGTGAAAATACGAGCTTGGCCAATGTCCACATCTCCCTCGGTGAAGATGGAGACCGCGCCGCCATACTCGGTCACGATGCCGGGAGGGGTCAGGGGATTGCCAAAAATATCCGACGCCATGGTCAGCCCTCCGCCGGGAGCCGCCATCGTGATCGACCCTCCGCTGGCCGTGCGAATATCGCGAGCCCGCGTGAAAATTTCGCCTGGTAAGGAGACGCTGCCAAAGAGCGCGGTGGCCGCCGCGAATCCGGTGGCATAGTCGCCGGTTTCTGACGCCTCCTCCGCGGACTGCCGCAGGATCCCAAAGAAGCGCGTCATCGCTTCCAGAGCCAGATGCTCCGCCGTTTGTCCCGCCCCCGACAAATCGGTCGATTCCTCCAGCAGGCTGTCAAAATCAAGCGTGCTTCCGGCCAGCCCGATCGCAGGCCCCCCTCCAATGCCGCCAATTCCAGCCAAGACCACAAGATCGGCTCCCCCAAAAGGCAGATAGGGATTTCTGGCTTTTCCAATGCTGGTAATGCCGACCCCACGTCCATCATTGAGGTTCGCCCCGGTTCCCAAATCAATGTTACGACCTGCCAGCACTTCGAGCGTCCCGCCGCCTCCAATCTGAATGTCGCCCGGAAGCGCGAATGTCGTGACGGAAAGACCATTGCTGACGAGAACAGTCGTTTCGGGCGAATCGATGATGAAGTTGCCCTGTTGCAGATCCTCCGCGAGCGACCGCCGGGGCGAATTTTCATTGTAAGGCAAGATGTCGCGTCCGGCGGACACGATGGATATGTCCTCTTCGTTCGTGTGCTGAATATAGAAGGCAATATCAGTGATGTCCCTCTCGGCGTGGATAAGGGATTTTTTCGGAGAGAAAAGCGTCATCCCGGATATGTCACCGGCACCGGCATAAATTCGCAGGGGTTCGGGATCGGCTCCATGCAGGATATCAGGCGAATGCAAGGTCTGCTGGAAGTCCGCCCCGGCGTTGGCTCCGCTGAAAGACCCGGTTTCAGCGAAGAATTCGCGGAGAAAGTTCCTCCCGATAACCCTGCCGGTCGGGGTGGTGATCCCGTTAATAGACGCAGGATTTGCATCGGAGACATTGACGCGGGCGGCCGTCCACGCCACCGCCGTCGCACCCAGATAACCGGTCACACCGGTCGGTTGCAGTCCGGCAATTTGCCCCGCAGAGATCAATTCGAGTCCGCCGGTCGGAGATGGGAACAGGTTAAGGGTTCCCACGACATTTAGATCACCCGCGAAAGCGGTGCTCCGGAGCGTGGGAGCCGAAATCGTAGGGACTGTTGCGAAGGCGTTGAGGTTCCTCTCCGCCAGCCGCACCCATGGCTGGTAGTAGGCCGAGCTGGTGCCCTGGGGGGTGGCCGGACCGAGGGTGGATGAGTCGAACCTGTTTTGTCTCTCCAGCCAGGCCAGGAAAATGGGTCCGGCCGCGCTTTCACCGTCGAGAGTGGCGGCAAGCCGGTGGGTGATGCTTCCCCCCAGCGAGGAAACGTTGACTTCGGAGGTTGAAGAATAGGTGTTAAAGAACGTCCGATACCATGTTTTGTTGTTCAGACCCTGCGGCATCAGGAACGCATTCAAGGTCGGACCCACGAGCACATTGCTCCGGGCGCTGACAGCAAATCTTCCTTTTCCGAGAAACAAAGTGGTGGGCAGCCAAGTGCGTTCATCTTGTGTCTCCAGCGGCGGTCGAAGTATCCCGAAGGACGGTGAACGCGTGGCATTGGTTTTAATTTCACCGCCCGCAGCGAGGAGGCCATTTCCGCGCTCGACGTAATAGATGCCGCCATCGATGTCATTTCCCGCACGGAGAGTCACATCGCCCCCGCCGAGTTCGAGCAGCAGATCGGCATTGGGAGCGATGTTGGAAAACGTCAGGTCCGGGTTCTGCACCCGCCCGGCCATGCGGGCATTCGTAGGGGCGACCGCGTCCACATTGGTTATATCATCTCCCGCGTTAAGCAAAACGTCGCCTCCGCCGAGCGCTCCGACTCCCTGGAAGAAATTGCTGTAGTCAACCCACCAGGCGGTGGAGGCGGAGGGATCAATGGAAGTGCCGTATGAGACCGATCCAAATAATCCCGTGGTTGGATCGACGTAGCCCCGCCGGTACAGCCAGTTTGTGGGCTGCTGGCGTGAGGAATCCTGAATGGGCTGGCCGGAAGCGTCCAACCCAGCGTAACGCGCGATGTCTGCGCCCGCAAAGATCGCGATATTCCCTCCGCCCAGAGACCATTGCGGTATGCGCCGTGGCTGAGCAAATTCATCGAAAAAGAGCGGGCCATAGAACTGCTGTGCGGCACCAAGGCCGCCATTGTCGCTGGTGGCGCTATCGGCCCCCGTGCTTTGGAAAAAGAACGTCGGCGGACGAAAATCATTGTTGGAATAAATCGTTGTCGGATTGGGAATGCGTACCCCGCCGGTGTAAACGGTGGCAAATTGATTCCGCAACTGAACATCGCGCCCAGCGTTCATGGTAATATCTCCTGTTCCGGTGCGGATCACTTCGTAACGAGTTCCCAGGTCCTGCACCGCTGCTCCATTCATTCTAAAAATGCGCAGCGAGCTTCGCGTCAAACCGAGTGTCCCGATGGCCCCGTTGACCGCCGTGCTCGTGTTGGGAACCGCGGCATAACTTTCTCCCACCAGAATCGATCCCTTGCCTGCGACCAATTGACCAAGGGGCAGGACTGCGCCAGAAGACGCTCCGCCCATATCAGAACCCGCCGTCAAGCGATAGGACCACGACTGGGTATTGACCGGAAGAAGGGTATTAATATCCCTGAGCTGACCTAGCCACAGCGCTGAATTTGCATTGGTCTCACGAGCGACGGCATTCGCCAGCGTTAGGCTGGCAAATCCATCGCTGAGGGTGTTGTTGAATACCAGATCGCCCGACGCCCGGAGAGTCAGAATCCCGGCAGCCTGTTTGGGGCCGAAACGAAAATCCGCCAGGGTCCAGTCGGCGGAATTGATAAGAGCACTGCCGAGGGAGGTGACTTGCACGTTGGATGGGCCACCTAACCGGGCGAGGATTTCCGCATTGGAGAGCCCCAGCCTTAAATCGCCATTGCGATTAATGATCTCTGCTCCCGGCGCGATCACGAGCGAGGGCAGAAGATTTTGGGAATCGGCACCGAGAAGACGGGTAACCATCGAGGCGTGATTGGCGGCGGATAGGAAGGAGAGAGCACTATTGTAAACATTGCGCTGAACCGTTCCGACCGTTGGGAGGGTGGCCGAAGCAGACCGCCATCCGGTGATTAACCCGCCCGTCGCGGTCAGATCAACCAGTTGATAGCCTTCCACAATAATACTCGAAGCACCCGTGATCGAAGCCAAGATGGGGTTGATGGCCACGTCATTGTTGGCCGCTGTTCTGGGCGCTCTGAGATGAAGGACCCCGCTGAATTGCCCTTTAAAAGCGCTGGAACCAAGCGTTGTGAAATTCCCTGCGACATATTCGTCCACCGAAAGATCGATGCTGCTGCCGGCTTGTAGATCCACAAATCCGGCCATGTTGACATTGCCATTCTTTTGGGCTCCGGCTTCGAGGTGGATTTCGCCACCTTTACCGGAATTGCTAAACTGCTCGGCTGCGACTGTCAGCATGGCTCCGGCGGCAACCGTCAGGTTGTTCCGCGCCATCAGGCTGATCTTTCCTCCGGTGATGCCGCTGGCATCGATGGTGCCGTTCACCAAAATCGAACCATTGTCGGTCGCCAGAGCGAAGTTTTTTACCTTGGTGTTCTCGGAAACCGTGATGTCGCCGTTGCGCACACGCAGGATGCGGGACTCGGTCAAACCACTCGTGTTCAGTAGTTCCATCAGTGTGGAGAAGGAAGCGATGCTGCCAGCGTGGAGGTCAAAGGAACCGCCCGTTCCGCCCGTCCCGCCCTGTCCCTCAATGGACCCGAGCGCATTGAAGACTCCCAGCGGTGTCTTCACCACGATGGTTCCGGCGTTGCCTCCACCCGGATCAGCCGCCACGGAAACCTCGCTCTCTTCCAGAAAAGTGACATCACCAGCGTCCGCCGTGAGCTGGATCTGACCGGCATCGGCGTAGCGCACCAGATCATAAAAATTTCTCGCCGATCCTTCGACGCTAAGCCGCCCACCCACCGTGAGATCGCCCCCGATAGCCCGGAGGGCGAGGGAACCGCTCGGCAGATAAATGTCCGAGGCGGCCGTGAGAGTCGCCCCGGTAAAGGTCAAAGCCGCCCCGAGTCCTCCCACCACTGAGGACTGGGCGGAATTTCTGAGGAGATTAAGTGCTCCTACTGCCGTGATGGCGTGCTGCACCCCTTGCGCCGCTGTGATCAAAGGGGTGATCATGGTCAAGTCTCCAGCTGTGCCAAACGAGCCGGTTCCTTGCGCCAGAATTCCCCCTGCGGCATCCAATACAAGGCTTTGATATCCCGCCACACGGAAATCATTTGATCCGAGAAGGACGGTATTGGCTTCAAAGTTCAATTCTCCTGAGAGGGGAGGGGCCGGGAGCGCGCTGATGTTCACGCTGGCAGGATTGTCGAAAAGCACCTCACCCACTTGGAACAGGGCTGTGCCTCCTCCTTGTTCATAGCCTCGCAAACCTCCCGCCAATAGCTTGAGACTTCCCAAGGTATCGCTGCCAAAAGCGCCCGTTCCATAAATGTCGATGGTGCGATAGCTTTGCAGGGTCAGATATTGAGCCGCTTGCGCCTGAGTGAGAATGTTGCCCGAGAGGACGAGGTGGGGATTGACCACAGACCCGGTCAGAATCCCGGAGGCATTATCCAGCACGATGCTGATCTGGCCGCTGCCCAACGTGAGGGCTTGGGCTGTCAATATGGCTGACGGATCCAGTTTCGTGGCATAGGTGGAATCCAGAAGAACGCTCCGGCCGGAAATCTGGGCTTCCGCTCCGATGACCATGAGAGGATTGGTCGCCCCAGTGAGGGAACTGCGGGAGATCGGTGCCCTAATATCGCCGCTCACGCGCAAGAGGGTGCCATCACCACCGACCACCAGATGATCAGCCCGCATGGTCATCGCGTCCGAGGACGCCACGGAAGAGCGGGGCGTCAAGGTGAGTTTTGCGCGTGAGGCCAGGATAATTTCCGGAGCGAAGAACGTCATGCCGGGATTGTCCAAAGTGAGGTTGCTGGTTCTCACATCGACCACCGTTCCGGTGGGACTATTACGGCGTAGTCCGCCAATAAGCAGACTCTCCGCACCCCAGGAGTTCAGAAGGCCCGCATCTAACACAGCAGTTGCTCCCGAAGGGGCTTCGCCTGAACCGCCGACAACGAAGATGTCGGCGAAACTGCTGATATCCACGCTGGCCCCACGCCCTCCGGAAATGCTCTTGGCCAGCACACTGCCGTTCAGGTTCAGCGCGGTATTACCATGGAAAGAGAGCGAGCCCGAATCCATGGGGAGTTGCTGGACCTCCTGAACATCGAGGCGGCTGGCCGCCTCGCGCATGAAGGTATTGGCGGAATAAATGTCATAACTTACGCGACCCGCCAGTACATCCGGCGGCACAACTTCAAAGGTGCTGCGGGTGGTGGCCACCTTTTCAGGCGTATGAAGTGCGTTGAAGGTATAACCGGAAACATAACTGGAGCCCTCTGCACGCGTGGCCGTGCCAATAGGGTCGCTTGATAGCGGAGTTACGAGGAAAGCGCCGGGCAGGAGGGCATAGCGGCGCGGCAACAGAGTGTAAGACCCCGCCGCCAGATCCGGGCTGGCTTCCAAGTAAATTTGTTGTCCCAGCCTCAAGCTGTCCGAAACAAAGCCAGGGTCACCGCCGAGTCCACTCGAATTCGGTCCCGCGTTGAAGGAGTTCATCGGGGCAAATTCCGAATTGAATCCAGGAACGATCGCGTAGGACTCAGGAACCAAAGACCAAAAACGCCCCGTACCCGGTTCCGGTGGGATGGTAAAGTCAGCCGGATCGATCACCGAACGCGCGGACCACGTTTTGCCCTCGTGCGAAACCAGATCCCCCGCCTCGTATCCTGCTCCGGACTGCCATGCTGTCGTTGCGGTGCCAAGAATGTCGGCGCTGCCGCCGGTGCCGGCAACCCAGCGATAGGCAAACAAATCCCCTCCGCCCCGCAGGTCAATCGACGAACCGGCCTCGGTTACGACGGAGTTGCCCGCGATTGCTATTTGCTTCTGCGGCAGTCCCGCCACCGTCACGTTGACTCCGCGCGGATCGATCCAGGAAAGCCCATCCGAGCTCACACCATAGGGGATAAGCAACGCCTCACCAGTTGCCGGATCAATGCCTGAAACCGAAGTGATGCTGCGGGACGAAAGAGTGACCTCCCGGGTGGTCGGCACGGTCATGGCCATCCCCGCAATCGGATCCACGGGCTGATCGAAGCCAGCCGTGGAAGGATCGAAGTCCGTCCCGTCCCAGCCCAAGGTAATAGATCCAAAGGGCGCGCGCAGCACTCCTCGTTGGTTAATGGTGGAGGCGAAAATATTCATGTTGCCGCCCGCTGACAACGGTGGCGGTCGTTCCCCTGATGCCAGAATCGTGACCGAGCCAGGACCCTTCGAATGGTCGTAGGCGAAAACGTTGAAGGTGGCCAGCGTGGTGGGATAAATCTGGGCGGCGCGCAGAACCAGATCGCCCGCGAGGCTCAAGGTTCCATTGCCGCGGATATCTCCGCCGTCGGCGGCAAAAACAGCGCTTCCGATATCTTGAAGGAGCAACGTGCCGATGTCGATGAGATCGGCGTTTACCGACAACTGGCCCGTGCCATATTCAGGCGTGGGCGAGAAATCCTGGGTGACCGTTCCGTCGAATTGCCGGAAGAGGACAGAGTTGTCGTCGGGATTAAGCGGATCGAGGAACTCCCGGCCGATGGCGACATACCTTGCCGAGATGTTCACCGGAGACAACGCGCGAATCACCCCGCCGCCCGCAAGGCGCACAAAACCCCGCGCATTGATTGACACTGGTTTCCGGAACTCGATATTCCCGCCGATGGGTAAATTCGGATTGGGGTTGAAGTTAAAGCCGAGATCCAGGGAATCAAAACCGCCGTTTGCGAATTGCTCAACGGCGAAATAACCCATTCCCGGATTAGTCGTGGCCAGGGTTGTAAGATCGGTCCTTCCGGTCAGGATATCGATCATGCTGCCCAGTGCAGTGACGTCACCAAATTGACGGGCTTGTCCGGATTGCTCGACGATCAGATTGATGTCCGCGCT
Source organism: Terrimicrobiaceae bacterium (assembly GCA_041746635.1). Taxonomy (GTDB): domain Bacteria; phylum Verrucomicrobiota; class Verrucomicrobiia; order Chthoniobacterales; family Terrimicrobiaceae; genus CAMASH01. The sequence continues at coordinate 9,379 of JBGTGQ010000018.1, read as the reverse complement.
GGTGCGCACTTCTCCGGCGGAATAGAACCGCTCGGAACTCACGGACAGTTTGCCGCCCAGAGCGGTGGGTCCCCCGGCCCGGGCGATCAAGGTGGCGTCGGAGTAGAGCATCTGGGAACCCTGGAGTTCGATCAGACCGGCATCGCTATCCACCTGCACAGGGACGCTACGCCTTCCCCACGGCTGGGAGTTGAGACCGGCGGTGGATGGAACGAGCGGAAAACCGGTGGAGCCCAAACGGGTCGGGTGAAAGTCCAGCACGGCGGATGCTCCGGATACATCCAGAACAGCTCCCGCCTCGGCGATGATGTTGCCCGAGATGGAAATACTGCCGCCCGGGTGCACAATTCCCGAACGTCGCCCGAAGGGGTCCGGCACATAGACCGTCGTGCCCGCCGTCGAGAGCCTGGCGTTCCCACTAAGGAACACAGTCGGCAGGGCGAGCGCCACCGCAGTGCTGAGGGTGCTGGGAAGCCGGAAGGAGCTGCCACCGGAAATCTCGATTTTTCCGCCCGGAGCGACAATGGTGCCGAGAATCGCCACCGCGTCGCCTTGAATACTGACGCTGGCACCCGGGTCGGTGAAAATACTCGATCGTTCTTCCAGAACCACCAAGCCCAGCGCTTCGACCACATCCACGCCTTCGAGCGGAACAAAATCGTCATCTGCACCAATACCAGTGAGGGAGATACTCGTTGCGGGACGAGAACCGACAGGCTTAAGCATGGGTCGGACGGACAATTCTCCGGTCGCCCCAAACGGTGACATCACCAAGGTTTCGGAAACCGGCTCGATGATCGTTCCCGCTGCCACCCGCACGGCCGGCAGGAAAGCACCGTCGGCATCCCGACCGCCAATGCCGGTCAGAGAGTAACTTGTGAATCCGCCCTTGCGGAAAAACTCGGGTGGGAGAAGCAGTCCGTCCGCGATCTCTTCGCCGCCGCCGATCTGGATTCGATTCGCCTGAAAGGTGAGGCTACCTCCCTCCGTCGCCGAATAGGATTGAACGGAGCCAGCCATGATCAATTCGCCGCCGATCGTGGTGTCCAATTCAGGATCCTTGCCGGCCAGCAAGGAGATGTCCCCCCCTGTGCCGTACGCGAATTCGCCGAAAGGATTCACACTAACTCCGCCGGAGGCATCGAGAACGCTTCCTTCCTCCAGATGAATGGAATAAGCCTCCAGTGCGATCGATCCGCCACTTAGCGAACGGGCCTCCGCCCAAGCCTGTGCTGAGGAGGGCCGTTCGTCGATCATCATTCCCGCCACACTGATCGAAACGCCTTTTCCAACCGTAATAAGCCCCCGGCCCGCAACTGGCGCGGGAGCGGGCAGGTTTTCGAGAGCTCCTATGGCCTTGAGTTCATCATATAAGTACGGGGAAAAATTATAGGCGGTAAGGTCAATCGATCCTCCGGGGGCAACAATGTCGTCTTGGACTGAGATATTTGCGGCCCGCACCGTGAGAGATCCTCCGGCAGGAATTTTCACGGATGTTCCGGCGGGCACCAGCACGTCTCCATCCAGGTTGTCGATGGTCAGATTGCCGAAACCACCTTCGTCTTGGGCAAAAAGCGAAGTGCCGACCAGAAACTCTCCCGCGGCATTTCCCTGGATTGACTTCGGCTTCCCGCCAGCCAGCCGGAAAGCTGGCACGTCGATAGTGGTCCTGCCATTGACAAAGTGAACGTCGGGAGGAAAGGGCGAGTGTTGGAGAATAGTGACCGTGGTCTCGGAAATGGGCACCACCTTCTCCCCTCGGAATGTAAGTTCCAATGAGCCTTGCTCGGGAGGGGTTTCAAGCTGGCGTGGACCTTTAATTGTCCGGCCAACGAGATTTCCGCCCAGTATGAGAGTGGGCGCGGTGAGCGAGATCGTTCCACCGCCCGCGCCTTCAATATACCCTTTCTCAGTATAGCCTCCCAGCGGAGCTAGGGCATGACTGTAACTCTTGGTGATTCCCCATTTTGTGGAAGATTGCGTATGTTTTCCCTCGTAAGCACCATCATACAACACATCGGGTGTCGCTTCCGCGATGTCGATCACCTGGCGCCCGCGTAGCAGTCGCGAGGTGGCGATGCGCCCCCCTTCATGACGGAAGTATCCCCCGGAAACATCAATGGTCGAATCGGTCTGAGCGAGAATTGAGTCCCCCGCTTCGATGGTCACCGTTCCGCCCTTAGCCGTAAGTTGGGCTGCGTTGCGCTCCACGATTCCGGCCAGACCGGTCAAGTCTCCCAGCGGGGTTCCCACCCATTCGCGACCATTATAACTTCCGGTGCGGCGCAGATCGACCACGAGGGAATCACCGCGCAGACTGCCGGTTCTCTGCAAAGGCGAGTCGGCTAGTTCCGTGCCGCGAAGCTGGACGGTCGCAAGATATTCCGAGAGCGGAACCGTGACATCCGTGCTGCCAGTCACATCAATCACGGAATCAAAATCGAAATGAACCTGTCCGCCTGCCAGTAGAAGCCGTTGTTTGCCGCCTTGAATGCTGAGCTCCAGTCCGCTTTCGTCATTTCCGGTCGGGTCAAGGGTTGTGCGGTTGCCATCCAGATCCCGGTAGATCCAAGTTCCGGCCCGTATTGTGACATCACCAGATGGTGCCAGTAGAGTTGACTTGGGCGCGAAATGGATCACGAGACCGTCGATATTGACTTGCGAATTTTCCGGCAGACTCGTGCCGGGTACCGACTTGGTGCTGAGGTAGTCAGGAAGGATGCGGATGACGCTGGCATCGCCCAAACGAACCGCGCCGGTGAACTGGGAGATAAATGGAGGAATGTTGCTTCCTGCCGTCCTGTCAAAATTCGGATTGCCCACCGCGCCATAGCTCGCGAGCAGATCAATCCGCCCGTTGAGGCTGACGGAGGTGGAGCTGTCGAGCACCCCGAGTTGGTAGATCTCACGCCCGGCCATGAGAATGCTTCCGGTCATGGCTTCGATCAGTCCGCGATTGGTCGCAACGCCCGCATAAGTTCCGACATCGCCGACCCAGACATCCAGGCCCCGCAGGCTGGGATCGCTTTGTGAATGGGCTTGCACGCCGACTTGAAGACCAGCCGCAATAATTGTCTGGCCGCTGGGGGTCGAGATAATGCCTTCGTTGCGCACATTGGCCCCGATCAGCATGACCCGGCCGCCATTGCCATCGGAGCTGACAGGGCTTTGGATTTGCGCTCCAGCCTCGACTACGACATCACCGATCCGACCATTGGGTGTCAGCGGCGCGGGAGGAGTGAACGCCGGCGTACCGTCAGAGCCGCCGGGAACTTCCAAGGCGGAGAAAAGGAACTGGGCATCGCGGTTGTTCAGCAGGCCGCGCTCGACCAGGTTGTCGTTGATCGGGAGAGACGAGGCGACCAGGGTGCGGGTGTTGACCTGGCTGCCAGCGCCGAAGATGATGCCGTTTTGGTTCAGGATGTAAACCTGTCCCTCGGCCTTGATGGAACCGAGAATTTGTGAGGGCACTCCCTTGGGGTCGAAAACCTTGTTGAAGGCGATCCATTTGCCCGCGTCGGCCTTGCCCTCGCTTTGATCGAATTGCAGGGTGGTGTTGCGGCCCACGTTGAAGGTTTCCCAATGCAGGATGGCCTGGGACTTGGTCTGCTTGATTCCGACGGTGTTGCCGTTTTGCACTGGATCGAGGGCTCCGTCCCAGCGGGCACTTGCTCCGGTGGCGCGTTGCAAGCCGCCGGGGGTGAGTCCGTCGGGCACGTCCACGGTGGAAGCGGCGGCACCCTGCTGCATGCGGCGGACGGCGCTGATGGCTGCGGTGGTGCGGGCCAGACGGTCGCGGGCGGCGGTCTTGGCGATGTCGGCTGTTTCCGCGCCGGAGCGGTTGCGGGCGTCGGCGTTTTTTCGGCTGCGGTCCACGGTGGCCCCGCCACGCAGGATGTCGCCACCCCGGCTGGCGGGAGCCAACAACAAGGCGGCCAGAAGCAGGATGGCCACCCGTGAGGATGGTCGTGCTGCCGGGCGAACACCTGGCGTTGGTCTCGGGTCCTGCATTAGTAAATCGGCCGGGCTACGGATTGGCCGGCTGCAAGAGCTTCGCGAGGGCGAGTTCGTTGATGGCCATGGGGTTTTGTTGTTGGAGTTTCGCGAGATAGGCCTCGCGGTTTAAACGGGCGCGTTCGTTGCGCAGAAGCTGGACGAGCTGGGGCTTGACCTCTTCGAAGGTGGCGGGGCGCGATTCCTTCAGGTCGAGCACCTTGACCAGATACCAGCCATCGTCGAGGCGCACGGGCTCGCTCACGGCGTTTTTGCCCAGGGTGGCGACACGGGAGCGAATCTCGGGCTGGAGCGAGCTTTCCGCCAGCCAGCCGATCTCGCCGCCGCGGGCGGCGGTTTCGGTTTCGTCGCTTTCGGCCCGGGCCACGGCGGCGAAGTCAGCGCCGGTGGCGCGGACTTTTTTGCTCAGTTCGTCGATGCGCTGTTTGGCTTTGTCGGCCGAGGCTTTGTCCGGGCCGGTTTGTTCGACAAAGATTTGCGCGAGTTGGAATTGGCGTGGGAGGATGAGAGTGTCTTTTTTGGACTCGAAGGCGGCCTTGACCTCGGCCTCGGTGGGGTAGCCCTCGGGCACCTTGGTCACGGCCTCGAGATAGCTCTCGACCACGATGCCCTGGCGGACCCGGTCGAGGCGCTCAAGGACTTCGGGCTGCTTTTCCCAGCCGGCGGATTGGGCCTCCTTGAAAAGCACCTGCTGGAGAATGAGGGCGCGCACGGCTTGGTTGAGGAGGGCGGGCTGCTTTTCCAAGGCGGAGCGGTCGGTCGGGCTCAGGTTGTCGAGATAGGCTCGGATTTTCTCCGGGGAAATTTCCTCGGTGCCGATGCGGGCAATGGGGTCCGCCTGGCAGGGGAGGAGAGAGAGCAGGGCTAAGCAGGCTGCGCCGAGGAGGCGGGAAGGGATGGGTTTCATGGCTGGGTGATGCGTTGATCGGTGAGTTTGTCCTGGTCGTTTTGGATGAGATTTTGGAATTTCACGCGGGTGGTGCCGACGAAGGGTTCGCGGGCCAGGATGGCGTCGCCCAAGCCGAATTTTTCGTAGCGGTCGATGATTTCGAGGCCGACCCGGTACATCTTGATGTTGCGCACTTCCTGATCTTGCACCTGGCGTTCGAGCTTGATGCTCTTGGCTTCGAATTTGGCCCGCTCGGATTCCTTTTTCTGTGCCAGGGCGGTGACCTGACCGTAGGATTGTTTCCATTTTTCAATGGCGGATTGAAAGCCGATGAGGACGGCCCGTTGTTCCTCCAGCCGGGTATTGAGCTCGGCCACCATGTTGGCGGACGTGTTGCGGTCGGCGATGGCCTGTTTGGTCAGGTCGGCGATCTTGCCCTCCAATTCCTTGATCTTGTGCGCATCGGCAACCTGGGTGGCCTGGAGTATGGCGACCTGATTTTGGGAATCGCGGAGCTGGAGCATGGTGTTGCGCAGGGCTTCGCGCAGTTTGTTGGCCACATCCTCCTCGGCTTCCGCAGCCGGGAGCCGGGAGAGGGCGAGCACAGTGAAAATAAGGACGGTAAAAGAGAGTCGGAGTTTCATCAGAACTTGGTGTGGAGATCGAATTGAAGGATATTTGCCTTAAAGGTGGGTCCGGCGATGCTGTCGGAGGCCATCCAGCGGATGCCGGCCCAGACGTTGGGCGAAAAAGCGAGTGCTCCGCCGACGGTGAAGCCCTTCATGTTGGTGCCGCCGAGGCCGAAGTCGGAATCGTTGAAACCGTCCACCACGGCATCTGAACCGATCCAGCGGTAACCGAAGGTAAGTTGCCAATCCCAGGCCTTGGCCAGGGCGGGGGTGCCGACGCGCAGGTCAAACATCCAGGCATCCCCGCTGCCGTCAAATTCGCCGATGGTGTTGGAAAGGTCATCATCGAGCGGTCCGCGGTTGTTGACGGCGATGGCATTGATGGCCGATTTGTCGAAGGCGAGGTTTTTGATATATTCGCCGATGACGGAAATTTGCACGGGCTCGAAGGCGTTAAAGTCGATGCGTCCGGTGATGGCGAGTTCCTCGAACGGGGTGGCCAGTCCGTAATACTGCCATTGATTGATCGCGCCGAAGTCGTTGCTGGCATCGGGCACGATGTCGCGAATGGGGAAGTAGGTGTTGCCCTTTTGCGCGAAGGAGGGACGGCTGTTGTCGGTGTCGCTGGCGTCGTCCTGGGAGAGCGGCGTGTAGGGGCTGGAGAGCTGACCTTCGACGTTGTAGAAGTAATAATAGGCGACGGCGACTTTGATGTTGAGCAGCTTGTCGAACTTCACGTCGAGACCGGTCTGACCGCCGAAAAGATACTTGTCGTAACTCTTGAATTTGGTCGGCTGATTGGAAGAATAGTTGAAATCCGTATTGAACACGGGAAACGCGCCGGCGGTGAGGAAGGGGGTGACGCCGCTGAAGATTTCGTACCGGGCTTCGAGGGCCGCGCCATCGAAGCCGAGGTCGTCATCAAAGATGAGCGGGGTGCTGAAAAACGGATTGTCGAAACGGCCGATGGTGAGAGCCAGGTTTTTGTTGGGGTCGTCCCCGACATCAAACTTCACGAAGGCGCGATCCAGCCAGATGGCGTATTTGCTGAAATTGCCGCCCTGACCCTGATTGGCCAGCCCGACGGTCTGGTTGGTGGTGACGGGTGAATTGTTTTCCCCGGTGGCGATGCGGACGCCGGCGGTGACATAATCGTTGATATCCATTTCTGCTCCCAGGCGGAGGCGGATGCGGAAGCGATTGCGGTCCTGGGTGGTGTTGAATTGCGGGGCAAATTCGTTGCCGGTGACATCGAAAGGTGCGCCGGTGTTGATGGAATTGAAATTCGGGAAGGAGCCGGTGTCGTCGTTACCCTGCGGGAACGAGTCGTTTTCATAGCGGAAGCGGAAATCCACCGTGGGCCGGAATTTGGCCACCCAGGCGGGGACGTAAGGCTGTGGCCCCATGCGGAAACTCCCGGCTTTGTTTTCAGCCAGCAACTCGGACTTGATGTCCTCTTTGATTTGCATTTTGACCGGCTCCGGAATGTAGGTGACGCCGACATCGTCCGGCGAGGCGGGGGCTCCCGCGGCGGCGATGGCGATCTGTTCGGTCGCGGCCTGTATAGCGGCGGCTTGGGCGATGGCAAACATGTCAGCCTGGGCCTGTTCGCGGGCGACCTGCGCCTCAGCCTCGGCCTGTTTGATCATGTCGGACGCGTCTTCCTTGGTCAGGATGCCGCGCTGCACGAGTTTGTTGATGAGGTTAATGGTGATGCTTTCCGATGGGGAGGGGGGCATGGTGCGGTCCCCTCCACCGAGCGAAGGCGAGAGGTCGGCGCTGGCGGCGTTCGCCACCACGTCGATGGTGGCCGTCTCATCGGCCCGGGTGGGCATGGGTTCTTCGACGGCTAGGACGTCGCCGTCAGCCAGAGCGGTTGCTTTGTCCACCGCGACCTTGGCCTCGGCGGGTGCGGGACTGGCGACCGGTGCCGGGTCGGCGGGCGGGGACGCGGCGATTGTCGAAGCGCTGGCTTGCGCGGGCGGGGGTAAAGTTGGCGGCTTCTCTGGCAATGGTGTGGCCGCGGCCAAAGCAGGAGTCGGGGCAGGTGTGGAGGCCGGTTCCGGGTTCACCGGTTCGGGTGCGGGCGTGGCGACAGCGACCGGGTTGGTTGTCGGAACGGGAATTGAGGCGGGGACAGGAGTGGCGGTCGGCTCCGGGGTGGCGGTGGGCACGTCCGGCGTGGGTTCCACTTTGAAGCTGGGAGAGGGCGTGGAGACGGGAGTGGGACTAGCGGCCGGGACGGGCGCAGATGGGTCCTGGTCAAACACAATGCGATTTTTGCGCCCGGATTGGGCAAAGCGCGGGGTTTGCCCGGAATTGCCATACTCGGCGGCTTGGGCAAGCACGTGGGAAGTCGGGGAAAAAATCGCGGCCAACACCGCTAGCAAAGCCGGACGAACGAGGCGGGCGTGGGCCGGGCGCGGCAAAGGAGATGAATGAGATTCTGGAATCATGGAAAAAATCAATTGGGACGTTTGGCGGTGATGCGCATGACGATGGGCATGGGCATGTCCTCGGGGGGCGGTTCCTGGAGTTGAAGGCCGGTGAGAATCTCCAATTGAATGGCCTGATCGACGGCGGGATCGCCCGAGGTTCCGTCCAAGGAGGCGCGAGTGATGCGGCCGGTACTGTCGGCCCAGATGCGGACTTTTACGCTGAGGCTGGCACTGCGGGTGCGGCGGTGTTTGCCGAGAGCCTCGACCACCCGGCTTTGAACCTGCCCCGCGTACCAGCCCCACTTGGTTCCTCCCGCGCCCTGGCCGGTGCCCCGGCCGCCGATCATGCCATTGCCGGAACCGCGCAAGCCGAAGCCGTCGGAGCCTTCACCCTGGATATTCGATCCGAGCGGGGCCTCGTCGGGAGTCTCGGCCTTGGGTTCTTCCTTCTGGGTGATGTCGGGTTTTTCCTCCGCCTGAAATTCGGGTTGCTTCATGTCCGGGGTCGGCTGCTCCTGGGGAGGAGGAGTCGGCGGGGGTGTGGGAGGCGGCGGGGGAGGAGGCAACGGCGGCATGATGTTCACCATGCTGACCGAGCTTTTCCGCTTGGGTTGCGACTTTTTGCCGGAAACGAGAAAGAGGCCCGCCCCGAGGAGGAGCACGACCCCGACGATAATGAGCACGCGGTAACGCTGGAAGAAACCGGGTTCATCGTCCGGTTCGTCTTCTTTTTGCTGCGCGGGTTTTCCGGGCTCCGTGATCATGTTATTTTTTCGGCCCCTGGGTGGCGAGACCGACCTTGGTCACGCCGACGCGCCCGATCACGTCGAGCACATCCATGATGCCCTGATATTGGGTCTGACGGTCTCCCTTGACCACGACGGGAAATTCCGGGTTCTTGGCTTTATGGGTATTGAGGCGTTGTTCGAGTTCGGCCAGGGAAACGGGCACGGTATCGAGGAAGATCTTGCCCTCGTTGTTGATCGTAATGGCCTTGGTCTTGGGGCCACCTTCATCCTTGGCCGACTTGCTGGCCTTGGGCAGATCGACCTTCACGCTTTGCACGCCAGCTGTGGTCATGATGATGAAAATCAGCAGCAGCACGAGGTAGAGATCCACCATCGGGGTGACGTTGATGTCGTCGTAGGATTGTCCGTCTCCTGAATTCATTGTGGTGGACCGGCCAGGGCGGCTTCGGCGTCAACCTTGCGGAAGTCGCGATCCGCGCGGCGGGTGTTGCCGCCATTCTCGGGATAGAACTCGGCGATTTTGGAGATGAACTCGTCGATGAACATGTGCATTTCACTGACCGAGTTTTTGATCAGGCTATTCAGGTAGCTGTAGATAAAGAGTGCGGGAATGGCCACAACCAGACCGGCCACGGTGGCCAGCAGCGCACTGGCAATACC
>JBGTGQ010000017.1:0-57849 GCA_041746635.1 Terrimicrobiaceae bacterium | reverse complement strand
CAACCACACTACAGGGCACGACCTCTGGCACTCTTACCCTAGGCTCGCTCGCTTTTACTGGCAGCCTTCCGGGAGCAAATATGCAGCTTTCTGGCACCGGCACCGCCGGAGCGGTCTCGACGGCTACGCAGATATTCTCGGGTGCCAAGAGCATGGAAATTCGCCCGCGATTAACAACGCTCTCGTCACAAAATTGGACCTCTGGCCAATGGGTGAGGGTAGGAACCTTTGTCGCTGGCGCTGGGGTCAACCCTCTGGTGACCATTTTTGTTAGCGACGCCCAAAACAATTCCCACGACGCGTTGACGCTACAGATCGGTAGCAGAGGGTATGGGACTAAGACCATAAACGGCACAGTATTTCATAGTCCACCGCCCGCGATCAGTGCGGTGCGGATGGCCACAAACTCAGGCGGGCATTCTTATGTCCTGGAAGTGCAGCTTGGACAGACCGTGACCACAAATGTGGGGCTGATAACTGTCGCAGCAACAGCCACGGACTCCAATTGGTCTGGGATCGTGGGTTGGAACAGCGGGCTCACGATCAATCCCGATATGACTGGATACACCATCTACCCCACCTCCGGTTTTCCAACAACAGGCAGCAGTGTGTGGGTGGACGGCGATCATGCGGTATCCGGGTCGCAGGTCGTTACGGGATCAGCCTCGCTCAACGGCAACGTGACTACCGGCACCTCAGCCAGCAATCTGCTCGCTGTCAGATCTCGACTGTTACGCGGTGCAGCCGCCGCACCGACAACATATGTCGCTTCGTCGGGTCCCGCTTATCAAACGACGTCTCAGCCCGCAGTGTTGTTGGCTACTGGGACATCTACAGATCCCTATCAGGACCTGTCGTCGCTGGTTATTGCAAACGATAACAACCTTGCCAGCAGTTGGACAACGATGGCATTTTTGGCAAAAGACAATGCTGGAGCTCTCGTCGGCGTCGGCGGTATCGGTGTTCAAGCGACACCGGGTGCATTTTGGTCAAGTGGTGACATGGCGTTATTTGCAAACAGCACATCAAGCGCCGCTGCTCTTACAGCGGCAGATATCCGCATGTGGTTGCGATCCACCGGAGTGGTGGAGATTCCCGGCTCGCTCACGCTCGGCGACGCTCCTAGCGATGAAGTTGACGTAAAAGACGACGACCCGAAGTTTTCCAACCTCACCGCCGCATCCTTCGCCGCCGCTGCCGATCAAAAAGTTGCACTCAACGGCGAGGTGGGTGATGCGCGATATTTGCAAAGCTCTGGAACCTCGGTCGCCCCCTCGGGCACCGCCGCTCCTGTCGCCTGGAGCGCCGTGACCATTTCCGGCACGACTTATAAAATTCCTCTCTACCAGTAAAAAATCATGAAAAAAATACCCGCACTCCTCCTCGCCGCCTTCGCGGCGCTCACCCTCAATCTCAATGCTCAATCGCTGCTCACGACGCCGCCGGAGTCGGCTTACCAGCGCGCGGCCCGCGAAACCGTCCTCGTCCTGCAAGGCGCGCGAAATACGAATATTGGCATCCTGCGGGATGGGGTGGGGCGGACATTCGGGACCGACAACCATCAGCTCGTGATGGACAATCTCGGGACCAACGCTGTCCTGGCGGTGTCGATGTATGAGTCCATGGTTGCTTGGATTACCGGGACGATGACGCTGGCTGGCGACACGGCGGGCCTGGCTGAGGTGGCAGCGATCCTTGCTGGGGTGCCGGCCTACACGACAAATCAAGACGGCACGGTGACGATCACGCCCCAGGAATGAGACTGCTGCTCTCCATACTGGCCGTCGCTGGCCTCGCGGCCTGCTCAACCACGCGGCTCCCCAACGGTTGCGTGGTGGACGCGTTCTCGCATCGTTACGCCGAGGATGCCGCCGCCCGGCGCGGCCAGATCGTGGCTATTCTCCTCGCCCTATGTCTCCTGTTGAGTCTCACAGGAATGGAAGCCCAGGTCAACGGAGGCACCATTGCTGGAGAAAGGACCGGCTTCCTCTATGGCGGCTATTACCGCCCCTTCTGGTTCTCCGTGGATGCCACCCCGATCACGGTCTGGCGCAACACAGGCACGACCGGGGGGCTGGTGGTATATCGTGACCGAATCAACAACGTCGCAACATCCACCCGAGTTACAGATTTTACTTGGGGCTATGCAGTCGAGACCGGCAGGCCATCGACTGAAACAGTGACGCTGACATCCAGCAATACCACGGCTATCGTCCCAAGCTCAACTGTTCCGGGCTTATGGACCTACACGGGGACCGGGGCAGCCACGCTGACGATTTCCAGCACATCCCGCACCGTCGATACCAGCGTGACGGCTCTGAGCACCACGGGGTCCACCGTCACGTTTTCCTCGTTCTCTGGATCATCTGCCGCCCAAGCCAGCATTACGCTGGTGGATGGTATGCTGGCTGGTAAAAACCCAGCAACGCAACGGGCGGTATTTACGACCCAAAACCACGCAACTGCCACCTACGTGAGGAACCCTTCATTGTGGGCTGTCGATTACGTCCAGGCACTTACCTGCGCGTCTCCTTGGAACTCCATGGGAGCCGGGCAACGAGCGGGGACCCTCATTTCTCCCCGACACATTATTTTTGCGCAGCATTTTCCCCTGACTCCAGGATGCACGATCCGGTTCGTCACCACCGGCAATGTCGCGGTGGATCGCACCGTGACTGCCACTCAGTTCGCGGCTGGGGATCTGACCGTAGGACTGCTGGATAGCGACGTCCCCGGAACGATCTCGTTTGCTCGCTACATTGCTGCGGCTGACTACGCCAAATTACCGTGGCCTGTCACCGGCACCGAGGAGGCAACTTATCCGTGGCCGGTCCCATTGGCTGGTTTTGATCAAGAGGAGAAGTGCTCTGTGACGCAGGCGAGATTTTGCGACTCAACAACGTGGCACAATGAAATCCCGACGGAGGCGCAGAGGTTGGAGTTTTATGAGGCCATCATCAGCGGCGACAGCGGAAACCCCTGCTTCCTGCTTCTCGGGGGGCAGGCGACCATTGTCACCATCTGGACCCAGGGCGGGCCTGGAAGTGGCTTATCCATCACTGGCTATGCCACCCAGATCAACGCAGCCATGACCGCACTGGGCGGCGGCTACCAGCTTACCGCGCTCGATCTGAGTGCCTATCCGTCCTTCTAATATGCCTGATCCACTAACAGTCAAAGCAGTAACAGAAGCGGCGACGTTTGCAGCAGCACAGACTGACCGCTGGTTATTTATTGCGCTCCTATTGGTGTTTCTCGGCGCGATCTGGTTAATGGCGCGGTGGTTCATGGAACGCGACAAGGCCATGCAGTCTCGAGCGGACAACCAACAGGCGATCTACGAAGCCAAGCTCGAAGCCATGCAGGCGCGGGTTGATGCCCAAGCCAACGCATTTAATACTTTCTTACAGGACCGGCACGCCTCCATGGCTGCCATCGTGGAAAAAAATACCGCCGTGCTGGAAAAGTCCGTCGCGACACTGGAATCCGCGGCATCTCTGCTGAAGATCGCAACTGACAACCTCGAAAGAAAGAGACTCCAATGAAACCACTCCTGCTCTTATCCTACATCCTCCTATCCGCCTGCGCCTCCACCACGTTTTACCAACCCGTGACCCTCGACGGAGAGAAGGGGCAAACCGTAAAGGCGGTCAAGATCATGACCACCCAGGCGGATATTGTAGCGCCGACGAGCGTCGGGCCGCAGGGCATTACGTTCGGCAACACATCCGAGCTGGGCACCCGCAAGGTGGCCGTGGTGGACAGCAAGGGGAACGTGCGGCTGGATAAGGCGGGGAATCCGGTCTTCAACGAGTTTCCGGTTGTCGCCGGTATCTACCATTCCACATCCACGGAGGCGGCCTATTCAGGCGCTTCCTTTCTTACTCGGTCCCTCGGCTCCCTTATTGGCACGATTGCGGCCTCGGTGATGGGCGCGAATGTCGCCGCATCAGCAGCCGGAGCCGTTCCCGCCGTAGTCTCTCCATAACATTATGAAAATACCCGCGTTCGCTGAACAAATCGTCGTCAAGCTGCTCCTGGCCAACCTTGGGCCATACATCCAGAAGGGCCTCACCGTTGCTGGTGCCGCTGGACTGGCGTGGCTGACCACGCAACTTCCCGGAGCCGAGCAATACCTCACCCCAGAGATCCTGACAGGCTTGCTCTGGGTGATCCTGGACGTGACCGCCACCAAGCTTGCGGCTGGCCCGCTGAAGGAATACGCCACCCAGCTTCAAGTGCTGATGAAGGCGCGAGGGCACAACGTCAAAATGGACAGCTACATCGGCCCCGTGATGGTGGAGACCATAAAAGACGATCTGAAAAAATGAGCGTCTTTGGCCCGTCCATCGTCGGAGAGTTTCGCTATCGGGAACAACCCGGCAAATGGCGGTTCGTGCTGGATGAGCCGTTGAGGATTTATTTCCCCTCTGATTGGTGGGGAATCCACGAACTCGCCGACAAAGACGGGAGGGTGTGGGCTCGGACGTCCATGCGGGATTGGGAGATATGCAAGGGGTATGCCTGGGATGGTTCGAGCTTTGCCATCAATTTCAAAGAGACTCTCGCTGCCTCCTGTTGGCACGATGCGGCGGGTCAGTTCCGGCACTTGCTTTGTTTGCGGCCGGAGTTGCCGGGGGCGATCTGGAATCTGCGGTTCGCGCAGATCATTGCTGGCCAAGGTGCCCCGAAGGTGGCGGCGCTTTACCACGCTGGGTTGATGCTCGGGAATCCGTTTTACAGTCTGGCCGGGAAGCTTTTCGGCGCGAAACACTCAGGGCAATGCCTGGCTCACCCGCGCGGCGGATGACACGGTATCAATCATCGTGGAGGTGGCGGGTGCTCTTGGCGGTGCTCATGCTGGCGCTAGTGTCTCTGTTCGCTGCCCTGATGACGTCTTGTGCTTCAGTCGGGCCGGGGCCGCAGCGCGTGGCGAGCAACGGACGGCTGGGACAGCCGTCCCTACCGATTGATTGGACTTTGCCAGTGGAGGTCGTCACCTATGCAAACTCTAACCTCCGATGAAATCACCCACGAACTCGCCCAGGTTATCCGCCTCATTGTGGTGGATCGCTCTTATGGGGTGGTGGACAGCAATTATCTTCGTGAGTCCTTTATTCCGTGGTTCCGGGACTGGTGCAAGGCATCCGGACTGGCCTATGCCAGTGAGGCGCGAGACTGCGATAAATTTGCGCGTGCTTTCGCCGCCCAGGCCCATTTCGCGGCGTGGAGAAAGCAGTCGTCGCACGCGGTCGCGATCGGCTGGATGGGGGTGGAGGGCCATGCGCTCAATCTGGCTCGCATTCAAACTGGCTGGGTGGAAATTGAACCACAAACGGGTGATGTGCGCCCTCTGCGCCGCCGCATTGGCTCTATCCTTTATGCCGTCGTGTGAGTCTGTCCCGAAACCTCCACCTATGGAATTTGCCCGCTGATTTTTATGAACCGAGACGAGATAAAAAAAACACAAGTCATGATCGGGACGGTCCCGGATGGGTTCTGGGGGAGACAGTCGGTGGCGGCTTGCCAGCGACATCTTCGGTCGCTCATGCCGATGCCGAACCCGTGGCCAGATCCTGATCAGGCGAGCCTTATGGCTTTCTACGGTCGGCCCGGGGATGAATCCAAGCTGGTGACGATTGAGTTTCCTTACCGGATGCTTTACGGCGGCAAGCTTTGCCGGACGACACGGGTGCATCACAAGTGCGCACCGTCTTTGTTGGATATTCTTTCGGAGATCGGGGACCGCTATGGGGACCGGCGAGACGTTATGGAGGAGGCGGAGGATTACGGCGGGTGCTACGCGAACCGGCCGATGCGGGGAGGGTCATCGCCAAGCCTGCATGCGCGAGGGGCGGCCATTGATCTCGACGCAGACGATAACGGACTTTATGACCACTGGCCGACCAAGGCGGATATGCCGCTGGAGATTATGGAGGTTTTCGCACGGCATGGATGGTTGGCGGCCGGAGCTTTTTGGTCGCGGGATGCAATGCATTTTCAGGCGACGAGATGAAGACGCCTCACGCAAAGCCGTTGGTCCCAAGGATGAGAAGGTTTTTTTTGGAACAGCAGCAAACGACCGTAATAGATTGGCTCCGCCCGTCTCCGCTGCGCTACGGCTGACGTTACAATAAATGAATTTTGCTTTAACCTTTTCATCCGTGGGACCACAGGGGCTTTGCGTGAGGTAAATTACTTTTTATGAAGACATCTGAAATACTAGAATGTTTGTCGGCATCGGCGGGACCGGCTAAGGCGCGGGGGCCGGTGGTGTTTGAGGTTCGCAATGCGCGGTTGCTGGCGGCGGAGGGGAGTCCTTTTTCGGGGAAGTATGCTCCGGATGCGCGGAAGGCGTATGTGGAGTTCGACATCTGCCACTCGCTGCCGAATGTCTCGAAATTGCCGCATGTGGGGTGCGTCTCGGGGTTTCATCCGGCGGCCCTGGCGCGGTGTCATGCAGTGTTGCGGCATCAGCAGACGAATCTGCATCACCTTTTGCGGGCTTATGATCCGGACACGATCCCGCATGATCGCATTATCGGGGCGGTGGTGGACACATGGTATCCGGAAGAGCCAAAGGGCGGCTGGGTGGTGCCGGAGAAGAGGGAGGAGGCAATTCCGATCCGGGTGCTGGCGGTGGTTTTCAAGATGGCCAACGGTGCGGCAGCCATGCTGAAGAAGCATGTGGAGGGGAAGGAAGAATGGAGTGTCTCGATCGAGTGTTCCGCGGCGACGCTGGATGATGTAGGGATCTGGATTCAGGACGAGCGCAAGCTGGTGCCGCTGAAGGAGGCGGATGACGATCTGCTGGCCAAGGTGAACAAGTCGAAGAACGGGGGCCTGGAGCTGGGCAAGGATGCTTCTGGGAATCCGCTGGCGCTGGCCTATGGCGCAATCGACGGGGAGATTCTTTTCGAGGGCGTGGCTTACACGCCGGATCCGGCGGAACTGGCGGCGGAGATTACGCGGGTGCGGATGTCGGCGGCGGAGTTCGATTTTGATTTTGCGAACGGGATCCGGAGGAACTGGCCTTCGATCTGGCATTCCGACAAGGGGATGAATGCGGTGGCGTTTTCGCTGTGGGCGGAGATGCGGGCGGGGCGGAAGTCGAAGGCGATCGAGGATTTTACCACGCGCCGGCTGGAGGTGGCGGCTACGGCGGACGAGGAGGATGTTTCCCTGGCGGCCGTGGTGCGGCTGATGAAGTGGGGCGTGGTCGGGCCGATGGGGGCGGAGAAGATGAAGAGTGTGGTGGAGGCGGCTAAGGGGCGGTTTAAGCTGGGAGCAGGGAGGTAGGAGCGGGGAGTAGTTGCCTCACGCAAAGGGCGCTAAGGACGCGAAGAGGGGATAGGGTTTACCATGGAGCGCGTGGAGGGCGCGAAGGTGTACGGGCCCGGAATGCTTAACGGTTAGGTGATTTCGCCTTGAGGTTTGCAAAACATGGTCGCGCCGCATCGACCAGGCGGGAAATGGAGGCGGGGTCAAAACCAAAGGTCTCCAAGTCTTGCTTGAGGCCATCCAGATCGGCGGGAGTTTTGCCAGAGTAGGTAAGCGAGCAGGCGCGATGGCTGGCTTCGCGATATTCGCGGGCCGCTGATGTTTCTTTGGCTGTGGCGAGCAATCCCCACATTTTGTTTCCGTTCCTTGATCTCTGGATTTCCGTCCAGTCGCGATCGGCGCCCAGATAGAGGACTACGAGGTGCTTGCGTTTGCGACTGCCTTCAGTGCGGTAAAGGGCGACTGAGGAGATTTCAGATTTCTTGTCGCACGTTGTCTTTGCGTTGAGTTCAGGCATTTTCGCGCAGGGCGGTGAGGCCTGATGCCGGGAGGGGGCAGAAGCGGCCGGTTTTTGCGGGTTCTTTGTCGCGGTTTTGGGGGCAGAAGGGGTGAAAGCATTCGCCGTCCTGCCCGGCCTGGCAGGACGTGAGGGTAAAGGAGGCTACGGGCTGGCGGTTGACGATGAGGATGGTGCCGGCGGCGTGGGAGGAGTCGTGCAGGGCCTTGGGGACTCGGATCTCGGGTAGTTTGGCCATTTTCCAGATGCGGGAGCGGTCGGACCAGTCCATGACGTGAGCGATGGCCTGGTAGGCGAGGTGCATGGTCTTGGGCTGCATGCAGCGGACGATGAGGGCGAAGGCTTCGATGTTGGTCGGATCGGAGTCGAAGGCATATAGCTCGATAGTTTGGACGGCGGCGGCGAGGGCCTTGGCGTCGGTGCTGGTGAGGGCGGCCAGGCATTTGTTGCCGAGATTGGCTTTGAGCCAGGGGAGAACGGTTGCGCAGGGTGGTTTTTTAGGGTTCATGGTTGAGGGTTGATTGTTGATGGGACGAAGTGCGGTTTATTGATAGGAGTCGGCGAAGGTGTGCAGGGCCGCCTTGCCGGTGTGGTTGAGGTGGGGGTAAAGGTTCCGGAGGGCGGCGAGTTTGGATTCCCCTTCCGCTTCACCGAGAGGCTGCCAGTCGCCGTAGAAGAAATTGGCTTTCCATCCCTCGGGGAGTGGTTGCCAGATGAGGAAGAACACGGCGGAAGCAGTTTGGGAGGGGTTGATTCGCCTTTGGCTCAGATCTCCGGCCTACGGCCTCCGGTTGAAACCCTCCAGAGCTTCGCTACTTATCCGTCCAGTGTGGACGGGGGGTGGTGATGTAGCGTTTGCGGGCTGTCTTGGCGCGGCGGCGGGCGGCGGAGTGCTGGCTGAGGATGCGGCAGGCTTCGGAGAAGCTGCCGGCCTCACGGTTGCGGACCATGGCCGCCGCCTTTTCGCGCCAGGAGAGGTCAGGCATCGGGCGATTGCGGAGCGGGGATTGCGGATTGCGGAATTGTCGGAGGCTTGATGCGCTCCTGGAGCCACTTGGGAAGGGTGTTTTCCATGGCGCCGTCAGCGGGAAGGTCGCTGTCACGCATGGGCATGAGGACTCCGACGAAGTTACCGCCGATGCGGACCACGAGCGGATCATGGGCGGTGCCGGTGAACTGCATGATGCCGCCGGGAGTGCCGAGGATGTCGGCGATTTTCTCGAAGGAGGAAGCGAAGTTGAGGTTGAGGGCGATGCCGGGCCTTAATTTATTTTCCGGAAGGGTCTCCGGGATGACGCATGGCCAGTTGGGATAGTTGCCGTCGATGCAATAGGCGGAGTGGCGGTAGTTGTTATCCTTGTAGATTTCGACGTAAGCCTTACTTCCCGCGGTGCCAGGGAAGTAGGCGAGTGTGAAATGCGTGTTGACGTAGCTGGTTTTGATGGCGGCCAAGGCGCCTTCGATGAGATCGTTGGGGATAATAAAAGTGGCTTTGGTGGCGGATGGGGACTCGTTGAACTCGGCATCATCATCCAGGCGGAGCACGCCCAGGCGGCGACCGTCGGTGGCGATGAGAAGCGTCGGCTTGGAGAGGGAGACTTCGACGCAGACGCCGCAAAGAGTGTAACGGGTTTCGTCATGGCTCCGGAGGGTGTTGATCGCCTGGAGGCTTTTAGGTGGGATGCGGAGAGTGAAGAGTGGTTGTTGGTTTTGCATGGGATGTCGTTTTATTCTTATTTGCTGGACAGGAGATTACGAAGAAGGGAGGAGGATTTTCTTTTTGACCTCGGCGAGGGGGCGTTTGTTGTCGAGGTAGTCGATGACGTATTCGAGGAGGTCGTAGAATTCTCCGACGCACTTTTCGCGGTCGAGGCCTTCCATCATCTTGTTGAGCTTTTTGACCTTGGCGTCGGCGGTGCCGCCTTCGCCGGTGTAGCCAGCAGCGAGGCCAGAGCCGGGAGCAGGGGAGGAGTCGGCGGCTTTGATGGCTTCGATGCCACTCAGAGGTTGAGGGTTGGTGGTTGAGGGTTGAGAGGAGGAAGTTTGGGGCGCGGACGAAGAGTCGGACGGCTGCGGAGAGCCATCCCTACCATTTGAAGAACTGGGCAAGTCTTTGCGGCTGGCGTGGGATTTGCCTTTGTCGGCGGCGGTGGAGATGGCGGCGGTGACTTTCTCGACCAGGGCGGCGGTGGGATCGGCGGCGTCCTTGGTCTCGGTGATGAGGTCGATGACGAGGGAGGCGGTGATTTTGCCTTTGGCCACGGAGGCGAGAATGTCTTCAGGTACCTCGAGGAGGGCGAGGCAGTTCTTGATGTGGGTGCGGGACCGGCCGGTGCGGGCCTTTATGGATTTGTGGTCGAGCTGGTGGTCGGTGACGAGCCGGGCGATGACTCGGGCTTCTTCCAGGAGGGTGAGGGGTTTGCCGGCGTTGCGCTCCAGGAGGCAGAGGGTGCGGTCGGCTTCGGTGAAGTCCTTGGGTTCGTATTGGCAGGCGAGGGGAGGAACGGCTAGGCCGCGTTCGATGGCGATGTGGGCGGCACGGGTGCGGCGTTCACCGTCAATGACGACGACTTTTCCATCCAATACACGGACGAGGAGGGGAGGTAATTGGCCGCGCTCGGCGGCGGCGACGAGGGGCTCCAGGTCGCCCATGTCCTGACGTTCGTTGAAGCCGGGGAGGAAGGTGAGGTTTGCGGCGGAGAGCTTGAAGATGTCGCTGCGGCCGGCGGCGATCTGTTTGAGTGAGGTGACAACGGGCATGGTGTGTTTTTTCATATAGCTAGAATGGATTTCGTGTCAATAGATTTTAGAACTATTGCGAGAGGTAGCTCTAAGGAAAACAGGAAGGCAGGAAATTTACTTAACGGTTAAGAGATTGGACGGATCGGGCAGAGCTGACGGATCGGACAGATCTGGCTGGGCGTGGGTGAGGACGCTGTGGACGGTGCCGGGGTGCCATTTGCCGCCGGTGGCGGAGGGGACGTTTTTTTCGTTAAGCCAGCGGGCGATGGCGGACCAGCCGACTTTGCGGCAGCGCATTTCCTGCATGGCGGCGAGGGCGAGTTGCTGGGCGGGGTGGGGGATGAGGTCGTCGGCGGCGCGTCCGGTGCGGGATGTGCGGGCGGAGGGGGAGGGCTGCCAGCCGAAGGGGATGTTGCCGCAACGGTGGTGGCGGTCGCGCATGACGGCGAAGGCGGCGCGCTGGCGTTCGGCGCGGGTGTCGTTTTCGAGTTCGCCGAGGACGAGGGTAAAATTCATCATGGCGCGGCCGATGGCGGAGCTGGTGTCGATGCGCTGGCTGGTGGAATGGAAGTCGATGCCGCGGCGCTGGAGTTCGGCGATGGAGTTGACGGAATCGCGGAGGTTGCGGAAGACGCGATCGAGCTTGAAGAAGACGAACTCGCGAATGTCGTGATCGCGCATGTAGGCGAGCATCTCGATGATGACGGGCCGCTCGAAGAATTTCGTTTTCTGGGCGGAGGTGCCGGAGTCGATGAAGACTTGCACGAGATCGAGATCGAAGGCGGGGCAGTATTTCCGGATGGCATCCTCCTGGGCCTGGAGGGTGTTTTGCTGCTTTTCGGTGGAACCGCGGATGTAGGCGACGATGGGCTTCATGGAAGTCGGAAGTTGGAAGTCGGAAGTTGGAAGTGTTTACAGTGCGCGCAGGCGCGCCAGGGCGGCTTGTAGCGGGGAGGTGGGAGCGGGGAGATCGGCGGCGGGAGCGTGGAGCGTGGAGAGGATTTCGGCTTCCACTGCGATGTCGGCGGCGGTGACTCCCTGGCCCTCGATGAGGGGTGGGTGCCATTCGCGGAAGGAGCCTTCGGCGCGGCGGAGGCGGTGTTTGAGGGTGGCGTCCCATTCGCTGTCGATCTGGCGTTCGTCGAAGGTGGGGGCGGTGGGGTCGAAGTTGGTGATGGCTTCGTTGAGGAGTTCGGCCAGGTTGATTTCCTTCTGATCGTCGGCGAAGAGGCGTCCGTCGATGGCGAGTTGGGCGCTGTCTTTTTTCTCCTGAAAGCGGGACTCCAGGAGGACGTCCACGGTGTTTTCTGTGACAAAGGTGTAGATGGTGACGGGGCGCTTGCTGGTGAGGCGGTGGACGCGATCGATAGCCTGGAGGTTTTTATCCATCGCCCAAACGAGGGAGGGCATGATGAGGTTGGCGCATTGCTCGAAGCTGTGGCCTTCGGACATGGATTCGATGCCGGCGATGAGGACGGCGAACTTGCGGGCCTTGAATTCGGCGGCGGTCTCGCCGCGGAGTTCCGGGCGGACGGAGCCGTCGAGGAGGGCATGGCTGACACCGGCCTCTTGCAGGCGGCGGGCGAAAGCGCGGCTGAAGTGCTGGAAGGGGGACATGACGACGACTTGCTCGCCGGTGGAGACGAGATCGGCGATGAGGGTGAACATGGCGGCGGACTTGGGGGTGAAGTCGGTCCAGCTTCTCCGGGGGCCGGAGGGTTGAGGGTTGAGGGTTGAGAGTTGAGAGGAAGAGTCGCCGAGGATGGCCTGGGCGAGATTCGGGCTGTCGGGGCAGAGGGCGGCTTCGCGCAGGAGCTGAAGCTGCATGGCAACTTTGGCTGTGCCTTTCACGGGGTCGCCATTTTTGGAGGCGATGGGTTTGTTTTGCACGAGGCGGGTATAGACGGCCTGTTGGGCGGTGCCGGGACGGATGCGCAGGGGGACGAAACGTTTCGGGGCAATGTCCTCGCCGCAATCGTCCTTGCGGCGGCGGATGATGACGGGGCCGAAGAGTTTCCAGAGGCGGTGGATGTTGCAGATTTTCGGAGTGCGTTTCACGAAGCGTTTGGAGATGCCGGTGCGGGCTTTGTATTCCTCTTCCTTGGTGATGTTGCGTTCGGTGAGGAGGTGTTCGGCGGCGAAGCGGGACTTGGCCTTTTCGGTGTTCTCGTAAGGCCAGCGGGCGGTGGGTTCGGCATGGCCGCCGCAAACCCACTGGGCGAGCCAGAAAACATCATCGAGGATATTCTTGATGGGCGTGCCGGTGAGGACGAGGCGGAATCGCGGGGACAGAGTGCGGACGCCCTGGCTGATGAAGCTCTCGGTGGCTTTGAGGCGGACGCCTTCGTCAATGACGACGCAATCGAAATAGCCGGAGAGGATCCGGGCGACGGTGGGGGCGTGGGTGCAGCGGATGGGGAAAGCTGAGAGTTGAGGGTTGAGAGTTGAGGGGAAGAGTTTTTCTTCTCCGATCGTGGCGAAGTAGTGTTCGAGGTTTTCGGGAGTGGGTTCTAGGCCGGCGGTTTGCAGGGCGACAGAGCGGCGGGCGATGGTGTCGCGGTTGATGTATTCCTCGCCGGTGGATTGGTTGACGCGGGCGGGCCATTCGTCGGCTCCGTTGAAGCCGAGGGCTTGGTAGCTGATGATGTGGAAGGAAGGAGTGGAGCCGGGGGCAGGGAGCGGGGAGGTGAGGAGTTTCAGGGCATCGGCCTGGTCGGTGATGATCTGGGTTTCGATGCCGAATTTCGATTTACCTTCGGCGGTGGTTTGGCGGTGAAGGGATCCGGGGGAGACGATGAGGACGCGGCGGGCTTGCTTGAGTTGGGGCCAGATGAAGGCGGCTATGGTTTTTCCCAGGCCCTGATCCCAGGAGAGGATCGCGCCATCCATGAGGGCGGCACGGGCTAGGTCTTCGCGCTGGTAGCGTTTGAAGCGGAAGGCGGGTTTTACCGTGGAGAGCATGGAGGACATAGAGGACGGATGGGACTTAGAGGTTGGGGACATGGGATTAGCTGCCGAGGGTGACGGTTTGTTGGCAGGTGGAGACTTGGAACTCCTGGCCTTTGCGGGCCTGTATGACAGCGGCATCGCTGCGGATCCGGGCTACGAGCGCGGGCGGGCAATCGGCTTCGAGGTCGAGTTCCAGGGTTTTGAACGGAAGGAAGGCGAGGCGGACGTAATCGCCGTGGCGTTCGCGGGTGCGATCGGCATAGACGATTCCGCAGGGGAAGATGCCGCTGAAGAGAGGGTCGATAGGTTCGGTGATGTTCATGGTGTTGTCTTTAGACGCTGGGGCGGGACAGGAACGGAAAGGCTGAAGGATGAAGGCTGAAATGAGGGCAATACAAAGCCCGCCGGGTAGGCGGGCGGGGTGGAGAGGAGTTTTTAACCGCGGATTACGCGGATGGAACGGATGGGAATGCTTAACGGTTAGGCTTCCTTGGCACGCCGGTCTTTTTCGGGACGCGCAAGGAAAGCATTGCAAGTTCGGCCTCGCGCGAGATTGGCCAGCCGCTTGCCCCGGCCTCGCGCTTCTGGAGTGTAACCCAATGCACGCCGAGGAGCGCGGCCACCCCTTTCAGGGTGCCGCGCTTTTGGCGCTCGGTTTTGTATTCGGAGGGGGTCACGCTTCCGGGTCTTGAAGGCTTGGATCTTCGTCCGGGCATTCGATAGCCGCCAGAAGTTGCTCCCCGACGTGCGTGCTTGGAGCTTCCACCGATTCGAGGCGTTTTTGAATGGCCGCTTCGTAGTCTCCATCGGATGCGTATTCCCGACGATCAATGCTGTTTCTTAGTGCAGTTTCGTTTGTTACTTTCATTTTGTGTTTTCATTTATGTCTCTTGCGTATCGCCGCATCAAACGCAGATGCTGCATTTTGGCCGGGTTTTACATACCCGTAGCGAATGTCGCACGGCGCGGCATCGAGCATTTCCGCCGCTTGGTATTCATCGTCGGCCACACCTTGTTCCAGCAGATCAGCGCAGCGGATCTGGCCTGCGTCGTTGCAGTCGAATGTAAACACCAGTCCGCTTCCGTCTGGTGTTTTTAGCGCAGTGATTTCGATTGTTTTCATATATCTTAGAGGTTGGGGTGGGACGGGAAGGGTGAATGATGAAGGCTGAAACTCTTAGTAGCCGAATCGCTCTGTGTTCACACGGATTCCTTCAGGATCTTGCGCGAGGAAGCGGTTGATAGTTTCAACTTCGGTATCGTTTGGAAATTCGGTATTATTTTTCCCGTCCAACGCAGTGGAATATGCGAGGACCACGAGTTGAGCGACAGTTCTCCCCCACGGCTCCCCAGAAGGGATGTCTTTTGGGCCGCAGTCAACTCCGCCCACTTGGACGCATCCGATACCATACCGGCTTGAAGAGGTTTCGTTGGTCCAGATCATGTTGTCCGTATTGGGAATTTTGATTGTCATTGTGTTTTTTCGGGTTGGAAAGCCGGGAAGCAAATGGGTTATCCGACCATAATGAGTTCGGTGGAGAAGGGGAGTTCTTCGGGGTTGGGAGTGAATTCGGAGCGGCGGGACTCGGGGGCGTTGATGTAGCCGACGGCTTGTTGGATGTTTCCAGAATCATCCAAGCGGCAGAAGCGGGTGCAGCCTGGCGCGGTCTGGACTCTCCAGCTCATGAGGGGCCAGCCTTCGACGAGCTGGATGGCGGGGTTGCCGATGGCGGCGGCCATGCGCATGATTTTCCCGCGGTCCTGGCCGCAGATCTGGATGAGAGCGGCGGGGGTGAGGGAAATCTTGTCGCTGCCAGCGGGAGGTATATCGGAATAGGTATAGGTCCAATCGGCGGGTTTGCCGGATTTCGCCACGGCTTCGTCGATCTCGGCGACGGCTTGTTCAATGGTGTTTGCGGACCACCATCCGCCTCCGCCGGTGGGGGCGATGACGTTGCGGCAGAACTCCAGGGGGCCGCACCAGTGGGCCATGTTGGTGCGTTGGATTTCCAGGCCGCGATATTTTGCGACGACGGTTTGATATTTGGCGGAGAGGAAGTCGGGGACGAGGATTTCGAGGGTGGGTGTGTTCATATACTTTAGACAATGGGGTGGGACGGGAAGAAGCGGGGAGATCGGAGCAGGGAGCGGGGAAGTTTTAAGAACAGGCGAAGGCTGAAGGTGTGTTAATGCGGGGCGAGAATGGCGGCGGCGAGGCATCGCTCGAAGTCGGCGAGCCAGGCGATGTCTGCGGGCGGGGTGGCGGCAAGGGGCGGGAGAAGGACGACGGCGAGCCAGCGGCCATGGGGCGGCGTGGCTTTTACTGGGTGGAAGTTGGCTTGGAGGTCGGAGAGGGTTTCCCAGAGGGGGTCTGGCCCTTGCCCAAGGCCACAGGTAAGGAGGGGCTCCCGGCCGCGGTAGATGGTGAAGATGGGGCCGTGGATCTCGACGCGGTAGGCGGGGAATGCGGGGATGGTGCCGCCGGCGGGGAGGAGGGCGCGACAGGCGGTGATGACGGCGGGATCGAGGGTGTCGAGGCGATGGGTGGCGGTGTCGCCGGTGGAGAGGGTGATGTGCTGGATGAGGGCTGGGGCGCTCATGAGAAGGTTGAGGACTGAGGGCTGAAGTTATTTTAGCGGGAACTCATCGAGGATAAGGGTGCCTCGCTTTCCCGTGAACAGGCTTTTCAGAGTTCCATCAAAACGGCGGACGGCACCCTTTCTGCGGGCGGTATTGACTTCCTTTTCGACTCGCTTGTCGGCTTGGGCGGTCTGCTTGGCGGTGAGGCCGTAGGGGAGGGTTTTAGTTTTTGGAGAGGTCATCTTCGTCGAGCTGGCGGAGTTTTGGGTCGGTGATGGGGTCGGATTTGGACAGGCTGGCCTGGATGGCAGCGCGATAGGAAGCGACAGGGCGTTCGATGAGTTCGCGCTTCTCGTTGTCGGGGAGCGGGTCGAGTTCGTAGATGGCGTTGAGGATGTGTTGCCGGGCGGTGTCCGCCTCGGTCTGTATCCGGATGTTGACGTTGGAGGTGGAGATGACGAGCAGCTCGCGGTTGATTTCCCGAAGGGCGGCGAGTGCCTGGGTGTCGTGGGAGAAGGGATCAAGGATGGTGGCCATGCCGGGCAGGATAAGGCCGGGGAGGAAGAGAAGCATAGGGAAAAGCGGGGAGGGTGGAGCAGGGAGCGGGAGTTATTTGGAAGCATTCATGAAATGCTCGCGATCATCGATACTTGGCCGGAAGCCGTTTTGGAAAAGCCACGCTTTCATTCCGATGAGATTTGTGAAGTGGGCGAGGGTGGCTTCATTTTCATCTAAGATCGCGAGCTTGCGGGTCATCCGCACGGCATTGCGATGCTCTTTAAGGAGGGTGTCCATCTCATTGACTGCGGCGGTTGCGATAGTGGTATCCAAGAGATACGGATGAGACTCGATAAGTTTGGCGCGGTGGGCGGCGGCATGGGCTTTGTTTTTCGTGGCTTGCTCCGCGCTCCACGAGGCGGCGGAAGCGGCGCGTTCCAAACTCAACTTCTCTTCCTCGCCAACCCGGCTGACAAAGGCTGCGTCAATGGTGGATGCGGGAATGCCGGCCGCGAGGGCGGCAGCGCGGATTGTCTCGTCGGAAACGGGGCGGCGGTCCTGGCGGGTGTAAACCCCGTCCTGCGCGCCAACCCACCAGTCGGGGTCCATCGAATTCTCCCAAACCAACGAAAGTGGATTGTGGCAAAGGGAGAGAGGGTTGCCGGAGAATTTGGAGTTCGGGGTGTGGCGGCGAAGTTCGGCAAGGAAGACTTCGTTGCGGATGAGGTCATGGAATTTCATATTTTTAGAAAACAGGGTGGAGGTCGCTTTGCTTAACGGTGAAGAGAGTGAAGAGTTTCATGGTGTTAATAATAGACAATGGGGTGGGACGGGAAGAAGCGGGGAGATCGGAGCAGGGATCGGGGAAGTTTAAGAACAGGCGAAGGAAGCTTCGAGGTGGTCGATGGCGGCGAGGTGGGCCTGGTAGTCGTCGGGGCGGAGGGTGGCGATGTCGGGGACGGCGGGAATCTCGAAGTGTTCGACCAGGGTTTGCAGCGAGTGGGAGGTGGTGGTGATGTTTTTGTTTTTGGTGTCGAAGGTGAAGGCGTGGCGTTCGGTCTCGCCGGTGAGTTCGATGAGGAGTTCAGCGCCGGTGACTTCCACGAGATCCATCTCGCCGGCGAGGTTCATGCGGCGTTCGCGGCGTTCGATGGGGACGGTGCGCGATGTGACGGTGTAGCGGTGGCCGGCAATGAAGCCGGGCAGGGCCTTGCGGCAGAGGATGGAGTCGTGTTCGTCGAGGTAGCCGAGGCGCTGGACTTCGTTGAGCGGATAGAAGGGGGCGCGGACGGAGTTGTAATCTTGGACGGCTTGCTCGACGGCGGCGATGAGCCGGGGATCGACGCGCCAGTGGGGGCAGTGGACGGCGCGGAGAAGGGCAAGGCGGGTGGTCTTCTGGACGGCAAGGGCGAGGGGTTGCTGGCCCTGGAGTTTGTCGAGTTCGGAGACGAGATCGCGCGGCACGGTGCCGCTGGCTTCCTGGAAGGGGGTGAGCTGGCGGCGGATGGTGCCGTCGGCGGCAAGCCAGAGATTCCAGTCGGAGGATGGCGGGGCCTGGAGGCGGTGCCATTCCTGGGCGGCGGCTTGGAAGAGGTGGGCGGTCTCGTCATTCGCATAGTAGGAGGCGGAGACTTCCGGGCCGGTGCGGAGTTCGGTGCGGGAGATTTTCCTGAGTACGGCCGGGGTGAGGGATTCGCAGGAAAAACGGATGGTTTTTTCCTGCTTGGCGGCGGCGAAGTAGAGGATGGCGACGCGCATTTCCGGATCGGTATTCGGGAAGAAATTGGTGGTATCGAGCCAGAGCCAGATATGATCGGCGAGGGGTGAGTCGGTGAAGAGTCGCAGGGCGGCGGCGTGGGAGCAGATGAGATAGCCTTCGCCGCGGAAGGTGCAACGGTCGAGGGCGATAAGGAAGGTGGCGAGAACGCTGTCGATGGTGGGGCGGCGGGCGTGTTGCTTCCACACGTCGCGGACGGCGGCGCAGGTGGATTCGCTTAACTGGTGAAGCGTTTCGGGTTTCCAGCGGAGGGAGAAGGGCGGGTTGAGGGTGAAGAGATCGGAGCGCCAGCCGACTTCGGCGAGGAGCGGGTAGAGCTGGGCGGTGGGCGCGGGGAGAAAGGTGTAATTGTGGACTGCAGGTACGGATCCGGCGGGGTCGATGTCCGCCCCAAGGAGGGTTTCGGTGGTTTTGTTGCGGGCGGCGGAGAGGAGATCGCCCTGGCCGCATTGCAGATCGGTGATGCAGGGGCGGCAATCGGGAAGGAGAGCGGAGAGAGTTTCCGCCTTGTGGTGAGGCGTGAAGAATTGCTGGGTGCCTTTCTGGGCGGCATTGCCGGCGGAGTCGAGCACGGTCTGGAGGTTCGACCAGGCGAGGGATTGGCGTTTTTCTTTCATGGGATGGATAGGGCTTAGGCGCGGATGCCGGGCCGGGCATTTTTCCAAGCGATGCCGCGGGCGATTGAGGGCAAAGCCATGGCAAAGAGAACTTGCTGAGGTTCGGAGTTGCGCAGGCCCTGATGCCAATAGAGGAAGAGATAAGGCATGAGATTAAAGGGTGAAGGAATGGACGCCGACGTCGGCAAGGACGTTTTTCGCGCGGGTGATTTTGTCGGCGATTTCCTTCTTGGAGTCGGGTGCGAGGAGCATCAGGCTTTTCAAGCAGTCGATTTCCGCAACGCATTCGGCGAGACAATCGCGGAGAGCTTCCGCGTTGTTTGCGGCGGCGGCTTTCTTGGCGAAGTCGTCTTTTTTGATGCGGTGAAGGGCGGCGCGCAGGATGCCCCAGCCGATATCTGCGCGGTATTCGCCGGCGATATGGTCGCAGGTGATGACGGGCGGTTCTGTTGGCATGATGATCAGAGGGTGATGCCGAGGGTGCGGCGGCCGTGGGTGACGGCCACCTTGCGCGGTTCGCCGCCGTTGTAGGAATCAATCACACGGATGCGAAGTTTTTCATGAGATGTTTTTGAGTTGGTTTTACTTAACCGTTAGGCGTTTTTGCTTCCGGTGTACTTGTTAGACATTGGGGCGGGACACGAAAAACCCGCCACCTTTGCAAGTGGCGGGTTTCCGTTCTATGTCCTAACGAAGTTAGCTAATCATCAGATAATCGGCATTGCTGGCGGCCAGTGAGGCCCGCACGGCGCGTTTCGTGGCCGTCTTGACCCCGTGAAGGGCATCAAGGGCGGACTGGGCGCGTTCGGGTTGCGAGGTCAGCAAGGCGTCACCGCTGGCAATGCGCTCTTTCAAGCGTAGGACGGCGCGCCGCTGGGCGGAGTTGTGCCAGTTGTCCCATGCCCCAAGCGCGGCGTGCCCTTCCCCTCTGGCCACCCGGACGCAGGCCGCAAGCAGATTGTAATCGCCTTGCAAGGCTGATTGCCAGCGTGAGGAGCCAGAGAGCGCCCAATGAGCCGAAAGACACTCGCGCGCGTGATGCAGCTCCCGCCCGTTCACTGTCTTGTGGCCACGGTCGCGGCCAGTGACCGCCAAGACAGGAGATTCGACAATCTCACTAGTGCGGACCTCCCCCCAATTCCCTTGCCAAAGATCGCGCAATTGCACGAGATCGGCCATTGTCGCGGTCTCATCGCTGATCTTGTGAGTTCGGTAAATTTCGGCGCGCGCTTCGCGTGCCGCTCGCCAGAGTTCCCTGATCCAAGCAAGGCGCACAGTGAACGGGTAAGGGTTGCGCCGTCCGCGCTTACGCCGGTTGTATATGCGGTTGAGGTCAATCACATGATTAGACCTTGCCAGAGCACGGCAGCAAGCCGCGCGGTAAATGCCTACCAGCTCGGCTTCAGTGGAGAGATCGACCTTCCGACTCTCTAAAGCCTCTAACTTTCTGGCCCTTGCTCGCGCGCAGCGCGTCGCTATTTCTTCCACTCTCTTCGCGCGCAGCGCGTCAAGCCTTCTCCCTGCTTCCCTGGCCCATGCCCAAGATTGATTTTGATTTTTCTTCATGTTGTCTCAATTGGCCTATGGTTTTTCGGGTGTCAGTTCGGCCAATCCTGAAAACCCGCTTGCAGTGTGCTTGCTGGCGTGTCGCCTGCTTCGCTTTGCACTGTTATATTCGCCCTATAGGCGCAGATCGACAACGTGAGAAAGCGCGCTATTTCCATTTTTCTTCCATCGTAACCCGCTGATGACAGAGAGTTTACAAGGCAGGTTTTTACCGGTTCTCGGTTCTTCCCCTTGCTAAAGGTGGGGGAAGGTTTTGACGGTTTGAAAGACCGAAATATAAGGGGCGTCAGGTGGTGAAAACCCGCGCGAAATTGGTCGAAATGACCTTACTGACCCGACTTTAAGAGGCGTTTGGCCAGATTCAGAACATACGTCTTCTTCAAGACCGTTCTTTTGTCGTGCTCTACAGCCTCGATAAATTGCTGAAATGCCTCTGTGGAGGGCCTGGGAACCACGGCACCCGGCTCGGTGAAGCGATGGCGACTCAAATCGTAAGCTTCCTTGATCTGGGGCAGGGGGATGTCAAGGCAGGCCGCGAGTCTTTCCAAGTGTTGTTCTTTGCATGAACCCGCTGTAGGGGTGCCGTTCTTGCTGTGCAACCACTGCCAGACTACTCCAGCCGACTTTCCGATCTCCTGGGCGATCTCCCGGTATGAAAGCTTGCGTTTGATCCGTGCGTTCTCGATCAAAACCTGAAACGGGGAGGTTGGGAACTGATATATGACACGCCGACCGCATGGGGGAATGGGGTTGAGCTTCTTCCGATTGATCAATAATCGAGGCATTCTTTTATTATGTCTTGCAAAACGCCAAAAGCGCAACGTTTTTTGTTGTTATTGTAACACTCCGTTTATCGTCTCCGACGAAAACCCGTCCCCCGTCCCGTGAAACGTCCCGCCCACCGTCCCTCTATAACCTATTAATATAAAAATACTTAAAATTATATTTATAGGTTATAGGACGGTAGGACGGTTTCTTTTCCAACCCTTTTAAGAAAATTGATTGCCGTCGCGGTCTGCGACCCTCGATCACCCTGAGTGGAGACATTCCATATAAAGCAAAAGCATGAAAAAAACCCGTCCCCCGTCCTTCGTTACACGTAAAACCCTGACCATCAATGTAAGCAAGCAGGACGGCAGGCGGGACGGGGGACGGGTTTTCGAGAAAAGGCGGAAACCACGTGTTACAACTGAAACAAAAAATGTTTCAGACAAGGCTTTGTTCTTCGTGCTTCTCGACCTTGCCTTTTAGGGTGTAATGGAACTCCTCCCCGAAGGGCAGTTCATTCAGGTCCACGCACCAGCAGCCGCTATACCGGATACCCCTGATATAGACCTTGTGGCTCTGGTCGCTCTTCGGCTTCAACCAATAGGTTTCCCGCTTTCCCTCCCGGTGAACGTCATTCCGGGCTAACTTGGTTGCTCTGCCGGTTTTCCTGACCTCCTGCTCATAAATTGAGAAGGCGGTCTCGGCGGAGATGAACATCACCGGCGAGCCATCTTTCGCCGATTCGGAAATATTTTCGACCCGTCGATCTGGTTGGATGGTGACGTAGCGGAGGGTCACATAGGCGTTCATGTCCGGATTGGTGCGGATCGCGGAAAGAAAATCCTGCCAAAACGTCGCGATATAGGTGGAATCCTGGGATTCCTGATTACTTTCCACGCCATGCTGGATGGCGAAATTCTGGAAACCCCGCGTCTCATTCTCCTTTTCCAAGGCCCGCAATGCCTCAGAACCGCCCGTCACCTCGTTCAAAAGCACGGCCGCGGCCTCCCCAAGCTGCCCAGGGCGTCCCGGAGACAAACCGCATGCGCTGGGAGAGGATGCTGTCCTTCACCTTACCGTCCTCGACGTAATTATTGAGGAACTTCATCAGGATCTCGGTATATCGCTTCCGATATTTGATTAAAAAATGCCCCAAATTCGGCAGATCGCCCAAGGCAGCCGTCATCTCCTTCAGCCTGGTGGACGCCACGCCGCGCGCTTTTTGCTCGGAAATGATGATCTGGAGGAAACGTTGCCGTGTGGCGGAGTTGCGGGAGCCGTTCTCACCGCCCACGATTGGCGTCGTTCGCGGGACAACAAGCCGGGTGCGGTTTGAGTTGTCGAAAGCTGCTTTCAGTGTCGCCGACCTGTTGAAACTGTTCTTGAAAATTTCCTTCACGTCATCGCGTGTCGTCGTGTCATCAAACTCATCGTAACAGCACGGCAGACACGGATATTTGCTCAACTCCCGGGACACACCGTTGCCTGTGGTGCTTTGGTTGATCGCAATGTAGCCGATGGGAAACCCATAAATCCTCATCAACCATTCAATGATCGTGCTCTTGCCAGAGCCGCGTCGTCCCGCCATCCACAATCCAGGAGCACCTTTGTAGGTTTGCAGGATCTCCGGATGCGCGGGATAGGCCAGCACCGCGCCGAGTGCGAGCAACCCATCGAAGTCGCCGATCGCGTCGTAAAGATGCCGGGAAAGCAGACAAAACATCTCCAGGGCCTTCTTTTCGTCCAATTCGCCCAGCATCGGCGCGCCCATGGCAAAACCTTCGCCGATCTTTTGAAAGAAATCGGTCTGATATCCGGTCCCATCATACCAAAACACCCGGTTCTTATCCGGCAAAATCAGCCTTCCCTCGTTGTCATAGGCGCGATCGCCGAACTTCCAGAGCCCGATATCTTCCATGTAGCCGTATTGCTCGACCTCCCGGATCTCTTTGTGGGCGCAGTCCGCCTGGCCGTCCATGACGATCTTTTGCAAATCCTTTTCCCCGCCGGCAAAATTCGCCGCAGCCTCCTGTCCGATCATGTATTCGCGAAAATTTGCCAACCGCGCGAGGGATGCGCTGTTGATCCGAACGTGTTTTTCCGTCTTTTCACGGTTGGTGGTATGGATCCTGACCAGATATTCGATCTTGCCTTGTGCGGTCACGAGTTTGTGATCGAAGTGCATCACAAAATTGCTGATCGGATTCGGCCAGCCCTCAATAAGTTGCTCGGTTTCCTTCGCTTCCAGCCAGAGCTTCTCTTGCCGCTGCCGCTCCAGCGTTTTCCTGGCCGAATCCAAGTCCCCGCCCTTGTAAACAGGAGCCCGCTCAATGTAACTCCCATTACAAGTCCGTAAGGCCGTGGCCAGTCCCCGCGCGGTGGGTAGTGCCACCAGACGGGTTGCCAGCTTCATCATCTTATCATCCCCAAATTCTGCCTTCCTCTTGTAATAGATGCGGTTGAGCTTGTTTTGCACCACGCGCTCACGCTCGCCCGGGAAAAGACTGAGAAGTTGCACGTTCTCTTCGCGATTTTTGCGGATGATTTTCAGGAACTCCCGCGCCGCCTTATCCGTCCCCTTTTTGACGTCGCCGGCCTCCCGGACGAACTTGGCCAGCGCGCCGTCCCAGTCGGCTTTGCCAGCCTCGCCCCATTCATTGGGCAGCCACAGCGTTTCCGCATCGAAGCCGTTGCGTTTCAGCTCATCCGTCGTGTAGATTCCATAGACCACCGTGTCGTAACGGTCCTGCGGGTCGGGTTTATACCTCTCGCGATAGGTGGGATCGTCCTTGGTTTCATTGTCGAAGGCCACAACTACGATCTCAAACTCGAATTTCATCAGCAACTCGATCAGAAACCGCTTTAGGGAGTAATTACGCATCGCATGAATGCCGGGAACCGCGATCGCCGGGATGCCGCACTGCCACAACGCCACCGCCTTGAACTCGCCCTCGGTCAACACGCAGATCTTTTTAAGCGCCGTCAGTCCGCTCGGAAGATTGGCCAGGGCCGTGCGCAGCAATTTCGGACAATAAATATGCTGCCCGCTATAATCTTCGTCGTAGTCATCCACCTCACCCGCCCGCTTCGGATTGCCTTTGTGCGCTCGCATGAAGGTTATCTCGCCCGCCTCATCGAAATAAGGGATCAGGATCGGGTCCGCCCCGACTTCCCAAATGTCCTTGCCCTTCTCATCCTTGCGGTTTGTTTTTCCGAAGCCACAAAGCTGTGGTGAAGGCCTTTTTTCGCCATCGCGCCAGCGAAAGAGATCCATCCGCGCCAATTCTTTCTCATGATTGGGAAACATGGAGACCACTTCCAGGACAACCGCGGCATTGGCCGCCGTGCTGGACCGGAAACCCAACGCCTGAATGGCCGCGTCGGAAAAACCGCGCTTTTCCTTGAGTTCTTGCGCATGCGCGCTGCTCAAGCCCAGGCGCGCGTGCAATTCCCTCCATACCGGCCGGGGGTCGAATGGATCAGCCATGTCTTACAGCGCGTTGATTCGCCGCAATAGCTTCTCCACCGCCTCTGGAAAAGTCAGGTGCTCGCGGTTCATGACCCACGTGATTGCATCGCCGCCCACCTTGCACCCCCAGCATTTGAAGGTGTTTTTGCCCACATAGACGTAAAAGCTGGGCGACTTTTCGTTATGGAAGGGACAACAGGCTTTAAAGTTCGGCCCGGATCGCTTCAGAGTGATATCCGCGCCGATCAGCTCCGCGAGATTGGTATCCCGCCGTGCCCGTTCCACCTGTTCAGGAGAGAAGAACATCAGGCTGTTGCTGCTGATGCGAGCCGGGGCTTGCGCATCCGTTCCTTGAGGGTTTCGGCTACCGAGGCGTCATAGAAGGACGCTCCCGATTCCGTGCAGATTGTGGGTTCGATGTCGTTATACCGTTTGAGCGCCGCATAGATGGACATTGCCGAATGACCCGTTAATTTTGCAATGTCGTATGCGCTCAAGAGTCCTGCCGTTTGAACTGGAGCCGCCGCTTTCATAAAGGCGCAAACTTATAGATGTAAGAAAACGCCCGGCAAGAGTTTTGTTTTGTAAAACAGAACAAAAAGCGTTTTCTTGTCGGAAATGCTCTCACCCGTCTTCTGCTCGCGCTGGGATGCGAACCATCTCTGGCTGCAATGGGTCGCCGATTCCGGCCCGGTGGAGATCGCCGCGCGCTATCGAACGGATGCCGAATGGGAGGATTGGCAGGAAATCAAAGCCCGCCGTGCGGATGGAGCATCGTGGCTGGTTCATCAGACATTGCGGGAGGATTCCATGGTGCAGGTACGGGCCCGTTCCCTTGGTGATCAGATCGGGGAGTGGGAACTTGCCACCGCCGCCGAATTCATCCACGCCCGGGCCTTGTTTGAAATCCAGAATACCGCCGCTGCCGGCCGGTTTTTCAGCGCGGGCACCGTCTTTCATGCGCTGGTGGACCAGGCTGCGCTGGCGTATCGCCTCGATCACGACCTTTCGCTGCCGCCCGAGGACTCCCGTCGCATCCATCTTAAGGCCGTTCACGCCTCCGGCTACTCGCAACTCGACCGCGAGAATCACTTCGACCGGCAGATGGATCCTTTTCTGCGCGTGCGCAACGTCGCTCCCACGGAAAACGACCTCATGCCGCTGGGTCGCGACTGGGATCACATTCACCGCATCCCCATGGACGTCGGAACTATCTGTTTCGGATGAACGCCGCGAAAATCTGGCTGGGCAGCTACGCCTTTCACGTCCAAGGGGAACCGCAATATGGTTGGCGCACCGAATATCTCGCCGAAAACGATGCGGTGCCGTCCAGTCAGCGGACGACCTACACGATCGAGCAGCAATTCTTTGAAGACGGGTTCAAGGATAACGAGGCCCGCATCGCCATCTTGCGGCAGGCCCTTGATGCCGGGGAAGCCCTCCTTATCATTGAAGATGAGGGTGGAGTGGAACTCGTGCGGGAGGTTGTCACCCTCAAGGACTCCGATTGTCCCCGCGAATGGCGGCAATACACCTCGAAAGTTACTGTCACCCTCCAGGGAACATCGCGTCCCACCCTCGCAGTCACGGCCGCCAGCTACACCCCGGCAGGCGGCACCGCCATTGCCCTCCCAAACGTCACAAGCTGGCGCGAGAATGTGGAAACCGAGCGTCTCAGCGACGAACGCTCGCACCGGGCGCAAACAATGGTGAACATCGCCGCATCCGGCTTCATCCTCGCGGACAAAAGCCTGCCCCTGGCCGAACGTCGGGAGTGGCTTTTGGCCCGGCAGGCGGAATTGCGCGGCGTGCATTCCCGCGAAGGCGTGCTCACCTTCGCCGGGCAGACCTTCACCGTTCGCGTCCGCAGTCTGGAGGGCGACCCTGGCGACGGAAGCGACCGCCTGGAGTGGTCGTTGCAAGCCTTCTATCGCATGTTCCCCGATGGCGACTACGCGGAGGCGAAATTTACCGTCACCACCCGTGAAGATCCCGCCAGCGGGGAGATTGTCACCAGCGTCCGCGGCGATGTCCGCGCCGCCGCTCGCGCCACCGCGATGGTCAAGATCGCCGCCATCCGCGCCGTCTATCAGACTTCGGGCCAGAGCCTTCGCGGCAGCGAGATCAGCGATGATCGCGCGGATGGAGCCGATGGCCAGACCTGGATTTCTGTCTCGTTCTCCTTCGAGTTCCGCATGGCAGCTTCTTCCCTCACTTGGGAAATGCGGATCAACACCCGGGCCGATGTGCGCACGGCGGACAACACCATCACATACGAGGGTTCCGTGCGGGGCAAAACCGCCTCCGAGGCCTTGACCAAGGCCCGATCCCTGGGCTTGGGCCATCATCCCATGCTACTCTCGTCCGGAGAGCAGGTTTCCACCCGCCGCTTGGAAAGCGAGCCCGAGCAATTTCTTGAAGTCACCTTCACCTATGAATACGTGGTGAAAAACGCCTGGCTCTATGCCGAGATCAGCAGCCAGAAACGCCTTGATCCCTTTGGCGATTCCCGTCTCGTCATCAGCGGATTCGCCGCCGCCGGCACCGAAGCACAAGCCCGCATTCTCGCCCTCACTTTTCAAAACCCCGGCCTCCTCGCCCGCGAAAAGGAGGAAACGGTCTCCCGCCGCCAGAGTTCCGCCGCCGGAACTCCGAATCATTTTGTCCGCCTCGACTTCAGCGCGGCTTTTTATCTCACCCCCACCGCGTCATCCGCCAGCTACACCCGCGAGGAAGCCTCCAATTTTGAATCGCTGGAAAAAACCATCACCTTCAGCGGCACCGCCTACGGCCCTACCGAATCAGCCTGCCACTCCTTCATTGATACCATCGTGGAGGTCTCCACCACAGGGATGAAGCGCCGCCGCCGGTCACGCACGCCTGTTTTTGAAAAGCAAGTTGCCGGCACGCAATTGCTCTCCATGAGCTTCCAGGAGGAATACTCCGGTTTGCTGGCCGCACAATCCGGGCAACAAATCCTCCAGGCCAGCTACGCCGTCCGCACCGTTTATTCGGTGAATGCGGCCGTCATCACACCCATTCCCTTCGGCGCCCCGCATGTGCAGACCGCCTGTGGCATTACCGTGGCCACCCGGACGGTGAGGGGATCTGTGCTGGCCTCCACGGAAGCAGCCGCGCTGCAATGGGCGAGAGGCAAAAGGTCCATCATCTCCGGCGGTTACGCAGAACCTCCCGAGGAGGAAGTCGGATTTGAGTTTCCGCCTTTCGAGACCAGCACGGCCAAAGCCATTCGCGTCGAATTCTCCTACGGCGCGAAATACCCGAACCTCACCCTCTAGCCATGCCAGCCCAAACCATCGGCGGAGCCATCGTCAAGCAACTCGACATCACGCAATCCTGGGGCATCGAACCCGCCGGGGCCAGCGTGGTTGCCTTGGGGCCGATGGTCCCACCCGACACGGCCGCCACCCTCGTTGTGGGTGGGAAGGTCTTTTACGGTCTCGTCACAAATTGCGTGGAGACCAAGGACGAGGGCCGCAGCATAAGAATCTCATTAGCCGACAACCGCATCCGCCTGAAATGGGATACCGTTTATTGCTCGTTCAACATCATCGAGATCATCGAGTACGATCCACTTACCCCGGGCGTGGATCGCAAGCGCCGTTACAAGCATGTCCTTCCCCAGAACTGGGAAACCGGTCTGGAAACCATCACGGCAACCCCCTACACCGCGATGGAAATCCTCACCTATCTCGAACAGGCTCCCGATGTGAATTTCGCCTGGGCCTTCGGCTCCCACCCGAATCTGCAAAGCCCGATCTTCAACATCGACGCCAGCCAGGGCAAAAAACTCAGCAACGTGCTTCAGGAGATCTGCGAGCAGTGCAATGTGCAATGCACTCTGCAAGGCCAGCAGAACATCATTTTCTCCGTCAAAGGCGATGGCAGCGCCCCGCCGCCGCCCGCATCTTCATCGAACCGATCCAAGGGCCTGGCCATCGGCGCGGAAACCCGCATTCGTATGGTCGGCGACCGGAATATCTATCAAGTCACACCCCTCGATCTCGAACCCGACTGGAACGCCCACTATCAGGACTACTGGTTTGAACCCGCCTGGGTTGCGCGCGTGAAAAGCGTCTTCGGCATCACCGGCCCATACGAAGCCGCCGCTCGCGCCCGCGAAGTCACCCTGCGCGAATATTGCACCAAAACCAGCAAGGACAACGCCGATCTCCGCCTCTGGCAGGACATCGGCCGCATGGAACTCCCGGTCTGGATCTACGTCCGCCAGATCGTCTTCAAGAGTTATCGCGTCCCATTGAAGTTCAAGCTCAATGACAAGCTGCCGCTTTCCTGCTTGGAAATCAGCGACGGTCTTCTCTGCGACATCACCTGGACCACAGGAGGAATCTTGATCGTCGATTCTACCAACCCGCAGAATTTCTATCCCCAATCCAGTGCCTTCGCCTTGGTGCAGGGAATGCCTATCGACCTCGCCGATCCCATGCTGGCGGATGCTCTCACCCCGGAAAAAATTTCAAAAACTTTGGAGTCTTGGTCGTCGAACACCAAGTTCCGCATCGACCAGAAAAACAAAGCCCTTGTTTTCGAGAACGCCATTTTTACCCCCGGTTCCGGGCCGAACGGCTTGGTCATCAAAGCCAATACCATCGCCGACGATCCCACCAACAAGGCGGAGTTGGAATACCTCATGGTGCCCAATGCCGCCGCCGTCATCAGCCCCGCCAAGGTCCAGGCCTCCATCTGCTTCGCCGCCGAACGTTATTCCAAATGGTTTGGATCCGGTCCCCGCCAGACCTTCCAGTATGTTTCCGGGCTGCAACGCCACATTGTCGGCCTGCCTCCCAAGGGGGCGGAGATTCCATATCTCAGCGAGAACCAAAAAGCCGACGAACTGGCCCAGAAATTTGCCAACTCCCTCCTCACCCGCCAACTTCACATAGTCAGCGGCGGCCATACCCGCCACGGCACCGCTGGAACCTCACTTACCGGCGCCATCGACCGCGTGAGCGCGGGCATTTCCTTCTCCAGCGGCAGCGAAGGCGAAGGAATCAGCGAGGAACTCGACTACGCCAAGGAACGCCAGTCCCAGAGCTTCCAACCCGAGCGCGAACTGGAACGCCGCGCCCGCAGCCAGGAACTTTTCCCCGGACAGAAGGAACTCAAGACGGAAATCCAGCAAACCCGCCTCCTGGGTAAAATCCGCCCCAATTTCAAATCCAAGACCGCTTTCGATGCCCCCACCGATTTTGTCACCGCGCGAGCTAGCATCTCGGTCATCTGCGATTCGGACTTCTCCTACCCAGTGGGCATGCCGGTGTTTGCCAAGGCTTCATCGGATTCTCAAGGAGCCTTGCAAGTTGACCAGACCGGAAGTTTTATCGGCTGTCTGGCCGCCGCCAACACGCCCGCGAAGAAGGGAACCCCGCTGCCGGTTCACAGCGAAGGACTGGTGCGTTGTCGGGTAAAAGGGCCGTTCAACAAAGGCGACATTGTTGGCGTTAAAACCGGAGACAACTTTGCTAAGGTTGGCGAATCCCAGGGTATTGGCAGCGTCCAGCAGTCTTATGTTGGCACGGAAACCATTGTTGCCATAGTTCGATTAGCGTCGTCCCGTATCCAAGCAAAGCCCTTCGAGCTTATTTTGGTATCCGATGGTTCAACCAAAAAAATAAGGGTAGTTTACAGCACCTTGGCAGGAGGGCTCCCCAGCGGATTCTCCTACGCCGATGACCCCCCATATCTTCTCACCCCGACAGGCACATCCGGCGTGGTCTGTGGCGGCGTAACCATCGAAGAGTCATACGGCTCCATTCTTCCAAACGGTCGCTTCCTAGCCATATACCCAGAAGTTCCCGTTAACACCACCGACACCTTCTATCAAGAGATCGGCTCTTACTCACTCGACGGAGACACTTTAGCCGTCGTCAACGCACGCTACGGCCCCATCGACGCCACAATCTGCCGGAACTGGTTTGCCGCCGAAGCCCCCTTCTGGGGCGTCACCTTTATTGGATCGTGAGTGCCTGTAACTGCTGCGAGGAACCTCCTGCTTCCGTTACCATGTTAGTTAGATCTGGGATCGGGGTGGGGGTTCCCTGTGGTTATTCTCAGTTTCTCGCTCCACCTGACGGATCACAAGTGGTGTATTATGCGTCCCGTCACACGAAGAAAGATAATGGTTTTGTTTGGTGCGACCGAACCTCAACTGCCACCCCGATCCTCATAACAAACGGAAGCCCGCTATACAATTGCAATTATTCTGATTCTGGAACTTCCATCAATTGCTCCATCCCAATCTCGAATGACACCCCAATCATCACGCCATCCTCCTACTCTTTAGTGGACCCGGAGTCTCAGGAGGAGTGGTTTCGAATTTCCCTATCGTCTCCCGATACTGGTGTTGCGGCAAGGGCAGCCGAGATTCGGGACTTGAGGTATGACGCTTCTGTCGAGAGCACTCCCTTGGCTACCGCCAGCGCATTTCGCTATTACGCAAGCGCTCCATTGTCGCAACCCAACTTCGCTTCATCAAAAACGGGAAATTTAGCAATAGCCAAGTCGTCGTTCCGACTCCGGTATTTATCCGCAACTGGATACATAAAGGCTTGGGTATCTCGACGCGTGACCGGGGTTGTGCATGGAGCCACCAGTCAGCAATATGGGGCTATCGTTGTTACTCCCGATGCGTATGTATTCGAAAATGAGTTCGGATATCCCGGCCCAGGGGTTCTCTATAGCCCCGAACAGATAGTGCCAACCCCCGAAGCATTTGAGATCGTCTTTTGGTCTCTACTTAAATGGTCTGCGGTGCCCGGTTACGAACCCGACATATCAGACACCAATAATATCCAGCGCAACGGGTTTCCAGATCCAGCATGGGAACCGGCGGCACCATGAAATTAAGATTATTGAAAGTGTTGGAAACCGCTGCGGATCGACCATCCGGATATTTTGAAGAGGTTGTATCTAAAGGGGAAGTCGATGGCGAATTTTTGGAGATCGCACCGGAAGCACTTGAGTTTCTCAGGAAGAAATACAGGCCAGAACCGCCCCTCCCTCCGCTGCCAGCCCAAGCGGCAAACTACGTGGCCGCACAAGCCCGCGACCTCATAGCAGGCCAGCCGCGCCGCTCACGAGAAGAATGCGAAGAGATCGTCCGCCTGCATTGCGAGCCATGCGAACACTTCCGCCCGAGCGACCGCCGCTGTGCAATGTGCGGCTGCCCCGTCGCCGAAAAAATCCCCATGGAAAGGGAGCGCTGTCCTGACGGCAGATGGTAAATGCGACCTAGATTAAAAAATAATCAAAAATTTGTTTGACGATAATTTGAAAAGATGTTCTCCGCCAAATTGCGTTCAGAAAAACAAAACAAAACTCACTCTTCGCTCAAATGAACAAAATCATCCTCGCTATCACCACTCTGATTGCTTCCTGCCAGCAGTCCCTCAACCAGACTCTTTCCGCCCTGCCTCCCATCGAGCAACTGGAAGCTACCAGCGAGGCCGCGGGCATTCTGCGCCACATGAAGAGCAGCGCGAGCTATCTCAAAGAGACCTTCGGAGCGTTTGAAGCGAAGATGTCCGAATACAAAGCTTCGATTCAAAAGGAAATCGAGGACGCATCCGAACTCCTGGCCTCCACCAAGCTCGAAGCCAAGCTCTCCGGCGGCGAATACATCAAGAAGTCAGATGCCGACGCCGCCCAGCAAGTCGCTGTGCAGGGAGCCGAAACCGCCCTCCGCGCTTCCATGAAAAAGATCACCGACCGCCGCAAGGAGATCACCGAGGGCGAAGGCGCGGTTTCCGTCGAAATCGCCTCCCTTCTCAGCGACGAAACCCTCGCCGCCGACGACTACAAGCTCCGCGCCTCCAAAGCCGGTGCCCGCTGCAAGACCCTCACCGACCTTGGCGTGGCCGTGCCAGCCGTGCTTTCCGAAACCGCCAACCTTGGCATTGACGAGGCGGGCGAGAAACTCGCCGCCGACAAAATCGCCACCTTCCAAGGCGTTGCGGCCAAGCACGGCGGCAAGCCCGGCGGACTCGCGGGCGGCGGCGAGAGCCAAAACCAGAGCAAGGAAACCGGCGATGACATCGTAGCCCTGTAAGCACCCTTTCACAAAAAAACCACCGTTAACCTCACATCCAGCCTATCATGAGCACTAGAAAGTTTGTCGCCAAACGCGTCCGCGATGAGTTCACCATCGACGGCATCGCCGATTTCCTCGCCTTCGAGGGTAACGGTGTAGTCCTTAAATCCACGGACACCACCAATCTCGCCCTGGCCTCCGGCACTCGCGCCCACTGCCTTACCCGCGATATCGAGGCATCGCTCTCACTGGAGGATACGGTTTTCGACACCGGCGCCGGATTCGTCAAACCTTTCGTGCAAGGCGGTTTGGCCCGTGCCCGCAAGGTCGAAATGGCCGAAATCGAAGGCGCCGAGCGACTTCATCCCAGCGGCACCGGTGCCATTACTCCCAGCACGACCGCCGACACCGAACTCGGCTGGTATCAAGGCAAACTGCGCGAGAAGCAAGGCAGCGAGGAAACCGCCGGCTGGCTCCGCGCCCAGCTCACCCCGGAATTCCCCGAAGGCGGCACCGCCCGCATTCTGGTCGAACTCGTTTAACGCCAGCAACCACCCAAAAAGCTCCTTTCACCCAATCGTCCAACAAATCAGAATAAAAAGATCATGAACCGTCAATTTCTCGACAAGGCAGAGTTTCTCAAAATCCTCAAGGCCCGGTGCTCTCTTATGCACCCGGGCACAAGGTCCATGGTCGAGCCTTTCATCGACAAGGCCATTGCCACCATTGGAACGCCTGAAAACAAGACCAAGCTTGCCGAGCTTCAGAAGATGGCCATCACGGATCCTGAAAAGCTCCGCCAGCTCAACAAGATTCGGAAGTTCACGATCCAGAACTTCATTACGGCGATGGCCAATGCGTTGACCTTCTTCGAGCGCGAGGATCTTGAGGACGATGATGAGCCATTCGTGGTCAATGATTCCCGTCAGGAGATCAGCGCCCGCTACATCGCCGAGGACGGCAAACCCTTCCGCACCCCGGCGATCAAGGAGCGCAGCCAGTCCCGTATTGATCTGCACACCCTTAGCACCGACATGGTGGAATATCCCTTGGTGGATGTTTACAAGGGCCGGGTTGCCGAGCAGGCGCTGGCGAACATCGACCTCTCCTACGATCTGTCGATGAAGCTGAACGCCATCCTTTGGGATCTGGTTCTGGCTTCCATTGGATCCTTCTCCCTCACGGGCCGCAAGGCTGATCGGGTGTATGTGCCTCACAGCACGATCAAGGCGGGCAACCTGCCGACATCCAACCTGATCACCCTCACAGGCAATACCACGTCCACGAAATTCCGTTTCGAGGCCGTCAAGCAAGCTGTCATGTGGGGTCTCTCCTTC
Organism: Terrimicrobiaceae bacterium; assembly: GCA_041746635.1. Classification (GTDB taxonomy): domain Bacteria; phylum Verrucomicrobiota; class Verrucomicrobiia; order Chthoniobacterales; family Terrimicrobiaceae; genus CAMASH01. Next base: position 23,677 of record JBGTGQ010000017.1, on the reverse strand, counting down.
GGCAACAATGCCACCAGCATGGGAGAGATTCGCATAGAGACGATCTTTGTTCCTTCGGTGGACGTGCCCGCGATGCTGGAGGAAATCAACGTCAACAGCCCGGACAACGCCATCGTCAACGAAATCCTGAACGTCGGCCACGTCGTCAAGGTCGCAGGCCGCCAATTCAACCTTGTCGGGGATGCCACCTTGGATCCCGCCCAGGGCCTGGCGGTGGCCAAAACCAACGTGCCACTGGGTAAATATCTGCCCAAGCCTTCGCAGAGCATGCTCTTCCCTGAGTCGCCCAACCAAATCAGCGCGGAGCAGATCCAGTCGAACAAGGGCACAACCTTCATGAAGGAAGTCTTCGGTGCGTTCGTGCCATCCCAGCAGCGCATGGGCGTTCTGGGTATCCGCTATCGCACTCCTCAGTAAGCCACCAGTCACCGCCACATCCAAAAAGCCACTAACTCACAATGCGCTACAATCTCGACATTCCCACCGACGATCTTTCGGTTGCCAACAGCCCGGAAATCGGCGGACAGAGCAAAGTCAAACTCGGTTACAGCGAGATTGGCTACATCGCCCTCATCAGCCAGGAGGCCCCGGCCTCCGGGACTTACAAGGGCAGCACGCCTGCGGTGGATCTCGGCACCGGCAAGGATCTTGTGATGGTCTGCGATAACGGCATCAAAAGCCCGACCGATGCGGTGGCCATCACCCTTTCGGTTGTGTTCGATGACGACTCCAGCGGCACCGCCACGGCCACCTTTGCCGTGCCCAGCTTCGCCAAGGATCAATCGAAGAATCTTCCCATCGGTTTGGGTGTGGACGTTATCCCCGTGGGCGGTGGCAACCTCACCAAAAAGATCAAGACCGTCAACGGCATCACCGCTTTTGTCGGCGGCGTGCGAGGCAACCGATTCCAGCTCCTTTCCTTGCTGGAAGCTGCCGAATACTACGATCTCGGCTGCGCCCGCACCAAAAACGAGACCCTCCCGGTCCCGAAAAGTCTTCCGATTCCCTGCGGCCTCAAAGGCTCCGCCTTCAACGTGGCTGGCCGCTCCGATGCCGGCCAGTTGGAACTCTCGGCCCTGCACTTTTCCTATGGCGACGGACTCTCCCGCCTCAACGGCCATCGTGGCACCGTGATGGTGGAGACCTACGCCGAGGATCGTGTTTTGAAGGAGCGAACCGTCTATGCCGGTTATCGTCCAAATCCCTCGACCGATCGTGGCGATGGCGATGATGAGGTCATCGACAAGGCCACAGGCACGTTCGAGTTCTTCATCAAGTTTGTCTGACATCCCTGAAATTCCCGTAGCCGCCAAAGCGTTCAGGAGGTCTTGCATAGGCCTCCTGAACGTTGGCTTTTGTGCATGACTCCCGTTTCCGAGTTTCGCGTTCCCCTGCGCCTCATGCTCGGAGACAACGATCCCGAGGGACTCTTCGCGTATTCCGACGCCATCCTCGACTCGGCCGTCCAGACCTCTTTCCGCCTGGGTCGTTCGCCCGCCGGCTACACCCTCACGGAAGATAAAACGCAAATCGATACCACCATTCCGGATGGCAGCGCCTTTGCCCGCATCGCCTGCGAGACCGCCCTCATGCTGGTCGCAGGGGAGGAAACCGTGAGCTACACCACCCGGGCCATTTCGGTTCGCCGCAAGGGGGACCGCATTGCCAATCTCATCACGGAGCTGCGCATGCGATTGAGCGAGGGAGATGCCTTTGCTTCCTCCGCATCTTTCCTGGTCTGGCTGGAAGAGTGGGATTTGTGTCACCCGCCGGAACCGAGGGTCTGGCCATGAAAGAGTGTTCAGCAGAAGGAGAAGCTGCTTTTCAGAAGCATTTGGCGACAGATTTTAGCCTCAGTAATTGCAATTTGTTTTTCTCCATGCCCCCGACTGGATTCAGGCATTTCACAAAAGAGGAGTTTCTGGCGTCAGATTGGGCGGTCGAAGCTTGGACCAAGGAACTTAACTCTGGAGCACAGCCATGAGTCTGCGCACTTCGGACGGATTCTATCCTCCCTTCACCGTCCACCAGGCGGAGTTCGCTCTGTATTTCGCAGATCCCTCCGGCATGCAGGCGGCAGGGGAAGCTTTTCTCACGGGATACGGCGAGACGATCGAGATGGAGCAAACCTTCGAGAAAGTCCGTCGCGACACACACGGCAGCCCATTCGGAAGGATCCGCCATGTGGATGAGGAACACGTCATTACCTTCGGCCATCTTTGGGCACTGCAACGCGGCCCGAACCGCCCCTACGCACCGCGGCGCGACGGCCAGCACATCTTGGTAATTCGCTGGGAGGATCAGGAAACCGGCGTCTGGCACAAGCGGACATATTTCGCCGTCACGGCCAATGGGGAGAAGCTCTCGCACCCCTCGCAAAGCTACTTTCAAGAAATCGTCTTTGATGGCCGCTGGTGCGCGAAAAAATCCGGAATCGGCACGCCGCCGTCTCTCCTCCCCGAGACCAGCGGCCAGGTTGTCTATGTCACGGAAAGCGAATGGACGCCGCTCTACGAATACGATTTCGCCACAGGCATCTTCGCCGAGATCGATTCCACCCTCCTGACAGGCCGCGCCTCCCTGGTGACAGGTGTTGGGTTTATGGAGTTCCGTTTCGATGGCGTTGCAGCCCTCCGGATCGAGCCTGATTTGCTCCTGGCCGAAACCTTCACCGCCATCGGCGGCAGTTTTCCTTTGGGCGAAACCCAATGGCCGCGGTTGGAGTTTCGCAATGGTCCTGTCGTGCTTGCCATTCTCACCCAGGCGGGCGAACTGGCCTGTCCCAACATTCAGGAAGCCGAGGAGGATCCCGCCTGGGAAAACGCCTTTAGCTTTTTTCTCAACGAGATCTGGCAGGCCAGTATCGGACAACTCGGCCTGGCTGCCCTAAACATCTCGGAGGAACTGGCATCATGAGTAGCGATGACGAAATCCCCTACGGCTGCGGGCGTTTGCCGCACGGGTCCATGAAGGAGCTGAAAAAGGAAATCGATTCCTGCGCCCGCAAAAGAAAACTCATCGGAACCCGCAAAGCCTTCGAGGGCCGTCGCGTCAAGCCTCGCTCAAAAAAATGAACATGGGAGCAAGCGGGTTGGGCCGTCAGATCCGCCGCGATCTGCGCCAGATCACCACCGGCGGTCAACTCAACACCGCCGACGTGTGGGTTCATTGGCAATCCGCCGTTCATACGTTTATCCATTCGCAGAGCGTGGCGTCTGCCACATGGACCGTATATCACGGCATGGATGGCAAGCCTCTGTTGGCTGTGATCGATGCGACCGGGAAGGTGGTCGCCGCCGCCATCGAGCATCTTTCCCGCAATGAGGTAAGGGTGACACCGGACAGCGCCATCACCGGCACGTTGATTTGCCTGCGACCCGGCGTCGCCCACGATCAGGAGGACGCCGCTTCCTCATGGGCCATCACGCACGAATTAACCTCGCTGCCGATTGTGCAAGTCGTGGTGAACGGGCTTCTTTCGCTGGCCGCGGTCTCCCGGCCTTCCGCCCAGGAGGTTCAGGTGGACTTCACCGATCTCTCCAGCGGATACGCCCTGCTGGCGGAGCCGACGCATGTTTTTCATCAATCCACCGCGGCGCAGGTTTGGACGATTGCGCATAATCTTGGAGCCCGCCCGATCCTGCAAATCGTCGGAGACGACAACACCTCGATCGCGGGTGAATTGGTGCACCTCGATCTGAACACCGCGCAATTCACCGCCGCGGAAGCCGTGGCAGGCCGCGCCCTTGCCGTCCATACAGGCTCCTCGACTCTGGCGGAGTTCGATCCCAACGTGGAGGCCAGTTTCCCTTCTACCACGCCGCAAAGCGGTTCCTGGAAAGGTCTCGTGCATTACGTCCAGCCCACCAAGAGCGGATTCCGCACCTTCGCCGAGGTGCAGACCGGCGACGTGATTGTGGATTTTCTGCACGATGTCGAATTGCCGCTCGGCTCCCGCGTGTTGATCGATGGCCAATACTACGTGCAAAAGGACGCCGGCAGCGAACTCGCGGAATATTGGGATCTCATTATCGGCGGCCAACGCATGTTGCGCACATTGCTTCTGACGAAGCAGAGATGAGAGTTTATCGTTGAGAGTTGAGAGGATGGCAAAGATGGAAATCCTCTCAACTCTCAACCCTCAACCATGAACCTGACCAAAGGCATCGCGCGGCTGCAAGGGATTCGGGACAAACTTGCGGATCCCTGGGCTTTCTACCGGGCGCATCTTTCAGGCTGGCGGGAACTGGCGGAACGTACGGCCGCAGCCGTGCTGCAATCGACCGCTCCGGACACATCGGAGGACTGGCAGCGCACGGTTGCCATTGCCGCGCAAAGAATCGGGGCGACATTGCTCCCGATATTCGACGCGGCCGGCGTCGTGATTTACCTTGAGCGCACGCAGCGGCGGCATTTCGATGATGCGTTCCAGATCTTCTTTGCCGGGGAATTGAGCCTGGAGGAAGTGACACTCTACGTGGAAGCCGGGCGCCGCGGCGATCCGTGGGGCAAGCGCGACTTCACGGAAGAGGACCGCGCCAAGGAAGACTGGCAGATCGCCGAGAACATCCTGGAGTCCATCCGCGATGGAGGCTCGGAAGCTCGCGCCGCCCTCATCCGTGAATTTCTTGGCCGCAGGCTGGGGGAGGAGTTGGGAGAGCGCATGCCGGCCATCCTCGCAGCGTGGAAGGAAGCCTTCACCGTCCAGGTGAAAAAGGACTGGCTCGCATGGTGGAAGAAGTAGTCTGGTAGGGAGCGTTGTCCCCAACGCTCCGTCACTGGAAATCACTTAACCGTTAGGCATTTTCCCCACTCCCACCTCCGGGCTCCCCGCTCCCTCTTCAGACCACTGCCTGATAGTGAAACTCCGCATCCACCACCAGCAGCCGCATCGACATGCCAGCCATCGGCATCACCTTTGGCCCACGGCGCACACAGCAGTTGCGGATGCCTTTACGGGCGAGTTGGATCTTTTCGCTCTCGAAAAGCTGGCGCACTGCATCGGCGACACGGCGGGAGATCTGATCCGGCGTTTGCTGGCTCGATGTCGGCTGAAAGGGTTGAACCGCCCGCACGTAAATCTGCATATTCACTGCCGCGCGGGTAAGTTTGGTTTCACCCGTCCAGCCGGCATCCGGTTTCCAATCGCTGAAGAAGGTATGGATCTGGGGTTTTTGCGCTGGTTGCGCGGGTGAGGCCACGCCGAAATAGAGGTCAACGTGTGGCAGAGTCACGGACACCCCGGCGATATCCACCGGAGCATTGCAAAAAAACAGCTTGTAGAACTCGTTGAGCAATTCCACCGCCTTTCTCTCCGGTTCCTGTTGGCTGATGGCTGATGAGGAAAGAGGCATGTTTTATCTTGTAAAACAGAATAAAAAGCACCTAATAGCAAGCCTTATGAGCGAAGCCGCCGGGACGAACAAAAAGCAGATCATCACCCTCAAGAGCATTGCCACCCTCATTGCCGAGACGCAAAAATTGAGCAAAGTGCGCTTCGAGCTGCGCGGCCAGACTTACGAGTTGGAAATTCGCAGCCTTCCCAGCGTGGAAATGGACGCCGCCAACAAAATCCAGGAGGCAGTTGTTCCGCCCAAAGTCACCAAACAAACCCCGACCGGTCTCGGCGGGAAGATGGAAACGAACTCGGACTTCAATTACGAGGATGCGGATTTCCGGGCGCGATTCGCCCAGGCCGCTTTGGAGCGGCAGGCTTTCATTTTGGAAAAAGGACTCCCCGACTTCACCATCACGGGTGAAACCCTGGCGGAGAAAGCCGCCTGGCTCAAGTCCCAGCTTCCCTCTTCTGTTCTCCGCGCCTTGGAGGCGCAGATCGTGGAAATCTCCGATGGCGCGTTGACGGTGATTCAACAAGCGGATTTTTTTTCCGAAAGCGTCTCCTCCGGTGCCCCGAGCTAAAAAAGTTTTCCGAGGAGAAGGACCGCGAGCAACGAGACCTCGCCGGTTCCAAAAAAGCGCGCCCAGCGCCCCTCACCGGCGAATACCTGCTGGACGAGGCCGCCCGCTTTCGCGGTTACACCCAATCGGCATGGATCAACGAACCTGGCATTGTGAAGGCCCATGTGCTCGCGCATTTCATGGAACACAGCCTGCGCGAATCCCAAGCGCAGGATCTGGCCGAAAAGGAATCCAAGAAGGAAAAGAGCAAGGGACCATCGCAGGACTACAAAAACTTCAGCCAACGGAGGTAATGAACCATGAGTGACGAGGTGATCGAGTTAAAAATCCAAGGCCCGCACATTGACCCCTCCGGGCTCAAAACGCTGGATGCCTATATCGCGAAACTGAAGGAGTTCGACGCCCTCACGAAAAACACCTACCGGATGCGCTTCGAGGCGGACCCGGCCGGCATCCAGGCCATCAAGAAAAACATGGCCGATGTGCGTGCCACCGTCGCCAAGGCGGTTGAGATGCCCGCCGCTTCGCAGAAGAACAGCGTTTACCTCTCCAGCCTCACCAGCCACCTTTCCCGACTCTCCAGAACCGGCAACGAGTTCGCCACCGCCATAGCCAGGATCAACGCCGGCTTCACCACCCAGCAGGGCAAGGTGGAATTCCTCACCGGACTGGAAAGCAAGCTCTCCTCCGCCTCGAAAATCAAAGGCTCCCGCAGCGACATCCTCGCCCATTCCGACATGCAGGAGGCCATCAGCGATGCCCGCCGCATGATCGGGCTGGAAATGGAACAGATGTTCGAGATGGAAACCAAGGCCCTGGAATCGAAGGCCGCGAAGAAACTCTTCCAAGATCCCTCCGAACGCAAAGGCGCGGCCAAGGGGAAATCCGGTTATTCGGCCTTGCTCGACGAAATCAAGGCCCTCGATCCTGCCACCGAAGACCTCTCCGCCAGCGAGAACACGCTGACCAAAGCGGCAGGCGGTTCCCAAGCCGCCATCTCCGCTCAGGACCAGGCCCTGCTCTCCAAAATCAAAACCCTCCACACCGCCTCCGCTGCCACCGATAAACTCAGCACGAGCGAAAAGAAACTCTCCGGATCTTCCCGCGAAGCTGCCGCCGGTGGGGCCATGGTGAAGAATGTTTACAAAGACGGAAAATGGATGAGCAGCACCTTTGCTCAGGCACCCGGCATCACCCAACAGAAGCGGCCCGGTCCCGAAGGCGAATCGCTCACCGTCACGACGGATCGCATGGCGGAACTGCGGTCCAAAACCAAGGCGGTAAACGATGAGTTCGCCATGCTCCTTCGCCGCAAGAAAAGCGAGGGCGCGAGTTCGCAGGAGGTATCCGCCATTTACCAAAACCAAGCGAAGGCCTTGGACGCGCTTTCCCGCGAATACGGAGGCATCGAAGAAGCTTCCGGCCGTCTGGTTGCCCGGCAGGCCGAGGCTGCCCGCACCCAGGCGGCGGCCGTGGAAAACACCGGCCGCATCAAGAACGCCCTGGCCACCGAGAAGAAGGACCGGCAATCCGCCGCAGAATTCCACAAGCGCATCGAAAACGATCGCTGGCGAGAGGTGCAGAGGATCGAGGACGAGGCCATGGCCCGCATCAAGAGCCGCAGCCAGTCAGGAGCTGGCGGCAGGGCATTGCGGAGGGAATACGAAACCACCGCCATGGAATTGGAGAAGGTGGCCCGCCGGGTCCGCAATCCAGATGATCAGGCCGATGTGCGCCGCCGCGCCAGCCTCTTGCGCAACGAAGGTCAGTTGACCGAGGCCCGCAAGCTCGCACAGCAGGAAGCGCAATATTACAAAAACGCGGAAAAGGAGAAAGTCGCCTTTGCCCGCCGCCTGCAACGCGACGCCAGCCAGGCCCTCGCCGCCGATACCCTCGACGACATGAAGGCCCGGGGCTTCAAGGAAGCTGGCCGCCAGACCTCGCGCACGTCCACGGGCACGCGCGAGGTGATCTCTTACGACAAGGAAAACAGCGGCCTCAAGGAAAACGTCCGTCTCATGATCGACCGCGATGCCAAAGGGCGGTTGCTCAACACGACATCGATGGAAGGCACGAAGGTCTTCAAACAGACCGGAGAGGCCACAGGCTACCTCACCAAGAATTTCCTGCAAAACACGCTTACTGTGGGGGTTTGGGCCGCCAGCGTGGGAGCACTCTATGGCAGCATGGCCATCCTGCGCGCGGGTATGGATGCGGCTGTGCGCTACGATCGCCGGTTTGCCACGCTCTCCGTGGTCTTCCGGGGTAGTGCGGCGGAGGCAGCGGAGCTGCGGGATGAAGTTCTCCGCCTTGGTGTAGCCTATGGCCAGAGTGGTTATGAAGCCTTGGAAGCCGCCACCCGTTTTGCCCGTCTGGGTCTCTCCAAAGCGCAGACCTTGGAAGCGGTTCGCGCCTCCCTCATGGCCGCCAACGTCGCAGAAATGCCGGTGAACGCCGCGGCGGACCAGCTCGCCGCCGTGATGGCGACCTTCAATCTCCAGGCCAAGGACCTGGTTGGCGTGATCAACAAACTCAACGCCATCTCCAACACCTACAATGTCACGAACAAGGACATGCTCAACGGCTTGGGTCGTGTCGGTGCCATCGCCCGCCAAGCCGGGTTGGGCCTGGAGGAAACCATGGGCATGATCGCCGCCATCACCGCCCGCACCGGCCGCAGCGGTTCCGAGGCGGGTAATGCCATCAAGGCCATCGTCGTCGCACTCTCCAATCCGAAACTTCAGCGCGGCCTTGCCGATCAATTCCAATTCAGCGTCACCGACAAGACCGGCGAGCTGAAAAACATGAGCGATATTATGCGCGAGCTATATCTCCGCTACAACGAACTCACCGCCGCCGAACAAAGCCACCTCATCCAATTGACCGCTGGCAAGATGCAGGCCAGCCGTCTCACCGCTCTCATCGACGGTTACGTGGACAGCCAGGTCAACGCCATCCGGTCCCTCACCAATCTCGATAGCGCCGAACAGGAAAATGCCCGCATCAAAGAAAGTTTAATCGTGCAGGTACAGTCCCTCGCCACCGCCTACGAACGCCTCGTTTACAATCTGTCGCAGTCGGGCGGCAATGCCGCCATCGTCAGCACCCTCCGCGAGTTGGTCATGTTCCTCCGCAATGTGCTCACTCTTATGGGCACCTACAACAATGTGACAGCCATCGCTATTGGTATTTCCGCTCTTTTCGCGGCCCGGCTTGGAGTCACCGCTTACCGGCTAGGTGTCGCCAGCCAACAAATGACCTTTGCCAGTAACACCGCCAGGGCCTTCCAGGGTGCCATGGTTGGTCTGAAAAATAAATTCGCGATCATGAATGCGGAATTGGTCCTGGCTGGAACCAGGATGCGCGGATTTGGCGCGGCAGCACGTTTCGCAGCGCAGGCCAGTTATGGCTTGGGAACGGCGGTGGCATTTGTGGGCGGCGCCCTTCGCGCATTTCTTCCACTCCTTTTGATTTTCGGCGCCATTGAATTGGCCATGTATGCCTTCAATCGTGTCATGGACGCGAATGCCAGCGCGTGGGAAAAAGCCCAGCAGAAGCTGGCGGGTTACAACGACGAACTCGAACGATTGAAATCCCTCTCCGAGGCCAGCAGGCTTTCCCAGCGGCTGGTCTCCACCATCATCACCCGTCTCAAACAGGGCGGGGTGAAGCCAGAGGAAACAGACCAATACATCAAGGCATTGTCGGAGATGGGCGGCGGTGGCGATGAAAAGAAACGAGCCTCGATCGAGCGGGAATTGCGGTCCAGCCAGCAGGCTCTCGGCACAATGGGTCTCATTGTTCGAGCCACGGAAATCCTCAATGGCTTGAAAAAAGAGGGGGTGAAAATCTCCGAAGCAGAAGCCTCCGCAAATCGCCACTACCTCGAAGATGCCCGCAAGGCCAAAGCCGCCGCCGAAAGCGAGGAACTCGCCGCTCGTGGCACATCCCGTCACCCTGACGCCCAAAAAAACCTTCAGAAAGCTCAGCAGGACTACGCCGGGGCCGCCAACAAGGCGGTGCGATCCAGTCTGGATCTCAACGAGGACGAATATTCTGAGGCCAATCGGGCTGAGGAACTCCGCCAGCAAAAAGCGGCGGACAAGATCCAAGCCCGCCTTGATGCCATCATGCAAGGCATTCAAAACGCATGGAACGCCCTCAGCGAACTCGGCCCGGTGGACCGCGTGAAACTCAACGCCGCCGCCATCCAGGAGCAGATTAACGGACTGGATGCCGAAGCGGCAGCTTTCAAAAAGAACTCCCAGGCGTCCCGCGCCGCCGCCGAGGCCGCCGTAAAAGATGCCCAGATGAGATACGACGCCTTCACGGAGTATCAAAAAGTTCTGCGAAACATCGAAGACGCCAAGGGATTGATCAAAGGGCTTCAGGGCACGGAAACCGGGCAGATGCAAGAACGCCTCGCGGGGATGGATAAGTTCAATCGCACCACCACCCTGGACAATGCTCCAGACTACCGGGAGGAGATCGCAAAATATGAGGCCAGCCTTGCCAAAGCCATCTCAACCTTGGAAAAACTCAAAGAGAAGCGCGATGCATTGGAACAGGGGAATCCCCACATCCTTGGCTCGCGCGAGGAAACGCAAACCGCCCTCTCCGCCGCGGAATCCAACGTCACCCGGATCCAAAACGAAACCCAGGCCCTCAACGAACAGATCGCCAAGCAAAAAGAGCAACTCGAAACCCGCAGGCAGGCCCTCGCCATCGAGGAACAATATGCCCGCCGGGTGGAAGCCATCGAGAAGGGTCGGAAATACGGCCAGATGGCCACCCTGCCCCTGCAATACGGCAACGAGACGGAAAGGATCCTCCGCGAGCGACGTGTATTGACTTCCAAAATGCCGCAACGGGACGATGCCACGGGCAAGCCGATGAACATGCAGGCGGCTTGGAACGATTTCTCTTCCGCCTCCCGCACGGGCGATGAAATGGCCCAGTTGGAAGCACGGGAAACCATGCAGCAAATCGCCGTGCGCCTCCAGCAGCAGCATAACGATCTTGTTTCGCGTAATCTCACCTTGCAGGCCGCCATCACCGCCGAAAAGATCAAGCAGGGCAAGGAAGCCAGCCGTAACCTTCTGATGACCGATCGCGAAGGGCAACTTCGCGCCGCCATGGCTAAAAAACTCCAGGGAGACAAATCCTTCAACGCCGAAGACTTCATGCTTTTCAGCCAGGAGACCAAACAGGGGATCTCCCAAACCAATCCCGATCTCCTCCCCAAGGAATACGGAACGGAATTGCAGGAACTCCGTCGCGAGCAGGGCCTTGCCACGGACGCACTGAAAGGATTCAAGGACGGGCTGGAAATCACCAATCAGGCCATGCTGGATGTGGCAAATCAGATCCTTTCCTCCAACAAACAAGCCTCCGGGGGGACCGGCGGAGTGGACAGCAAGGACGCCGTTGCCTTGATCCAGCAAGGAGGATCGGCCGCTGTTGTTGCCATTAACCAGATGGCCCAGGCGACCTACCAACAGTTCCTTGCCCTCAAGACTGCAACGGATGAAAACACCCGCCGCATCAACAGTATCGGCGCGGGAGATTCGGCCGCGAAGGCCCAGGCTTCCACCACCTAGAAAATATTCACATCGCCTGGCACTGCGTTACGTCGGAAACACAGACAACCGCAAATGCGTCGCTCCTTCAGATAAATTTTGTGGCTTTGGTCCTGACGCGGCATCACGCGCCCGCCTTCCCGCAGGCCTGTCCGGCGCAAAAGTGGCGACCAGCGGGAGAGGGGATACAGCATCACAAGTTCCTCCGCCCCGCGAAACATGCGGCCGGTTCTCATTTCCAGCCGATTATCGGCTGTCACCAAGCCCCAATACCGCCGCACACCCAGCCTGCCGGCCTGCAATTCGGTCTTTACCCCTTCCCAGAACTCCACCTGCCGCGTCGTGATGAGTGGCAGGGTTTGAACTTTTTGTATCTCCAGATCCCTCACACGCCCGGAGACTCGCATCAGGGACATGTCCATGCAGGAGGCTCGCTGTCGCAATTCAGCGACATCACATCGGGTTTCCTCCGCCTGCTCCATCAGCGGTTGCAGAGCGATGCGCATGGCTTCGCCCATTATGGCGGGCAGCGTGGCCGGATCGAGACCGGGGCCATACCCGCCGGTCTTGCGAATTGAGGGAATCACTTCGGAGGTCGTCCATTTCCGAAACGCCTTGGCTTGGGGTTTCCGGCTTTTGAACGCGAGGGCATAGATGCCCGATTCTGAAATGATGTTGTAAACCTGTGCGCCTCCGCGACTTCTGGAATGACCCTCTGTACTACATAGGGTCAAATTATCAACTTGATCCTTTTCATCCTCATCAAGAGAGGCAATGGCAACCGTTGGATTTGGGATTTCCAATACTCGGCACACATCGGCAGCGACGAACCAGGGCTCGCCTTGTCGCATGATGATCCGAATTTGACTTTTTCCCTTGTAGTCGAAGGAGAGGAAAGGTGTGAGGGTTTGTTTATTCATGGTTTTGTATTTTTGATGAGTTTTGGTTTTTGGCGTTCCCCCTCCCCAAAGGGGAGGAGGGTCGTTCTTTAGACAATGGGCTGGGACACGAGTTTTCTTCCTGTCCGGCCAGAAGCAACGCCCTGTCCGGCCAGCAATGCCGCCCCGCTGGCGATCCGAATGCGGACGGGGTGGGGAAGGCGTCGCTTTGCCGCCAACCGCCGGAGATCGGCATCAAGGGCGGTTTTCCAGCGTCGGGAGGCCAACCGCCAATGAGCGCGAAGGCAACGGCGCGAGTGAAGGAGGGCCGCGGCGCTCATTCCAGTTCCTCCGGATAGATGTCGTAGCGGGTGGTCGCTGTCTCGACTTCCCGCATCTCGATCAGTTTATTGCCGAGAGGATCGTCCGGGCACTCGCGCGCATGGGCCGCGTAGGTCTTGCCCCGAATGGTGATCGTGGCCGGCTTGGGCGGAACCGCCCAATCTCCGGTTTTGCTTCCGAAGCGCAGCCGGTGCCCCCTCTCGGTTTCTGTTTCCCAAACAATGCCGGTTTTGAAAAACACGGCATCCAATGTTGTCGCAAGGTTTGTTGTCATCGGCGAACTAAATAGCCGCACAGCTATAAATCGTCAACAAAAAATAAAGCCAGACGGCTATATTATTTTATTCTTTGAATAATCCCGCTTTGTTCTACGTCCCGATAGGCAGCCCTAAACATTGCAATTCTTCGTGGCCAACCATCAACTGCTTGGGCCATTCGACAAAAGACTAGCGTGCTTACATTAAGCCGTTTCCCTTTGAGCATCGCATTCAAAGTTGGTTGCTGCATGCCCATCTTCTCCGCCATCTGCTTTTGGGTCAGGCCCTGGCGATCGAGTTCTTCTTTGAGAAAGGCGGCGAATTGGCTCATTGGCTTCTTGGGTATTGCCGTGCGGTTTCCTCCGCAATGATATGCAGGCGACGCTCCTCTTCTGCGCTTAAATTTCGACCCGGATGCAACACATCGAGACCATCCTTTATTTCTTTCTGGTAATACTTAGTATCGCGAGACTGTTCATAGGAGGGATATGATTCACTGGACGAACACTTCGCAGGTCCAAACCCAAAAAACCAGACAAGTAGAAACAGTCCCAGAACAAATTCGATCAACCCCGCGAGATTCGAATTTGGAGATTTACGCAGCTTTCTTTTCTCCTCGCTTTCAAACAGTTCATCATACTTTTTCGCGCGAATTGTTTCCAGAGTGGCTCGGAAATCGTGCAGTTCATTTGCTGGCATCCACTCATTTTCGCCTTCCATGCAGATCAAGGCATCTGGCGGAATGCGTCCGTCTTCGATCTGAGAACAAAGGAGATCAATCGAAAGCGGTCCCCGGTTCACTTTACTATGGTCCAGGTAGTAATATCTCCGAGCCGTCTCTGGCGCTTCCGATTGAATAATCGTCCCGAGCTTCACCCAGCCCGCCATGCCGGTGCAGAACACATCATCATCGGGAGACAAGATGCCCTTCACGAAGGAATCCTTCAAAATCGCCTCATTGAACCGCCCGATCTCGACGCCATTTCGGGCCACATAGAAAACGCCATCCGGCGGCAGGCTGGTATCCGTCTGCAAGGAAGGAAGCGGGTTCATTGCTTGGCTTTCCCGGCTTCCTCCGTGGAGAGCTTGGCCAAGGCAATGACCATGGTTCGGATGGTTGGATTTGTCTGCATTTCCCCGATCAGCGTCTGGAGCGCATTGAGAGCCTGACTGTCAAGCGCGGATTCCCGCGCCGCCTTGGAGAGCGCGGCAAAGGAATCGGATTTGTAGGGGGTGGGAGATTCCGCGATTCGCCCGTTTTGCTTGAGCAATATCTCGATCCGTTTGGTGTCCACCCCCGGCACGGATTCCTTGATGTCTTCCAGCACCGCAGCGACCAGACGGGCTTTCACATACGGATCATCGCTCACGCCGGCCACCATCTTGAGCAGGCTGGAATGCTCGAAAAACCGCCTCCGCCCCTTTTTTGCCTTGGAGATAATAGTGGGATCGATGCTCAGGCGCTCGGCAAGCTGGTTGGCATTGCACTTCATCTCAAGCTGCATTTCCGCAAAGAAGACTCCAAGTTTTGTCATGCCACAACCCTAAACCCGTAATGGATTTCAGGTCAACAAGAAATGGATTCAAAAACTATTGACAGGAAATCAAAGACATCATATCCAGTGGTTCGTATGTCCACTAACGCGAAAACCCCACCAACTAAAAAAGCAACCAGTTCAGAGGAAATCAAGATTCTTGATCTCCTGGAAAAAACCGTCGCCACCCAAATCCACTACGGTGGCGAAAAAGGCAAAATAGCCAGTCGATACGCAAAACGCTACAGCTCCCGCATACGGCAACTCAAATCGCTTAACAATGCCCGGTGCTAAATCTCCCGCCAACAAGCAGGCGCGGGGTGGGGGAACGGTTACGGTGCCCATGATGGTCACTTTTCCGGCTGCTTCCCGTCGAGACGAAAGCGCAATCCTGGAACGCATGGCTTTATCCGAGGGGGAGCCTATCGTCGGCTTTGTCTCGATCAACGGCCAAAAAACCAAGATCGCCCTCATTGCCAAATGACGAACTCTCTACATATACCGTTCGACTTTGATCGGCGGGATGTGACGAGGCTGTTTGTTCGCAAGCTCCAGGCTCTCGGCCTCAGCCAGCCCGAAGCTTTGCTTTGCGCGTATCAGGTGTGGACCGAATGGGCCACAGCTTCGGCGGAGTGGCGGCCCTTGAAGCTGACCATGGGTGACAACCCCTCTGATTACTTGTGGGGAAGGGATGATCTGACCCACATCATCGAAGGCTACTGCGTGGGCTATAAAGGCGAACCAGGAGGGTTGATCCTCGCGGCTCTGGAAAGCGGGTTTATCCTGATCGAACAGAGGTCGGACGTGAAAGGGCTCGTGCTGGCGGGATTTTGGAACATCAACGTTCATCTGGACCCGCAATACAAAACCATCCAGCAACGGGGTGGGGTGGCCAGGGCTCAAAAGCAACTTCACGCCGAATCACTCAAGCTTGGCGCGCAGCAATCCAGCCTCATCACCGAACAAACCTCGCTTGCCCTCGAAGGCAACAAGCCCGCCAAGGAAGAAGAAAAAAACCTCTGCGCCCTCATCATTCGCCTCGACCGGATCTGCGGAAAACCCATGCGACTGTCCCGGGATTACTCCGAAACCCTCATCCGCGACGCCCTCGATGTCACCCGGCGCTTCACCCACGATCAGATCCGCGTCGTGGAAACCTACCTCCTTGCCAGTCGCGAAAACCCGGAGGTGGTGAAGGACCCTGCCCGCATCCTGGCGGAATTCCCCCAACACCTCAAAAACGCCGAGGAATTCGGGCAATGAACCAGCAACTCTCTGAAAGACTTGACCCTGAAGAGGTTCAAAAAAAACGCACGGAGGGCAAGGCTCTCACGTTGCAGGAACTTTGCCTGCTCACCGGATTCGGCCAGGCCGAAATCCGCCGGCAGTCAAAATTGACCGGCTTCCCCGAAATGGGCAACAAGGTGACATCCTACGCAGACTACCTCATTTGGCGGCGCCAGGAACTCGGCTTGATAGCAAAGCCGAATACTCCCTTACCGCGTCGGGTGTCCACCGCTGGTAGATCCGGTTAATCGTCGTCGTGCCATGATTCACCATTTTCAACATCACATTTTCCGGAATCTTCTTCCGCAGGCCGTCCATGATGAACGTGATGCGGGTGCACTTGAAAGCCAGGTGAGGCATTTTCAACTCATGGTGAAAAAACTTGTGCCAGATCAGCCCGCTCATCACGACGTCCTTCTCTGGAATAGTCCAAAGGTAGGGATCGCGGGAATCATCCAGCCATTCATTCAACATCTCCGAGATCGAGGGATAGATGGGAATGCCAAATTCGCGCTTGCGCCCGCCTTTCGGCTTCTCGATCAGAATCCAATCATCTTCCCTCCGGACTTGCGACCGGTGCAAACGGGTATCCTTGTGGCGCAAGCCCGTGTGCAAAGCGATGTGGAAAGCCCGGAACATCCAAACCGGTTTCTTTTTCAAGCCCTCGTAAATCATCTGGATCTCATCGTCCGTGAGTTCCGGCTTCATCTCCGCATCATCCTCCTCCACGCCGAGCTTCAGAATGGGATTCTCCGGCAAATGGAAACGAACCTTGGCCTCGCCCATGACCATCTTCAAAAGCGTGATCTCGCCCATGGCCGTGGAAAGCTTGATCGACTTACCCGACTTTGGCTTAACCTGATCCGTCCGCCACTGGATATACTGAAACGCATGCTCCCGTTCCAAAACCTGCGGCCCGGCGATTTCCTTCTCGATCAGAAATTCCAAGACACGCTTCCACTGGGCCAGGTAAACCTCCGCCGTCCTCTGCTTGCCCTTGTAGCGCATGGCCAGCCAGTTCGCCACCCAGGCCCAACCCTTGCCATCCTGCGCAAGATTGCCGTCAGCCTTGAGAAGCATGCTCTCCAAAAGATTTTTCTCCAGCGCGATCTTCTTTACTCTCACCTCCGGCGGAGCATCTTTACGCACGTTGGTTTTATGCCACTTTTTACGCTCACCCGTATTCCCATACTGAATCCAAATCCACGGCGAGCGCTTATGCGTCACTTCGCTTAAAACCATGACCTGAAGAGTTCAGCAAAGTTCAGCAAACAACAAGCCACAAATTCACACTTTACACTTACAAAATCACACAATAAAACACAATGAACGGTTCATCTAATAGCTTTGGTTGTAGGTTCAAGTCCTACGCGGTGCACCAAAATGACCCACGGCGGCCAGCCGACTTGATTTTCAAACACAAACTTTTTCATGGAATGGTATTGGTGGGCGTTGTTTCTATTGATTGTGGGCCTTCTCCTCGCCACGGATTTAGGGCTCTTTCAACGCAAGGCCCATGAGGTCAAGGTTCCGGAGGCGCTGAAATCCACGGGGTTGCGGGTGGCGTTGGCCTTGTTATTCGGCCTCGGCATCTACATGGGGTGGATTGGTGGATACGACACACGGGCTCTGCAAACGAAGGCCGGCATCGAGTTTGTCACCGGCTATCTGGTGGAGATCGCCTTGAGCGTTGATAACGTTTTTGTCTTTGCCCTGGTCTTCCGATATTTTCGCGTGCCGGGGGAGTATCAGCACCGGGTCTTGTTCTGGGGAATACTGGGCGCCCTGATCATGCGCGCCATCATGATTTTCGCCGCCATCGCCCTGCTGGAAAAATTCCACTGGGTCATCTATGTGTTCGCCGCGATTTTGATTTACGGGGGTATCAAAATGATTCGCGACGACAAGGAGGAATCCGATCCTTCGAAGAATCCGGTGCTCAAGTTGTTTCACCGGTTTGTTCCCGTGACGAAGGAATTTCACGGACAGAAATTTTTCATCCGGCAAGCCGGGCGCATCATGGCCACTCCCCTCTGTCTGGTCTTGCTGGCCATTGAGACCACCGACTTGATTTTCGCGGTGGATTCGATCCCGGCGGTGGTGGCCATTACCCAGGATCGTTTCATTGTTTTCACCTCAAACATCTTTGCCATCCTCGGCTTGCGCGCTCTTTACTTTGCTCTGGCCGGCATCCTGAAATTGTTCCGGTTTCTGCACTACGGGCTTTCCGCCATTCTGGTCTTCATCGGCGTGAAGATGATTCTTTCCCAGACGCCCTATGCCATCCAGACCGTGCAATCGCTTGCCGTCGTGGTGAGTTTATTGGTCGTTTCGGTGCTGGCTTCCTTATATATAAAAGACAAAAACGCGGGAACGGACGGGTCGGTATAATTTTCCTCCGCACGGGGTCTTGACCGCCTTCGGGCGCATGAGCAGGATGCCCCGTCTTGATGCAGCAACTTCAGTGGGACCTTTCATTTCTGGCGGATAACTCCGTCGTTCGGACCAAGCGCTTCGGCATTCCGGCCGAGGCCAAATCGGTTCGTTATCCCATTCGTCTGTTGCGCTATTGGTTTGGTTATCACCTGCTGCGGGAGGAGGCGCAGCGCTCGGCCCGACCGCTAGACGTGGCCGAAGTTGGAGTCCACACCGGCCAGATGCTGGAGTTTCTGCGCTCGGCTCCGGTGGTTCCATCTTTTGGAAAGTGGACGGCGGTGGATGCCGTGATGCTGACGGAGAAGCTGCGCAAGGCTGGCTACGACGATTTTTTCGAGGCCAACTTGGAGGATGCGAATTTCGACCTGCCGACCGATTACGACATTGCCGTGATGCTTCACATTCTGGAACATCTCTTCGAACCGGAGCAAGCCTTGCAGAAAGTCGCCCGCCGCATCCGTCCGGGTGGCTCGATCATCGGCGGGTTTCCCGTGGTGCCGGATATTCTGGCAAAACTCCGCGAGAGCCAGGTGCGAAAAACCGCCGCTCCCATGGGTCACGTGAGCGTGTTCTCTCCGGCGCGGGTCCGTCGCATGGCGGCCGGTTGCGGCTTGCGGGTGGAGTTTATGAGCGGGGCATTTTTTCTCCGCAGCAAAGGCAGCATGCTGGAGAATTCCGCACTCTGGGCGCGCTTTAATTTGCTCTGGGGCGCGGCCATGCCGTGGTGGCCGGGGGAGATTTACTGGCTGATGCGCAAGCCCGGGTAGGCTTACAACACGACTTTTTTCCCCGGCTCGGGGATGATCACTTCCGTCTCGGGAAGCTCTTTGTATAACTTGAGCTGGAACCACTCGATGGCGGCCCGGTCGCCGTGCACGAGGAGAATTTTTTTAGGACGCAGGCCGATCGCGTAGTTCAAGAGGCTTTCCCGGCTGGCGTGGGCGCTGAAATTAAACTCCTCGATCTGGCACTTCAGCTTGATCGGAGCCTGATTGGTTTCCAGCAGGACGTCTGTTCCCGGGGCCGCAGCGCGGATGCGGCCGGCGGGTGACTGCGGATCCGAATAGCCGACGAAAAAGAGGCTCTGTTTTTCGTCGCCCAGCACACGACGGCAAAAAAGATTGGAGAGCGTCTTTTCCGTCATCATGCCGCTGGAGAGGGCAAAGATGCATTTTTTGCGCGGAGGAATGGTGAAGACTTCGTTGCCGGAAAGCACATAAGGCGCGAGTTCCTGGAGGAGTTGAAGCTCCGGGTGTGCCCTTTGACCGTCGTGGGCCAGGGCGTCGTAGATGCCGGTTAGTTTCGTGCTCAATCCGCCGATGTAGATGGGCACCGGCGCGAGCAGACCGCGCAGTCGCATGCGCCAGAGCATAGCCAGTAATTCCTGGGTTTTGCCCAAGGCGAAAACCGGGATGGTCACGCTGCCGCCGCGGTCAAAGGCCTCCCGGATGGACTTCGCCAACCGTTCTTCTTCGCCCGCGCGGGTCTGTCCGGGGGGAGTGGGGGAGTCTCCGCGGGTGGTTTCCATCACGAGGATGTCCACGCCGCTCTCGGGAAACTCCGCCCCGCGGACCAGCGTCTGGTTTTCAAAATTCACGTCGCCCGTGTAGAAGAGCGTCTTTCCTTCGCTGCGGATCATCACGCCGGCAGCGCCGAGAATGTGGCCGGCACTGTAAAACTCAAACGTCGGTTCCTCATCGCTGCTGCTGCGTTCCCCATCGAAGGCATGGCACCGTCGCATGGCGCATTGTTGCCAGGACTGGCGGGAGGACTCCACCTCCCGGTGGGTGAAAAGCGGATAGTTGTCGATTTTGTGATCCTCCGCCTGCCGCGTCATCACGTTGACCGAATTGTGCAGCATCACATCCGTGATTTTTGCCGTAGCCGGAGTCATATAAACCCGGGCCTTCTTTTCCCGGCGCGTCAGATAAGGCAGCGACCCGGTGTGGTCCTGATGGGCATGGGTGACAATGATGCCATCCACGGTGCCCTCGGGTACGAGGGAAAAATCCGGTATCGCCGCGAGCCCCTCCTGCTTGGGATGCATGCCGCTGTCGAGAATCAGGGATTTTCCGCCGGTGCGAAGCAAATAGGAATTCGCCCCGATTTCCGTTCGTCGCGTCAGATTGAGCAATTCCATATCCCACGCTACGCCGGGAAATCCCAAACAGGGAACGAAATTTCGTCCCCGGGCGAAACTATCCGCCCGGGTGGGAGTTTGATCTTCAAGATGCTGAAACGCCTGCACCCGTCGCAATGGTCCACCGCCCTGGCCGCGCATTTGCTTAATCGTGCGGGATTCGGCGGCACCCCGGCGGAGATTTCCGCCTTGCAGGCCCTTGGCCTGGAAAGAGCGGTGGATCGAATGGTGAATGGCGAGGAGGAAGACGACCTCTTCCCGCCCCCGACCCTCAGTGAACCGGCAGAACTCTTCGAAACGATTCGCCAGATCAAAAATGCGGGCGAGGGTGCCCCCGACGAGCAAAAAAGACGCGAGTTGCAGCAAATGCGCCGTCGTGAGCAAAACGCCCAAATCCGCGAACTCCGTGCCTGGTGGCTCAACCGCATGCGCTACACCCCGTTCCCGCTGCGCGAAAAAATGACGCTTTTCTGGCACGGCCATTTCGCCACCAGCTTCGAGAAGGTCAACGTTGCCTACATGATGTGGCAGCAAAACGAAACCCTGCGAGCCCAGGCCTTGGGCGACTTCCGCGAACTGACCAAACAGGTTTCGAAGGATCCCGCCATGATGCGCTATCTGGACACCACCCAAAGCCAGCGCCGCAAGCCCAACGAAAACTTTGCCCGCGAACTGATGGAGCTTTTCACCCTCGGCGAAGGTGTGCGCTACACCGAGCAGGACATTCAGGAGTCGGCCCGCGCCTTCACTGGATACCGCGTCGATCCACGCACTATGACCTTTCTTTTTGTCCGCCGGCAGTTTGACGAATCCGACAAGGAATTCATGAGCCGCCAAGGCCCCTTCGACGGCGACGACATCATCGACATCATCACGACGCAGCCGGAGTGCGCCGCCTTCATCACGCGCAAGCTGTGGACTTTTTTCGCTTCGGACCACCCGTCCCCGGCCACACTGCTCCAGCTCGCCACCCATTTTCGCAACTCGGGGTTCAACCTTCGCTCCACTTTGCGTGAGATCTTTCTGAGCGAGGAATTCTATGCGCTTGGATCCCTTCGTGCCCAGGTGAAAAGCCCCATCCAGTGGGTGGTTCAGACCGCTCGCGTGCTCGAGTCCCCCTTGCCCGGCCCCGTCGCGCTCGAAGTCTCCCTGGCCCAGATGGGCCAGGTTCCCTTTGCCCCGCCCAACGTAAAAGGCTGGGACACCGGCCGCGCCTGGATCAGCAGTTCCACCCTCTTGTTCCGTTACAATCTGGCCGGCTACATTGTGAGTGGCCGGGCCGCCGCCCTGGAAGGCTTCCGCAAAGGCAGCGGTTCGGTCCAGGTTCCGCTGGAGAAAATCGCCCCCGCCGCCC
Source organism: Terrimicrobiaceae bacterium (assembly GCA_041746635.1). GTDB lineage: Bacteria > Verrucomicrobiota > Verrucomicrobiia > Chthoniobacterales > Terrimicrobiaceae > CAMASH01. Next base: position 1,950 of record JBGTGQ010000017.1, on the reverse strand, counting down.
TGCGCGCCGATCCGGGCAAACTCTGCGATGCCATTTCCTTCCGCCTTCTCAACGCTCCCATCGCGGGTGCCGAACGCGAAAAGTTCCTCGCCTTCCTGCAAAGCCACGGCCCGACCATTGATGACTCCGCCCTGCGCGACTTCCTCCATCTGATGATGAGCACTCCCAACTACCAACTCACATGAACGAAAGCACCCTGCACACCCGCCGGCAGTTCCTCCGCACCGGCGTCCTCGGTGGGGCCATTTCCTGGACCCTGCCCGTCTTTCTCGAGAATACCTTTCTGGCGTTGGACGCCTCCGCCGCCGACTCTCTTCTTCAATCCGCCACCGGCAAGGACGGCCCCATCCTTGTCGTCCTGCAACTTGCCGGCGGCAACGATGGCTTGAACACTGTCATCCCCTATGCCGACGATGCCTACCATATCGCCCGCCCGCGCATTGGCATCCGCGGTGATAACGCCCTCAAAATCAGCGACCAGATCGCCTTCAACGCCAAACTCCCCGGACTGCGCGGTCTCTACGACTCCGGCGACCTCGCCATCCTGCAAGGCGTCGGCTACCCGAACCCCAACCGTTCCCACTTTCGCTCAACCGACATCTGGCAAACCGCCTCCGATGCGAATCGCCACGAACGCGAAGGCTGGATCGGTCGCTACTTCGACTCCTGCTGCCAGGGAGCCGATCCCACTGTCGGCGTCAGCGTTGGTCGCCAGGCTCCCCTGGCCTTTAATGCGAAAACCCCGCGGGGCATTTCGCTCAACAAACCGGAAGCCTTCCGCTTCATCAGTGAAACCGCCTCGGACCCCGCCGCCGCCGAGGAAATGTTTCGTGGCATGAGCGGAGCTGAGGACAACTCCGGCGGTTCCGTTCAATCCCTCTCCGGCGAGATGGCCCCCACGGATGGCGACACTCTTGACTACCTCCGCCGCACCTCGCTCGATGCCCAGGTTAGTTCCGACAAGATCCTCGAAATTACCCGCAAATCCCGCTCCACGGTGACTTATCCCGGCGGTCAACTCGCCAGTGGTCTCAACCTCGTCGCCCGTCTCATCGCAGGGGGCATGCCCACCCGCATCTACTATGTGAGCCAGGGCGGCTACGACACTCACAGCGGCCAGCTCGGCGCGCACGACCGCCTGCTGGGCGACCTCGACACCAGCCTCGCCGCTTTTGTGGCCGACTTGAAAGCGCAGGGAAATTACGACCGGGTCCTTCTCATGACCTTCAGCGAATTTGGCCGCCGCGTTGTGGAGAATGCCAGCGGGGGGACTGATCACGGCGCGGCGGCCCCCATGTTTATCCTTGGCGGCGGGGTGAAACCCGGTCTCTTCGGCCATCAGCCCAGCCTCACCAAACTAAATCAAGGCGACCTCATCTACAACGTCGATTTTCGCAGCGTCTATGCCACCGTGCTGGAAAACTGGCTCAAAGCCCCCAGCGAAGCGGTGCTCAAGCGCAAATTCCCCACCATGGCTTTCGTGTGAGGTCAGGGGTGCGGGAAATTGCTGACCACACCGTAGATTTTCGGGTGGCAACGAGCTGAAGGCCGGAAAGAAAGGCGAGGCGAACACGCCGTCTGTCGATGAGATCAGGAGACGCAGGAAAGAAGGCTGAGATGCCGGAGCTCGATCTGTGGGGTAGGGGGTGGAACCCGCGAGGCCACCGGTCAACCGGCGCGTCAAAAACAACGCGCCATTCGGGTCAGTGACCAAAGTTCAAAAATATTCATAATAATCCTTCAGCATTTTGGGATTCACGGTACGCCGGAGTTTGCGAACATCCAGCGGGGAAACTAGGGGTCAGAAACTAGGGGTCAGGCGACATGAAAAGCTGATGAATGCTTGATTGGCGAGCCGCGCGACTCGCCGAGGCTGATAAAATCGATGGTGTATGATGGTATGCGATGAAAACAAAAAAATCATTGCAGGAGGGCCCGGTGTATATCGGG
>JBGTGQ010000016.1:0-22660 GCA_041746635.1 Terrimicrobiaceae bacterium | reverse complement strand
GCCGCGAGTGCGCTCCGGCTGTAGGGCGCGTCCGACGGCGGCATCGACCGCGCCAGTTTGGTGCTGGCGCAGGATGTATTTGTTCAGCTCCTCGTCCTTCTCGGCAAAGACGATGTAGTCCTTCAGGAATGCGAGCACCTGCTGAATGGCGCAGAAGCTCTTCACCTTGGCCTCCAGCTTGCCGACCTCTTCGTGCTTCCAGTTGAAAATATTCCGCCGCACGGTGTTCCAGCTCACTCCATAGGAAAAGCCGATGGCGTCGGTGGCGGTGAAGAGCTGCTGCGATACGAACAACTCCGGCGTCTCGCGGTGGTAACGGCGGATCTGGTCCACCCCGAGGGCAATCGCCTCGTCCTTGTTGGCGTTCTTGCACTCGATCACCAGCACCGGGATGCCGTTGATGAGAAAGACCACATCCTCCCGCGTGCCGTAGTGGCCGTTGTGAAAGGCCCACTCCTCGGTGACTTCGTAAACGTTCCGGCGAGCCGCCGGTGGCCTATCCGGTTCGTCGTAATCGATCAGGATCAGGTCGCGCTCGCGCTTCTCCTCGTGGTCGAAGAACTTGCCCCGGTTGCGCAGGTGCTCGACGAATTCCCGGTTGCCGTAGATGTCGGTGTGGAGATGGCGGAACTGCCCGAGCAAAGCGCCCTCGGCCTCGGCGTAGCGCTGGTTGAATGTGCGCACCTTGGCGTCGAGCAAGTCGTCGAAGAAGAGCGAACGGTTCCTGGCGCGTTCGGCGGGTGGAACGTCGGGATCAAACCCCCGCCGATGCTCGGCTTCCTCGCGGGACACAATCGTCCAACCGATGGCCTCGGCGTATTCGAGGATGCGGGCTTGGACGGTTTTGTGTTCTCCGGGTGTGGGCATGATCTATACGGCGGGCCAATCTTCGGGCACCAGCTTTAGTCCGCCACGCCAGCGTTCTCTAACCGCGTCCTGATACCAGTCTTCATTAATGTCTGCGTGCTCGGTAATAATGACCTGCATCTCGGGAGCGACTGCCTCAACCGCTTTGAAGATCAGTTCAAACATTCTCCTCAGATCGTCTCTGTCATCATCGCCCAATTCCTCAATTGATCTGTCAACGGCAGGCTCTGGAGGAAAATACACTTGAGAGGGTTGATCCAAGAACAGGAACCTGGGGACTGGACGTTTTTGCTGAGCAAACCACTTGTGGAGCGCCAAATGGCCGATCAGGTGATAGCCCACCCAGTTCTCTCCACTCCCCATTCTACTCATAGGGATAGGTCCTTCAGGAGTATCTGCCACAATCGTCAGCTTCTTTAGGTTGAACCGAAGCAAATACTTTGAATGCTCAAGTTCCAAATCACGGGCCCACACGGACATCTCGGAGCTTAGGATCGAGACGATTGATTCCATTCGTTCTTGGATTACATCTGACGAAAGAAGGCCCTCAAGAGCTTCGACCTCCGATCGCAATTGCGCTGCCCGCCCTTCGTGGGATTTCGTATCTGGCAGATCCGGCATGCTTTCGAGATACAGCCCTATTCGCCCTAAAATGTGCGCCTTTCGAGCAGAGTCATCTTTCATTAGACGTAAGCGCTCATCCGCTTGGCGGACGGCGATCATCTCCTCGCGGTTTTTGCCAAGATTTGCATGAATCGTGCCGAGCTGTTCATCAAGCTCAGCAATGGCCTTCTCAATGTGCGGCGCGTTGCGAGAGACATTTTCGAGCTGCGCACTTAGCTGCTGAAGTGAGGATTTTACGTCCTCGATCTGCGGACCTTCCGAATCCGCATCCAGCGGGCTGGAACAAAGCGGGCATAAGTGTGTCGGATCGCCGTCGAACACACCAATGCTGATCAACCGGGCTTGCTGTTCCGTAGCTTCAACCTTGAATCCCGATTCTGCGGTCTGAAGAGATCTCGCCGCTGCGATCTGATTGTGAATGTGCCTCTGTTCGGTCAACAGGCTCTCGCGATGCTCAGAGAGTCGCTCATATTCTTCCGAACCTGAATCCGGTTCCTCAATTTGCGCCAGTGGAGTCCGCTCTACTTCTCGTAATGTCGCGATAAGTTCATCCCAGTTGTCGCTTGTGGCGGACATAGTCAGACCTGCGTCTCGTGCTTGCGCGAGCAAGCTACCCGCCCTGCCCGTTCCCTCTCCGCGCAAAGCATTTAGTTCCGCCAACTTCCGATCGACCAAACGCAATTCCGCTTTCAACCGTCGCAATTCTTCCTGTCGCCGAATATAGTCGTCCTCCACGGCCCCAAGCAGGTAAGGCAGAGTATCGACGAGTGCCTGTGCTTTCCAATTGTCGTCGGTGGCATGAAACAGCTGTGCCCTCCGGATGATTTCATCCTGCGGCTGAAAACAAAGCATGAGCCCATGACGAATCGTGGCGGCAAGGGGAGATCGTGTTTGCCCTTCGGGAGGGTTGTGAATGTTCTCCTTAATCCCGCACCAGCCTGACGCAGTGCCAACAAGACCGGCGGAATTTGTATTTCGATGAATCGCTTCAAATCCCGGCGTTTCGACTACTGCCCCAGCGAGCAGGAAGCATTCTTCAGACGCGTCAGATGTTCTCGGTGGGCACTTTCGAGCGACGAATGCCTGTCCTTCGGGTAACTTCAGCCGAAGACCGAACCAAGAGACAGCATTTCTCAAAATTCCATCAGGGACTCTGCATGTTCCGCTTCCCAAACAATAGTCCACGATGTCAATGAGGGCTGACTTTCCTGTCTTCGAGGCGCCAGTGATGACATTGACCGCGCCAGTCTGCAACGGGAGTTGCCTCATGCGGCCGTCGTGGGAGTATAGAACGATTTCGAAGATCTGAATGCTCATGGTCGTATTCCTAAAAGTGTATAAATTGTTTCCGGTCCTCCAGTGTGAGCGAACCATTTGCCGACAAACTCGGCCTTCTTCATGCATTCTCGAACCTCTTCAGAGGACTGGCGTAGCGTGCGGTTCATCGAGCGTTCGGCGACTGCAGCGCTGAAGATTTGATCTGCAGTCACTTCAATCAGCCGATGGCACGCACCGAAGGCAATTGCCTCTTTGGTATACGGGACCAACGACCTGGCGCGGTTTGGCAGACTTGCAACGATCAGCGGTTGCGCATTGATCCATACTGGCAGTGATGAAGTGAGGATGTTCGGGATGGTCTTCCTTGTCTTCTGATGCAACACCAGTGGCAGGATGACAAACGCCTCAAGAAAAGAAAGTGAGGCCCTAGCGGAACTGGCTCTGGTAGCTGCCCCTCGTGCTGCCGCCCAAAGCAGGGACGAACAGAACGCTGGATTCAGGAGGTGCCGCTCCTCATGTGCTCTTTCGGTCCACGTCTTCATACCGAACCTCCTTCCAAAAGATTCTGCAGTCGCTCGCGAAATTCAGGATGCCAACCAATCCGAAGCTCATTAGCGAGAATGTGAAGCGAACCTCTTGTCACAAACGGCTCTCTGACGTTCTCTTTGATCAACGTCTTGACGTTTCCAATTTCCGCCCAGTTGAGAATTTCTTGAGCAGCTGCCGTCTTTTCTTGTTCAGTTGCCTCGTGCCCGATCCTGTCTTCGACGCCCGCAAAGACCAGTTCCCACTCTTCTTCCAATCCCTTCTCATAAACACTCAAGTCGCCGACAAATAGGAGATCTTCGCGCTGCCATCTGGAACGTTGTTCGAATGCCCGATAGTAATCCCGAACTGCAGCCGCGATGCGCCTCGAATGGGTTGTCGCGAGTTTTACTTGCTGCACAAATGGAAAGTCTTGGTGAGCGTCGGCAGTCTGGTCATCCAATTCGTAGTTCAGCAAGTCATCGGCGATGGGGAGAGAATCCTGTTTAAACCGATCTCTCAGGTCTGCCATCTGGGCCTCAATCTCTTCGGATAAGATCCGATCTCCCGCCGAAACGTTCTGCAACTGTTTCACCGCGCGGCGGAACCACCACCCTTCAAGGTAGTTCAAAAAGGCATCTTGGTGAATTCGAGGAGCGGCAAAAAAGACCTCGTTTCTTAACAGCCCGTCGAGATCTGCAATTCCCGGGGCTTGATCAATGACGACAATTTGTTCCACCAGCGATTTGCGCTGGTCATCTGTCTTGCTCAGGTATGCTTGATACGCAGCGGCGTTAGTTTGGTTACTTGAGGTCTGCGCGACGGCGTTTAGCCTTTGGATAGCGTCGTCAACACTGCGGTTTTCCTTTCTTAGATAGCGGGCAATAGTTCCCTCCGCGGCATTCTCAGTAGTTACAAGGTAGAGATTCGTTCGTTCAGTGATGGCACCCGTATTCAACGCTGAAATCCAAATGCGAATGGTTTTCCAAATATCAGGAGAGGAGTCGGAAAGGTCGGCTCCCCGATTCTTATGCAGCTTGGTTTGAAGGAGCTCGGCTGGCGTTCCTGAAGTTTCGAATGTGACGTCGTCAAGAGTTTCAATTGATGCCTCAAACTCCACTGAGTCCTTCAGGCGCTGAAGGCTCCATAAGAGGGCGCACCTGACTTGATACAAATAGCCAAGAGCCGAATCGGCGGCAGAGAACTGGTCGGAATGGTCAGGCATAATGATGAATCCGTTTCAGAAGCATTTTTTTTGTGAACGCGGGTCTTCGCGCTCATCAGTTCGTGAAGGAAGGTGCGGAAGAGGTCATGGGAGTGGTCGCGCTCGCGCTTCTCTTCGTGGTCGAAGAACTTGCCCCGGTTGCGCAGGTGCTCGACGAATTCCCGGTTGCCGTAGATGTCGGTGTGGAGATGGCGAAACTGCCTGAGCAAAGCGCCCTCGGCTCGGCGTAGCGCGGGTTGAATTCCCGCACCTTGGCGTCGACCAGGTCGTCGAAGAAGAGCGAGCTGCCCTTCATCCTTCCACCTTCATCCTTCATACTTTCCCTCAACCCGCGCCGCTGCTCGGCTTCCTCGCGTGTCACGAAACTCCAACCGATGGCCTCGGCGTATTCGAGGATCCGGGCTTGGACGGTTTTGTGTTCTCCGGGTTTGGGCATGGTGCGGTTCAATCCTTGGAGCCAACACGGAAATCTTCCCACGAGTTGAAGGCTCGATTCACCTCCGGCAGAGGATCCTGATCACACGTTTTTCTCCAGAGGCTAATCTCGGAAGGCTCGTCATTTTCAGGCTTCCTGTCGCTGAGCCATTTTGCCAACGCCGCGGCTAGCATTCCGACCAACGCTCGAAGATCTGGTCTTTCTTCTACGGGAAAATCTCCGCTAATGACATTGTCGGCAGGCAATTTGATGGCGCCATACCAAGGAACCAAGCTGGCGATCAGTAGTTGGACATTCTCCCATGAGAAGGCGTCGGGCTTTTCAACAAGCAGCAAAGAAACTTGCCGAATACAGGAATGAATTCCTTCCGGCCTGCGAAAGATTACACGGTTTATCAGATCACCGAGAAGATTGGGACTCGACTCTTCGATAAGGCCCGCGCTACCAAGGTGGACCCAATGGCGAACAGCCAATGAACTTGCTTCCACTGCATTCTTTGCGCCCACGGAAAGGCCGCTCCCAATCTGACTTTCAACCTCAGCCTTCTGTTCCGGTCGATGCACAAGAATATAGGGGCGGCAGGCCGCCAGACAGACACCCTTGTCTTTCGCCTCAGATACAAAACCCAATACTTGGTTCCATTCATCCTCGGTCCGGTCCTTCATGTAAGGAAAGACTGCCCTCGCCAGAAAAAGATCGAAACACTCCAGGGTCGCCAAGATCGAATCTTCACCCATTCCGCCGAATAGCGCGGTGCCCTGGTCTTCGCTTAGAAGAGCTTTATCATTATTCCACCAATCTAGCGCCCTCGCCCAAAGCAACTTCGCCTCGTCTTGAGTCCATTCAACCTCGCCTTTGGCTTCGTTTGGGAGCAGAACTACTGGTTTTGTTGCCATTGAGACCTCAAGAATCATTCGCTCTTCCCAAGCACACTGCGTAAACGATAGCTTTCCGTCCGCATTGACTACAACCGATTTGATCGGCGTGAGCGCCAAAATCTTATTCCGAATTCGAGCCGTCACATCGATCTCAGAAGGTGATGGTAGATGCAGGAAACTGAAGTATGCGAGTGGCAAATCCGGCGTGCCATCCTCCGGAACGCCTGCCCATAGTAATTTCCCAAGCTCGTCTTCTTGCTCGGTCGTCATCAATTTGCTCTGATAGACGTCGAGGAGACGAGCAAGAATCCTTCGACGAGATTCACCAGATTCACTCTGGGCACGTTTCAGGAGCCAATCTGTCGCCGATTCGACGTTTCGCAGAAGATATTCGGATTCAGCCTCTAATACCTGCCGTCCTCTGCCGCTTGGAAAGTGCTGCATGGGATCAGGCCAAGCATGTTCCTGTGGAATCACTGAGCGGGCGGCTTCATCAAAAAACGGCGCCTTAATTAACGCAGGGAGCCATTCAAGAAGTTGTCGCTGCGTAGCGGCATCAAAAATTCGCTTAAACCATGGCTTACATGTCTCGTGAAGGCGTATGTGTGAGCGAATGCCAGGAGCGCGGTGAAACTGGAGCGCTAATTGAAAAGATTGCTCAACCGCTGCCGCATCAACCCTAAATGAGAGTCGGGATAGAAGCTCCGGAAGAATCTCGAGGAGAGATTCTTGGGCAGATCCCATTTCAATTCGACCGCTCAGCACTGAAAGTTCCCGGGCAAGCGCTTCAATCCCCCACTTATGGAGTCTTTGAGCGATCTCAGGCTGCATGACCGCGACACCGGTTCGGCTCATGAAGTCATAATTCTTCAACTCTTTTGCTTTTCCTGCTCTCACGAGAATCGCGGGGCTCCAATATCCGATGAAAGGTGCTACCCATTCGCATGCGCTCCGTAGAGCGTCACCGCTAATGTTCAGGTGGCGCAACCGAACTGGTATGCCAACCTGCTCGAAGAATCTGATGCAAGCGAATGCAGGCAGCCATGGTCCAACATGGTCTCCTGACCAATGATGAGATATCGTTCGCTGGCCTGAATCGAAACCTCGAACAATAATTTTCCCGCTCCTTTGAGGCTTTGGCGGTGGCCCTGAAAGCGCCTGATCGAAATACTCCTTTGTTGACCACGGATCGCAACTCCACGCCTTAAGCTCAGCCCACCGTGCGAGAAATTCTTGCCTTACTGACGCCCGTGATCTTGGATCCAGCACCAGCTCGATCGAAAAAATTAGGTAGGTGCACCAACCTTCAATGGAAAGAAGTTCTATATTTTGACCTTGGCGAAGCAGTGCGGTCCGGGTGTTTCGAAGAGCCTCCCGCAGCAGCGAGCGAGCTTCGCTTAATTCATCGAGTTCTGCCAGAAGACCGGCTTTCCACATTGCGGCTAGCGGAGAGCTTGAAGAGGGGTTCCATTTTGCCAACGCGTTCTTGGCTTCAATCCGTTCCGCGTTGAAGACACGCCACAAGGTTTCCTCGTAGTGACAGCGATCTTCGCCAGTTGAATTCACTGATACGATCCGGTCAATCTTCTGTTTGATCTCATTCCATCTCCGCGCATTAAACGTCTCCCGCGCTTCTCGGAGCAGGCCAAATGCCAATTCAAGCCATGCCTCGACAATGTCGCTGTGGGAAGCGTTTCGAAAAGGCATGCTAACAATCGACGCTCTCGATCGTTTCCCTGATGCTAGAATCTCGAAAAGTTCGTTGAGTGACTTCTCTACAGGCTCAATCGATTCCGGAAAAAGAGGAACCATTGACACTTCGTATCTCCAGTTTAACTCCCGTAGTGCCAAAACTCGATCAGCCGAAGGCCAGCCCTCAATAAATTGGACGATAGGCTGAATCCAAAATTTTGTCTTCTCCCACAATTCAGCGCGCATGCCGTTGGGAGCGACCAACCACCCCGGGTATCGCTTTCGCTCGTAGCTCCATCGAGAGATGACGCTTGCGACAGATTCTTCGTTTAAAGGAACGTTGATTTCTGGATGCAAACCAACGGGTGCCGGGGGCGATTCTGTCCGCGCGCCGATAATCGCAGGCAGGGTGGAGGGAGCTGGATCAGACGGTGATTCCGCCTCTGCCCATTTCTCCGGTCTCTGTGGTTTCGCGGCTAACAAAGATCTAAAAAACCACTCTAGTGACGCCGCGTGAACTCCGGTTGCTGGGTTGCAACCCGAGAATACAGGAGAAAGGTCAATTGGGGTCACGCCCCTGCGTTCAAGAAGAGTTCTTTGAGCGTTGCTCAACGAGAGCGGACCAACTAGGTAAATGGGCGCATGATGATCCCCCAGCTGATCTCGGATCCATCCGATCCATTGAAGGAAATTTGGGTCATCTCCGGAGAACCCGACGAGCACCAAGCTGTTCTCAATCAACGCCTGCTGCACAGTGTTAACAAAGGGTGCGAAACGATCGGGATACGTTCGGTAGTCTTCTTCCGTGATTATGAATGGAGTTTGCGAAGGAAACGACCCGTGAAGTTTTACGATCCTTGGGGAAAACGTTGTCGTTAAATCGTTGGCTGTTGTTACTGGCTGATACGCGCGACCAGAAACTTGAGTGCGTTCTAGCAACGTGTCGTAGTTAGTGGTGAACACGTCTTTCCAGGGGAGTTGAAGCAGCAACCGATGAAGCGAACTGGGAAGATGCTCAGAGTCGGGGTTCTGGGTTTTGATAAGCAACTCCAGCTTGCGTCCGCCAAATGCCGCTTCGTATTCGCTGGCTAATCGCAATGCATTGATCCCGCTAAAATGATCAAGACGCGCCTGTTTTTCGGCAGCCGTCTCACTTGGTTTTTTGGGGTAGAGTTCATCAAACATCGCCCAGACGAGTTGCCGCCATGTAGGAAACCGCGATTTCACTCCCGGCAGAGGTTCAGTGTTCAGGCTAAGCCCGGCACCGACCATTATGGCGGCACGAGAACTGGGCCACTGCCACAAATCTTCTTGCAGTTGATGGAGATGCGGTTGGTCTGAAAAGGTCATTTGGTGAACTAAATAGCCCGAGTCGTCGCGGTCATCAGTTCGCGTAGGAGGGTGCGGAAGAGGTCTTGCAGTTGGACCTTTTTGTTCGTCGCGACGGCGATTTTGTCCTCGGTCGTCGAGAGAGCCGTAGCGATCTCCTCCTGCTCTTCCAACGTTGGAGGAATCCCGACTTTGACTGCCCGCAGTTTCGTCGGGGACGTGTGCTTCACTTTCGAACCGGTTGAAGTCTTGGCGACTTCGACTCGGAAATGCGGAAGATTGAAGACGTTGAACAGGAAGCGCTTGCTCAGGCGGTTCTCCTCCAAGTCCACGATTAAGCCAAGCCGTTGATTGTGGAGATAGCGCCCGTCTTCGGGAACGAATGCGGAGCTGCCGAGAAGGCCCGATTTTTGTTCGGTCATCGCTACAACGAGTTCGTCTTTCGCGAGGACATAATCTTGAGGGATTTCTCCGGTAAAATACTTTGTCCTCTCTCCCTGATCTCGGAATCCGCCTCTCTCGTGAAAGTGGCCGGGGGTCATCAGAATGTAGTCCCCGGACGGATCGAAGAATTTGCCGTCGAAGGCGTAGCCGTGTTTGATCCGGAAGAACTCACCGATCTCCACCACCTCCCAGCTTTCGGGGACGGGGCCGATTTCGGTTTGTTTTTGGGGTTCGTTGCGGAGGCCTTCGGTGAAGAGCTTGTGCATGAGGGCCTTTTTCAGCTCGGTGGTGGTCTGAATGATCCGCTCATGCGCTTCGATCGCCCGCTGCACCGTCGAAAGGATGTGCGCGATCTTCTTCTGCTCGGGGAGTGGGGGGAGAGGAATCAAGCGGTCGCCAAGAACCGTTTTACTCAGACGCTGCCGGCCAGTGCTGCCCTCCATTTTGCCCGCGAGGTCGGAGCGGACTTCAGGATGCAAAAGATAAAAGAACAGGAAGAGCGTATCTGATTCGCCCTTCCGGCCACGCATCGGGATCACCTCGGTTGTAGCGTATGCAAAGTCCGTCTCAATATCGACGATAGCCTGCTTCCCATTCTCGAAGGACGGAGTGATCTTGGCGACCATGAGGTCGCCATTCTCGACGTAGGTGCCGCTTCCGAGTTCGGCCAGGGGCTTCGGCGTGAATTCAGAGACGTGAATCCGCCCCAACGGAATCTGATCCATCGGGAAGAAAGGGATTTCGTCGCCATTCTTCGAGAGGTCGAGACCGCGAGGCTTGCCCGTAAAATCGAACGACTCGGCGACCGGGCCGAGTTTCCAATCGGAAGGAAACTGGAAGTCTTCGATCTTCATACCCCGATCTTCTTCAAAATTTCCTTCAGCGCTTTGTCGGTCTCGCGCGCCTCGGCTTCGATGACCTTCAGCTCCTCGACGATCTCCGCGATGGGCCGGTAGGTTTCGGCGTCGCTGGTGTGGATGTAGCGGCTGGGGGAGATGTTGTAGTCGTTGCGTTTCAGCTCGGCGTGATCGACGATGCGGCTGAGTTTTTCCTCTTCCTTCCACCCGATAAGGGTGTCGGCGATGCGCTGGATACCTGCGTCGGGGATGAAGTTCTTGGGGTCGCCCTTTTCGAAGACCTGGCTGGCGTTGACGAGGAAGACCTGACCCTGTCGGGTCTTGGGCTTATCCCTGTTGAGGAAGAGGACGATGCCCGGGGCGGTGGTGTTGTAGAAGAGGTTTTCGGGCAGGTAGAGGACGCTCTCGATGAGGTCGTGGTCGACGAACCACTGGCGGACGGTCTTTTCCTTGTTGGTGCCGGCATTGCCCGATCCGCGGGAGGCGGCGCCGGTGTCGAGGACGACGGCGGCGCGGCCGGTGGTATTGAGGCTGGCGTGCATGTGCTGGACCCAGCCCCAGTCGGCCGAGGATTTGCCGGGGAAGCCGGCCCCGGCGGGGAAGCGGTCGAGTTCGTCGTTGTCGTAGTCGGCCTCGGTGAACCAGTCCTGGTTCCACATGGGATTGGCGACGACGCGGTCGAACCGACGCAGTCGGCCTTTTTTGTCGCGGAACTTGGGGTTCTTGAAAGTGTCGCCGATCTCGATCTGGCCCTCCATGTCGTGGATGATCATGTTCATGTTGGCCATGGCCCAGGTCTCGGGGACATATTCCTGGCCGAAGAGCTTCAAGGGGGCAAACTTCGTTTGGTTCTTTTGGGAGCCCTTTTTCGTCCCGGCTTTCTCCTCCATCGCGGTCTCGAGTTTGACGAGGAGGCCGCCGGAACCGCAGGTGGGATCATAGACCGTCATGCCGGGCTCGGGAGCGAGCACGCGCGACATGATGGTGCCGACCTCGGGCGGAGTGTAGAATTCGCCGGCGCTCTGGCCGCTGCCCTCGGCGAACTTGCGGATGAGGTATTCGTAGCTCTTGCCGATGATGTCGGCCTCGACGTCTTCGAGCCCGAGGCGCTTGGTGCTGATGGCCTCGATGAGGTTGGAGAGGCGGTCGTCGTCGAGGTCGCGCTGGCCGTGGGTGGTGGCGTTGAAGTCCACGCGGTCGATGATGCCCTGCAGGAGCGGATTTTCCCGGGCGATGGCCCGCATCTGAGTGGTGACGCCTTCGCCGATCTTGTCGGAGAGCTTGCGGATGACAGACCAGACGGGCTGCTCAGGATCGTCCGGCACAAGGGGCAGGTAGAAGCGGACGAGCTTGTGGTCGGCCTTGGCGAGTTGGAAGGCTTTTTTGCGCGAGCCGACTTCCTTCGCAATGCGGTTCAGCTCATCATCGAAGACGTCGCAGAGGCGCTTGGTGAAGATGAGCGGGAGGATGTAATCCTTGTATTTCGCCGCGTCCTTGGCCCCGCGGATGGAGCAGGCGGCATCCCAGATCCAGGATTCGAGGGATTTGGTTTTTTCGGGAGCGGGCATTTAGTTTAGGCGGGTAGAGGGAAGGTGTCGGCGTGCTCGGGACCGAAGTCGGCCTTGATGCCGGTGGTTTTGGTGCGGGCCATGACTAGAAAAGCTCCCTTGGGGAGACATGGAACAGCGTTTGTAGCCTGCAACGGGTGGAGAGGGAAGGAGGAATGCGCGAAGCGCATGTGAAAGGCTGAATTCCGAAAGCTGAAGGCTGAACACGTGCCAGCGGGCGCTGGCCGGGTAGCTCCGCTGCCAAGCGGACCCGAAGGGCGACACGAGCGGAAGGGAGGGAGGCAACCAGGATGAAGGCTGAATTCTAAAGTGCGGGAAGAAGCTGGGAGCAGGGAGGGGGAACGAAGGCTAAAGGATGAAGGCTGAATTCTATAGTGCGACAGAAAGGCAGGGAGCGGGGAGCGAACGCGTCTTGGCGATGCCCTCAATGGCGGCAAAGTTGTTGCGTTTGGCGGGCATGAGTTAAGCGGCGAGGTGGGTGATGAGGGAAATATCGAATGAGCCAGTCATGGTTTATCCCCTATCTCCGGCAGTTCCTTTATCATCTGGTCGAAGTCCGACTCGAACAGCCGGTCCTGCACGATGCGGTATTTCTCGAACTCACTTTCGGCATGGGCTTGGGCGATTTCGGCGGTGACTTTGCCGGCATCCTGCAAAATCTCCCGGTCGGTCGCGGCAATGAAACGGTTGAGGCGGGTTTCCCAGTCCTGCATGGTCATGGGGATCTTCCGCAGCGCCATGTCTTCGGCCACATCGAGGTAGGCGGAGACGAGGCGTTGCAGTTGCGCCATTTCGTTTTCTGTCAGGTAGTTTTTCGCCACGCTCACATCGAACTTCTGGATTTTTCCCTTGGGCGCGTCTTTCCAGGTGGTGAGGCCCATGCGAAAGACTCAATGATACCAGTGGCCCACTTGCGGAACTGCACGGCCCGCTCCGAATTCACCTTGTAGCCGACCGCGATGATGGCGGAGAGGTTGTAGTGCTGCGTGTCGTAGATTTTGCCGTCGGCGGCAGTTATTCGAAAATTTCGAATAACTGAACCGGCCTCCAATTCGCCGTCGGCGAAGACTTTCTTGAGGTGATAGTTGATGGTGTGGGTTTCCACAGCGTAGAGCAGCCCCATCATTTTTTGGGTGAGCCAGACATTCTCATCCGCGTATACGGCTTCGACGCCCCCCTGGCCACTGGCCGCCACAAAGGTCAGGTATTCCGCCGCCGACGAGCGGACGAGGGAGACTTCGGCGTTCTTTTTGGCGCGACCGCCGGGACCGGGTTTCTTTTTGCTCATGGGTTCGGCCTCATTTCGATTTGAGCTGTTGCAAAATCTGCAACAACTGTCCGCCTGCCTGGTAAACGCCTCTTCCGGGGGCGCTGGTTATCCTTCGTCGCAAGCGGCCATCCGGCGGCTGAACACGGCCATTCAGGAGTAAAGGATTCCTTTACTACTGCCCCAGACGTCAAGGGCTTGGCCTCGAAGTCGATGGTGGCGGAGGA
The DNA here is from genome assembly GCA_041746635.1 of Terrimicrobiaceae bacterium. Classification (GTDB taxonomy): domain Bacteria; phylum Verrucomicrobiota; class Verrucomicrobiia; order Chthoniobacterales; family Terrimicrobiaceae; genus CAMASH01. The sequence goes on along the minus strand of JBGTGQ010000016.1, from coordinate 9,443 downwards.
GTCCTTGGAGCCGTTGGATTTGATGCGGGCCATGACTAGAAATAGCGCCCCGGGGAACATGAGGAAGCGTTGTAGCCTGCCATGGGTGGAGAGGGAAGGGTAAACAAGGGCGGAAGGATGAAGGCTGAATTCTGAATTGCGGCAAAAAGGCAGGGTCGCAGGGAGCAAGGAGCGGGGAGGAAGAAGATCGCCTGGAGGTCGAGGCCCTGCCGGAATCGGCGATCCTCTGACTGGCGCGTCCCCTTGGCTGGACATTTCCGGGTGGCGAGGTAGACTAATTTTGTGCAGATTGATATTCCCGATCAGGAGTTGTGTGGAGTGGATCTCACGCCGGAGGCGGTGCGTCTATCCATCGCTCTTGATCTTTACCAGGACGGAAAATCCACGCTGGGACAGGCGGCCAAAATCGCGGGATTGTCCGTCACTCAATTTTTGCACGAGTTGGGCCGCCGCCGCATCGCTGTTAATTACGGGCCGGAGGCCTTTCGTGAGGATCTGGAGACTTTGCAGCAGTTTCCGGCGTGATTGTCGTCAGCGACACTTCTGTCGTCACCGCCCTTCTCCAACTGGGGCAAATTGAAATTCTCAGGTCGCTCTATGGCGAAGTGATTCTGCCCAAAGCGGTGGAGCACGAATTGCTTCGCGCCCATGAGTCGCTGCCTCCATTCCTGGTCGTCCAATCGGCCACTAATCGGGAAATGGTGAGGAGTCTGGAGCAAACTTTGGATCGGGGGGAAAGCGAAGGTATCTCGCTCTCGCTCGAATTGTCTGCCGACGTCTTGCTGATGGATGAAATCAAAGGGCGGGACGAGGCACGAGCGCGAGGGCTTCGTGTGGTCGGGCTCCTCGGCGTGTTGGTGCAAGCCCGTCGCGCCGGGCTGGTTCCGGTTCTCTCTCCGCTCCTGCGCCGTCTGCGGCATGAGGTGGGATTTTATATCTCCGAACAATTGGAAGCCGATGTGCTGAACGCGGTGAGGGAGTAAAAGGCGACGGTTCGCCCTGAGCCGATGTTGTAAATGCCACCCACGGTCGCAGAACGACGCTACAAGAGCCTCAGATTTCAGGGTTCTTTGCGGAGGGCCCGAAGAAGCAGGACTCAAGCAGTCTCGGAACCTTTGGCTGCCTTGCCAATGAGAGCGAAGTGCCGGTCCTTCTCAACAAGGGCGACCTTGTGGCGTTGGGCGCAGGCAAAGACGAGCACGTCACCCAGCGGGACGGTGATTCCCCGTTCGCGGCAATCCCTTGCGACCGTGGCGGCGATCTCCCAGCAGGGCGCGTCGAAATCCAGCCAATGGCAAAGCCGGCGCAGAGCTTCCAATTGCGACATCTCGCGCTTGCCCCGCACACCGCGATAGAGTTCCACCCAGACCGGAGCAGTGAGGGCCGCGCGCCCCTCGTGCAAAGCCGCCTCGACCACCTCGCGCAAACCGGTTTCGGCCCGATTGCGGAGCACTTCGATCCAAGCAGAGGAATCAATCAAGACCCGGGTTTCCTTGCTCATCGGGATTTGCCCGCCTCCGCCAGATCCGCCGCTTCAATTTCCTCATTGGAATCCATTTTCCACGTGCCAAACGTGGCGACCAATCGCTCGACTTCGTGCCGCCGGTTGTATTCCTCCACCGCCGTGAGAATGGCATCCCGTTTGGTCTTTGCTCCGCTCAGGCGCAATAAGGCATCGAGAGACTCATCAGGAATATCAATAGTCGTCTTCATGGATTCCCTTTTATCTCATTTTTGGAATATAACAAGCTCCAGCATGGCAGGCCTGACGCATCCGAAATAGACGGACGAGGGTTCTACACTCCTTTTTAATTTTTTGGCACTGACGAAGCAGTGCCCTCCATATTGAGATCGCCGCGAGAAGGAATGTGACGGTCAGAGACCGCCACTACAGGGGAGAGTTTGAGAGCCGAAGCGAAGCGAAGACAGCCTCCTTTGTTCCCTTTGTGACCTTCTGTGAATTTTTCGGGATCGGAAAACGGTGCGCGGGGACGCACACCCTCCCGTAAACCCGGAAGAGCAGACCACCCAAAAAGGACTCGTGGCCTGAGCCTCAGGCAGAGGCCAAGTCTGCCTCCAAAGGATTTTCTTTTCTGAACTGGCTCACTCCCATGATGCTGAATCCTACAACGTGCCCCTGCGCGTCCACGCGCTCCATCACGGCTACGTGGTTGGTTTCCTTTTCGTAGCCGGCCACTTCCGAGAAGCGGACTTCCAGGAAATCCGCCTCGGCATCGAACCAGACTTTTAGTTTATCGGCCATAATGTGTCTCCTGTTTTTGGTTTGTCGGTGAGATAGGCGGTGACGACAAAGGCATCGCCTTCCGCGTATTTTACGACAACGCAAAGCCATTTGCCACCCACGATTGTCCGGGCGTAAAATTCGTAAAACAAGCGCACGGCATCATCAGAACGCGAACGGCGAACAGTCTGGGGCTCGGTCAATACCCGCTCGATCTCACCGCCCATCTCTTTCATTTCAGGATGCTCCAAAATATGCGTCATTCGTTCATCCGTCAGCCGCACCGCATGGCCGAAGCAATCTTGGATCGTTTTCATACATTGCTCAGGCCACAAACTTTTGCGCGATGGGCATGCGGCGGCCCATGCCGAAGGCGCGGCCGGTGACTTTGAGGCCGGGGGCGGCTTGTTCGCGTTTGTATTCGTTGAGGTCCACGCGGCGGACGATCCAGCGGACGGTTTGTTCGTCGAAACCGCGGGCGATGATGTCGGCGGAGGAGAGATTTTCCTCCACGTAGAGGCGGAGGATTTCGTCGAGGAGGTCGTAGGGCGGGAGGGTGTCCTGATCAGTTTGGTCGGGGCGGAGTTCGGCGCTGGGGGGTTTTTCGATGGTGCGGGCGGGAATGATCTCGCGATCGCGGTTGAGGAAGCGGGCGAGGTCATAGACCATGGTTTTCGGCACGTCGGAAATGATGGCGAGGCCGCCGCACATGTCGCCGTAGAGGGTGCAGTAGCCGACGGCGAGTTCGCTTTTGTTGCCGGTGGTGAGGAGGAGGTGGCCGAATTTGTTGGAGAGGGACATGAGGGTGAGGCCGCGCAGGCGGGCCTGCATGTTTTCCTCGGTGATGTCCTCGGCGCGGCCGGCGAAGGCGTCGCGCATCTGGTGCTTGAAGGCCTCGAAGCTGTGCTGGATGGGAATGGTGAGGCAGCGGATGCCGAGATTCGCGGCGAGGGCAAGGGCGTCGTCCACGCTGTGCTGCGAGGAAAATTGCGAGGGCATGGCGACGCCGGTGACGTTTTCGTTGCCGATGGCCTCGACGGCGATGGCGGCGGTGACAGCGGAATCTATGCCGCCGCTGAGGCCGAGCACGCAGGTCTTGAAGCCGCACTTGGCCATGTAATCGCGCAGGCCAAGCGCTAGCGCATCGCGGAGGTCGGCCATGTCGGCGGCGGGAGTGGAATGGGACACGCCGGTGGTCGCTCCATTTATCGTGTCAACGACGGCGGTGTCTTCGGCGAAGGAATGGCCCTGCCAGGTGACGTCGCCGGTGGCGGCGACGGCGAGGGAGTTGCCGTCGAAAACGAGTTGGTCGTTTCCGCCGACCGAGTTGCAATAGAAAAACGGGACGGCGAATTTTGCGGCGAGACTGCAGATCATTTCGCGGCGCTGGGCGGGTTTGCCGATTTGGAAGGGCGAGGCGCTGAGATTGAGAATGGCTTCGGCTCCGGCGTTGACGAGTTGGGCAACGGGACTGTGGAGATAGAGGCTGCGGGGGAGATATGCGCGGGTCCAGATGTCCTCGCAGATGGTGACGCCGTATTGGCGGCCCTTGATGGTGAGGGGTTGAAAATCGGTGCCGGGTTCGAAATAGCGGGCCTCGTCGAAAACGTCGTAGGTGGGAAGGAGGGTTTTGTGGATGACGCGGAGGGGCTGGCCTTTTTCCAGCACGGCGGCGGCGTTGTGAAAGGGGCGGCCGTATTCGGAGGAGTTCGGCGCGATGAAGCCGGTGACGAGGGCGGCGGTGTTGAGCTCGGCGTGGAGGCGCTCGAGGGCGAGCAGGTTTTCCGGCACGAAGCGGGACTTGAAAAGGAGGTCCTGGGGCGGATAGCCGCTGATGGCGAGTTCGGGAGTGAGGATGATGTCGGCACCTTCGCTCTCCAGTGCGTGATAGGCGCGGAGGATGCGTGCGCAATTGCCGGCGAGGTCGCCAACGGTGGTGTTGATCTGAGCGATGCCGATTTGCATTTTACCAGAACCCCCACTGTTTCGTGGCCATGGTGTAGAGGCCGAGGCCGAAGTTGGTCACGCCGTGGGCGATGACGCAGGCCCAGAGGCTTTTGGTTTTCACCGCGAGCCCGTTGTAAATGAGGCCGGTGAGGAAGGCGGCGGGGTAATCGACTGTGCCGTGTTCCAGCATGAAAAGCACCGCGACTCCGAAAAATGACAGCGCGCTGTAAGTGCCGAATGGAACTTTTTGAAAGTCCTCATTGATGAGATAGCGCATGACCAACCCGCGCCAGAAAATCTCTTCGATCAAGGCGACCACAATAACCATGCGGGCGAAGCGGCTGATGAGGTTGAGCCAATAGAGCGTGGGATCGGCGGCGAAGAGGTCGGGATTGAACCCCTCGGTGCGCGGGGCGAATCCAAAAAACGCCTGCGGGCTGATCCAGAGCACCAGCGCGACAATGCCGGCCAGAACACCGACCGGCCACGCCCGCACGGAGCCGAACTCGTAGTATTTCCAAAAGTAGAGAACGAGTCCGCCACAGACGAGGGTTTGCAGCGGGTAGATCCAGTATTTCGGCGTCGTGAGCAGAAGGACACCGCTGTCCTGAAAGATGGTCGCGACAACGAAGTCGAGCAGGAGGAAGCCCAGAAAAACCGCGAAGGGCAGGACGTGGGCCGGGAATGCTTTGTTCTTCACCGCGGCGATGCTAATGGGATCCACCGTAATCAGGCCACACTTTTGCTTTTCGGATGGGCGGAGAGTTTGCTAGCTTCCGCGCGTGTCCAACAACCCGGTGTATTCCCTGTTTGCGACCCCCGCGACGTTTGCGCCGTTTTTTTTGCGCATGGCGTTGAGCGCGGTGTTTTTTTATCACGGTTCCCAAAAGGCCTTCGGATGGTTTGGCGGGGACGGATGGCAGGAAACCATGGCCATCTGGACCAGTCCGGCGGGAGTGAACCTGCCTTATCTCGTGGTGGCGCTGCTCATCGTCGTGGAGATGGCGGTGGTACCCGGGCTTTTTTTTGGGTTTCTGACGCGACTGGCCGGGCTGGGGGTTATTGTGATCATGGGCGGTGCCATGTTTTATATTCATGGGGGAACCACGTTCGACGCGGTGGAATATCCGCTCATGTTGATGGCCGCAGCGATCGCCCTGGTTTTTATCGGCGGCGGGCATCTATCCGTTGACCGCTCGATCAGTTTGAACTTGCTGCCGCACGTCGGGTAGCGGCGGTTCCCCCAAAATCGTCCAGCGCGGGCAGAAAACCCGAGGAGGCAATTACGCGAACATTTGCCTCACCCGTTCGATGTCCTGAATCACATCACCCGCGAGCAAATTCTTGCCAAGGAAATCCCGGCCATTAGTTTGCGAAGGATTTTATTTTTGGGAAAACCCGCCGCACCATGACTCACGCCAACGCCCTCGAAGCCACCCGTTCCACCTACGCGCCCAAACATCCGGCCTCGCTGCATGAAAACGCCGCGGCTTTGCGCTCCGATCCTCCGCCCGCCGCCAGCGAGGATGTCCGGGTCCGCTTTCCCCACACCTTCGATCTTCCGACCGTCACGTTCAGCGATGACTTTTCTCCCGCGGAATCCCGTCCTCTGCGCGCCGGCGTGATTCTTTCTGGCGGGCCCGCCCCCGGCGGCCACAATGTCATCGCCGGCCTTTTCGACGGAATAAAACGCATCAACGCGGGCAGCAGCCTCTTCGGATTTCTCAACGGCCCGGCGGGCCTGCTGAAAAATTCCGGCTTCGAGATCGACGGCCCCACCGTGGACCGCTATCGCAACACCGGGGGGTTCGACCTGATCGGATCGGGCCGTACCAAACTGGAATCCGAAGCGGATTACCGTCAGGCGCTGGAAACCGCGCGCACCCGCGAACTCACCGGCTTGGTCGTGATCGGCGGCGACGATTCCAACACCAACGCCTGCATGCTGGCCGAGTTCGCCCGCAAGGAAGGATCGCCCCTGCAAGTCATCGGCGTGCCCAAGACCATCGATGGCGACATGAAGGGCGCCGGCATCGAGACCAGCTTCGGTTTTGACACCGCCTGCAAGGTTTATTCCGAACTCATTGGCAACATCAACCGCGATGCGCTTTCCGTACGCAAATACTGGCATTTCATCAAACTGATGGGCCGCTCCGCTTCGCACATCGCCCTCGAATGCGCCCTGCAAACCCGGCCCACCATCACCCTCATCTCCGAGGAAGTCGCCGCCCGCTCGCTCAAGCTCCACGGCATCGTCGATCACATCGCCGGCATCATCGCCGCCCGCTCGGCCAACAATCAAAACTTCGGCACCGTCCTGATCCCCGAGGGCTTGGTGGAATTTATTCCGGAAATGCGGCAACTCATCGCCGAACTCAACGAAGTGCTCGTCACCGGCTGGCAGGAATTCAGCGCACTGGAAACCCTGCCGCACAAACGCGAATACGTCACCGGCTGCCTCTCGCCGGAATCCTCCGGTCTGTATCGCAATCTCCCGCGCGAGATCGCCAACCAGCTCATCCTCGACCGCGACCCGCACGGCAATGTCCAGGTGGCCCGCATCGACACCCAGCGGCTTTTCATCGAACTGGTCGAGCACCGGCTGAAGGAAATGCAGACGGCCGGTTCCTACCAAGGCGGCTTTTCCCCTCAACATCATTACTTCGGCTACGAGGGACGCTGCGCTGCGCCCTCAAATTTCGACGCCGACTACACCTACAACCTCGGTTTCACCGCCGCCCTCTTGCTCCGCGAAGGCCTCACCGGTTATGTCGCCACCGTGCGCCACCTCACCCGCCCGAATTGGGAATGGCTGCCTGGCGGCATCCCCCTCAGCCGCATGATGAATCTGGAACGCCGGCACGGTCACATGGTTCCGGTGATTCGCAAGGCCCTGGTGGATCTGGACGGCCCGGCCTTCAAGCTCCTCGAGGCCAATCGCGACCAGTGGGCTATCGAGACCCAGTTTGCCTTCCCCGGCCCCATTCAATATTTCGGCCCGCCCGAGATCTGCGATCGCACCACGATTACGCTTCAGCTCGAAGCCTCGGTCTGATTCCAAAAAAATACAGGCCGCCGCGACGAATGCGACGACGGCCTGTTGTTCCCCTCGCTAAATCTTCCCCAAACCCCGATCCATTGATTAACCACAGAAGCACCTAGGCACAGAAAATGCCTTTGGAAGGATATTTCCATTGCGCCCCAATCTTTTTTTCTCCGTGCCTCGGTGCCCTGTGGTTCACCTTCCTTCATGAAACGCCAGCACTGGTTCCTCATCGCCGCCGGAACGGATCTCAATGATGGAGTCAAGGAGATGACACCGCCATTTTGGCGACCGGGGCGTCGGGGGCCGGTTCACCCGCTGCGACCGGCGGGCGGGTCCGCCAGCTTCGCCAGCCTTCCGTAAGCTCAATCCGGGCCCAAGCCAGCAAGGGTCGCAGCAGGAGGCGAATATCCCCGCTGTTCAGCGTGAAACCCCCGAGGAGAAACCGCTGGCCGCTGTTCATTCGTCCAAGTTGCCCCCGCTCGCGCCGGCTGCGGGCGATCTCGGCAAAGCGGCGGTTGTACGTCCGCATGACATGGAAAGCGCTGAGGGAACGAAATTCGGAGAAGGGAGGGTGCAGCAATGCCGCAATTCCTTCCAGGAAGGGCTTCGCCACGATGCCCAGATAGTAGAGACCAAGATCAAGCAGGAAAGCCATTTTAACCAAATCGAACTCGCCGATGTATTCGTACTTGTCCTTGTAAATCGCCACAAACCACTTCCGGTAACTTTCGGAGAAATCGCGATTATATTGCTTCAGTCGCGGCTCGATCGCCTCGCCCCGCCCCTGCGCCTCGATGAGATCAACCGCGCTGGAGGACGTGAAGGCGATCCAATCCATTCCGGGGCTGTAAAAGGGATCCAAAAACGCCGCGGCATCCCCGATCAGGACAAAACCGTCGCCGGCATACGTCTCACTGTGGTAGGCGAGATTTTTGCGCCAATGCACGTCGCCCTCAATCAGCCTCGCGTCGGCCAGCATTTCGCGGGCGACCGGATGTTTCATTAGAAAATCGCGCAAGCGCCCGGCCAGAGTCCCCCCGCCTTGCGGCCAGGCGACGAGACGTTGATCAAAGACCACCCCGACACTCACGTCGCCGCCCTTGAGTGGAATCCACCAGCTCCACCAGCCATCCCCGACCACGTGATTCGTGGCGGTGTTGCGAAGACCATGGGTGGCCGACGCCCAGTCGGGGTATTTTTCCGCCAGCTCCAGTCCGTCCCAATCCTTCACCCCCGTCCAACGCCCCCACGCCGCCGCAGTGGGATGTTCCGCATTGGTGCGGCGCCACCCTTGCTGGCGGGCCAGCAGGCAGGCCGGACCGGAGGCATCGATCACCCAGCGCGCCTGACAGGTCTCCGTGATGTCGTCGTGCCGCACCGTCACCGCCTGCATTCCGCCGGGGTTCAGGGTCACATCGCTTACTGTGGCCGGCCTCAGCACCATTGCCCCCGCCTCCACCGCCCGGCGCAGCACTTCCTCGTCGAGGACCGAACGGTCAACTTGAAATGAAGGCAGCCTGACCTGATAGCGCGGTCCGATCTCACTGGCCTCGGGCAGCGACTTCACCTCGTCGTTCGCGAACCAAAACCGCAGCCCCTGTTTGGCAATTTGCGTTTCGTTCAGAAACTGCGTGAGGCCCAGCACACGGGTGAGAAAATAGCAGCTCACTTCGACCGTGGCCTCACCGACCTTGCGGGTGAAGCGGGACGATTTTTCGACAATGAGAATACGCAGATGCGGATTTTTTCGCAGAAGCAACATCGCTGCCGAACCGCCCGACAGGGCTCCCCCGATGATGATGACGTCATACCGCATGACGCTCAAGTTGCGCTCGCGCCTTGGTTGTCTCAAGTCAAAATGACCGGGAAAATGGTTTTGGGCTTGCCAAGTTGCGGGGTCTGGATTGCGAATGTACGCTTTTTCATCTCATGCCAGCCTTCGTGAAAAAATGGCTTCCGCCCGGCCCATCATCCCTCAAAAAGCCACGGGAATGAACCCGGACCGCCCGGGGAACCGCCCTCATCCGCGTATCGTCATCACCGGCATGGGCTGCATCACGCCGCTCGGGGTCGGTCTCGCGGAAACGTGGCGGCGTCTGGTCCGAGGCGAGGATGGTTTTGGCGAGATCACGCTCTTTGCCCATGGCGGCTACCGCTCCCACCGCGCGGGCGAATGCACGCCGCCGCTGCCGGTCACCCACGGCAAAA
>JBGTGQ010000015.1:0-146818 GCA_041746635.1 Terrimicrobiaceae bacterium | reverse complement strand
TTTAGAGCCACGGGTTTTTGCGTTTGGTAACTTCGTCTTGGGTGCCATTCCAAGCTTAATGCGCAAATGTATTTACAAAGTACAGTCATTTTTCCAATCGCCGACGGAGATTTTTCGATCATCTTTGTGGGTAATTGAAAGGGAGGTCATAGGTGGGGATTGGTTTCTGCAAGGCGGATTTAAGAGCTAAGGAGTCACATCCTCCGATAATACGGAATTGATCAGCGGGGTCCAATTCGCATAGCGCCCCGGCAGCGAATCGTTGGAGAGCTTCTGGACGAGGGGTTTGAGGGTCGGGTCGAAAAGACTCGCATCTATGAGCAATTCCAGCGCCTGCGCAGGATTGAACAGCCGACCCGGAAGGTAAGTCTTCAATCCTGCGGCCGCGCGGCGGCGGTCAAGATCAACCTTCGTGTGGCGCCATTCTTCGCGGGTGTTGGTCCCGTTGGCGTAGGGAACAACATAGTCCACGGACTTCCGGAGCGAGCTTCCCGAGGGGGATGTCCAGTTGTAGAGCGCTGGCCCGTCGGCTCGCAGGCCGTTTGTGACCAAGTTTTCGAATCCGCGTTTGGCGGTTTGGCGCCAGTCATCACGATCAAGGATCCGACCGAACAGAGCCAGCAGTCGGACGTGTTTGGCATAGCGGTTTGTGTAGTGCTTTGACGATCGCACGGCCTCCGCGTGGAGATCGCCAAGGCGCGCGATCCAATCGTCGACCTGCTCACGGTGGGCTGGCGAGAAGGTGGAGCGCAAACCTTCACAGGCCACGAAAAGCGGGAGGAGCTTATTTTCATTCACGTCGTTTCCTGTGGGCGTGTAAACAGCCGCCCAAGCTGTTACATGCTGGGCACTCTGCGATGACACGCCAGCAGCGTCCGGGGGAAGGTCGGCGGCGGAAAGGTCACCCGCCGCGCAAAGTGAGAGCAACATAACGTGGTGCAGAACGTGGGGAAACGGAGTCCGGGCAATGGGTGGCATCGGGAGTGGCCGGCGGGGCGGGGACCTCAGAAAGAATGGAAAGAATGGCATAATTTGCGCAAAAGCAAAAAGCAAAATTTTCCTGAAAAGAATTTGCAACCGAGGGAGGAAACATGTGTTCTATTAGCCGTAACCGCGATGGGCTCGTTCTTACGGGTCGGGCCTTTCGCATTACATAAACAAACACCTCCAACCCACACACAATGCTATCTATGAAATACCTCCTGAATTCCCTCACTATAACTGCTGCCGCAGTCATATTCCTGACCGCCCCTGTCACCACCGTTCATGCCGAGGATCCGGCTGGGAAGAAGTCTGACGCTGCCAAGACCGATCGCGCTGCATTGCAGAAAGCGCTCGCCGAAGCCAAGAAGGACCCGGAGGTTGCGGCGGCGTTCAAAACGGCGAATGTTTTGGCCCTGACCAAAGTCGCGGAGACTCATCCGGAACTCGCGGAAGGGGCGCAGAAGGAGATTCTGAAGCTGCAAAATGCTCGCGAAGACAAGAATGCGGGTGGGAAAGCCGACAAAGCCAAAAAAGCGGCCCCAGATGCCAAAGGCAAAAAGGAGGGTGGCAAGCAGGCCGAGGGTGCGAAGGACTCCGCAGAGACCGCTCCAGCCGAGGGTGACGAGCCCTAGGAACTTTCCGGGGAAAAGCCGCGTGCAGGGGGGCATTCTTCGGGCCCCCCGGCCGCGGTTAACCCTGAGTGGTCTCCAGCGTTTAGCGTTTACGGCCAGATGAAATCTTCCACCGACTCCGTGTCGGCCAGGGATTGGGTTGGGTCTGCCGCCTGGCACGTTTTTCTGGTGGCGCTGATGCTTGTGATTGCGGGGTCATCGCATGCCCCGAGGGAATCACCCGAAACCGTTCTCACCCGGGCAACGGAACCGGAGCGTCCCCCTACCGTGCCCGAGGCTGCCGAACCATCGGCCACTCCTACGGAAATTGCCGACGGCACATTGGCAGAAAACCCGGAGGTTGAGCCGATTCCGGTCGGTGCGGGAGAAGATATTCTTGGGACGTCCGAGGCGGGAGCCGGGAGCGAATCGCCGGCCGGAACTCCTGATCCCGAGTCGCTTCAACAGCCCGGGGAGGGGACCGCCACCGGGGTGGCAGACGCGGCCGGAGCGGCTGCTGATTCTCCCGAGAAGACCGGTTCTGCGGATGCATTAGCGACGCCGGGAACCTCGGCAGCTTTGCCAGGAGGGCAAGTGGCTTCTCAAACGACGGGAGGTGCTGCATCGGATGCCTCCGGTGGCGGATCCACCGGCGCCGGAGGAACCGCCATGGGCGGAGGTTCCGGATCCGGGGGTGCGGCAGGGGGTGCGGCAGGGGGTGCCCGTCCGGGAGCTCCCACGACGAGCAAACCAGCGCTTGAGCAGATCGTCGAAGGGGATATTCGCAACACTCTGATGGGTTTGCTTCCGGCAGATATTTCCGCCGAGGACAAGGCGGCATTTCAAGGAATCGTTGATAATGCGGTCTCCCAATCTTCGGATGCCGACCCGGCTGCCGCCATGACGGAAGCCGTGAACCACGTATTGGAGGAAACGACCGACCGGGTCGCCTCGGAGTACGCCGATGCCGTGGCCGACACCCTGGGCAAGCAGCTTGTCCAGCGCGGCCTTAACAGCCTCCGTTCGAAGGTCAATGCGTTTTACAGCTCAGAGGTGCCCTCCCTGATCACCGCCATGGCCACCGATGCGGCCGGCGGGGACGCCGCCAGTGAAGCAAAAATATCTGCAGAGCTTGCCTCATCCGCGATTTCCAGCGGCAAGGAGACCGCACAGAACGACACCCGGGAGGCGTTTGTGGAATCCGCTCTGCCCGAAATGATCAAGAGCACGATGGCGATTCTTCAGAAAGACATGGAGGACCGTCAGATCGACTCGTCGGAACTGGCGGCGAAAGTCGAGGAGAGCCTTGCTTCGGCGGCCACCGAAATCGCTGAAGAAATGCCGGTGAATCTTGGGGTCTCCAAAGAACTCCGCCAAATGGCGGCAAAGGGGGGAGTCAAATCCAAAAAACCGGCCACCGCCTCAGCGGCATCGGTCGAAGGCCAGCCCAGCAGCGCGGGCGGGGAAGCGTCCTCAAGCGGGTCCGACCCGGTTTCCCAAGCGGGTGGGGGACCCGGCCAGGCATCGGGCGGGCCGGGCTCGTCAGGGGGCGCACCACAATCGGCCTCCGGGCGGAAAGAAGCGCTGGAGAACAAAACGCGCGAGGCAATTTCGGATCTCGCCAAGCAGGCCGGCGCGGAGTTCTCTCCCGGCGCAGGCTCCGGGGGCAGCAAGCAAGACGCATTTCAGGAAATCCAACGACGCGTCGCTGGCCTGGCCAGCAATATCGCCGCAGGCCGCAGCAGTCAGTCCGTAGCGGCTTCCTCAATGTCGCAGCTCATGGGCGGCCCGTCCTCGGCAGGCAGCGGGCTTGATTTCTCGTTCAGCGGCGGGGCGGGAGGCCGGCCGATCGAAGGGGCAGGATTTCCAGTGATACCAGGTCTTTATGAATCATTGAAGGCCCAGATTGCCGAGCGCACCTACACCGAGCCGTCAGCAGCACTGAGTTCTGTGGCCGACGGATCCGAATTCCGCGGACGACCGAAGGCGGCTCCCGCGCGGCCAAGCCGGACGATCTGGTCCCCCGAACTGCCACCCGGTGCCGTGGTGCCGGAGCCGCCAGAGCGCAAAGCGGTGACAGCAGACCAAGTGTCCCGCCCAAATTATCAATCAATCGCCTTCACCGCCGCGCCCTACGCCGAAAAGCCCATTGTGGTGGATGGCGATCTATCCGAGTGGGAATTGGACGCACCGCACGCGGCGGTGCGTTACCTCCATGCGGGTTCCAAGATAGAAAGCGGCCCCGACGTCTATTTCCGATGGAGGGCGGAAGGCCTCTATTTTGCCTATAAGCTGGAAGACCCGGGTGGCGGCGAGGCCAGCGATGGCGCACCCTACATCGGGGATTGTTTCGAACTCTTCTTTGACGCGGCCAATTCCCGCTCGCCGAAAAAGACGGAGACCGCCAACCAACATTTTTTCATGCCGTTTGGCTGGAAGGGTAATGCCAGCCACACGTATGAGCGGGACCGTCAGGGTGCAGGAAACCCTTCGGGGCGCACGCTTGGAGAGCTTAACCATCTGCGCACGATCAGCTTTTCAACGGCGCGTCCGTTCCCGGGCGGATACACGGTGGAAGGGTTCCTGTCTTCTCAAGCCATGAACTATCGCCTTTCCCCCGGCAGTTCGGCGGCGCTGGACATGTCCGTGAGTAAGAATTTCAATTTCGGAGACCAAATGCAGTGGGCCGCTCCGAAAGCGGCGGCGAACTGGCGTCGTCCCGACCTGTGGGGTGACCTTCTCCTTCTGGGTTCGGATGCAGAGATTAAGTTGCCCCATCAGAAATCCGGCGACCCGCCCGCCGCCCTCGCGCTCAATCAGCTTGTCGAGGTGGAAATCATTGACGGTGACATGAATTTTGATCCGAAAAAAATTGACGTTGTTGCAGTGCGTGTTGAGAGGCAGGCAACTGGCGACCGCCGCGTCGTTTTGCTGCGCGAGACCGGTGGCGACACCGGCGTCTTTCAGGGCGAGATCGCCACCGAGGGCGCGGGCCTCGAAGCACGCGCTGACGCCATCGGCTTGCAAAGCGGCGACACCGTCGTTTTTACCTACATCGATGCGGTCACCGCAACCGGCGAACGCAATCGCGAGATCACCACCAGCGCCATGGTGGGATGGCCCGTCCTCCGCCTCCTCACCAAATCACAAACCCAATCCACTACGCCATGAATGCCACCCAGCAAATCTTCAGCCTCGGAATGCTTCCCCTTTGGATTTGTTCTTTTGTGCTCGCCGCCCTCATCTTCAATCGGTTCCGGGCGCTGCGACGCACACGGGTGCTCGATCCCGCCAAGCTGGAGCGGGTTGTCGCCCGCATCGAGGCGCTCGACTACCCCGGGGCCGAACGCGAAGCCGCCTCGTCCAACACCGTCGTGCTCTCTGCTTGGACCAAGGGCCTCCGGCAGTTCCAGCTCGGCGGCATCCTTCTCGAAGAGGCCCTTGCCAATGCGACCTCCGTGGCCCTCAAACCGCTCAAACGAAACATCAATCACATGGCCACCATCGGCGTCATCGCGCCCATGATCGGACTCATCGGTACCGTGGTTGGCATGATCATGACATTTTCTGCGCTGGCCCAGACGGGCGAAACCGACAAGACGAAACTCGCAGCCGGCCTGGCCTTTGCGCTCTACAAGACGGCTGGCGGGCTGATTGTTGCCATCCCGGCCATCGTGGCAGGGCGCTTCTTTACCGGCAAGGTCACTGCCTACGCGGCCGAGGCGGAAGCGGCGATCCTCTCCGCCCACTACGCCCAGCGCCACGGCATCTCCGGTGGCGCACCCACATCCGGGAGGGGCCCCGCACCTTCTCAAGAATCTGGCGCCCCTGGGACCACTCCTGCTCTTGCGACCGCATGAAAACGCTCCTCGAAGACGATTCCCATAGTGAGGACAACGACGACCGCGCCGACTTGGTGCCGTTGATTGATTGTGTATTTCTTGTGCTCCTTTTCTATGTGGTGGCTTCCACCTTCAGCGAAGAATCGCCTTTCACGCTTGAACTGCCTCGCGCCGCTGAGGATGAACAATCCACCGCCCTAGCCCCCGGCGGTGAGACGGCCACTGTGTGGGTCAACGCAGCCGGCGAAATCGCTTTGAATCAGGACATCATTCCGCCCCTCATGCTTACTGGAAAACTCGGGGAAATGACCCGGGCTGGAATGAAAACCTTGGTCGTGCGCGGCGATAAAAACGCTCCTTACGATCGTGTTGTTGCCGTCGTGGACGCCGCTCAGGCCGTCGGCGTGAGTGAACTCACTCTTGCTGTGGAACGGAAAAGCGAGACTCAACCGTAATTTGCACGAGCGGATTTCAGCCCCCTCTTCACGGAATATTCTCCGAATCCTGCCCATAGAGTCCAGGCCGGTTTGCACGGTCGGAGCAAACATGCGACGGTCATAGACCGCTACAGGCGGGAAGTCAGCTCTAGAAAACGAAGAGCATCATCGCCGGCATGGGCAGGGTGAAGACCGCGCTGAGGGCGAGGGCGGATTTGCGCCAGCCGAATTTGAGCAGCAGCCAGGAAGCGGCTCCGGCGAGGAGAAGCCAAAGCGGGTAGGACCAGATGGCGAGCACGAAGGCCCAGGGTTGCCACATTTTGGTGGAGCCCGGCGCGTCGAAGGCCATCACGGCGAGGCCGGCCATCATGAGCCAGGGCAGGAGCGTGAAAAACTGCATGGTTTGCAAGACGATGAGGGTGATCCAGGGCCATTTGGGTTTGGGTGGCATCGTGGAATCTCTATCCGGCGAAAGGCGTCTCGGCCAGTCCGTGGACTCCGGGGCGGAAGCGGAAGAGGCTGCCGGCCAGCGGTTGCTCCGCGATTTGGTCCGGGGTGAGGCATTCTCTGGCGGTGGTGATGTAGAGGTCGCCATAATCCGCGCCGCCGAAAGTGCAGCAGGTGCCCCGGGTGGGGGGAAAGGTCACCATGCGTTCCAGCATGCCTGCGGGGTCGAGCCGGAGGATGCAGCCAAAATTGACCAGGGCGCTCCAGACGAATCCCTCGGCATCGACGGTGAGTCCGTCGGGCAGGCCTTCGCTGGCGGGTTCGATTTCGAGAAAGGGACGGCGGTGGGAGATCGCGCCGCTGGCGGGATCGAAATCGTAGGCAAAGACGGTGTGACGCAGGGTGTCGGTGTAATACATGGTGCGGCCATCGGGACTCCAACCGGTGCCGTTGGAAATGGTCACTTCGGGAATCATCCTGGTGACGGTTCCCGGATGGTCAAAGCGGTAAAGGGCGGCGTCCGGGCGGCCGATGTGGACCTCATTCATGGTGCCGGCCCAGAAGCGGCCCTGGCGGTCCACTTTGCCGTCGTTGAAGCGGTTTTCAGGCTGATCGGATTCCACGGTGTCGAGGTTTTCCACCTGACCGCTGACGGGATCGAAGAAGGCGAAATTTTTGCGCAGGCTCGCGATCAAGCCGCCGCCGGCCCGGCGGGCGATGGAGGTGACTTTGGTCGGCAGGGTGTGGGTGGTGTTTTCTTCCGTGGCGGGATCGAAGCGGTGGATCTGCCCGCGATCAATGTCCACCCAATAGAGGACTTGCTCGCGTTCCTCCCAGAGGGGCGACTCGCCGAGAATGGAATCGTGACGGTGGACGAGTTCGGCTGCGTGAGTGGGGACGGCCGGGAGGTGGCGGGGATCGAGTTTCATGGGTTGGTGGTTTTGGGTGGAGGATTCCAATGGCCGTTGCCGTGGGAATGGCCGAGTCCTTCGGGATGTCCGGCCTTGATGCTGAGGATGCCGCCGGCGCAGATGAGCAGCGTGCCGACGACGGAGATCCAGTCGGGCACGTTGCCGAAAACGATCCACCCGAGGAGTCCGGAAAAGATGACCACGGTGTAGTTGAACGGCGAGATTTGGGCCGCGCTGGCCTGGCGATAGGCGAGGATGATGAGGTATTGGGTGAGGGCGTAGAAACCGCCGACTCCAAGCAGGAGGAGCCATTCGTGTGGGGTGGGGGACTTCCAGGCGAAGAAGCAGACGGGCACGAGCAAGACGGTGGAGATGCCGAAGTTATAAAGCAGAATTCGCATGGGCGGTTCGGTTTCGGAAAGCTTGTTGGTGGCGACGAGGGCGAGGGCGGAGAAAACCGCGGCCGCCAGCGCGATCAACGCGGCGGGGTTTTCCAGCATGGACGGGCCGGGTTTGATGATGAGGCAGATGCCGACGAGGCCGATAAGGAGGCTCACCCAAACGAGGGGCTGCACGGTTTTGCGGAACCAGACCCAGACGACCAGCGGAATGAAAAGCGGGGCGGCATTGGCGAGGAGGACGGCATCCATCAGCGCAATGGATTTCACCGCGATAAAGAAAAGCAACTGACAGACGGAACCGGCGACACTGCGGAAGATTTGCAGGCCGGGATGTTTTGTCTTGAGCAAGCCGGGTCCGGTGCGGGCCAGGGCGGGAAGGAAAACGAGAAAGCTGATGCCGTATTGCAGAAAAAGCAGCAGCAAGGGGGAGACCGTTGAGGCCGCCTTGCTCAGGGCGCTCATGACGGAGGCGCAAAAAAATGCGGCCGTGATCAAGGCAATTCCGGCGGTCAAATTCCGTGTGCCCGCGTGATCGTCCCCGCTCATCTGCGCACATTCATCCGCAGTCAGTGCGGCCCAGGCAAGCCGGGAATGGGAATTCTTTCGTCACCTTGGAGCGCGAGCCTTGTCAAAGGGAAGGGCGCGGCGCATAGAATGTCCCATGGAGCAGATTATCAAGTTTATCAGCGAAAAAATCGGGGTTTCCGAAAGCGTGGTACGCGAGGCGGTGAAGGTGTTGTTGCAGTTCGCCCAGAAGCAGGCCGCTGGCACCCAATTCGAAAAATTTATGGCCCAGATTCCGGGGGCCAGCGCCTTGGCGGCCGAGGCTCCCGTTGCCGGTGGGGAACCCGCGGGCGGTCTCCTCGGCAGCGTCGGTTCGCTCTTCGGAGGCAAAATGGGCGACGCAGCCAAGGCGTTTGCGGGTCTGCAGGCGGCCGGGTTGGAAACCTCGCAGATCGGGCCTTTCGTGCAGGCCTTTGTGGAAAAAGCCCGGGAGGTGGCCGGACCCGAAACGGTGGATGCCATTTTGAAGAAGGTTCCGATGTTGGATAGCTTCCTCAAACCCAAGGTCTAGGTTTCCCTTGTTATGCGGACCTTCGGCATCGTTCTTATTGTCATTGGGATTCTGGTCTTGGTGCTTCCGCACATTCCCATCACGCGCAAGGAAAAGGTGTTGGATATCGGACCCGTTGAAGTCGTGACGGAGAAAAAGGAGCATCTCCTGCTTGCACCCTTTTTCGGCATCGTGACGATTGCCGGCGGGGCTGCCATGGTGTTGGCGGCGGTGATCACCAAGAAACGCTGAGGGTGCATCGTGGCTGAGATGTTGCCGGTGGCGATTGTGGGCGGTGGACCGTGCGGGATGATGTCCGCCTTGTTGCTGGCGCGCGCGGGAGTGAGGTCTGTGGTTTTCGAAAAGAAGCCCGGCATTTCCACTCATCCCAAGGCCATGGGAGTGTCCCGCCGGACCTCGGAAATTTATCGTCAACTCGGCCTGCTCGATCAAATCGAGCAAGGCTCGCTCGCGGTGGATGGTCGCTGGCTTTCCATCTGGGCGAAATCGCTGGTGGGGGAGGAATTCGGCCGCGTTCCCATCGCCGCAGCCCACAGCGAACTGACCCCCTGCACCGGCTGGCATTGTCCCCAGACGTGGACGGAGCATGTTTTGCTGGATGCGCTGGCGAAGGAGCCATTGGCGGAGATCCGGTTTGGCGCGGATGTGGCCGGGACCGAGGAGGCGGGCAGTTCGGTGCGCCTTGGCCTTGGTTCGGGTGAGCGGGTTGATGCCTCCTGGGTGATCGCGGCGGATGGGGCCGGGAGCGCGATTCGTCACCAGTTGGGCATTCCCGCGGAAGGTCCGGGCGACATGGGACATTTCCTGAACACGATGTTTCGCGCGGACTACGGTTCGCATCTCGTGGACCGTCCGGCCCTGATGCATCAGGCGCTTTCCGACGAATACTTCGAGTTTTTCGTGGCGGTCAACGGGACGGATCTCTGGCTGATGCATCACTTCCTCCAGCCGGGGGAAACGCCGGGGGATTTTCCGGTGGAGCGCCTAGCTCAAAATATCCGCCGGGCTTCGGGATTGCCGGATGTGTCGGTGGAAGTTCTGAGCGTGAGCCCCTGGGTGATGAGTCCGAAAGTGGCGGGAAAATTTCGTGCCGGGCGGGTTTTTCTGGTGGGGGATGCCGCCGCCCGCCTTTCCCCCGCAGGTGGGTTGGGTTTGAATACCGGGCTGCAGTCGGTTCACAATCTTGCTTGGAAACTCGCGGCGGTTCTGCGCGGAGAGGCGGGCGAAGGGTTGCTCGATACATACGAAGCCGAACGGCAGGGAACGGCTGTCAGCACCATGCGCAACACGAATAGAAATGCCGGGGAGATCATGCCGATTGTCAATGCGGCCATGGGCGGGGACTGGGATCTGGTCAGAGAACTGGTCGCGCACAGCCGCCGCGCCGGGACGGGTCTGGGCCAGGATCTCGGCGTGGCCTACGACGCCGGGGCGTTTGTTTCCGACGGTTCGAAAAAGCCGGAGGTCGTTGACCCGGTCAACGATTACCAGCCGGACGCGCGGCCCGGACAGCGTGCACCCCATTTGTGGATCGAACGTGACGGCCAAAAACGATCCATTCTGGATTTTTTTGGCCGGGGTTTCTGTTTGCTGGCGGGCCGGGATGGCGACGCCTGGAAGGCCTGCGGGGGGGAGGTCCGGCAAAACGCGCGGGACTTCCACGCGCTGGATTTCGAGGAATGCTATGGCATCGATACGGCAGGAGCCGTCCTTGTCCGCCCTGATGGCTATGTCGGCGCACGATTTCGCGTCGCGCCGGGTTCCCCGGAGAAGGCGGTGCGGGACACGCTGGCTACGATTCTGGAATTCCCGGCAGGCGGCGCCGCAGTTTCCGCTTGAAAAAGGCCGCCTGACCACGAAGGTTGCGCACGGGTTTTTATGGAAAGAATGTTGCCGGTTGTTCGTATTGGATTGTTTTGTTTCGCGGTCCTTGGTCTTGCCTCCTGTTCGTCGGGGCGCCAGACCCGTGCGCAGACGGTGGTAGCTCCTGTCCCCCTATATGAGTGGAATCCGTCAGGATTGTCCGGCAAAACCCGCGTTGTGATCGATCTGGCGGCGCAGCGCGCGGATGTGTCCATCGGCGGGCAGCCGGCGGGCTGGGCAGTGGTGGCCACAGGCAAGGAGGGAAATGACACGCCCGCCGGTGAATACAAAATCATCGAGAAGGTCGTCGACAAGCATTCCAATCTTTACGGGGTCACCGTGGATGCCGACGGCAATGTGGTCAACGGCAACGCGGATGTGCGGAAAGACCGCCCGCCGGCGGGAGGGGAATTCAAATACGCCCCCATGCCGTATTGGCTGCGTCTGACGAACTACGGCATCGGTCTTCATGCCGGCCACATTCCCCAGCCCGGTGAGCCGGCCTCGCACGGCTGCATTCGCATGCCGGAGGAGTTTGCCCCGCTGCTCTTCGATGCCGTCGAGCTGGGAACGCCGGTTACGATCATCCGCTGAGCGCGGAGTTCCCTACACCATCCCGAGCTTTTGCCGGCCTTCTTCGCTGATGCGGTCGGGAGACCACGGCGGATCCCAGACCAGTTCGACGTTGGCGTCGGTCACGCCGTCTAGGGTGAGAACTTTTTGCCGCGCTTCGCTGGCGATGATCGGACCCATGCCGCAGCCGGGGGCGGTGAGGGTCATCTGCACGGTGACGCTGCTGCCGCCGCCTTCGACCGTTTTGAGATCGAGGGAATAGACCAGGCCGAGATCCACGATGTTGACCGGGATTTCGGGATCGTAGCAGGTCTTGAGCTGGTCCCAGACGGCTTGTTCGAGGTTGCCGTCCGCCGGTTGGGCGAGGTCGGCCGGTTTTTCCTGGCCGATGGCGTCGGCATCGGGTCCCTCGATGCGGTAGAGTCCCGCCTGGCTGGGAACAAGGACGGTGAAGGAGCCGCCGAGAGCTTGGGTGATGACGACTTGAGTTCCGGCCGGGATGGTGATCTTTTCCCCGCTGGGGATGCGCGAGACTTCCACATCGCGCGTCGTGCTGGTGGAGGTGCCGGTGCTCATTCTTCTCCTCGTCCTGATGCGCCCGCAGCGCGTTTGTTGCCGGCGAGGTATTGTTCGATGAGGAGGAGATTCGCCTCGCCAGCCCGTTGGACGATTTTGAGGAGCTGATCCATCGAGCTGACTTCCTCGAGTTGCTCGGTGACAAACCATTGGAGGAAGGTCGCGGCGATGTGGTTGTTTTCCTTCAGGGCGTGATCCATCAGGCCATTGATGAGGTTGGTGACCTTGATTTCCTGTTCGAGCGAAAGCTTCACCGCGTCCTCCGCGAAGGGAAACCTGGCCACCGGCTTGGCGATGGTGGGAATCTCCACGCGGGCGCCGGTATCGATGAGGAACTTGATGAATTTCATTGCGTGCTGATGTTCCTCGGCGGCCTGTTTGTAAAAATGCTGGGCGAGGAAGGGGAGAGATTCCGCGTCGAAATGGGCGGCGATGGCCGTGTACTGAATGCTGGCGGCGAATTCGTAGCCGACTTGTTCGTTGATTTTTTCGTTGAGAGGTTGCGAGATGAGCATGGGCGAAGGTTCCGCCCCGCCCCCGCAAAGGTCAAGCTTGGCTTGCAGCCCTTCCGCCGGGAGTTTTCCATCGCTCCCGAGGTTGCGGATATGCCCTGATTGTTGCCTCAGGCGATAAGGGGGAGGAACGCAAAAATCGGGAGGTTGCCTGCAACCTAATTTGCCCTTTTACCCTTGGTGGGACTGCCGTATCATGGAAACCGGGCGCGGGAAAATCGTGCCCGCAAGAACGGAACGTGCGGCTGTAACCTGACCATGTTCAGGTTGAAGATATCGGCATAAGGGCAGATGGTCAGATATGCGATGCGTTCAGGCTTACACTCACCCGGTTCGGATTTTAACTCTGTTTGTTTTCATCGCCTACAATGTGCAGGCCCAGTCCGTGGAGGAACAATACCGCAAGGCCGAAGTGCTGGATCGGAAGCTGGAGGCGGCCGGGGCGCTGGCCCTTTATCTTGAAGTCGAGAAATCCCAACCGGAGAACGCCAATGTGCTGATCGCCATTGCCCGCCAATATCGTCACCTCATGGCCGATGCTTCATCGAAGGAGGAAAAACTCCGGCTGGGAAAGATAGCGCTTTCTTACGGCGAGCGGGCGGCAGTGCTGGCTCCGAACAACTCGGATGCGCAGCTTTCCGTTGCGATCACCTACGGGAGGATGCTGGCACTCAAGAGCACCAAGGAACGGATTGACATTTCCCGCCGCATCAAGGCGTCGGTGGATCGCGCGCTGAAAGTTGACCCCGGCAATGACACTGCGTGGCACGTCCAGGGCCGGTGGCATCAGGGTTACGCCGAACTCAGCTCAGTCAAACGCGCGATGGGAGAGATGGCTTTCGGAAAACTGCCGGAATCAACCTATGAGGATGCAGCCCGCAGTTTTGAAAAAGCCGCCAAGGCCAACCCCCGCCGGCTCATGCATGTGATCGAGCTTGGGATAACCTACGGGAAAATGGGCCGCACCCAGGAGGCCCGCCGTTTGATCGAAAAAGGATTGGCCATGCCCAACACCGAGAAAGACGACCCCGTCCTGAAACAGCGCGCTCGGGTGGAACTCGAGGGGCTGCAAACCCCGGCGGTTTAAGAGGGGAGTTCCGCCAGCGAGTCACCCATGTAGAGGTGATGCCAGAGCTGGGTCGCCACCACGGCGGTCAGGCCCATTTCGATCGAAAGTCGCGGCAGGGAGCCGACCCGCATTTCCCGATAAGCCTTGCGCCAGTGCTGCACCGCCTTCGCGTCGAAGTAGCCGGTGCGTCGCAGTGATTCCTCGCTGAGGAGCTGCCCGACGTAGGGAGGTTCGGGTTCCAAATGGAAACTGTCGAGCGGCGCGCGGAAAATCACTTTCTGACGGCTGTAAATTTCCTTGGGCAGCCAGCGTTCCGCCACCAGCCGGAGCAGGTGTTTGTCGCGGAAGCCTCGCAGTTTCCAACGCGGGTGGAGTTTCGAGAGAAAATCAAAAACGTCTTCGTCGAGGAAGGGATACCGGACTTCCACGGAGGAATTCATGGCCACGCGATCACCCTTGGCCTGAAGAAGCATCCCGGCCAGCGTGACCCGGGCGGCGACCCAGACCCCCCGGTTGAGCGGATGCCATTTGCGCGCGCGGTCGAGATTGATGTCGAGGTCCGCCCAGGCGTTGTTTTGCTCCATCACCTCGCGCATGGAGTCGGAGTAGAAGCGGAGCTTCGAGAGGGCAAGGAGACCATAGGCATCGATCCACGCATTGGGGCCGCCGATGGCATCCTCCCAGGCTTGACGCACGCCTTCGGGATAGAGCGGCACCCGGCTGGCCCGCAGGAAAGCGCGGCGCGCGAGGGTGCTGAGGCGCAGGCCGGGAATCACATCGAACATCCCGAGCAATTTTTCCGCCTTGTACCACGGATACCCGATCAGCCATTCATCCGAACCTTCCCCGGTGAGCACGACTTTTTGTCCATTGCTATGCACGCGCTGGGCTAGTTGCAGCAGCGCCGCGCAAGAGGTGTCGATCACAGGTGATTCGGCGGCGCGGATCAATTGTGGATAGGTGGAAACGGCGTCCGCGGCCCGAAACTCCTGCACGATGGGCGGCTTGGTGCCCACATGCCGGGCGATGAGATTGGCCGCATCGAGTTCGTCCAGTTCCGGTGCGTCCACCCGCACGGTGTAGGTGTTAATGGCCGGTCCCTTGAGGTGGCAGGCCAGGGCCACGATCATGCTCGAGTCCACCCCGCCGGACAAATAGGCTCCCACGGGGACATCCGCCCGCAGGCGTTTCTCCACCGCGGCGAGCAGGAGTTGTTCGAAGTCGTCCACCAGCTTTTTCGGATCGCCGCCTTGGTTTTCGTCGCCGTCGTCGGGAAAATCCATCACCCAATACGCGCGTTCCTCGATGGCTGAGGCGCCCTTCTCGTCGGGGCGGATGCGTAAAAACCGCGCCGGCGGCAGCATTTGCACCCCCTCAAAACAGGTCAGGGGTCCGGGTTGGGCGGAGAAGGAGAAAATATGATTGATCCCGCGCCGGTCCGGCCGCGCCGGCACCATGCCCGAGGCCAACAGGCCTTTGATTTCGGAGGCGAAGAGCAGCCAGTCGCCCTGCCGGGTCCAATAGAGAGGGGCGATGCCGAAACGGTCGCGTCCGAGCGTCAGTTGCCGCTTCCGCTCATCCCACAGCGCCACGGCGAATTGCCCGCGCAGTTGCTCGAACATGGCTTCGCCGCTTTCCTCCCAAAGATGCGGCAGGATCTCGGTGTCGCAATGGCTGACAAAACGGTGGCCGCGCGTTTCCAGTTCGGCTCGTTGTTCGACAAAATTAAAAAGCTCCCCGTTGAAGACCGCGAAGACATTTTTGTCCTCATTGGAAACCGGCTGCTGCCCGTCGAGCAGCCCGACGATGCTGAGTCGGCGTGAGGCCAGGGCCAGGCCGGGACGGTGGAAAAAGCCCTCTTCATCGGGTCCGCGATGGGTCAACGCCCGAGACATAGCCTGAATTATCTCTTCGGAGACCGGGCGTTGCCCGCCCAGATCGATCATGCCTGCTATGCCGCACATAAGATATTATGCCGTTAAAACGCAGCTCCCCCGCCGGGTGGTCTTAAAAATACACGCGAAAAGCATCGCAGGCCCGAATATATACAACTTGCGCGGGCATGGCCACTACGATTAGGTCCTGCAGGCAATACTCGTGAGATATTTCTATGGATAAAGAAGGTGTTGCCATTATCGGGGTCGGATGCCGTTTTCCCGGCGGAATCAACGACGTTGAGGCGTTTTGGAAGTTGCTGGTCGAAGAGCGTGAAGCCGTTTGCGAAGTTCCGCCGGATCGCTGGAATGCCGGCCGATTTTTTGATGCGGAACCGGGCATTGCCGGAAAATCCATCACCAACCGCGGCGGCTTCGTGGAGGGGCTGGAACAATTTGATCCGCAGTTTTTTGGCATTTCGCCCCGCGAAGCACCCTACGTCGATCCCCAGCACCGCCTCCTGCTCGAAACCGCGTGGGAGGCCGTCGAAGATGCCGGCGTGACCCTCGATTTTGAGAAGGGCACGGATCTGGCGGTTTTTGTCGGCATTTCTCACACCGATTATCAAATCATTCAAGGCACGCCGTGGGATTCCTCCGGCATCACCGCCCATTCGTCCACCGGTTCAGCCCACAGCATTGCGGCCAACCGGATTTCCTATTGCCTGAATCTGCGCGGTCCCAGCATTGCGATGGACACGGCCTGTTCCTCCGCGCTCACGGCCGTGCACACCGCTTGCGAGCACATTCGCGCGGGACGTTGCACGTCCGCCTTGGCGGGCGGGGTGACGGTGATGATCACGCCCGGCGGATTCATCGGTTTCTCCCAAGCGTCCATGCTCTCGCCTGAGGGGCGGTGCAAGGCGTTTGATGCTTCGGCGGATGGCTTTGTGCGCGGCGAAGGGGCCGGCATGGTTTTGCTAAAACGACTTTCCGATGCCATCGCGGATGGCGATGCGATCCGGGGGGTCATTATTGGAACCGCGGTGAACCAGGACGGCCACACCAATGGCATTTCGCTGCCCAGTCCCGAGGCTCAGGCTCGCCTCGTGCGCGAAGCTTGTGCGGATGCGGGGATTTCACCTTCCAGCGTGGGTTTTGTAGAAGCCCACGGCACGGGCACGGCTGTCGGCGATCCGATCGAGGCTCATGCCCTCGCCGACGCCCTCTGCGTTGATCGGACCGAGGACGCCCCGCTGGCCATCGGTTCGGTCAAGACCAACCTCGGCCACATGGAAACCGCCGCCGGCATCGCGGGCCTGGTCAAGGCTTTGCTTGTTCTCGAACACGGCAAAATTCCCGCGAGCCTGCATTTCAAGACGCCCAGCCCGCACATTGATTTCAAGGCGCTGAAACTGCGCGTGCCCACCGCGCTGGAACCCTTCCCCGAAGGGGACGGTCAGCGCATTGTGGGCGTCAATTCTTTCGGGTTTGGCGGCGCCAATGCCCACGTGCTTCTCACCACGCCGCCTCAGGGCGTCAAAGGGGAGCTTCCCGTTTCGGACAAAAATCGCACCTGGCCGCTGGTGTTTTCGGCGCGGTCCGAGAACGCGCTCCGCGCCGTGGCCGGACGCATGGGGACCTGGATTGAGGAGCACATGAAATCCAACGGCCGGTCGCCCCTGCTGCCCGATCTGGCTTACACGCTGGGAGCCCGGCGCAACCATCATCCGCATCGCCTCACCATGGTCGCGGGCACCACGGATGAAGTGATTCAGGAACTCAACGCCTTCGCCGCCGGGGAGGACGCGGTGAAAATGCGGGCCAGCTTTTCCCCCCGCCGCGAACATCCCGCCCGCATTGGTTTTGTGATGAGCGGCCAGGGTCCCCAGTGGTGGGGCATGGGTCGCGAGTTGATGAAGCACGAGCCCGTCTTCAAGCGCATGATGGAACGTTGCGCGGCGGCGTTGAGTCCGTGGATGCAATTCTCGCTTTTGGAGGAACTCGCGCGCGATGAAAGCACCTCGCAGATGTCCCGCACCGAGATTGCGCAGCCGGCGATTTTTGCCATGCAGGTTTCGCTCGCGGAACTGTGGAAATCCTGGGGCGTGGTACCCGCCGCCATCGTCGGGCATAGTGTGGGCGAAATTGCCGCCGCCTGCGTGGCCGGGGTGCTGGGTCTGGAAGAAGCGGCCCGTGTGATCGCGTTGCGCTCGAAATTTATGGAGGAATGTGCGCGGGGCGACGGCACCATGCTCGCGGTTGGTTTGAATGAGGATGAGGCCCGCGCCGTCATTCTGCGCCGCGACCGCACCGTTTCCATCGCCGCCTTTAACGGCCCGCGGTCGCTCACGCTTTCGGGTCAGCGCGCGTCCCTGGAGGCCATCGCTGTCGAACTCGAGGCGGACGGAATTTTTGCCCGCTTCGTCCGGGTCGATCATCCGTTTCATCACGCCATGATGCAGCCGGCCGCGGATTCTCTCACCGAGGCTCTGGCCGATCTCGCTCCCCAGCCGGAGAGCGTGCCGTTTTTCAGCACGGTGACGGGCGAACGTTGTGCGGGGAAAACCTGCGACGCCGTTTATTGGGGACGCGGCATCCGCCAGCCGGTTCTTTTTGCCCCGGCCATCAAGGCGGTGGCGGAATTTGGGGTGGACGAATGGCTGGAAATCAGTGCGCATCCGGCCTTGGCAATTTCCATTCAGGAATGCCTGGCCGGACGGGAAACCAAAACCCCGGTTCGGTCCTCAACCCGCCGGGAACGGGAACACGAGGCCTTGCTCGAAACCGCGATGGACCTGCACCGGGCCAGCGTGGATCTCGATTTTGCCGCGATCATTTCGGCGCGGAACTTTCTCTCCTTGCCAACCTACGCCTGGGACAAAAGCCGTTGGTGGAACGAATCCCCCGACTGGCGGGAAGGCCGCATTTCTCCCGGTGGCCGCGGTTTGCTGGACGTGCGGTTGCCTCGCGCCATGCCCACTTGGATTGCCCGGCTGGACAACCGGCACATGGCGTTCCTCAAGGATCACAAGGTCGAAAGTCATGTGATTTTTCCCGCTGCGGGATTTGTCGAGTTGGTGCTCGAAGCCGGGGTGCAGCTTTTCGAGGGACGGCCATTTGTCATCGAGGATTTTGAAATTCGCCGCCCGCTCATCGTGCCCGAGCCTCCCGTCGGACTGATGATCGAGCTGACCTACGATCCGGACGCGCGCACATTTTCCATTCAAAGCCGGCAGGGTTCGGCCTGGTCGGCCCATGTGGTGGGGACCATGCGTGGCGAACGGGTCGAATCCGAATTCTCCACCGCGCCCCGGCCCGACACGGCCGATCTGGCCAATGTGGGGGTGGACGGATTTTACACGCACATGAGCGACATGGGGCTGCGATATGGCAACGAATTCCGCTCCGTGCGCGAATTGGCGGCCTCGGCGGGCCGGTCCGCGGGACGGGTTTCGCTTTCCGAGGCCAGCGCCAAACGCGCGGCCGAATATCCGCTGCATCCCGTGTTGCTTGACGGCGCGCTGCATGTGTTTTCCGCTGGCAACGCGACCTTGGAGGGCCGCAAGGGTCGCATGAAGCTGCCGGTGCGTTTTGCCCGCATCCATTTCCTGCGCACCCCGGGAGCCTCGTGTCTCGTCCATGCCGCCGTGCGCCATGGCAACGACGAACTCGTCGAGGGCGACATCGCGCTGTACGATGAAGCCGGTGAGCCCTGTGTGCTGGTGGAGGGTTTCCGGGCGATCAGTCTGGCCGCCGCGCGCCGTTCCGGTGCGCCGGGCGGGATTCGCGATCTCATTTACAACGTCGAGTGGGAACGCACCCCCGCCAGCGGGCGTCCGGCCCTGGCTCCCGTGCCCTTGGCGGAATTACATCAAGCGGCTGGGGACGCACTGGAAGAAATCACCGCCTCGCGGGGAAGCGAAAAACTCGAAGCCACCCTCGGAGCCGAGGACGATCTTGCGGCGGCGTTGATTGCTGATGCGCTGCAAAAGATGGGGGCGGGAAAATCCTTCACCGCCGAATCTCTCGGCGTGGCTGAACCCATGCGCGCGGTCTTTGAACGTTTTGCCCGCGATCTCGCCGGGCGCGGATTGCTAAAAGGCGACCGCGACGGATGGCATCCCACGCCTGCATTTGCCGCCAAGGCCACCAGCGCGGAGGGGGCTTTGTTTGCTTTCCTGTCGGAACATCCCGGCCACCTGCCCGAGGGATTGCTTTGCACGAACACCTGCGCGGAACTCGGTCCGATCCTGCGCGGGGAAAAAGACGCCGTGCAGGTCTTGTTTGGGGGTACAGGCGCGGAACTCCTCGATCAATTTTACGGCGACGGCCTGTTTTCCAGCCCCTGGATGTCGGCCATCGCCAGCGCGCTGCGTTTGGCCGCGAGCCGGCTGCCGGAAGGCCGCGGGCTGCGCATTCTCGAAGTCGGCGCAGGCACGGGTGGCCTGGCCACGCATGTGCTGCCCCTGCTGGAACGCGGGCTGCACTCTTACACCTACAGCGATGTGTCGGCCGGATTCTTCAGCGCCGCCGCGCAAAAACTGGCCGCTTTTCCCGAGGTGGAATTCAAGGTGTTCGATCTGGAAAAATCCGCTTCTGCCCAGGATTTAGAACCCGGCACGTTCGATTTTGTCATTGGCACCAATGTGATCCACGCCGTCTCCGACGTGCGGGTGGCCTTGGGGCATGTTCACGATCTGCTCGTGCCGGGCGGGACGTTTTTCTTCATGGACACCGCTTCTCCGCATCTGTGGATCGACGCGGTTTTCGGGCTGACCAAGGGATGGTGGCGGTTCACTGACCACGATTTGCGCACGGAACATCCGCTGCTGGAACGGGCGCAGTGGGAGAAGGTCCTGCGCGAGATCGGATTCAGCGAAACCTCTTCGTTGCCTGGACTGCGCAGTCCCGATGGCGGGGAAGGACAGATGGGCGTGCTGGCCCGCAAGGCCTGGACGGAACCCACTGACGAGGTGCCGGCCTTCGCGGCCCCTGCGGAGAAGTCCTGGGTCATCTTTGCGGACACCACCGGAGTGGGCGATGAATTGGCCGCGCGCTTGCGCGCCTCGGGAGCACGTTGCCGGATGGTGCGCCGGGATTCTGCGCCGACCGGACGGGATGTGTTTTCCCTCGCGGGCGGGTCGCCGGATGAATGGGTCGCCCTTTTTACCGCCCTAGCCGCGGATACGCCGCCGGAGCGTCTGGTTTGGCTGTGGAGCTTGGATGAAACGACGCAAAACTTGCCGCTGTTGGGCACGGACGCCTTGTTGCATTTCACCCAGGCGCTCGAAAAAACGATGCCCACGGCCAAGCTTCGCATCGATTTTGTCACCCGGGGCGGTCAGCCGGCGAGCCCGGGTTCCCTGGCCATGGCGCAGACTTCTTCCATCGGCCTGTTTCGCGTGATCTTGAACGAACATCCGCAGTTTTCCTGCCGTGCACTCGATCTGTCACCCGAAGTTTCCGCGGCCGACCTTGGTTTGCTGTGGGACGAACTGCTCCGCAGTGACGTGGAACGCGAAGTCGCATTTCGAGGCGAGGCGCGCTACGTCCAGCGGATCACGCGGGGAATTCCGGCCACCGAGCGATGGCTGGATGCCTCGGTTCCGATGCGCCTGGAGTCCCGCGAGCGCGGCATCCTCGACGCGCTGCGCTTTGCGCCGTTCGCGCTGCCGGTTTGCGGTCCGGGTGAGGTCCTGATCGAAGTGAAAGCGGCGGGAATGAATTTCCGCGATGTGCTCAAGGCACTGGCGCTTTATCCCGCGGAAACGGCCGATGCCCGGGTTTACGGTGACGAGGTCGGTGGAATCGTTCGTTCGGTCGGCAAGGGAGTGAAACACGTGGCCCCCGGCGACCGCGTTTTCGGCATCGCGGTCTTCGGTCTGGCCACCCACACCATGGCGCGGGGAGGGGACGTGCGAAAAATTCCCGACGGACTTTCCTTCGAGGAAGCGGCCACGATTCCGGTCGTTTTCATGACGGCCTGGCACGCGCTGCAGAATGTGGCGCGCATGCGCAAGGGCGAGAAAATCCTCATCCAGGCCGGCGCGGGCGGCGTCGGCATGGCAGCCATTCAGATCGCACTGCATCTCGGCGTGGAGGTGTTTGCCACGGCGGGAAATCCAACCAAACGCGCGCTTTTGAAGTCCCTGGGCGTGAAGCATGTGATTGATTCGCGCCAGGCGGATTTTGCCAATGCCGTCATGCGCCTGACCAACAATCGCGGCGTGGACGTGGTGCTCAACTCCCTGGCGGCGGAGGCCATTCCCATGGGCCTCGCCTGTCTGGCGGAGTTCGGGCGGTTTGTTGAAATCGGCAAGCGCGACATCTACCAAAACTCCCGCATTCCGCTCTGGCCGCTGCGGGCCAACGCCTCGTTCCATGTCGTGGCGATGGACGCCGTTTTTAATGGCGATGAAAAACTGACCCGCGAACTGCTGGCGAAAGTGACCGCTCGCGTCGAAGAAGGCGCTCTCCGGCCGCTGCCGTTCCGATCCTTTCCGGCCTGCCGGATTGACGCGGCTTTCCGTCTCATGGCCCAGGGCAAGCACACCGGCAAGATTGTGGTGGCCTTTTCCGAACCGTTTGTCTCGCGCCGCGGCCGTCCGCTGGTGAAGGACTTTGTGGTTAAATCGGGCTCTTCCTATTTGATCACGGGAGGTCTGGGCGGATTCGGCCGCGTGCTCGCCACCTGGTTGGTGGATTGCGGGGCGCGGCGTCTGGTCCTCACCAGTCGCAGCGGCGCCTCGACCCCGGAGGCGAAAACTTTTGTCGCTCAACTCAAGGGACGCGGGGTGAACGTCCAAGTGGTGAAAGCGGACATTGGTTCCCCGGCCGACGTGGCCGGTTTGCTGGCGAAGATCACAAGTTCCAAGCATCCGCTGGCCGGGGTGTTTCACCTGGCGATGGTGATTGACGATGCTCCCATGGCTGCACTCACCAGCGCGCGCATGGAAGCGGTGATGGAACCCAAAGCCCGCGGGGCCTGGCTGCTGCATGAGGGAACGAAGGATCTGTCCCTCGATGCCTTTGTCATGTTCTCGTCCGTCTCGAGCATTTTCGGCAATCCTGCCCAAGGCAATTATTCGGCGGCCAACGCCTTCCTCGACGCGCTGGCCCATCATCGCCAATCGCTCGGGCTGCCGGCTCTCACCGTCAATTGGGGTGTTCTGGGCGGCGAGGGATACGTGGCGCGCAATGAGCGGGTGGCGGAATTTCTGGCCCGGCAGGGCACCGGAGCGCTCTCACCGGGCGAGGTGCTGTCCGTTTTGGAAGCTTTCCTCTCGGCCGGCGTGGCTCAGGCTGCGGCCATCCGGGTGGATTGGTCGAAGTGGCGTCAGTCGTTTCGTGGCTTGCAGGAAAACCCGTTGGTCGAACGCATTTTCGCGGCAAACGTGGATGATCCGGACGCAGCCGCCGCAAGCGACGATTGGAAGGGAAAAATCGCCGCGGCGGCACCGGGCGAACGCGGGGAAATCATCGGACAGGCGGTGCGCACGATCATTGGTTCCGTATTGCGGGTGAAACCGGAGAGCCTGCGCGACGATCAGCCTCTCACTGATTTGGGGCTTGATTCCTTGATGGGAGCCGAGATTGAAACCTCAATCGACAGCGCCCTTGGGGTCGGCCTTCCTCCCACCAGCCTGCTGCGGGCGCGGACCATCGGGCAGATCAGGACCTTGATTGTGGAACACATGGGGGGAGCCCCCGCGGCCAAAACCGAAGTGCCCGTCGAGAAAATCACTCCCGCCGAAGAGGTGGATCTCGACGCCTTGTCTGATGAAGACATCGGAAGTCTGCTGGATGAGGATCGCTCGCCTGGGAAGGTTTGATGCCGGTGGATAACCGCTCGCGATTAAAGCAATGGCTGGAGACGGGCGAGGCCCGGCTGCAACCGCTCACGTTTTCCCAACGGGAACTTTGGGAGGCCTCTCCCGTTCCGGTGGCCGACGTTTCTCATCACATCTGTACTTTCATGGAAGTGCGGAGCAAAATCTCGCCCAAGGAATGCGAGGTGGCCATGCAGCGGGTGGTGGACCGCCAGGAAGTGCTGCGTTTGTCCATTCTACCCGGCAAAACCCAGCCCTTGCAATTGATCCGGACGACATGTGCGCCGGTGATGGCTTTTCACGAACTGACTGCGGCCGAGTCCCGCGCCGAAGCACTCGAAGAACGCATGCAGGAATTTTTTGCCCGCCCTTTCGATCTTCTCCGCGGCCCCCTCTATCGTGTCGAGGTGCTGCGTCGCGGGCCGGAAGACTTGGTGCTGGTTTTTGCAATCCATCACGCCATTGCCGATGGCTGGACCCTGGGGGTTTTTGTGCAGGATATCTTTGCGGCCTATCTCCTGGGTGCCATGGGCGCACTGGGTGGCCTTCAGCCGGTGGCACTTTCGTACTCCGACTGGGGGGCGGCGGAGCGTGCGGCCTGGCCGCCGAAGAAACTCGAGGAACATGCCTCCTTCTGGAAGATCCAGCTGGCGGGCGCGCCGCGACTGTGGAACCCGCCCGCGACTGGCGCATCCCGACGGCTCGAACGGGAGGTGAGATTTATTCCGGCGGAGGTCACTAACGCGGTGCGCGATTTGGCCCGGCGTTCCGACGCGACGCTTTTCAGCGCGCTGCTGACGACATTTCAGATCACGCTTTCCCGTTGGACGGGGGAGACAGACATCGTGGTGGGCACTCCGGTGGCAAACCGGGCGAAGCAGGCCGTGCGCGAAACCATGGGTTATTGCTCGGGCAATGTGCCGCTGCGGGGCCGGGTCGTGCCGGACCGGACCCTGGAGGACAGTGTTCGCGAAACGCATCAAATGGCAGTGGATTCATTTGCCAATGCCATGCCCTTCGCCGAGCTTGTGCGGGCGCTCGACGACCCGCCCACTCCTGACCACAATCCCATTTTCGACGTGCGCTTCGCTTTGCAAAACCATCCCATCCCGGACATTGATGTTCCGGGCCTGTCCGTCCAGCTCCGCATGTGTTCGACCGGGACGGCGCGCTTCGATCTCGGCTGCGAAATCACCGAGATGGGCGACCGGCTGGAAGTCATCTGGCTTTACCGCAAGGCGCTGTTTTCCCCCGGTGATATCGAAACTCTTCACAGCCTGTTTCTGTCTTTGCTAAATCTCTCGAGTCCATCACCAAAACGCCGCGCCGCCGCTCTTACGATCTGACGCCGATGACCGCCATGACGCAACCTATGGAGACAAGCGAAGCCCCGCATTGGGTGAGTCAGGCAGCGTTTCCGATTATTTCGATCAGCCTGCTGCTGACCCAGATTGGGTTGGGCGTGGCCCTGTATCAGGGCTGGACCTGGCTTTCCGTCGGGCTCGTGCTGGTCGTCAGTCACCTCATGCACGGACAGGTCATCGCTTTTCATGAAGCCTCCCATGGGTTGCTGAGAAAAAGCCGGTTTCTGAATGATCTGGACGGCTTTTTGATTGGCATTTTCAGCTTCATGAGTTTCACGCTCTATCGCGCCTCCCACCAGTCCCACCACATGCATCTGGCCACCGAGCGGGACGAGGAATTGTGGCCATTCGTTCTGCCCAAAGTCTCGCGCCCCGCGCGAATCCTGGCCGCGTTCCTGGAGCTGAACTTCGGTATCATCTACACCCCGTTTCTGTTTTACCGCACCTTTTTGCGCAAAGATTCGCCCATTCGCGCTCCCAAGGTGCGCCGGCAAATCTGGCGCGAACTCGCTGTCATCGCCGCGATCTGGATCGGCATTCTGAGCGCGGTTGCCTGGTTGAATGTGTGGTCTTATTTCCTTTGGATGTTTTTGGTCCCCGCCTTCATCACCGGCAATTTGCAAAGCTGGCGCAAATACATCGAGCATGTGGGTATGACCGGCCACACCCCAAACAGCGCGACCCGGAGCATCGTGTGCCGCGACTGGCTCGGGCATTTCGTGGCCTTCACCCTCCTGCACGAACCCTACCATGGGGTGCATCATGAACACGCTGGGGTGACCCATGCCGAGTTGCCAAAATATGTTGCCTCCCTCGAACCAAAGAGCCCGGATGAAGTGGCTCCTTTTCCGAGCTACCGTTCCGCTCTGCTGCATTTATTGCGCTCGCTGACTGATCCGCGCGTGGGCGGGCAATGGCGGGCATCCTCATGAATGCCGGGGTGTTTGAAGCGCGGGGTTTAGAGAAAGTATTCGACGGCGGTCAGGTGCGGGCATTGCGCGGGGTGGATTTTCGCATCGGGGAAGGGGAGTTCATCGCCATCACGGGCCCGAGCGGTTGCGGAAAATCAACCTTGCTCCAGATGTTGGGGGCTCTCGACCGGCCGGGGGCGGGGTCGTTGCTCTATCGCGGGAAATCGCTCCCCGACTTACCCGACCTCGCGGCCTATCGCGCTCATGAGATTGGTTTTATTTTCCAGGCGTTCCATTTGTTGCCCACCTTCACAGCGATCGAGAACGTTCAGATCCCGATGTTTGAAGGCAGCCTGACCGCCCCGGCGCGACGCGAGCGCGCCCGGGAATTGTTGCAATCCGTCGGACTGGAACAACGCCTCGACCATTTCCCCACCAAACTTTCCGGGGGCGAACGACAACGTGTCGCCATCGCCCGCAGCCTGGCCAATGAACCTTCCGTTCTGCTCGCGGACGAACCAACCGGCAACCTCGACAGCGAGAATGCTGTCATGATCATGGATCTCATCGTCCGGCTTCACCGCGATCGCGGTATGACGCTCGTGCTCGTGACCCACGATCCTGCCATCGCGCGCAGCGCTTCTCGGATCATTGAAATGAAGGACGGACGCATCGTCGCACCGGCGGACAATTGACATGACCTTTCTTCTCATCGTTGTGCGTGGCTTGTGGCGCCGTCCCGTGCGGACCGGGCTGACGCTGGCGGGAATTTCCATCGGCATTGCCGCCGTGGTGGCGCTGGTGGGGATTTCGCAGGGTTTTGAAAAAGGCTGGACGACTGGCATGGAGGTTCGCGGCACCGATATTGTCATCAACAACATGGGTGCCACGCTGGTTCCCACCCCTTTTCCCGCCGAAGCGCGGGACCGCATTGCCGGTTTGCCGCAGGTGGAAGCCACCAGCAGCCTGCTGGTGCAAATCATGGGCGTGGAGGACGCGGCCATGATCATTGTCTCGGGCCGCGAATGGGGCGGCTACGAATGGCAGAATCTCAAAATTGTTTCCGGCCGCATGCCGAACGATGCCACCGAACCCGCCGTCGTCCTCGGACTCGCCGCCGCGGAAATGCTCCATAAAAAAGTCGGTGATCCGATTCAAATTGAGACCGAGGAACTCACCGTGGTGGGAATTGTGGATGGCGGTGCGCTGGTGGAGAATGGCTCGGTGATCCTGGCCCTGCCAGTTTTGCAGGCCATCACCGGCAACGAGGGCCGCATCAACAACATTGATGTCCGGGTCGCGTCCGGGACGACCGAGGCAGAAATCAAAATCCTCTGCCAGGAGATTAACCGGCTGATTCCCGAGGCCAAGGCCGTGCCGGCGAGTGGGCACATCGGCCAGAGCCAGGGATTTCGATTCATCAAGGCCATGAGCTGGGGTACCTCGCTGCTCGCCATCCTGGTCGGCATCCTCGGCGTGATGAACACGATGCTCATGACCGTTTTCGAACGCAAACAAGAGATTTGCATCCTTCTGGCCATCGGTTGGAAGCGCTCCCGGATTGTCCGAATGATTCTCTGGGAGTCCGCGTTGCTGGGCTTTCTCGGCGGAATTATAGGGGTATTTTTTGGAGTGGTGGGGGTGAAAATTCTGGAAAAGCTACCGGCCATTCGTGGTCTTCTCGAACCGGACCTGAGCCCTATTCTTCTCGCGACCTCGGTGGCCATTGCCGTGCTGGTCGGAGTGATGAGCGGGCTTTATCCCGCCTGGCGCAGTTCGCGCTTGAATCCCAGCGCCGCCCTCCATGGAGCCTGATGATATTTATGAAACCCCACCGCTACCTCATGTTACTCTGCCTGGCAGGTTCTCTCCAAGCCGCCGAGTCCGAACCTCTATCCGCCAAAGACCTCGCCGCCCGCCTGAGCGAGGAGGATGGTAATTCCTATGTGCGGTTGCGCATGGAGATCCAACAACCCCCCGGAACCAAAAAAGAGACCCTGCAAATTCAAATCAAGCAGAGGCGTGCGAGGAACAGTGCCGTTGCCGTTTACCAGGTTCTTTGGCCGAAGGAGCGCAAGGGCGAAGGTATTCTGGTCCGTCAATCCGCCGGGGGCTCGTTGAGCGGGGCCATCCGCACGGCTGACGGCAAAGTGCAAACGCTCACCGGCGGGCAAATCGCCGGTCCTTTGTTCGGCAGCGACCTCTCCATCGCCGACACCGTCGAAAATTTCTTCGCTTGGAAAAACCAAAAGCTCGATGGCACCGAAGTGGTCGATAATGTGACCTGTCAGATTCTTGAATCGAAACCTGGCGCAGGCGATTCGTCCATTTACGGGCGGGTGCGCAGTTGGATCGACCCGCGCCGGTTGGTGCCACTTCGGGTGGAAAAATACCTGCCGTCCGGCCAGCTCGCCCGCCGGGTCGAGACGACCCGGGTGGTGCCGCAAGGCAAACGCAATCTTCCCGCCAACCTGACCGTGCGCAAATCAAAGAGCGACTCGCTCACCGACCTCGACGGCTCCCGTCTGCTGCGGGGCATCACGTTCAGCGAGCAGGAACTCACGCCCGAAGGACTCGGCGATTTGTCCGCTCCGCAGTCCGCCGCCGTGAATGCTCCGCAGTGAAACTCTTTGCATTATCTCCCGCCAGCGTTAACTACCCGCAAGTCATGAACACATTTTCATCCCCTGTTTCTCTCTCTCTTCTGCTTGCCGTGGTGGTTTCCATCAGTGGTTGCTCGATTCCCAAACTCTCCTCCGACTCACCCGGAAAACGCGCTTTTATCCGCTACTGGCCGCCTTCGAATGACAGCCAGCAGTTGAAGCTCGGCATTAAGGACAACATCGACATGAAGGGCGTGGTGACCACCGCCGGCTCAGCCTATCTCGACCGGACCGGCCAGCCGGCCAAGGCGGACGCGCCCTGTCTGGCCATCGCCCGGCAACGTAATGTGCTCATTGTGGGAAAGACAAACCTGGGTGAGTTCGCGCTGGCTCCCTCCGGTTTCAACGCACACTTCGGAACGCCGAAAAGCCCACTCAGCGGCTGGCGACCCCTCATTCCAGGGGGCTCCTCGTGCGGTTCCGCTGTGGCCGTGGCCCTCGGACTGGCCGATGTTGCCTTTGGCACTGACACGGCCGGATCAGTTCGTGTGCCCGCTGCCTGCAGTGGGGTGGTCGGCTTGAAGACCACTCGTGGGTTGATCTCCATTGATGGGGTGCATCCTATCGAACCCGAGCACCTTGATACCGTCGGGCCGATGGCCCGGGACATCGCGGACACCGCGAAAGGCATGGACCTCCTGCAGGAAGGTTTCGCGGGAAAATATGCCGCCGCCAAAGCCGCCAGTCCCTCCGCCGCCGGCATCCGAGTCGGACGCCTGAGACTTCCGGGCACGGACCCCCGAATTGATGAGGCCGTGGACCAGGCCCTGGCCAAGGCCGGCTTCCAAGTTGTCCTCCTCGACAATGATTTTCGCGGGAAATGGGATCAGGCCAAGGGCGACGGAAACATTATCGCCGCCGCCGGAGCCTGGATCAGCGACCGGCAATACCGGACAAAAATCGGCATCAGCGGACGGACAAAGTCCGCCATCACAGCCGGCCGCCTCGCCTACAACAACGGCTACAAGGAAGCGGTAGCGCGTCAGGCCGCCTGGCAAAGGGAACTGAAAAGCGTCTTCAAGAAAGTTGATTTCATCGCCTTGCCCACCATGCAGATCACGCCGCCGCCCATTCCGCCCGATCTCAGAGTTGGCGTCCTCGAGGCCCACGTGCTTAACCAGCAAAACACCGTGGCGGTGAATTTTGCGGGTAATCCCGCTCTCGCGATGCCCATTCCCCTGCGCCATGCGGGAGTTCCGGTTACGAGTCTCCAGCTTGTCGGTCCGCGCAACAGCGAGGCGGCATTACTCAATGCGGGACGCCTCGTTGAGGTCGCGGTGAAAAAGCGCCCCTCCGTTTACCCTTGGGACTTTCTCATCAAGCCCAAGCCGGCTTCGCCTTCCCGGAATAGCTCAATTTGATCCACCGGATCGAACAACCCTGACCACTGCGCTGGGATTTGCTTAATGTCCGAAAGAATTCTTTGCGCCCAACCATGTGTTCGCGGATATCTTGAGGGCGGGGTTGATGCTCGTAGTCGGTATTGTCCTCGTGGACCTGATTAACTTTCTTTCGGTCGTGAAGTGACGGGCAAAACGATAAATATCCCGCCCTCTCTTGCGTGGCAACCGGGTTGAAAGCATACTAGGGTCTCATGGAAACCACCGCCACGCCGATCAACTACAAGATCGGCAACGAAAAACTGATCCGGGTGAAGGATGCGGCCAGCGCCAAATTGCGCTCCCTGCTGGAAAAACAGGGGCGGGCGCAGGGGGCTTTGCGGGTCGCGGTGATCGGCGGAGGCTGCTCGGGGCTGCAGTACAAAATGGATCTGGTGGATGGCCCGGTCAATCGTGACATCCTCGTGGTGTCGAATCAGGTTAACGTCGTGGTTGATCCCAAGAGCGCACTGTTTGTCAGCGGGTCGGAATTGGATTTCAGCGATGATTTGCAAAAGGGCGGCTTCAAAGTGACCAACCCCAACGCGGTAGCTCATTGTTCGTGCGGGGAGAGTTTCTCCGCGTGACGGATTTTTTTGCCCTATTCGGCTTTCCGCGCCGGCCGGTGCTCGCTGCGGATGCGCTCAAAGAAAAATACCTGCAACTGGCCGCCCTGGCGCATCCGGACTCCAGTCAGGGTGATGACGAAAAATTCCGCACCGTGCAGGAAGCGTACAAAACTTTGCTCGATCCGGCGGCGCGGCTGCGGCATTTGCTCGAACTGCACTTCGGTGGTGTGGAAAAAAAATCCCTCCCTCCGCATCAGGAATTGTTTCTGAAGGTCGGCGGGTGCTTGCAGCAGGCCAGGGCACTGCAGCCTCGCCTGGAAAAAACCCAAACCTCGCTCGCCCGGGCTTTGCTCACCAAAGAACGGCATGCCGTGCTGCGGCATCTGCGCGAAGTCAGTGAATCCGTCGCGACCACCCGCAGCCTGCGGGAACGTGAGTTAATCAACCTCGACGCCCGTTGGCCGGAGGTCCGTGCCGAAGAGCTGGAAAGTCTTGCCTCGGGACTGGCTTATCTCACCCGCTGGCAAGCGGAGTTAAGCGAAACCGAATTCCGCTTGGAGAATGCGGGATGTTGAGCGTTGAAAATTCCACCTTGAGCGTTCAGGCTCCGCCGGATGATCGTCGGCATTGACCTTGGCACCACCAACTCTCTCATCGGCGCGATGGACACCGGTTTTCCGGTTCTTTTCGCCGATGCGGAAGGACACCGGCTCACGCCTTCCGCGGTGTATTTCCCGGAAAATGGCGAACCCGTGGTCGGTCGGGCCGCCCTGGTTCACCGCGAGAAGGCCGTTCTCTCGATCAAGCGAATGATGGGAAAGCCGGGAGGGAAAATTTCTCCCGAGGAAGTTTCCGCCTTGATTTTGAAGAGGCTGAAAGCCGACGCCGAGCGCGTTCTGGGTCAGGTCGTGGATCGGGCTGTGATCACGGTGCCGGCGTATTTCAACGACGCCCAGCGCGCGGCGACCAAACGCGCGGGCGAGTTGGCGGGCTTCACTGTCGAACGGCTGCTGGCCGAACCCACCGCGGCGGCGCTCGCCTATGGCCTCAACCGGCTGGGAGAGAAAAGCAAGGTCGTCGTTTATGATCTCGGTGGCGGCACCTTTGATGTGTCCGTGCTCGAATTGAGCGGCGGAGTTTTTCAGGTTCTTTCCACCAACGGCGACACCCGCCTGGGGGGCGACGATCTGGACGCGGCCTTGGCGGAGGAACGTGCGATCTCCATTTTCGATGCCGCCGAACTGAAGAAGAACCATTCCGCCATCCGCCATTCGCCATCCGCCATCGCGATCATCGAACGCACGCGTTTGCATTGTCTGCGTTCACTTCGTGATGCCGGGCTGGAAGCGCAGGACATTGACGAAGTCCTCCTCGTGGGAGGGGTCACGCGCATGCCGCTGGTGCGGGAGTTTGTGCGCGAGGTGTTCGGCCGCCAACCCAACGTCACCCAACATCCCGACGAAGCCGTTGCGCTCGGGGCCGCCATCCAGGCCGGGATTCTCGACGGCTCGGTGTCCAATGTCACCCTGCTCGACGTCACGCCACTTTCCCTTGGCCTGGAAACCTTGGGCGGACTGATGAATGTGCTCATCCCACGCAACACCACCATTCCGTGCAAAGCGGGGGAAATGTTTGCCAATGCCGCAGCCAACCAAGCTTCGATGCGGATCAGTGTGCTGCAAGGCGAGCGGGAAATGGCGAAGGACAACTGGAAACTGGGCGAATTCGAAATTCCCTTCACTCCGGCTCCGCGCGGTCAGGCGCGGGTGGGAGTGCAATTCGAGTTGGATGCCAATGGCCTGTTGCACGTGCTGGCTCGCGACGTGGCTACGGGTCTTGATACCAAGGTCGCAATCCGCAGCGCGGTGGAAGTGAGCGACGAGGCGGTGGAAAAAATGCTGGCCGATTCGCTCGAGCATGCTTTTGAAGACATGGATGACCGGCAGTTCACCGAGGCGTGTTTGAAAGCCGACGAAATGCTACCCGCGGTGCAGACAGCGTTGCAACGCCTCGGCGGTGTCGTGACGGAGGTGGAGCGGTCCGCCATTGCCGCCTTGGTCAAAAAAGTTCACCGGGCGAGGGAGGCTCGGTCTCTACAAAAACTAAAATCCGCCCTGAACGAATTGGATAAGGAGACGGAACCTCTGGCGGCGCTTCTGATCGAAGGGATGATCGAGGGGAAATTGTAGGGGAGGGCGAACCTGCCCCCCCCCCT
This sequence comes from Terrimicrobiaceae bacterium, assembly GCA_041746635.1. GTDB lineage: Bacteria > Verrucomicrobiota > Verrucomicrobiia > Chthoniobacterales > Terrimicrobiaceae > CAMASH01. The sequence goes on along the minus strand of JBGTGQ010000015.1, from coordinate 114,710 downwards.
TAATTTTTATTTTTCGCCGAACCGCGCGCCGCTCTGGAGGAAATTCACCGTGTAGTCCTTTACGGCGTCCTCCAGCGAAGTGGTCGGCGCAACATACCCGGTGGAGCGCACCTTCGCGATGTTGGCGCAGGTGTAGTATTGGTATTGATGCCGGATGCTTTCCGGCATTTCGATGAATTCAATCTGGGGCGGCAGATCGAGAGCGGAAAAAAGCGCGTTGGCCAGATCGACCCAAGTGCGAGCCACGCCGGCGCCGACGTTGTAGAGGCCGCCGGCGGTTTCGGTTTCGGCCAGGTGCAGGGTCATGGCCACGGCGTCCTTCACGTAAACGAAATCGCGCTTTTGTCCGCCATCGGGATACTCGGGTTGGTAACTTTTGAAGAGGCGGATTTTGCCGGTGGAAACGATCTGTTCGTAGGCTTTGCAAACCAGGCTGCGCATGTCGCCCTTGTGATATTCGTTCGGGCCAAAGACGTTGAAATATTTCAGTCCGACAATCTCCGGCATAATCTCCTCTTTCTGTGCATAAAGATCGAAGAGGTGTTTCGAGTACCCGTAAAGGTTTAGCGGATGATAAGCACGCAGATCGTCAGTCTGGTCATCCATTCCGCCGGACCCGTCGCCGTAGGTGGCGGCCGAGGAGGCATAGACAAAGCGTGTGCCGGCCTGGAGTGCCCAACGGCAGAGCGTCTTGGTATAAGTGTAATTGTTCTCCATCACATAAGTGGCGTCGGTAACGGTGGTGGAGGAACAGGCGCCGAGATGGAAGCAGGCGGCGAACTTGCCGTAAAAGTCGGGATCACGCGCGAGGTTCTCGAGTAGTTTGTCGGCGGGCACGTAATCCTCGAATTCGAGCGGAGCGAGGTTGCGCCACTTTTCGTCCTGCCCGAGAAAATCCGTCACGACGATCTGGGTGATGCCGCGCTGGTTGAGGGCATGGACGAGCGCGCTGCCGATGAATCCGGCGGCGCCGGTGACAAGCACCCGGGCCTTGGCATGCAAAAGGGTTTCCTTTTTTTTGGAAAGTTTGGACATGGAGTTTATTTGACCGGCCAGCCCAGATCTTCGAACGTTTCCTGATAAAGGGAGATCTTGTTCGGGAAAATCATCCTCGCGCTGGAAACAAACCCGGCCGCTTTGCGTTTGTCGTCTTGTTTAATTTTCAAGGCAGCTTGGGCGAAATACCAGCCGGGGCCGTCTCCCGGGAATTTCATGCGCGCGGCCAGCTTTTGCGCATCCTCGACCTGGTTGGTCATGATCAGGCTGAGCACCACCTTGAATTGCAGCAGCTCATTGCCCGGATCATTCTTCAGCATCTTGGTGAAGTGTTCGAGGGCTTGCAGGTATTGTTTCTGGAGGAAGAATAACTCGCCCACGTTGAATTGGGCGGGAAAAAAAGTGTAGTCGAGTTCAAGGGCTTTATCGTAATGGGCTTTCGCCGTCGCGTAATCGTTCTTTTTGGTGTAGGCGGCGCCGATCAGGTTGAGGATAAAGACGGATTTCGGATCCAGCTTCTCCGCCTCCTGGAGTTTTGCCAGAGCCTCATCGAATTTTTTATTCTCGAGATTCACCAAAGCGTCGTTTACCAGCACTTGGACGGGATTTGACCCGGCTTGGCCGAAGCCGGCCAGGGGCAGGCAAACCAGCGCGGCCAGGGAGGAAATCAGAATGCGAGTTTTCACCGGCGGCGAGGATGGCGTGAATGGCCCCCGACCCGCAACTGCAAATCACTCTTGTCCGGGCGCGGGCGGGCCGTTACCTCTGAGGCTGACCATGCAATCGGGTTACCTGGCGCTCCTCCTCCACGCCCATCTTCCCTTCGTCCGCCATCCGGAGCACGACGAATTCCACGAGGAGGACTGGCTCTTCGAGGCCGTGGTCGAAACCTACATTCCCCTTCTGCGGATGCTCCGCCGTCTGGCGGTGGAGCGTGCGCCGGTCGCATTGACCCTGACCATGACGCCGACTCTCTGCGCCATGCTGCGGGATCCGTTGCTGAAAGCGCGGACCGAGCGCTACCTCGAGCGCGGCATCGAACTCTCCCGCCTGGAAATCGACCGAACCGCCTCCGATCCGCATCTCAACGGGTTGGCCCGTTTTTATCATGAACGGTTCACTTCTTCGCGGGATTTTTATCTCAAGGAAATCCAGCGCGATGTGGTGGGGGCTTTCGCCCAGCTTCAGCGCGATGGCGTGGTGGAAATCATCACCTGTGCGGCCACCCACGGTTTTCTGCCCCTGATGGAGGATTTTCCCGAGTCCATGCGGGCGCAGATTTTCATCGGCCGGGACTACCACCGCGAATGCTTCGGCTGCGATCCGGCGGGCATCTGGCTGCCGGAGTGTGGCTATGTGCCGGGGGTTGATCGGATTTTGCAAGAGGCGAACCTGCGGTGGTTTGTGGTGGATTCCCATGGTCTCATGTATGGACAGCCGCGTCCGCGCTTTGCGATTTTCTCGCCTTACTACACTCCGGCTGGTCCGGCGGTTTTCGCCCGCGACCGGGAATCCAGCCGGCAGGTGTGGAGTTCGCGCGACGGTTATCCGGGCGATCCGGCCTATCGGGATTTCTACCGCGATATCGGGAAGGATCTGCCGGAGGACTATATTGGAAAGGTTTTCCCGCAAGTCGGCCACCGTCGCTTCACCGGCCTCAAATACCACCGCATCACCGGCAGCGAACACAAGGACTACTACCATCGCGATTGGGCCCTGGGCGCGGCCGATTCTCATGCCGGACATTTTCTGCAAAGCCGCATGCAGCAGATCGAGCAACTCCGCGCCACGCTGCCGGTCAATCCGCTGGTGCTCAGCCCGTACGACGCCGAGCTCTTTGGTCACTGGTGGTTTGAGGGGCCGGAGTTTCTTGATCTCTTTTTGCGCAAGGCCGCGTATGACCAGAACGTTTTTCATCTCACCACGCCCACGCGCTATCTTCAGGGCCACCCGACCCTGCAGGTGGTCGCTCCGTCGCCTTCGAGCTGGGGCAACAAGGGCTACTGGGAAGTCTGGCTTGACCGCAGCAATGCGTGGATCTATCCGCACCTCCATGCCGCCGCGCGCCACATGACCGCCGCCGCTCGGAACTTCGCCCGCTCCCGCTCCAAACTCATCGACCGCCTGCTCAAGCAAATGGCCCGCGAGCTCCTCCTCGCCCAATCCAGCGACTGGGCCTTTCTCATGAAAACCGGCACCGCCCGTGAATACGCCGGGAAACGCACCAATGATCACCTGCTGCGTTTCAACCGCCTCCACGACCTGCTGGCCGAAGACCGCCGGGTTGGTGGGAAGGAGGGGCCCCACCCTCTTAATGCGCTGCTTGCGGCTTGTGAGGAACGGGATAATCTCTTTCCCAATCTGAACTGGCATTACTACGCTTGAGGAAAATTTTCTCCGTCTCTCTCCTTGCACTGGCTCTGCTGCCGGGACTCCTGCGCGCGCAAGAACAACAATTCGCCTTTGCCCTGCCCGAGTTGGAAGGGCGCATCAGCCTGGGCGTTTTTGATTCCGGCGGCAAACTCGTGCGCACCCTCTTCGTCGGAGCGGCCGAGTCCGATTTCAAAATCGGCCTTAACGGACTCATCGCCACCTGGGATGGGAAAGCCGAGGACGGCAAATCGGTGGCCTCCGGCACCTATCGCATCCGCGGTTACGTTGTCGGCTCCGACGTGAAAGCAGAGGGCGAGGCCTATCATTTCAATGACTGGATCGCGGACGACACCTCCCTTGAGATTTCCGGTCTCGGTGCGGTCGTTGCTGGTGATAAGGAAAACATGATCCTTTTCGGTTTCAGGCCTTCGCGCGAAAAAACGGAATCCGCCGATGCCATGCTCTGGCGTTTCGACGAAACCGCCGGTTTGCAAACCGTGGTTGCGCTGCCCTCCAAGGCGAAGTTTCTGGCCGCGGACGCCAGCCACGCCGCGATCAACGACCGGACCGCGCTGCTCCTTTACGATCTCAAAAATCCCCCTCTGCCCCTGGTCTCGGACGAGAGCGGCGTCTTTTCGAGCGGCGCATTCTGGAAAGACCGCCTGTATCTCGCGGCGGATAAAAAAAACGAACTCGACCAACGTGATATCACCAACCTTGCCATGGGTAAATCCCTCCCCACTCCGGAAAACTTCCAAGGCCTGGACGCCAACCCTGCCGCCCTCATGGGCTGGAATGCCACCGGCGTCTGGCTCTTCCGCGGCGAACAATTCGAACCCGCCCCGCTCAAGGAACTACCGGAAAACCTCACCCTCTCCGCCGGACTCGACGAAACGTTCTGGATCGCCGGCAAACACGGTGCCGACATCATCGTGCGCCAGCACGCCTTCGATGGCGAACTCCTGCGTCAGATGAAAATCACGGAAGCCTTCGCCGAGACCGTGCAGATTTTCGCCAGCAACAGGTCGCTGAGTATCTACCTTCTGCTCCGTTCCAAAAACGGGAGCCGCCAGACTCTCCGCGGATACCGCCCTGCGGCTGCCGCGCCAAGCGAAGGTGCCACCGAGGTTGACTGGGAAGTCTTCCTCGACAAAACCATCGAGAACAGCCGCCGCTTCGGCCTCGTCGAGGGCAGGCTCGTCCCCGATGTCGGTCCGACCCCGCAGCCCGCCGAGCAGAAACTCCCGCTGCTTGCCAACACCCTCAACGCGAAAGGCTCGACCCTCGCCCTTAAATCCGCCGCCGGACCCACCGGCCTCTGGTTGCAAACCGCCGACGGCCTACCCCTCCTTGCCCTCACCAACCGGAAATTCATCGATCGCACCGTCACCGCAAAAGGCGACACGCCGGAAACCCTCCGCGTTTTTGCTGGTGACGGCGTGGTCGTCTCCGAGTATCTCATCACCGGCCTCGGGCAACTCGCCGAAATCGAAGCTGGAGAAATCGTAATCCCCTGAGCTTTGTAGCCGCCCCACTTTGCTGGCCTGCGGCCACACTGTGGACTGTGCTTCGCACAGGCTATCTTCCTCCGGTCGGTTGTTGAGGCGTTCTTCCCGACAGGGCAAGGCAGTGCCGTGGCGACAGAATTCCGTGCGGGGGGAGAGGTATCTGGTTTGACCTCCTCCGCAGATGCACTATCTAAACTACGTGATTTTCCGCCACCTTACCCTCCTTGTCGCGCTTGCCGGCTGCCTGGCCGCCTCGCGGCTGCAAGCCGCGGAGGAGATCAAGGTTCCTTTTAATTTCCAATGGGGCGAATCCGCCCAACGTCTGGAGGACAGCCTCAAGCGCGTACAAGCCAAGGTTGTCGAACGCAAGCAGGTCCAAAATCGCCAATGCCTCGTCGTCGAAGGCATCCCCCAGAAGCTCCTCCAGCGCGCCCTTTTTTACTTCGAGAGCGACTCCCTCAACGAGATCGAACTCCACTACGGCGATCCTAACTGGGACAGCACTCAATACGGCAACTTCTTCGATCAGACCCGCCGCAACATCGAGGCCAAATACGGCATTGGCCGCGTGATTGCCCGGCAAAAAACCCGCGACGGCGACGTGCTCCAGACGGTTATCGGCTACCAATGGGCGCAGGACACCGCCACGCTTTCCCTGTACTACTACACCGCCGAACAGGCCGCCCAGAGCTATCGGCTCCTCAGCCTGCACTACCGCGGGTTTTGATTCCGCTACAGCATCCGATTGACGAAAGTTTCCCGGTTGAAGGCGGAAAAATCTTCCAGTTTTTCCCCGGTGCCGATGAAGCGGGTGGGGATGCCGAGTTCTTTCTGGATGGCCACGGCGACGCCGCCCTTACCGCTGCCGTCCAGCTTGGTTAGGATGATGCCGGTGAGACCGGCGGCTTGGTGGAATTCCCGCGCTTGCACGAGGGCGTTCATGCCGGTGGTGGCATCGACTACGAGGAAGCATTCGTGGGGCGCGTCGGGGTCGTGTTTGGCCAGGGTGCGTTTCACCTTGGAGAGTTCCTGCATGAGATTGTCCTTGGTGTGGAGGCGCCCGGCGGTGTCGCAGAGGAGAAACTCGATGTTGCGGCGGTGGGCGTTGGACCACGCGTCGTAGCAGAGCGCGGCGGAGTCCCCGCCGTATTGGGTCTTGGCGACATCCACGCCGATGCGGCTGCCCCAGGTTTCGAGTTGTTCGATGGCGGCGGCGCGGAAGGTGTCGGCAGCGACGAGCAGGCAGGAGTGGCGGGTGCGTTTGAACCAATGGGCCATCTTGGCGGAAGAGGTGGTCTTGCCGGTGCCGTTCACGCCGACCATGAGGATGGCCTTGGGTTTGGCGGGAAGCGGACGGATGGGCGGATTGGCGATGGGCAGGACTTTGAGGATTTCTGTGCGGGCGACCTCGGCGGCGGTCTCGGCGTTGACCTCGTTGCCGCGTTCGCGCAGGGCGTCGAGGATGGCCATGCTCATGGGCACGCCGAGATCGGCGCGGATGAGCGCCTCTTCGAGCTCATCCCAATCGACCGGCTTGGCACTGAATTTTGCGACGAAACTTTTGAGAAAACCGAGGGCCATTATTTTTTAACTTTTAAGTCGTAGAGTCTTGGGATCGCGTGCTCCGTGCCAGACCCGCAGGACTTCGACGGCTTGTCGGGATTCGTCCAGATCGTAGTAGATGAGGTAAGGGTATCGCAAAACTTTACGCGTTCCAGGGCGTTGCCGGACGGGTTGCCCGATGTGCGGGTTGCGTCCAGCGTCCAAGGCGCGGTCAACCAATTCGTTGCCGATGCGAAAGGCAATTTCTTCTCCAGCCCAGCTGGTCAGAGAGTCAACGATTTCTTTGAGATCGGAGATAAAAAGGTCGCTCAGGATGACCTTGTAGTCCATTGGGCAAGGAGATCCCGGGCTTCTTCGATGGTGTGTGTTTTTCCCTTGCGCATGGACTGGCGCCCGGCATCGATTGCTGCCAGCGTTTCCAAACTTACTTCCTCCGGGGTCAACTCGTCGATTCGTCGCCGGATAAGGCTTTGCTCGTCCGGGGATAATTTGGGCAGTTCTTCAAGGATTTCTGCGAGACTCATTTGGAGAGATATTAGCTTCGGTTTATTTGTCAGGCAAGTCCGCGGGGGCACCAGTCGCCGCAGAACGGGCGGGACGGTTTAGCGTCGCGCGGATCTGGTCGAGGACGCCGTTGACGAAGCGGCCGGATTCCTCGGTGCTGTATTTTTTGGCGATTTCGATGGCTTCATTGATGGCTACGACGGGCGGCGTCTCCGGGCAGTGGACCATTTCGTAAATGGCGATGCGCAGAACGTTGCGGTCCACCACGGAGATGCGGCTGAGTTCGTAGTTCTGGGCGTTGGTGCGAATGATCTCGTCGATCTCGGCCTGTCGGGCCATGGCCCCGGCGGTGAGGGTGCCGCAAAATTTGCGGGCGCTGGGGCTGAGGCCGCGGAATTTGTAAAATCCTTCCAGGTTGCTGTCCCCGTTGAGGTCGCGGAGATAAAGAAATTGCACGGCTGCTTCGCGGCCATCGCGTCGGACGCCCATGGGATCAGAGCGGCTTGGAGGTCAGCTCGCGCATGGTGCGGGCGGTGGCCACGGCGGCGCGGGCGGCTTCGGTACCGCGGTTCATCTCCAGATCGAGACAGCGCGCTTTCGCATGGTCTTCGTTGTCGAGCAGGAGGACTTCGTTGATCACGGGAGTGGTGAATTCCAAGGCAAGATCCTGCAAGGCGGAAGTGACCGCTTGGGCGACGAGCAGAGCATGGGAGGTTTCCCCCTGCAGGAGCACGCCGAGGGCCAGCACGACGTCACATCTCTTGTGCTTGAGAACCGTTTTGGCCAGCACCGGAATCTCAAATGATCCCGGGGCCCAGACGATTTGAATTTTGGCGCCGGGCTCCAGTTCGTTGATCTCGCGGTGAGCGTGCTCCACCATGCCTTGGACGTAGGACGCGTTGTATTGGCTGGCCACGATGGCAAAGTTCAGGTTGGTTTTTCCAACCATGCGGGGTCGGACGGGCTGTGCGGTGGACATTGGGAAAGTGAAGAGTGAAGAGTGACCGGTGACGAGAATCTTATCACTCCTCACTCGTCACTGGCCACGTTTATAGCATGTGGCCCATCTTCTTCTTCTTGGTTGAAAGGTACCGGGCATTATGGGGATTGGCGGTGGAGCGAATGGGGAGCTGTTCGACGATTTCGAGGCCGTAGCCTTCCAAGCCCACGACTTTGCGGGGGTTGTTGGTCAGCAGGCGGATTTTTTTCACTCCGAGATCGGCCAGGATCTGCGCGCCGAGGCCGTAATCGCGCAGGTCCATGGGGAAGCCGAGTTTTTCGTTGGCCTCGACGGTGTCGAGGCCTTCTTCCTGGAGTTTGTAGGCGTGGATCTTCGGACCCAGTCCAATACCCCGGCCTTCCTGGCGCATGTAAACGAGAACGCCGCCGCCGGCCTGCTCGATTTGCTTGAGGGCCTGGTGCAGCTGGGAGCCGCAGTCGCAGCGTTTTGAGCCGAAGACATCGCCGGTGAGGCATTCGCTGTGAACGCGCACAAGCACGGGTTTCGCCGGGCTGACCTTGCCCTTGACCAGCGCAATGTGGTGGCGGTCGTCCACGGTGGACCGGAAGAGATGGAGATCGAAATCGCCGTAATCCGTAGGCATCAGGATGGTTTGCTCGCGCTCCACCAGCTTCTCCTGCTGACGGCGGTAAGCGATCAGGCTTTCGATCGAGCAGATTTTCAGGCCGTGCTTCTTGCCGAATTTCCGCAACTGCGAAAGCCGGGCCATGGAGCCGTCCTCATTGAGAATCTCGCAAATGACGGCGGAGGCATCGAGTCCGGCCAGGCGGGCCAGGTCCACCGACGCTTCGGTGTGTCCCGCGCGGCGCAGGACGCCGCCGGGTTTGGCTTGGAGCGGGAAAACGTGGCCGGGTTGCACAAGATCGCCGGGCGTGGCCCTGGCGCTGGCGAGGGTCTTGATCGTCGCGGCACGGTCCTTGGCGCTGATGCCCGTGGTGATGCCCCTGGCGGCGTCCACGGACACCGTAAAGTCGGTTTTGTAGAGCTCGCGATTATGCGCGACCATGCGCTGAAGTCCGAGTTGCTGGGCGCGGCTTTCCGTCACCGGGGCGCAGATGAGACCGCGGCCGAATTTGGCCATGAAATTGACGGCGGCGGGCGTGACCTTGGCGGCGGCCATGACGAGGTCGCCTTCGTTTTCGCGGTCAGCGTCGTCCGTCACGATGACCATGCGGCCCTTGCGGATGGCGGCGATGACCTCGGGGATGGGATCAAACTTCATTGCCGTCATTCTATCGTCGGCAGTCGGAAGCACAATATCGCGGTGAGGAAGAGATCATCCCAAAAAAATGCGGGGCGATGAACCGAGTGGTTCCACCGCCCCGCTGGCTGCCTAACCAAATTGTTGAGTGTTGAAATTTACTGACAGGCTTCGCAGATCTCGCCGTTGCGCTGCGCTTCGAGCGAGCAGGCTGCTTTCTCTGCTGCGGTGTATTCCGGCTTGGCCGGCTCATTGCCCATGGCTCCGCGGATCTCTTTTTTGCCCAAGCCTGATGGTCCCTCAATGCTGGATGCCCCGAGGCTGCGCAGGTAGTAGGTGGTCTTGAGGCCGGTATGCCAGGCGTGGCGATACATGTGGCTGAGCAGCTTGAGGTCGGGCTCGCCCAGGAAGAGGTTCACGGACTGCGACTGATCAATCCATTTTTGCCGGCGCGCGGCGGCATCAATGATGAACGTGTAGGGAATCTGGAAAACGGTGAGGTGTTTTTTCCGGATGGATTCGGGGATGCCGGCGATATTGCCCAGTTCGCCCTCGAAGTATTTCAACTGATCAATCATTTCCTCGCTCCAGAGGCCGATTTTTTTCAAGTCGCGCACGAGTTCCTCGGTGAGGATGGTGAACTTCCCGCCGAGGTTTTCCTTCACGTAGAGGTTCTTGTAGTTCGGCTCGATGCAGGGCGTGGTGCCCATGATGTTCGAGATGGTCGCGGTGGGGGCGATGGCGATGACATTCGAGTTGCGCATGCCCTGGCGCTGGATTTTTTCGCGAACGGGCTGCCAGTCCATGAGGCCACCGCGAGGGACTTTGATTTCGACGCCGCGTTCTTGTTCCAAGAGATCCACGGTGTCCTGCGGGAGCAGGCCGCGATCCCATTTCGAGCCTTTGAAGGAGCTGTAGGGGACACGTTCGGCGGCGAGGTCACTGGAGGCCGAGTAGGCGTAGTAGGCGATGGCTTCCATGAACTCGTCGTTGAACTCCACGGCGGCGTCCGAGGCGAAGCAGAGGTTCTTCTTGAAGAGGGCGTTTTGCAGGCCCATCACACCGAGGCCGATGGGGCGGTGGCGGATGTTCGAACGGCGGGCGGACTCGGTCGGATAGAAATTGATATCAATGACGTTGTCCAAAGCACGCACCGCCACCTCGATGGTCTCGCGCAGCATGGTGTGATCGAGCGAACCGTCGTCGCGGATGTGGGTGTCGAGGATGATCGAGCCGAGATTGCAAACGGCGGTTTCGTCCTCGCTGGTGTTCAGCGTGATCTCGGTGCAGAGGTTCGAGGAATGGATGACGCCGGCGTGATCCTGAGGCGAGCGCACGTTGCAGGGGTCCTTGAAGGTGATCCAAGGATGTCCGGTTTCGAGGAGCATCTTGAGCATCTTTTTCCAGATTTCCAGAGCGGGGACTTCCTGGCCGTGGATCTTGCCTTCGCGGGCGCGTTGCTCGTGGGCGGTGTAGAGTTCCTCGAATTGTTTGCCGTAGGCATCGTGCAGATCGGAAACTTCGTTGGAACGGAAGAGAGTCCAGTTTTGCCGGGCCTCCATGCGTTTCATGAAGAGGTCAGGAATCCAATTCGCGGTGTTGAGATCGTGAGTGCGGCGGCGGTCGTCGCCGGTGCCGAGGCGGAGCTGGAGGAAGTCCTCAATATCGTTGTGCCACGTTTCGAGATAGGCGCAGCCGCTGCCACGGCGCTTGCCGCCCTGGTTGACGGCAATGAGCTGGTCGTTGTGCAGTTTGAGGAAGGGAATCACGCCCTGGCTTTCTCCGTTGGTGCCCTTGATGTAGCCGCCGGTGCCGCGCACGGCCGTCCAGGAACCGCCGAGTCCGCCGGCCCATTTCGAGAGATATGCGTTGTCGGCGATGCCGCGTTGCATGATGGATTCGATGGAGTCGTCCACCTTGTAGAGGTAGCAACTGGAAAGCTGGCTGTGCAGCGTGCCGGAATTGAAAAGAGTCGGCGTGCTGGAGCAGAAGCGGCGTGATTTGTAGAGATTGTAGAGACGGATGATCCAGTCCTCGCGATCCTTGGGTTCCTCAAGGAACAGGCCCATGGAGACGCGCATCCAGAAAAACTGCGGGGTCTCGATGCGGCGGGTGGGCTTTTTGGTTTTGTCCACGACCAGGTAGCGGTCGTAGAGGGTCTGGATGCCGAGGTAGTCGAAGTCGAGATCAGCCGAGGGGTCGAAGGCGTTGGCCAGTTTGTCCAGGTTGTATTCGAGCAGCCTGGGGCTGAGGCGTTCGATCGCGACGCCGTGGCGGAGGTAGCTCTTGAAGGCCTTGCGATGGGCTTCCTTGAGGCCCTCGATGCCGTCGCGCATGATGCGCCAGTCGAGGACTTCCTCGTAAATGTAGGAGAGCAAGATGCGGCCGGCGAACTTGGCGAAGTCGGCGTCTTTTTCGATCAACGATTTGGCGTTGAGAATGATGGTGTTCTTCAGGCCATCCTCGGGGATTTCCGCGCCGATGGAGCGGCGGAGTTCGCGCTCGATCTGGTTGGCGTCGAGGCAAAGGTCGAGGCCGATCATGGCGAATTGGATGCGGCGTTTCAGTTCGCTGCCGTCCCAGAAGACGCTTTGTCCGTTTTTGGAGCGGACAACGACGAGGGAATCCTGCTGTTCGCCGGCGTCGGCAGTTTGGGAGGATTCCTCGCGCAGGCGGGCGCGGTGGGCGCGGTAGAGAATGTAGCTCTCGGCCACCTTGTAATACCCCTGGCGCATGAGCTCCTCCTGCACCATGTCCTGCACGTCCTCGATGTGAACAAACGCGCGGTCGTTGTGGCGGATGCGCTCGGTCACGGCGCGGGCGATATCGGCCACGGCGTCGGCATCTTCCTTGACGGAAAGAAAGGCATGGCGGCAGGCGGCTTCGATTTTGTTTTCGATCCAAGGAACGACCGAACCGTTGCGGCGGATGAGGCGCACGGCGAGGGGGGTGTCCTCGAGGCTGGTGCGGTCACCGGCGGAGTCCGTGGTGCGGATGGAGCGTTTGAAAATGAGGCTTTTGGCCACGTCGTGGGCGTCGTTTTCGATCAAGGCTTTTTCGATGAGGAGGGAGAGGTCGTTTTCGGAAAGCTTGAGGGCATGGCCCTCGCGGACCTGCTCCATCAGGCGGGTGGCGACGGAGTGAGCGACGTTGGCGACGAAGCCGCGGTTTTCCTCGTTGAAAATATCCTTCTCCTCGCGGGAGAGCAGGAGATCGGTCAGAGCCGCGCCGATTTCGTCGGCCACGTCGGCTAGGCTGAATTCGCGATCCTCCCCGCCGCTGCGCGAGACGAGGATTTCGGGATGGGCAATCTCGAGCAGGCTGTCGCCGAGGGCGTCACGCCAGGCATAGCCCGGTTTCTGCTCGCGCGGGGTGGTGACGAGTTTCTTGAGAGCGAGGTCTTCTTCGAGGGAGATGCGGCGGATCATGGCAGGCGGCGGCTGGTTGGTTGGGGCTTAAAAATCGTCGTCGGAAACAGCGGCGAAGTCCCCGCCTTTGCGGTACTCGCTGACGTGGGCTTCGAAAAAGTTACCTTCTATTTTCATGCCCATCATTTCGGATAACCATGGCAGGGGATTTTGGATGATGCCGTTGAGCGGCTCCAGGCCCACGCCCTGCAAACGGCGATCGCCGATGTAGTCAATATAGGTGAGGAATTCTTCGAGGGTGAGTCCGACGGCGGCGACGGGCAGGCAGTCGCGAATGAACTCCTTTTCCAGCTTCACCGCTTCGCGCATGGTCTCGCGCAGGTCCTCGCGGAAATCCTCGGTCCAGATCTCAGGGTTTTCATCCACCAGATCCATGAGCAGGTTGCGGAAGACTTCGATGTGATTCGATTCGTCGCGCAGAGTGTAGCTGAACATCTGGCCGATGCCGGGAAACTTGTTCTGGCGATACAGCGCGAGCACCATGCCGAAGAGGCCGTAGAATTGCGTGCCCTCCATGCACTGGCCGAAGAGGAAGATGTTTTTTGCCAAGGCGCGCTTGTTTTCGGGCAGGGTCAGATCGAGGTCCCGGCGCAGGGCGCGGCTGTTGCTCACCACAAAATCGGTTTTGTTTTTGATCGTGGCTACATCCTCGAACATCGCCTCGCACTCGTGCGGGTTAATCCCGAGCGAGCTGATCATATAAACGAGCGAGTCGGCGTGGATGTTTTCCTCATGGGCATGGCGGCCAAGCACGAGTTTGAGTTCCGGCGCGGTGATGAGTTCGCGCACGACATGCTGGATGTTGTCCCCAACGATGCCTTCCGCGGCGGAGAAATATCCAATGGCCATTTTGATGATCCACCGCTCGATCTCGGTGATGTCGGGATCGCGCCACTGCTCGCAATCCTTCTGCATGGGAATCTGCTCCGGTTCCCAATGATTGGCCTTCATCTTTTTGTAAAGGTCGTAGGCCCACTGGTATTTCAGGGGAAGGATGTTGAAAAACATCGTGTTCCGGCCATTGATCACCCGTTTGGCCGCGTATGCCGCTTCGGCTTTGTCTTGATCGAGGACGAATTGACGGTCTCCAATTGTAATCGTGGTCGTGGCCATGGCAGCAGTTTGTCGGTTCGGTCTTTTTTTTGTTTTTGGGGAATACCGCGGGCTTTTCATCCCTCATCAATGCCCAGAACGTCCGGCGGTAATGTTCATAATGCTAAACCCGGCAAAAATCGTCAATAAAAAACCATATATGGTGGGTAAAAAAATCGTAACCACAATATATGGTGGTTTGTTAATATCCCTAAGGATTTCCACCTAAAGGCATTTCCATAGGCGATTTAGGAACAAAATCGGCGTTTTCTGGCGATCTTTCACTGAAAATTCCCAGTTCACCAACGATTCGACGCAACAATCGTCAGGGCATTGAAAATGCCTTCATCACCACATCGAGTTCCGAGGCAAAGTCGCCCAGCGTGCCATCTTGAAGTTTGGTGAAAAACACGGGGAAGCTTTTTGGCGAGAGCATGGTGAAAAGATAGCGGTTAGGGATTTCTCCGCCACCGCGCAGGTCGTGCCGGAGCCGCCAAAGGCGTCAAGGACGAGATCACCGGGGTTGGTGGAGGCGGAGACTACGCGATCCAAAAGCAATTCAGGTTTTTGTGTGGGGTAGTTTTGCTTCTCAGCCGCTTGGGCTTGCAGAGGCGAGATCCCCAGCCAAACATCCGAGACAGCTTTGTTCCCCAGCGTATCACGCAGATATTGCTTTGGTTGAATCCTGCCATCTTTCGTTGAAGGGAAATGCAATAAACCTTGCCGGTCCATCTCCTTCATCCTGGAGAGATCGACCTTCCACCCGTTTCTGGGTGGTTTATATCCCTTATACTCATAAGTAAGGTTCGGTCGCGGATGTGGGCTGGCGAAATTGCCAAGCCGATACCTCTCCCAACCCGCAGGTGCATCTTCGCCCTTTTTCAGCCTGACCCATGATTTTCGATCCGGCGAGTCGGCATACACGAAAAAGGTTTCAATATAAGATTCGGATTGCTCGGTCTTCGGCTCGTTCCACACGAAGGAGGAACCCTTCCGGTAAAAGAGAAGTGTATCATGCACGCATCCATATCTTCCGGGGTCGTTATGAGATGCTGTTCGCTGCCAGATAATTTCATTGATGAATCGTGATTCGCCAAAAACTTCATCGATTGTGGCTTTGGCGTAGTGAACCTTTCTGTAGTCAAGGTGTAGATATATTGCTCCATCATCTGACAGCAGGTCGCGCAGAAGAATGAGCCGCTTTCGCAAGAATTCTATGAATGCGGCTCCCGCAACTTTATCCTGATAAGCCTTCTGATCCTCGCTGCCCCGGAACTCCTGCTTCGTTGCAAACGGCGGATCAGTTCATCACGCTGGCCGGCGGTCATCGTTTCGCCGTCCGTTTCCGGGGTTTCGCCCGATAAGCGGGGGCGACTTCGCGGACATGGAACCCGATCTCCTTGCGGGGCGGATCGGGCGGGGCTGGCGGAGGAGCCATGAGCCGCCGGATGGCGTCGAAGACGACACGAAACTGGCTGTCGTATTGTTTTTCCATGGCGTTGAGTTTGCCGGCTAGGTCGGCGTTCGAGAGCAGCAATTCGCGCAGCCGGACGAAGGCGCGCATGATGCCGATATTGACCTGCAAGGCTCGCGGGCTGCGCAACACGCTGGAAAGCATGGCGACGCCCTGTTCGGTGAAGGCCATGGGCGAGGCTCCTCCCAGCTTGCCGCGCCCAGGTATCACATTTTGTGACACCATCTCGCCGGCTTCCTCATCGCTGAGCTCGAACATGAGGTTGTGGGCGACAATCAAGCTGCTGGCGTTTGCCTGCAAGGCGCGGGTCATGATCGTTCGCACCGAGGGACGCACGGAACCGACATCCCCCTGGGCAATCAAGACATCGTCAAGGAGTCCGTGAACACGATTCAGGTAAAGTGCGCGGAACTGCTCGTCGGCCAGTCCCTGAAACCGGGTTTTCAAGTACTCGGCAACAACCCGGGTGCCATTGAGTTTTAATTTGCCTTTTTTAGCCGGGACCGCCACCCGCCGGGCGATTTCAATGGCAGCGATAAGCTGGGCCGCTTTCGCTCCTTTCAATCCCTTCTCCTCCAAGAGAGCCGAAACGGGAACTCTGACCAGATCGGCCAGCGAGCCGAAACGCTGGAGAAGGCGTCGTCCCAATTCCACCGCATTGACGCCTTTGATTCCCGTGCGGATAAGAATTGCCACCAGTAGTGAGCCGGATTTCCGGCGATCCCCGCCTGCGCGTCATAAAGGTCCCGCAGGGCCAGCCGCACATTGCCTTTGTGTTGCTGCCACAGGCACAAGGTAGCGTGTTCGTCGATTCGCCCGGTCAATTCTTCCATCAATTCACCGAGCAATATCGCGCTGGTGCGGCAGGTGAAAACGGTGGGCAGCAGTCCGGGGCGGTGGGAGGTGATGACCACGCTGCGGGCCCGGCGGGAAAGCCAGCGCAACTCCCGCCAGCCCCACCATCCGAACTGCTCGGCACTGTCCAAAAAAAGGTGGCGGCTCTTTCCGATCTCGCCCCGCTGTTCCGACGTCAAGCGTCGCTGACCCTCCTTCACGCGCAGCAGCACCGCGTCCGTTCGCCGTGCGTACCATTCGAGCAACAGGGTCGTCTTGCCGTGCCCCTCGGGCCCCACGATGGCGCCGCGTCCCTTCGCGGCGGCGAGCCGGGCTTCCAGGTTCTTCCAATCGAAGTCCTCCGCGCGAAAAGCCAGTGCCTCCACGCGTTCACTGCGATAGGGATTGTCCCGCGCCTTCACCGGCCCCAGGGGAATTTTGGTTTTTCGGGCACGGGCATGGAGATCACGACGTCCGATTGCAGTTCGATCTCGTGGCCGTCGGGCGAGATCACCAAGCCGGCGTTTTGCGTGCCGCCCGGATTGAGCACAAGTTCCAGCCCCCAGATCAGGGAAATGAGTTTGCCCGAAAAGCTGGGGGGAAAATCCGGCGCGCTGAAGGCGAAGGGACGCGTGTCCTGTGCCTGCGCGTGATCGAAAACCAAGGCCTCCACCGTGGCGCTGTCACGCGTGCCCTTGCCCGCGGTGTGCCAGAAGAGCCGGAGTTCGACGGTTTTTGGCGCGATTGCCGTCGTCCAGGATGCCGTGCCGCGGATCTCCTCGCCCGGCCGGTAATTTTTCCGTTCGGTCGCCACGCTCGCCTTCATGCCCGTCCTCCTTGCGGCGGAGTGACCACGATTTCGTATTCGTCATCCACATCCGGCCAGCGGCTGATTTCGCCCCGCACCTTCACCGTCCACACCACCTTGTTGTTGGGCGCGGTAAAGCTGGGCATCGTCCGTTCCGGCACCCGTCCCTGCCCGGTTCCCCGTTCCATGTCCCGTGAGGAGGAAAGATCGGCCAGGGGGATTTGCGCAAAAATCTCGCGGTCGGTGTGGGTCGATGTGCCGCGCGCGTAGGTGGCCTCCTCCCGTCCTTCCAGATGAATCCGCAGGCGGTTCAGCCGCCGCACTGCACCGCGAAATTCCCACGAGACGGAGAGCGTTTGCCCCGGCCGAACCAGCGGCGAATCCACCCGCAGGCGGCAGCGCGGATTGGTCGCGGCTGCGGCGAAATAGATGATTCCGGCCAACAGGCCCAGCCCGATCAGCACGAAGGGAATCATAAAAACCGTGAGAAACCACTCCGGACGTCCGCGCTCGAAGCTCTTGATCACCTGCCAGACAAAGACGGAAACGATGCCATTCCAAAACAACGCGGCCAGGATCACTCCTCCCAGCTTGGCCAAGGGCGAAATGGTGGGCTTTAGTGTGACCGGACCTCCGCCGACGCGTGAATCGACGGCGGGGACCGGCCGGCCCGAGACAGCATCCACCCGCGACGTGCGGAACGCTGAAAAAAGGACCGCCACGCCAATGACGAAAAACACCAGGGGGATCAATCCGAACAATGCTCCCCAACCGAGCCCAGGCTTTAGCACCGCCTCGTGGGGATTCTCCGGATTCACGTAACAAACCGCCTGCGAGTCCGCCGGATACCGCCGCACGATCTCCGCCTTGCCGTCATAGCCGCTGGAAGATCCGCCGAAATGGCCGTGGCGATTCGATTTGTATTCCCTTCCCGCCACCGTATAGCGGTAAAAAATATCCACGCTGTAGGTCGTGCCATCGCTGTCCGAATGGGATTTCACCCGGCTGCTGATGATCGTGCAGGGCATCTCGGTCCATTGCGCGGACTCCTGCGCCTTGATCATGGTGGGCAGAAACCAAAAAACCAGCATTCCGGCCCCGACCAAAGTGAAAACGCCGCCGAGGAAAATGGTCAGTGCCTTTCCGCCTTTCTTTCCGCCCCGCGACGGACTGAGTGCGCCCGCCCGCGCCTCGCGGGGAAACCAGACGCCCACGATGCCGACCCCGCCCACCAGCACGAAAATGAGCGGAATCACGGCGAACAGAGCCGTCCAAACCCCGTCGCGGTGCAACACCGCTTCGTCGGGATTTTTTTGGTTCACGAAGCAGAACGTTTCCGTGCCGGCGGGGAGGGCGGAGATTTTTTCGCGGGCCCGGTCATAGTTTTCCAACTGCGCGCTATGGCGGGAAAACTTCGCCGAAGTATGGCCGCGGCCATTCCACTGGTAGCGATAGGTGACCTCGACGGTAAACGGGTCGTCCTGGCCCGGGTCCTCGCGCACCCCGCTGCTCGTGATGGTGGCCGGTGTTTTCTGCCATCCGTAGGTGGCCAGGGTTTGCAGCGTGGCAGCGCCGATGAAAAACAAAAACAGCAGCCCCATGCCCAGGAAAAGGCTGAGAAAAAGGGTGAGGCCGATGCGCCCGAGAATGCTGGCGGGTTGTGTTCTGCTGTGACCTGTGGTGAATTGCATCTCAACCCTTCTTTAAGCAGAATCACTCCCGCAGTTCGAGCCCTAAAGGCGGGACCCTTGTCACGAGAAATGCAGGCTTTGCAGAACTTGCGCTTCCGCCGATAATCCCGTCCATGCGCGAAGAATCCTACGATTTTCTTAAAAAATTGCTCGAAACGCCCTCGCCGTCCGGTTTCGAAACGAAGGGCCAGCGCGTCTGGTCAGAATACGCCGCCCGCTTTGCCGACAAGATCCGCAGCGATCCCTACGGCAATGTCTATGCCACGATGAATCCCGATGGCGGACCCAAGATTCTCCTCAGCGGCCATGCCGATGAACTTGGTCTGATGATCAGTTACATCAGTGACGATGGCTTCCTGTATTTCAAAGGCATCGGCGGGGTGGATCGCGCCATGCTGCGCGGTCAGCGCGTGATCGTGCAGGGTGCGGACGGACCCGTGCCGGGCGTCACCGGACACCTCGCCATCCACATGCAGGAGCCCGATGACCGCAAGAAGGTCCCTGAGTTCCACGAAGTCTTCATCGATATCGGCGCGAAATCCAAGGCTGAGGCCGCCAAGCTCGTGCGCGTGGGCGATCCCGTCACCCACGACGCCAATGTCGTCCGCTTGGTCGGCGACCGCATTGCCGCGCGCGGCTGCGACAACCGCATCGGCACCTGGGCCGCCGCCGAGGCCCTGCGGCTCATTGCGGAGAAAAAAGAAAAACTCGCCGCCAGCATTGTCGCCGTCTCGACCATCCAGGAGGAAAACGGTCTCTACGGGGCGATCATGGCCGGATACCGCGCCAAGCCAAATGCCGCGCTGGTGGTGGACGTGACGCACGCGACGGACATCCCGATTTGCTCCAAACCCAAACATGGCGACGTAAAGCTCGGCGGTGGCCCCGTCCTCAGCATCGGCAGCTCCAATCACCCTGTCCTGGTTGAACGGCTCCGCGAAACGGCCCAACGCGCCGGCATCCCCCTGCAATACGAGGCCAATCCCCGACACACCGGCACTGACGCCGACGCGATATTTCTGCAACACGGCGGTATTCCCACCGTGTCTATCGGCTTGCCCAACCGCTACATGCATTCCTCCGTCGAAGTCATCGAGCTTTCCGACCTCCAGGCCATCGCCGAATTGCTGGCGGCATTTTGCCTAGAAGTGAAGACCGACGACGTGTTCGGCGTGACGATTTGATCTCGCGTTCCGGGTCACGAACGAATTCCGCCGTTCAGAAACTCGATGGCGCGTGTTTCCGACCAGTATTCGTTCCGGGCATTGAAGGAGACAAAACCGACATGCCCGCCGCTGCGCGGGGCCTCGAAATGGAAGAGGGGGTTTTTTTGCGCGGCATCCGCGGGAAAACAGTCCGGGGCCAGGAAGGGATCGTTACGCGCATTAACCAGCAGGGTGGGGATGGCGATCTGGGCGAGCACCGGTTTGCAACTCGCCCTCCGCCAGTATTCCTCCGCGCTGGCAAAGCCATGGAGCGGCGCGGTGTAGGCCCCGTCGAACTCCCGAAACGTGCGCATCGCGTCCAATCCGGCGTCATCAATTTCTCCGGGAAACGCGGTCATCTTATCGCGAATCTTTCCCCGCAGCCTGGTGAGAAACCGACGCATATAAATGCGGTTCATGGTGCCCTCCAGTTTTTGCGAACTGGACGCCAGATCGCAAGGCACGGAAAACGCGACGGCGCGTTTGATACGGCGGTCCACTCCGGCCGCTAGATCGCCAAGGTATTTCAGCATCATGTTTCCGCCGAGGCTGAACCCGACGAGGGCGATGCGCGGGTAACGTCCCGTCGCCAGGGCATGATCCACCACCGATTTTAAATCCTCGGTCGCTCCGCTGTGATAAGAGCGCAACAGGCGGTTTTGTTCGCCGCTGCAGCCGCGGAAGTTCCAGGCCAGCACATCCCATTGATTCCGCAGAAGCGCTGCCGCCATGCCTTGGATGTAATGATTTTGGGAATCCCCTTCGAGTCCGTGGGAGAGAATGGCCAGACGAGGGGCGTTATTGCTCGTGTTCCAGTCCAAATCCAAAAAGTCGCCATCTGGCGTGGGGAGCCGTTCGCGTTCCGTGGTGATGAGGGGCACGCGGCGATAAAGCGCAGGATAGATTGTCTGGAGGTGTCCGTTCCAAAATCCCCACGGAGGCTGGTAGGTCGATTCAACGAGGGGCATGGGTCAGTTGTCTGGAGGGTTGCGGGCCCTCGCAACCCAAAAATCTCCGGCTAAGGCAAGGGATGCGAGAGCCCGCATCCCTCCAATTTCCTAGCCGCCTCCACGCGGAAGTCCCGCGCCAGCATATCCTCCAGCTCGTTCATGGCCTCGGTGAGTTTCTTGCGGTTGGCCTCGGCTTCCGGGGCCGGATCGAGCGGCGGGGTGACGAGTGTTTCGTAGCGGGTGGCGAGGGCCTTTGTCTCCCGCGTGTCACCGGCCTGATGGAGCAGCTCGCGGACCCGCGCGACGGCGTCCTGCGCATCCCGAACTTTCTTCATTGCCGCTTCTTCGCTGGTTTTCCCGTTCTCCACCGCTTGCAACTGCCGGCAGGCAAAGACCCGGCAGCGCTCCGGACGTTGTGCATAGATCGTGCAATGAGAATCCTGGTGCGCCGGGCAGGGCTGAAGGAAGTGCCATTCCTTGTTTTTGCGTTTGAGCTTGAGGCCCAGCGCCGTGAGGCTCCGGGCCTGATCCGAGGGTTGCAGTCGCATGCTGTAAAACATCACGCCGTTGCAGCACATCCCACAGGCCGAGCAGAGGCGGGCGGCTACTGTTGACTCTCCGGGATTTCTCATCGGTCCAGGCAGGATGCTATATTCTCGATGGCAGGCGAGAAAAAGCTGGGGGCTTGCCCGGCGGTGAGATCTGCCCCGTGAAAAATGCCGGTGCGCAGCCGGAATGATGCAGTTGAAGCCACGAATGACACGGATAAACACGGATCAGCAAAGGACAAATGTCACGTCCAAGCATAGGGATCCGTTCAGCGATGTTACCCGGATCAGGCAGGTTCCACCCATTGAGGGGGCCAAACGTGAATTCGTTATACTCTGTTTCACCGGTGATGTCCTCAAAGCCGGGATTGACGATGTCGATTGAGACGGCCTTCGGCCGCGAGCGGCAGCAACATCACGGGCAAAACGCGCCAGATTGGAGTCACCTTCGACATGGCGCTTTTTCTAAATAATCAGAGAACGCCGAGCGAGTTTTTCTGGTCAGGCCCGTGGATGGAATTTTTTATGGACGGCCTTGAGATGAGTGCGGTCCACATGGGTGTAAATCTGCGTGGTCGAGATGTCGGCGTGGCCGAGCATTTCCTGGATGATGCGCAGGTCCGCACCTCCGCTGAGCAAATGGGTGGCGAAGCTGTGGCGCAGGAGGTGGGGATAGACATTACTCTCCAGGCCGGCGCGGGCGGCGTATTGCTTGAGGAGCTGCCAGATGCGCTGGGGAGTGAGTTTTTTTCCGCGCACGGAGAGGAAAATTTCCGCCCCGGTGCGTGGTCCGACCAAATTTGGGCGTTCAGTTTCCAGATAACGTTTGATGGCCGCGCAGGCCTTGGAGCCGACGGGAATGATGCGGGTTTTATTGCCCTTGCCGGTCACGCGGATCATGCCTTCCTCGAGATCGAGGCCTTCGAGGCGCACGTGGCAAAGTTCAGAAACACGCAGGCCGCTGGCGTAGAGGAGTTCGAGTATGGCGCGGTCGCGCAGACCGAGGGGATCGCTCTCGCGAACGCTTTCGAGCAGGCGTTCCACCTCCGGGGCGTTGAGCGTTTCCGGCAGGTAGCCTTCGATGCGGGGGATGGCGAGATTTTCGGCGGGATTTCTGGTGAGGGTTTTACGGGCGAGGAGAAACCGGAAGAAAATCCGAATGGCGACGGCCTCAAGTTTGATGGAAGCCGAGGCCAGGCCCGCGCGTTTGCGCCAGGCGAGGTAGTTGGTGATGTGGCCGGGCTCGACACCGGAAAACTCCGTCACTTGCGCATGAGCGGGCAGCCATTGGGCGAAGGTTTCCAACGAGTGCCGGGTGGAGAGTTGATAGTTGGTGGACAGACCGCGTTCGACCGCGAGCCATACGATGAAGTTTTCCAGGTCTTCGTTCACGCGGGTGCTCGGGACGGCCGCGTCAGGACAGGATCAGTCCGGTGAGGCGGCGGAAGGCTTCGAGATATTTTTCCGAGGTCTTCTGCACGATCTCCGCCGGCAGCGGCGGGGCGGGCGGTTGCTTGTCCCAAGCGAGCGTTTGCAGGTAGTCGCGCACGAATTGTTTGTCGAAGCTGGGCGGACTGCCCCCGGCGGCGAATTCGCTTTCGGGCCAGAAACGCGAGGAGTCCGGCGTGAGCACTTCATCAATGAGGATGATTTCCTCGTCGAGAACGCCGAACTCAAATTTTGTGTCGGCCACCAGGATGCCGCGCTGGGCGGCGTAGGCGCGGCCATGTTCGTAGAGTTCGATGGTCCAGTCGCGCAGTTGGATGGCAATATCGTCGCCCAGGATGGCGCGGCACTGGCGCCAGGTAATGTTTTCGTCGTGGCCGGTGTCGGCTTTGCGGGCCGGGGTGAAGAGCGTCTCCGGCAGTCGATCGCCCTGGCGGAGTCCGGGCGGAACAGCATGTCCTCCCACGGTGCCGTGTTCCTGATATTCCTTCCATCCGGAGCCGGCGAGGTGGCCGCGGGCGACGCATTCCACCGGAAGGGGGGCGGCTTTCTTCACAATCATGGACCGTCCGGCAAGTTGTTCTTCGAAGGGTTTTAGATTTTCGGGAAAATGGCGGAAGTTTGAGGCTAGGAGATGGTTCGGCACGAAATCGAGTTTCTCGAACCAAAATGAGGAAATCTGGGTGAGCACCTCACCCTTGCGCGGGATGGCGTTGGGCAGGATGCAGTCGAAGGCCGAGATGCGGTCGGAGGCAACAAAAAGGAGGTTTTCACCGAGATCAAAAACCTCGCGAACCTTGCCGCTGCGCAATTTGGGGATGCCGGGAAGATCGCAGGAGAGGAGGTCCATGGGGCGAGTCTATGCGCGAAAATTCAACAGCCTTAAAGGTATTTTTGCAGGGGGTTGGATTTCTTCGGCCGGCCTTGCTTATGTCCGGTGATATCATTATGATACCAGTATGAAATCAGTCCATATCCGGGATCTGCCCGAGTCGGTATTGGAACGGCTAAAGCGCCGGGCTAGTCTGCACCACCGTTCGCTTCAGGGGGAGTTGCATCACGTGCTGGCCGAGGCGGCCCGGGCTCCGCTGCCCGACGATGGGGGCGATCTGTCCTTGAAGACGGTGCGCACACAAGGTGCTAAAAACTGGTCGAGAGAAGCACTCTATGAAGATTGAACCGGGTCAGCGCGTGGCTTTGGATACCAATATTTTGTTGGACGCCACGGATGAATCACGCCCCCTCCACTCCGAGGCTCGAGGGATTTTCCAGGAACTCCCCCGGCAGGGGGCCGGTCTTTTTGTTGGCACCCAGGTGCTTCGGGAATATCTCGTCGTTGCCACCCGCCCACCGGGAAATAACGGCCTAGGTCTAGCTGTAGAGGACGCCGTCGGCAACGTCAGGGAGTTTCGCAAATACGCTTCCCTTATTCCCGAGACCGTTGAAGCCCACGAACTCCTGAATCGGTGGGCATTGCAGTTCCGGGTCATCGGGAAAAAACTGCACGATCTCCAGCTTCTTGCCACTGTTCATCAAGCTGGAGTGGGGATCCTGGTGACGTCCAATTCCGACGACTTTCCCTCGGACACGGGCGTTCGCATCACGACTTTGGCGGATTGGAAAACAGGGTGACCTGATAGGTTGCGCGATGTGAGGTTAACGATGTCCGCACCGCATGCAGGCCTCAATCCTATTGCCGCGTCTGCGGCGTTGATGGCATTTTTCTATCAGTTTAAAATTGTCTTACCGCCACCGCCCTGCCGGTGATGGGCCGGGAGGTGGCAAATCTTTCCGGGGTGGTGTCGCTGGTGCCGGCAGCCTACCTGGTGGGGGCGACGGTGGCGATGGTTCCGGCGGGCCGGCTGGCGGTGCGGATGGGCTTCCACCTCATGCTGGCGTCCGCCCTGGTCGTCATGGCGGCGGGGGCTTTGATCTGCTGGCTGTCATTTTTCTCAGCTACAGCGTCTTCGCTCCCCGCAATGCCATGACCATGGTCGCGATGGCAACATCCGCCCTGTCCGTTTTCGGTGCACTGATTTTGATTTGGGAACTCGACCGCCCGTTCGACGGGTTCCTGCGGGTCTCCAGCGAGCCGATGCGCGTCGCGATGGCAGGCGTCAGCGAATTGGAGACTCCCCCGGCGACTCCCTAAACTGCCCGAGACGTCTCTTCCCGAGGCCGCGTTGTTTATTTTTCTTGTTGACGTGCTGACCCAATTCACGCGGAACGGGCAGTTGAATATTGGCATGTAACGTGTCTTTCGAAATTTCAGCAGACTCTCCTCGTTTTTGACTGCGGGGGAATCTCGACCTGACTCAACGTGGGATAATATTAGCACGCCCTTCCCAGGCCCCGTACTCAGCGATCGGCCTAAAGCGGAGGGTCGTGAACTCAAAATGAAAGTCCTTTCGTTTCCGCTCCCTCATGGCCAGGGCATGCCGCTCCGGTCGATCGATATTGCCGTGGCCTTGAACCATGGCGGCCATCTCCCTTTGCGACGACCAAATGGAGAAAGTTGAGACCGTTCGAGGGAGCCTCATGGATGCCGAGGCAAGGAGTGCGCCCGGGTGATCCCGGACCAACTCCTCCACGGGTTTTCCCCATCGAATGAAGCGCGGAACCTGGGGAAGCCGCATTCGGGCGAGGGTCACTGCAACGACCGGAACGTCCGGATCTGAATCACCTGCATTCTCGGGAAGTCCGCCGAATTCCCTTACCAAACCCCAGCGGCGCAAAAACGTCATACGAACGTGCCAGCCCGCCGAGAAAAGCCGACCGAGGGGCGTGTTGGCAAGGAAATCGTTGATCGCCCCCTCGCTTTCCCACGCGGCGAACATCGTCAGGTTGTGAAGCTGCATCCGTGCGAGCGAGAAGATGGGGGCGCCTAACTCCATTCTCGTCATGCATTCCGCATGGATCAACCCGTGAACCTGCTCCCTTGTGGGCGGGCGATAAAGAGCGGTCAGCGTGCTGCAGATCGTGCTTCGCGCGGAACTGTAGGTATAGACTGGCATTGGATTCGTTAAAGCGGTTGGAGGCAACAAGCACGCATCTTTATTTCGATACTGCCGCCCCTTCTTTCGTGATGCGATAGGCCATGCTGAAGGCCTTTAGCGACCAAAGCCTAAGGGTATGCTCGGCCCTCAGCACCCCGTCCCCGCTTTCCGAGATGAGAATACTCTCACGCACACCCGGCAAATAATGCTTCCGAAGGCACCCCCGCCGATCTTCCACCAAGAAATAAAAACCCGGGTCGCCAGACTTCCTTCCCGACGAGATCAATAAGAGATTTCCCTGCGCATCATTCTCTGGTCGAAAGATGACGGTCGCGCTCCCCCGTGGCAGGGGAAGAATGACTTTCACACAAAATTCTCCGGATGGAATCCTGCAGGAAGTGTAAATCCCGAAAAACACGGCCTCACCGGTCTCTCGCGAACTTCGGTGCCAGATGGTGAATTCAGGGCGGCCCTTCCCATCTACCAATTTGACGATTTTGGTCTCTAATACCTTCGCTCCATCAATGTCTTGAGGGATATTAAGCTGCTGAATCCGCCGGCTGAAGAGCCTCGCTACAACATACCCAAGACTTCCGAAAACGGGTCTCCACGAGGTCCGGACCGAGAGTTGGTAATCCGTCGTTCTCCGGTAAAAATCCGCAATCGCGGGACGGATCGGGATGCCCCAATCGTCCAGTGTTTCCACGAGTCCAGAGCCAGGCGTATCTCGTTCGATATACAGCCCTCTCTCGCCTGCGATCCTTTCGATAAATTGGTTCGCATCCTCCTTGATAGAACCGATCGGGCCCACTAGCCATGAGTCCTCCTTGGCATCCGCTCTCTTCCCCAGAATGATGTTCCAATATTGGGTGATCCAGTCGCGGGGATCTTGTCGCGTGGGAAATGCCATCGTCGCGAATCCCTAGTCCGAGACGCGGCCCCGCAGCTTCTTCGTCTCGCCGCGTTTGCGTTTGCCTTCCACCAGCTTTCGCTTGGTGCCGCGCGAGCGCTTCGCTTTTTGCCGCCGGGTCTTGGAGATTTCCGCCAGGTGCTGCTGACGCTTCTCCTCCCGCTTCTTTTCGAAAACATCCACCAGCCGCTCCAGCGCGAGCTGGCGGTTCATCGACTGCGACCGGCTGTCCGAGACCGTCACGGAAATGCCGGTCGGCCCGTGGCGGATCGTCACGCAGGTGCTCACTTTGTTGACATGCTGGCCGCCGGGCCCGGACGAACGCGCAAAGGTCTCGACCAGATCCTCCGCCCGAAGGCCAAGTTGAGCCATGCGTTCCGCAATCATGGGCGCACTTTCACGGGACGCCGCCCGTTTCGCAAGAGCTCTGATTTCCGCGCCGGAGAGAATTTCACACGAAGGCGCTAAGACGCGAAAAATTGCAGGATTTTCTTCGTGTCCTCGCGCCTTCGCGTGAGTCCAGTTGCTTTCAATCGAAACAAACTTTTCCGGCCGCCGCGGTCCGGTGCGTCGGCGGCGGGCCCCGCATCATTCTGGACGCAACATTTGAAGCGCAGCCGGAAATCTGCTCAACTCCCGGAGTGGCCGCCTACAAAACTCTCCAGCAAAACGGAATTCTTCTTGATCAGCTCACCGACGAGCAGACGGGCTTGCGTATCGCGGTGAATCGCACGGGGGCCGAGATGGTGAGTCTGGCCCGGCGGGATGCCACGGGAAACTGGCGGGGGTTTCTCTATCGCGATGGCGAAACATCGCTCCCGGCCGAAGGTTGGGCCAACCATGCCACGGTGATGGGGTATTTTTTGCACCGTCTGTGGAAGGAACAATCGGTTTATCGCGATGCGGTGATCCATGGGGGCAATCATGGATTCTTGCGGCATTTCGCCTTTGATCCTCCGGAGGTGAGGGGACAGGCGTTGGTTTATCGTGTGCCGGTGGATCGAATTCCTCGTCAGGCCTATCCGCTCCGGGTCTCGCTTGAGCTGAGCTATTCGTTGTCCGGCGAGGGAGTGCGGGTGGAGTTTCTTTTTCAGAACGAGGAGCCGAAGTTGGCTGCGCATGTGAGTTTTGGCATGCACCCGGGATTTGCGGTGACGTCGCCGCAGACCTGCCGGGTGCTGTTTCCGCAGGGAAACTATCTGCGGTATTTCGCCCCGGGGAATTTCCTCGATGGCCAGGTGGAGGAAATTTCCCTGCCCGGCGGTCCGATACCGTTTGCGAGGGAAAAGCTGCCCGACTCCTACCTGCTTGGTCTGGAGGGCGTGGCGTCGCGGATTTTTACGGTGGAGGATGCCGGACTCGGGCAGCGCGTCGTGCTCGACTTTTCGGAAGTTCCCTTTCTTACTCTCTGGAGCAATATGAATTCCTTTCTCTGTTTAGAACCCTGCTGGGGTTTGCCGGATAGCAATCCCCCGAAACCCTTCGAGCAAAAAGTGGGCATTCAGGTCATTCCCGCCGGAGGTTCGCTGCGGCGGGGTTTCGGCCTTAATCCGGGGTTCCTTTTATGATCGGGTTGCTGGCTCTCATTCTCAGGCTGGCCTTGCTGGCGGTCTTTGCCTTCGGGTTCGTGGTGCTTTATGAACATGGCCTGGCGAATTTTTCCGCCTCGGCCAAAACGGAATGGAGTGCGCTGCGGGCTTTCGCGGCCCGGAAAAAATCCTCGGAGCCCGCCCCGACACCCGCCGCCACGCCGGAGCCGCCACTCGCTACGCCGGATCCTGCGGCGGCTTCGATGCCTGAGGCCACACCGCCTGCCCCGCCCACGCCGGTTCCGTCCGTGGCACCCACTCCCGCATCCGTGGACGCTTGGGACGCCTTGCAAAAGCAGCCCATGGGCGAGGCCATGGACATTCCCGTTGACAGCCCGGCGGGTGACTCGACGCCTCAGCCCGAATCCAATTAGCCGCAGCGCATATCCCCTTTTATGGCAAAATCAGAAAAAGACCTCCCCGAGAACCAACGTGCCACCTGGCTGAAAGCCATGAGCGCGATGGAGCTGAAAAACTACGGCTATGCCATCCAGCTCCTTCAGGTTGTGCTCAAAAACCACCCGGAATTTCTCCTCGCCCGCCAGCTCACTCGCAAGGCGGCCGTGACGAAAAATTCCGGCAAAAAGGGCATGATGAGCGGACTTTCCAGCGCGTCGTTTTCCACCATGAAGGTCCAGAGCCTGGTGAAGAAGGATCCGGTGGCGGCCATGGATGCGGTGGAGAAAATGCTCGAGGGGGAACCATACAGCCCCCAGATCAACCAACTGCTCAAGGAGGCCGCGCTGGCGGCCAAGTTGCCGGAAGTGGCGATGTTTGCCTTGGAAACCGTGGTCGAGGGCAATCCCAAAGACACCAAGACCATGCACGAGCTGGCCTTGCTTTACATGAGCAACGGGCTGCCGACCAAGGCGGTGGATGTTTATGGGAGAATCCTCGATATCGTTCCGAATGACCTTGCCGCCGTCAAGGGGGCCAAGGATGCCGCGGCCGGTGCGTCCATGCAAAAGGGTGGTTGGGAGAAGGAGGACACCACTTATCGGGACCTAATCAAGGACAAGGAGCAGGCCATCAGCCTCGAACAACAGGGCCGGGTCGTGCGCGATGATGCCATGATTGACAACCTCCTGGCGGAGTTGTCGGCGAAATACGAACAGGACCAGCAAAACGTCGATACCGCCCGCAAGATTGGGGAGCTTTACGAACAAAAGGGCGACTTGGACAATGCCGTGACCTGGATCAGTTACGCGGCCGGTTTGAACAACACCGACTCCGCCCTAGTGCGCAAAGTTTCCGATCTGCGCATCCGGCAATACGACGTGTCGATTGCGGGTTTCGAGGAATATATCGCGGCCAATGCGGATTCCGAGGAGACCAAGGACTATATTCCCCAACTGGCAGACCTGAAAAGGCAGCGCGCGAAACTGCTGCTCGACGAGGCCAGAAAGCGGGTGGAGCGCAATCCCACTGATCTCCAGGTTCGTTTTGAGCTGGGGGAGGTGATGATCAACGCGGGGAACTACAAGGATGCGATTTCTGAACTGCAGAAGGCGCGTCAGAATCCCAACGTGCGCCTGCGCGCCATGAACCTTCTTGGCAAATGCTACACCGAGCGCGGCATGTTCGATCTGGCCGCCAATACGCTCTCCACCGCGGCGAGCGAGATTTCGCAGATGGACAACATGAAGAAGGACATCGTGTATAACTTGGGCCTCGTTTACGAAAAAATGGACCAAAAGGAGAAATCCATCGACTGCATGAAGCAGATCTACGAGATCGACTACGGCTACCGGGACGTGGCCGATCGCGTGGAAGGTTCTTACAGGTGAGGCAAGCCGATAAGCCAAAAGCGGAGTTGATGGTTGAGTGTTGAGGTCGGAAGGATCGCCGAAGGCAATTGAGGGGTGTAAATGAGCGGCTTCTCCAAGTAGCGGATACCGTTGAGGCTGAACCTCTCAACTATCAACTATTATCCTGTCTTTTCAGTACTGTGAGGCTCAGGCCGTAATCTCGGTGCCGATGCCGGAGTCGGTGAAAATCTCCAGGAGCAGGCAGTGGTGGGTTTGGCCGCCGATCATGTGGATTTTTTCCACGCCGTTTTTCAAGGCGGCGGTGGCGGATTGCACCTTGGGGATCATCCCGCCTGCAATGATTTTTTGTTTGATCAATTGGTCGATCTGGTCGGAACTCACCGAGGGGATGAGGGAATCCTTCTCGGCGGGATTGCGCATGATTCCCGGAACATCGCTCACGTAAATCAATTTGGAAGCCTTGAGCGAACTGGAAAGCGCGGCGGCGGCGATGTCGGCGTTAATGTTCAGTACGGTACCGGTTTCGTCGGCGCCGATCGGGCTGATGACGGGGACGATTTCCTTGTTAATGGCGGCGCGGATTTCCTTGATGTGGATGTGAGAGGCTTCCCCGACAAAACCGATGTCAATTTCCTCGCCGCCATCATTCCGTTGGGGACCCAGGCGGGTGGCGGTAAAAATGTTGCGCCCGGAAAATCCCAGCGCCTGGCCGCCGTACTTGATGATGTTTTCCACGATTTTGGGATTGATTTCCTGGTCGAGGATTTCTTCCACAATGGTGATGGCTTGGGCATCGGTGGCGCGGAGTCCGTTGACAAACTGGGCCTTCTGTCCGGCATCGCGCATGCGCGCGGTGATGGCCTTGCCGCCTCCGTGAACCAGCACAGGGTTAATGCCCACGGCCTCGAGAAAAACGACATCGCGCAGGAAACGTTCGACGATCTGGTCGTCCTCCATGGCCGCGCCGCCGTATTTGATCACAAAGGTCTGGCCACGGAATTTCTGGATGTAGGGCAGAGCCTCGATCAGGCTTTCGGCCCGGCCGTCGGCGGGGTGGGAACTGCTCATGAGTTGTTATTCGCCAAGATTCAGCCGCACATATTCTTCCGTGAGATCGGTTGTCCAAACGGTGTGCAAAAATTGGCCGAGGGCAAGATCGATTTTGATGCAGAATTCCTTGCGGGCGGCGATGGCCTTGAGTTTTTTCCACGGGGTATCGGCCGCGGTTCCGTTCCGGACGATGGCAAGGTCGTTGTAGAAAATGGCGGTTTGCTCCTCGCGCATGGCCGCGCCGGAGTAGCCCAGGGCGTCCATGATGCGGCCCCAGTTGGGGTCGCCGCCTGCCCAGGCGCATTTAACCAGGGTGGAATTGGCCACGGCTTCAGCGGCGCGGCGGGCGTCCCGGGCGGACCGGGCGCCCCCGACTGCGATCTCGACGAATTTTGAAACACCTTCGCCATCGAGCACGATCTGGCGGGCGAGTGTTTGGGTGACGGCGTCCAGCGCCTGCTGAAAATCTTCCAGTGGTGGAGTGACCCCGGAGGCTCCATTGGCCAGCAAGATGACGGTGTCGTTCGTGCTCATGTCGCCATCGATGGTGATGCGATTGAAGGAATTTTCCACCGAGGCGCGGAGAGTTTTGCGCAAGGCGGCCGGAGGAATCGCGGCATCGGTGGTAATGGTGCAGAGCATCGTCGCCATGTTCGGGTCGATCATGCCAGCGCCTTTGGCGATGCCGCCGATGCGAAAGGCCCCGTTGGGGGTTTCCACCCGGCAGGCGATTTCCTTGGGAAACGTGTCGCTGGTCATGATGGACTTTGCGCATTTCAGGCTGTGGCTTCGGCCCAGGGGGATTTTTTTCAGGCCGCTTTCGATACGCGAAACGGGGAGGGGAACACCAATGCGGCCGGTGGAACAAACGAGAACCTGGCTGGCCTGCAAGCCGGCCCGCTCTGCCGCCGCCGCCGCCATCCGGCGGGCGGTGACAAGGCCGTTCTTGCCGGTGCAAGCGTTGGCGTTGCCGCTGTTCATGACGATGGCTTGGATTTTTGCCTTCTTGAGATGCTCCATCGAAACCCGCACCGGTGCGGCTTTCACAACGTTGGTGGTGAACGTGGCGGCGGCAGCGCAGGGTGTTTCGGAAACAACGAGGGCAAGATCGTCGCGGGTGGCCTTGGGATTTTTGATGCCGCAGGAAGTTGCTCCGCAAAGGAAGCCGGCGGGCGCGGCGATGCCGCCACGGATTTGTTCGATCATAAAAGTGCCTCCGTCTCGGGAAATCCGGCCATGAGATTGAAATTTTGCACGGCCTGGCCCGCCGCTCCCTTCACCAGATTATCCTCCGCGCTCAAGATCACCAGCCTCCCGGTGCGTGCGTCCTCCCGCACGGCGATGTCGCAGAAGTTTGTGCCGTTCACATTTTTCACATCGGGGAGCGATTTGGTCAGGCGCACAAAGGGTTCATCTTCGTAGGCCGCCTGCCAGCAGGCCTCGACATCGGCCAGACTTTTGCCCTCGGACGGCGCGGCAAAAATCGTGGAGTGAATGCCGCGATTCATCGGAGCCAGGTGAGGCACGAAGGTAATGGCAACTTTTTCGGCAGCGGCCAGGCTCAGCTCCTGTTCGATCTCGGAGAGGTGCCGGTGCTTGGGCAAACCGTAGGCCCGCAGGCTTTCGTTGCATTCGGCATAAAGCAGCGAGGCTTCCGCCTTTCGCCCCGCGCCGCTGACTCCGCTCGCGCTGCTGGCAATGATAGTGGAGGGCTTGATCAGTCGGGCTTTGAGCAAGGGAACCAGGGGAAGCAAAATGCTGGTCGGATAACATCCGGCGGAAGCGACCAACCGGGCGTGGGCGATTTCCGCCCGGTGCAATTCCGGAATACCATAGACCGCCTCAGCCAGCAGATGACTGGCCCCGTGTTCCTCGCCGTAAAATTCTTGGAAAATCTCCGCGTCCCGCAGCCGGAAATCCGCGCTCAAATCAATGACCCTTTTTCCCGCTTCCACCAGAGGTGCGGCAAATTCCTTCGCCAGTCCGTGCGGCAAAGCCAGAAAGAAAAATTCCGACCCGCACTGGAGCAAGTTGTCCACCGAGGACTCGGAAAATACCAGGCCCGCAACCGCCGGCCAGCCCGCCAGCCGCGGCAACACATCCGTCACGGCCTTGCCCGCATGTTGCCGCGAGCTGAGCGCGGCAATGCGTGCACGGGGATGCCGGGCGAGGATCGCACAAAGCTCCTCCCCGGAATATCCGTTCGCGCCGACGATGGCTACGTTTGTCATGATCGGAAATCGTAGCGACGCGGGAGGGTTTTCAAAGCGGAAATCTTTAACACTTGAAACCTTTCGCGTGTTGGTGGAGTCTCGCACTCCCTTAAAACGGGCTGTAGCACAGCTTGGTAGTGCGCTTGAATGGGGTTCAAGAGGTCGCAGGTTCGAATCCTGTCAGCCCGATTTTTCATAGACCTTTGTAAACCCGAGGGTTGCGGGATTTTATTGGGATGAGATCGGCAATAAGGGCAATAGTCGTTGCCCTATAGTTGCCCGCAAAAAGTTCTGAGGGGCGTCGGCTGCCCAGCGATCCCTACGCCAGCCCTTATGCCAAGCACCTCAGTGATCTGCTGAACCAGACGGGCCACGGACTGGTGCTCAATTGCTCGGAAGTCGTCCAAGAATTGGACGGCAGCCCGTATTTCGTGGCTCCCGGAAAATTCCGGTTAGAACCCGAGCTTCTCGTCGTCGTGACCGGCGCCCTCAACTCCCACCTCCTCACACGCGACACCCTTGCGGCCAAAGCACGCGCCGGGGACGCATTCATCACCAACGTGCTTGCCGCTCCAAAAATGGGGATAACAGGAGACGCCGATGTGCTTGGAAAACTGGTCTAAGAGCTTCCAACCCTGATAAATACAGTGGAAAAATGCTGGACACGAGAGGTGCGATAGGTTGCACTTCCCTGAAGAGCACCGTGTTATATGAAAATGGCAGCCGCTAGCCCAGAAGAAGCTGTCGCGCTTCGCACGTGAATCCACGAGATAACAATGGGAAAAACCAAAACATCTCTTCCAAAGACAAACAAAACTTTTTCCTCTGACTCAAAAGATTCGAATATCATTAATAGTCTGGATTTACCCATTTGAAAGTGAGCACCCGATTAAAATTTTTCATCTGTTTATCTGGTGCTGTGTTGATCTTGTGGACTTCCAGCGCGATTGTGGCGACCGCTGTTTTTCTTGAGCGATTCGATCAATCGGACGCCAAACGGGTGGACCGTACCCTGACGCGGGTGGCCAGTGGCATCACTGAACGACAAAATTACATCGCCGGGGCCGTGAGAATTTGGCTGAAGGAAAGCACGGCGAATCCAGCGAATATCAAATCCGTATCCTCGCGTTTATTGAGTGATTTTAACCTCAATGCCCTGATGGCGATCAACGCGGATGGCAGCACTGGTCTTATTGAGCTTCGTGGCGTACCCGAGGGAATGAGTGCTTTCACCCGAAGCGATCAGGCTGCGCTGGCAGATATCATTCGCTCACTTGGAGCGGGTCAGGTGCAATCGGGACTCGTTGGGTTGAGTTTGGGGCCGATGCTCTTTTCGGCCGAGGCGGTTTCTCCCAGTGATGGTTCTCCGTTGGCGGGTGTTGTCGTTGGTATTTTTCTGACGGGGGAATACGAACAAAAGCTCCGAAACGCGCTGCTTTCCGATTTTTCCATTCTTCCCGCCACGGAAAATTCGCTGGAAGTTTTTCGCGGGCGGGCGTTGGACGACGAATCGACGCTGGTGGTGCCGCCGGGAAATGCGGATCAACAGATCCTGGCCTATTCGCTCCTGCGTGACTTTAAGAAAAAGCCCTTGATCGTCCTGCGCGTGGCGGAGGCGAGGCAGTCCTTGCTGACGGGCACCGCGAGTCTGCGTTTTTTCCTCGGATCCACCGCCGCTTTCGGGATCATCGTCATTATCTTCGGCACGCTTATGGTCGAGCTGCTGGTGACGGGCCGGATTCGCCGGTTGACCAACAGCGCGCGGCGAGTGGAGGTGAGTGGAATGGATGACCTTGCGCCATCATTTTTTCATGGTGCGGATGAAATTTCCACGCTGGCGAAGACCATGAAGTCGATGTTTGACCGTTTGAAATCATCCCAGGTTCTTTACCGCGCCGTCGTGGAGACGCAGACGGAGTTGATCGTGCGCTTCCGGCCCGACGGAGAGGTGGTCCTGGCCAACGAAGCGTTTGCACAATTCTTTGGCCGACACATTCGGGGCGTGGTGGGAAAAAATATTAAAGAGTTTTTCACGGAAAGCTTATTGGGTGGCCAGAATATCCTGGCGCAAATTCCCACGGAATCCAAACGGTCCATGCATAGCGAATTAGCGATTAAGCGGGAGGGTGGTGAGGAATGCCGCCTGGAATGGAATCAGAGAGCCCTTGTGGCGGAAGACGATACCGTCTCTGAAATCCAAGCCATCGGACATGACGTCACGTTGCATCGGGAGTACGAGAACAAGCTGAAGAAATCGAAGGAAGCAGCCGAAGCAGCGGATCGGGCCAAGAGCGAATTTCTTTTGGCCATGAGCCACGACACGCGAACTCCGCTCAATAGCATCCTCGGCATTACGTTGATTCTGGAGAACATGCCGATTTCCGAGGAGCTTCGCGACTATGTTGGATTAATTCGATCCAGCGGAAACAGCCTGCTTTTTTTGCTCAATGATCTCCTTGATTACAACAACGTGCCATCTGGCAGCATCGAGATAAGGCCGACGGCAGTCTCGGTAGCTGATCTGGCCAGAGCGGTTATTGCGGGGAAAACCCCCGATGCGCGGCTGCGCAATCTCAACTTGGAACTCGTGCTGGAGGCAGACGCTCCGGAACAGATGGAAGTGGATGCCGTTCGAATCCGGCAGGTGTTGGATAACCTTATTGGCAATGGAATCCGATATACGGAGAAAGGTTTTGTCCGGCTTTTGATTAAGGCCGGAGAGCCTGGCAAAGTGAATTTTTGTGTTCAAGATTCCGGGCAGGGCATTCCGCAAGGCGCGTTGAGCTCATTGTTTCAGACATTTTGGTCGAGCGACACCGGCAAGTCCCAACGACATCACAGTACGGGAATGGGGTTAGCCTTCTGCTGGAAGGTTCTGAAATTGATGGGCGGCGAAATTACGGTTCGCAGTGAAATCGGCATTGGGAGTCTCTTTACGGTGACCCTTCCGGTGGGAAATCCCGAGGTGTACCAGCGAGGCTTGGAGGATATTGATCAAGAGAGTCGCGATGTGGCCGTGCCGAAGCCTGACTTCACTTCGTACGGTCTGCGTGCGCTGGTGGTGGACGATAATTTGATCAATCAAAAGGTTCTTCGTCGGCTGCTCGGTATCATCGGCATTCCGAGTGATGCCGTGTCGAGTGGATATGAGTGTCTCGATCAACTGCCTCGCCAGCACTACGACATCGTTTTCATGGATGTGCAGATGCCAGATATGGATGGCTTCGAAACCGTCGCGAGAATTCGGCAGGCGGCGCTTTTTGAAGCCTGGACCCGCACGGCGTGCCTTATCGCATGTACCGCTTTTTCACTGCCAGGCGACCGGGAGAAATGCCTCGCGGCCGGTATGGATTATTATCTTAGCAAGCCGCTCCGAATGGAGGCCTTGAGGAACGTAATTTGCGCGTTTCTGGAAACAAGATCGGCGGATACAAAATCCACGAAAAGCGCGACGGCAGTAATGGCCTGAAGTCCAGGAAGAGATGATAAGAAATTGTCCAATTCGTCCGGCCAGAACTCCTCCAGCCAACCGCGGGAAAGTCCGGACTGAATATTGTTGCCTGGCAGTCGGGCGGCTTAGGATGGCGTCCCGGGGAACTGCGGCCTATTTCTGGACAGGTGTCGGTTGCCTGCTTGCTTTCCTCAGTGGGCGAGCGGATGCGCAAAGTATTTACTCGCTGGGAGGATCAAGCGAAGCCCAGCGTCTGGCTACAGAGGAGATTTATGCAAACGAATCTCCGTCCCAGAGCAGGCCGCATAGCGGGCCGGGCATTGGAGGAAACCGGGTTTCCTTGGCGGGCTGGAGATCTTATGGCCGTTATCTCAAATCACGCGGAGGATCGGAAGGACAGAGTGACTCGGCCGGTTCCGAAACAGCTCGGGTAGGACCGGTCAAGTTTACTCTCGAAGCCGGAATGAGTTTCGCGGTGGACAATAATATAAATAATTCGCCGGACAACCCGCTGCTCGATGAGGTTGTGAGTGCATCCATCGATCTTGGGATAGACTGGCAAATCACCCAGAGGAATAATCTTAAAATTACCTTGGGCTTTGATTACTCACAGTATCTGAGGTACACTCAATACAATAGTAGTGGATTAAATATCGCTCCGAACACGAGCTTCGACTACCGGATTTATTTTGGCGACATGGTGCTGAGTTTCTATGATCAACCATCCATTACGAATGGTAATGGCGGTGGCGAAAACTCCCCGGCTGTCACCAATAGCGTGAATTTCCGCCAATTTACGAATAGCGGGGGCCTTTCTCTTCTTTGGAATCCCAATCAATTGATATTTGTGGTTGGCTTGGAAAGAATGGATACGGTTTCCTTGACGAGCAACGAATTCACTTCACAAAATTCCTATGGCTATTCGGCCTACGGAGCCGTGTCGTTCGACGTTACTCCAACCACGCGAGTGGGGCTGAGATCGCAAATTTCCACCATGACTTATTCAGAGCAGGTTTTGAACGATGGAATTATGACGAGAATGGGGGTGGTGCTTGAATCACGCCTGTCGGTTTACACAACGTATTCGCTGGAGGTTGGGCTGCAGACGGGCACTTTTACTCAAACGGGCAAGCAAGGCGATCAGCTGGTTTTCCAGAGCAATTCCGGCTTTAATACAGATATCGAAGATACGCTTGGCGGCGGCGATTATTCGCAGCCATACTTTATTTTTACCATGAGCAATCGATTGAACCGGCATCTTTCCCATTCTTTCGGGTTGAGCCGGGAGGCGACCGGATCAAGTGTATCCAACTACCAGGAGGTGACCACAGCCAGCTATCAGCTCCAATATCGCTTGAACCGGATTGCGCGAATAACCTTCGAAACCGCATATGAATATGGAGGAATTTCGAACTCGAGCTCGCGGATTCCTTATACAACATGGGAGGCCGCTGCCGACATTTCCTTGCAGATTGCAAAGGATTCCTCCATAGCTATTTCCTATGGTTATTATTTAAATAATCTCTCCGGATTGGCGGCAAACTATGATCGACAGATTATTACATTCTCCCTTTCCCACAGTTTTTAGCATGAGTTTCACGGCCTTCCATTTTTTCGCAAGCTGCCGTAGGGAACGGCTGGCATTTTACGCGTGGCTTCTCATCGCTTTTGCCGGTATAGGGATTGCGCCCTCAGTGGCCCAGACGTTCGATGACGTCAATGCCATAAGTGGCGCAATGAAGGTGGAGAAGGAGGAAGTTGAAAGCCCTAAGCGAGCGGACTTCATCCTGCCGCTGGACGGCAATAGGCTTCTGGCTGTAGGCGATAAGTTGAGCTTCCAGATCGCGGAGGAGCCTGGAGAGAAAAGTTTTATCACCGTGTCATCTTCAGGCGAGGCGGATTTCCCTTACATCGGACGGACGAAGGTGACCGGGCGCACTTGCAAAGAAGTGGCCGGCGAGTTGAGTCGCCGGCTGGAGAAGTCGGTGTACCGAAAAGCAACGGTGGGATTGGCTCTGGAGACGGCGAGCACTCTCCCGCTGGGAACGTATTTTGTGACAGGGCAAGTTGCCAAGCAAGGCAGCCAGGAGATTCCGCGGGATCGAGAAGTGACGGTCGCAGCGGCGATTCTTGCGGCGGGCGGCTTTGCCGATTTTGCCGATCGACGCCGCGTGCGGGTGATGCGACCGAATCCCGGCGGCAAAACCGAGCGCTTTACCGTGGATGTAAAAGCCGTACTGGAGCGAGGCGATGTGAGCAAAGATATCGTTGTTCAACCAGGGGACTTCATTGTCGTGCCGGAGCGCATGTTTAATTTCTAATGGACTCAAAAAAAGTATCAGGGGGCGCAGACGGTGAGACGGAGTCCGATTATTCGATGGATTTGAATCAACCGGAGCGCGCCGAGTTGCTGCGGAACCGGGTGATGCGCTACCGGCGGATTCTCCGGATCTTCTGGTGGGTTCCGGCGCTGACGGTTAGCGCGGGGCTTGTCTTTCAAGCCTGGCAGGCGCTGACCAAGCCCGTCACTTACCAGTCGACGGCTCGCATCATTGTGAGTGGTCAGGTCGCCTTGCCAGATGGGGCCATTTACAAGGAAGAAAGCATGAACTTTTTTGGGACGCAGGTCGAGTTGATGCTGAGCCCTGAGGTAAATCGCCGTGCGACGGCCCGCGTGAGGTCGTTGCGGCCGGATCTCACGCCGGTGCCCGTGAATATCTCCGTGCAGCAACTTCCGCTGACGTCGATTTTCGTGCTTAATGCGATGGGATCACAGCCGGATTACCTGAAGGCTTTCCTGAATGCTGTCATCGAGGAATACATCGCCGTGAGACGCCAGATGTTTGCCGAGAAATCTCAAACCACGCAGACCGCCATAGCGGATGAACTTTTGCGGGTCGAGAGTGACTTGCGGAGGTATGAAGACAAACTTTTCGATTGGAAGCGTCAAAACAACCTCGTTTTTTTACGGGAGGAGGGGGTGAGTGCGGGAGGATACTTGACGACTCTCAATCACAACCTTGCTTTACTTGAGTCGGAATACAATCTCATCAGCTTGCTTTCCGAAGAGCAGAACCTTGCCCGGGCGGCTGAGAGACTAACTTCGCCGTCCGGGCAGTCCAAACAAAAAGCAGATGGTGCCGCGAACGAAAAAGGCGAGGAATTTATCATTTCTGGCAATTACGGGCCGGCGGAAAGTTACATGAATGTTAAGCGGGCGAATTATCTGCTTGAAGCGCAACGGCTGCAGCTGTTGGAAGGCCGGCAGGCAGACCACCCGAAGGTGAAAGCAATCGAGCAACAGATCAAACAGAACAAAAAATTGCTTGAAGTCTATCGCGCCCAGGCGATTGAGCAATTTTCCTCCAAGCGCCAATCGCTTGAAGCTCAAATTAGCAACACCAAGGAGCAAGTTAGCAAGTGGGAGAAAAAATCGCTCGAGTTGAGTGCACGAATGGGAGAATTTGAGCGGCTGCAAAATGCGGTTGAACGTCAGAAAAATCTTTATGATCGCTTGCTGGCCAGCGTCCAAAGCGTGGGTGTGAATTCCAACATCCAGCAAGACATCCTGTCGGTCATGGAATATGCGTCTGTGCCGAACGTGCGGATCAATCCCCTAGGCAGTGATTTATTGAAGGGAGCGTTGTTGGGAGCGTTGGCGGGAGGAGGCATCCTCTTTTTGATCGGCCTTTTTGATGATCGGATCGTGGCCATTTCCGAGTTGCAGGCCATCTTGGCGGAGGATGTTGTCGGCATTATTCCGCTTGTACCGGAAGGGCAGGAGCACCTCCACTTGACGGAGGACGATAATATTTCTCTGGCGGAGGCCTTTCGCAAGCTTCGAGCGTGGCTTTGCTATACGCATTGGGAAAACGGGCCGCCGAAATTGGTGCTCATCACCAGCGGTGTGCCGGACGAAGGGAAGTCGACCATCGCCAGTAATCTGGCCATTTCCCTGGCTTCCATGGGGTCCAAGACATTGCTGGTGGATGCCGATTTCTGCCGCGGTGCGATGCATCGTCTCTTTGAAGTCGAGCAGGAACCCGGGCTTGGGAATGTGCTTTCCGGCGAGGTCTTGATCGAAAAGGCGATCGTTACCACGAACGTCGAGAATCTATGGATTGTGCCGCGTGGATATTTCGGTTCAAGGGGCAGCGAAGTCTTCCTGAGCAAAATCCTCGATCGTTTCATTAATGACGTGAGAGCGCGTTTCGATATCGTCATTATCGATAGTTCGCCCGTTTTGGCCGTGGACGAAACGAGTGTGCTTGCCGGGAAAGTGGATGCCGTTCTGCTGGCTGTTCGCTCCGGTGTGACAGGGATGCGCCTTGCGAAGAAAACCCTGGCGGTTCTTAAATCCCGAGGGGCTTTTGTGGAAGGAGTCATTTACAACGGGGTGGATGCGGCCAGTCACGATTACCCGTATTACAATTATTATTATTCCATGCAGTCCAAATGGCCAAAGGGCAAGGGCTAAACCTGAATCCAGCATTGGAAATGATCCGCAGATTTCACAAATGGACACAGATCAGATATTTTCCCGGTCTTATCCTCGCGAACTTGGGGAGTTCCCGGTGCTTTTCTGTCCCGATTTTTTATCTGCGTAACTTCGTGTCGATCTGTGGATGGAAATCTGTTTTGGGCTGAAATGAGTATGAAGCCCCCTTTTGATTCTGAAATGGCATGGAAGTTGCAGGATCTAAAAGAAACGCCGAGATCACCATGGATGGACTTCTTCGGCAGTGGAATCGTCTGGCGATTTCTGATGCCCTTATTGGACGCCTTGGGATTTTTGTTTTTTGTGGCATTGCTGAGCAGTCTGCGAATCGGAACGCCGATAGCAGACATTTTTCGACCCACCGCGTTGCTTTCTGCCGGGTTATTTGGAGCGAGTTTGCTTGCCTCGATCGCGATTATCGGCGGTTACCGATCGCATCAAAATTTCCGGACCTTAAACTTTTCCGCTGAGTTTCTCATTGCCATCGCTTGCGGAGCATTGGTGGGGTTTTTTATTATTTTCGTTTTCTTTGTGGGGAATTCCCGAATCGTGAACGAAAGTCGGGCGGTGCTGATTGTGGCCGCAATCCTTTTTACCATCCCTGCGCTGGGCATTCGGGTGGCCCTGGTAACAGTTTTGGGCCGATTCAGTGCGAGACGACCGTATCTCCTGATTGGTGATATGGCCTCGATCAAAGAATTTTCGGAGAGCTATCAGCGAACCGGCTTGTCGAATCCGCTGCAACAGTGGTGTGAGAGCGAGGAGTTGGCCTCCGAGAGTTTTTGGGACGAAGTCCGGAGGGAATTCGAGGCGGTGATTATTGTGGATTCCCCCGATAAACTAAGCAAAGCGACCAGGGATCGGCTGGCCCGCATGCACTTTGACGATCTGCGTGTTTATACGCTGAATTCATTTTATGCGGCGATGTGGAGGCAAGTTCCCACATTGCATTTGGACGCCAATTGGCTGTTCGAACAAAATTTCCGACTGGCAGAGCGATCTTATTATCGAATCGTGAAGCGCTCGATGGATCTTCTGCTCTCCACCATCTTGTTGCTCATCGCGAGCCCGCTCATGATTCTTGCTCCCATCCTGATCAAGCTGGACAGCCGCGGACCGGTTTTTTTCCGGCAACAGCGGGTGGGGCGTCACCGGCGCGTCTTTACGATGATAAAGTTCCGCAGCATGCAGGTGGGGAATGAAGACGGTGATCTTTATGTCCAGGAAAATGATCAGCGTGTGACCCGGATCGGGCGTTTCTTGCGCCGCTTACGGTTTGACGAATTGCCGCAGCTGATTAATGTTTGGAAGGGCGACATGAGCCTGATCGGCCCGCGCCCTGAATGGACTATTCTGGCAGAGGGCTACGAGCGTGAGATTCCATTTTATCATTTGCGTCACTTGGTGAGGCCAGGGGTCACGGGCTGGGCTCAGTTGAACTTTCCCTATGGAGCGAGTTTGGACGATGCCATTGGAAAACTGCGCTATGATTTGTTTTACATTCAGTTTTATTCGCTGGTTCTCGACCTTGAGATCATACTTAAGACGGCGTGGAGTGTGCTGTCGTTCCGGGGGCGTTAGATAAGGAAGCAGGTAGTAAGGCTTCCCGAAGCGCTTGTTCAAAAAGATCGATGGAGGTGGGATCGGTCGAGCGAGCTGCGGCCTGACTGTGCTCGGGAAATTCGGTGTTCGAGGATCGCACGGAGCGGATGGCTTGCGCCAGGGCATGGCCATCGCGGTCTGGGACGGTAACGCCAAGGCGGTAATCCGCGAGTACGCGTGCGCATTCACAGTCGGCCGGCCCGGCAAAAATAACCGGTCGGCCTGAAGCGGTTGCGTCATAAATTTTGCTTGGCACCACCAGTCCGCCGAATTCGGATTTGAGGGAGACGAGGAGGATGTCGGCAGCGGCAAGCATGGAGGGAACTTCATTCCAGGGTTGGGGGGGGAGAAAGCGAACATTGACTAATTGAGCTGCGGTTGCGCGACGCTCTACTTCAGCCCGTTGAGGACCGTTGCCGACAATGCCAAAAACGACAGGCTCATCGAGGGCTTGGAACTCTGTGGCGGCGGCAAGCAACCCGTCGAAGTCGTGAGTGCGCCCGAGGTTTCCCGTGTAAAGAACCAGAAATGTTTTTTCCGCCTGCAGCCGGGTCCGGATTGTGGATGCCAGGGGAATGGAATAATCTAACTGTGACCAGTTGGGAATTAGGCAAAGATTCTTTTCGCAGTCGCCTCGTAATCGTTCCTCCATGCATCTGCCGATGACGATGACGCGGTCGGCCCGCCGTCGAGCGTGTCGCGCAATGCGGTGTAGTGAGCGATAAAATATCCCATTGGCGGATAATAAACCAGCGGCGCGGGCGATTTCCGGGTAGACATCCTGAGACCAATGAAAATGCGGGCAACTCCAGATGCGCGCGAGTATATTTCCGAGACAGAGAGCGAGGGGTGGATCGGTAAGTGTAACAATGACATCCGGGCGCGGCAGGCGCAGGGCGGTGATCGCTAACGAAACGTAGGCACTAAGGAGAGTAAGTGCGCGGAAGAGAAGGGAACTTTTCGAAAAGCGGAGGCAGGCTGCGCGTACGATTTGCACACCATCGAGAAATTCGCGCCGCGGCGCTTTCTTGGGTTCGCGGGT
Source organism: Terrimicrobiaceae bacterium (assembly GCA_041746635.1). Lineage (GTDB taxonomy): Bacteria > Verrucomicrobiota > Verrucomicrobiia > Chthoniobacterales > Terrimicrobiaceae > CAMASH01. The sequence continues at coordinate 70,948 of JBGTGQ010000015.1, read as the reverse complement.
GGCAAGGAGCCAGGGAGAGAATCCACGACGGGCCAGATGGCGGGCCAGATCGAGAAGAATGGCGCCGGCGGCAGAGTGATCGGGAGGGACGGAACGCTGGAGAAAAAAAATGCGCGGGCGGTGATCCGCGTCCGCGCCAGTCGATGGGGGGGAATGAGTATTCCGGGAGGAAGGTGGAAAAGTCATGGATATTTGTCGGCTATCCGAGGCCGTATGACGCGGGCTGGATTGCCCGCAACGATCATTCCGGCGGGAACATCCCGCACGACCACGCTCCCTGCGCCCACTATGGCCTGATAGCCCACGCGTACTCCCGGTCCCAAAAAAACCCGCGCGGCCAGCCAACATTCGTTGCCTACGTGGATCGATCCGGTGAGCAGTTTAAAGTCGTCGCTTGAAGCGTCATGCGAACCGGTGCAGAGCATTGCTTCCTGTGAAATGCACACGTGGGAACCAATGACGATGGGTGCGAGGGACAGGAAGCGTGAGCGTTCTCCCAGCCAAACGTGGTCGCCCACCCGAAACCGCCAGGGGAAGGTTACGTCGACCCCGGATCGAATCACGACACCCTTTCCAATGGTCGCGCCGAAAAGTCTTAGTAAACTACGGCGCCAGGAGGAGGGCCATGGAATGGACGGGAGAAAAAACACGATTTTTGCGAGAAGCCACAACGCTTCCGTTAGGCGTGATGCGCCCCGGTCGAGCCCGGCTTGGTAACCTTCAAGATTCATGGCTTGGCGTTGAAGAGGGATTGGACGGCGATTTTGGAGCGAGCGATGGGTTCATTCGCGTCGTGGTAGGGGACAAAAATTGCCGCCACTTCGTAGGTAAATCGCCGCCGCCCGTTCCCGATAAATTGAAGGAGGATGTTGCTTTGGATGTTGGTGCCGAGACGACGATCAAAGTTCATGGGAATTGCATCGAGCCAGGCTGTCCAGAGGAGGAGCCCGAGTTGTCCGTCCCGTCGATAGGGAGCTACCCTCCATGAAATCGGCAACCCATTCAAATCGATCTCCATATGGTGCTCGGGCCCAGCCGGCTGCCACCCGCCACTGGGCATGCAAACCTCGGGCTGATGATACAATTGCCGGGAGTTCCGCTGCGAAGCATCCCAGAAGAGATGGTAGCCATGGACGGGATCTTCGCCCGGCAAAGCCAGCCGCACAAGTTCGCCCTTGGTGGCCTGGAGGGTGAGTTCGAGGGAAGGGGGCAAGGAGGAAACCTGAATGGCGGGAAGATGGTTCACCCGGAGAAGGGGCTCTTGAATCGGGGAATGAAGTTCATGGGCGATATACCAAATATGAGCGGCTAAAAAGGTGCTGACAGCGAAGGCGAAAAGCGCGCCTGCCACGGCGCTGGTTCTTCCGGTGAATCTCTGGTGGAAGGGAGGTGCGGGATCAGGTGCGATGGAATTTTCCGGTTGGACCGAGAGCAGCCTTCCGGCGAGGAAGATACCTCCCGCGAGGAAAAGAAGCGCTGCCCAGCCCAGGATATCATGCACGGAAGAAATGGCGGCTTCCCCTCCGCGCAAGCCTGCGATGGTCAGTCCAAGCGTGCGGCCAACATTGAGAAGAATGGCCAGAGCAAGGCTCCAGATAAGGACGGCGATTCGTTTGGGCCAGCGCAACTGGAACCATTCACCAGCAGCCAGGCCCAGCATCACGGCAGATTGAAGGGAACGTATGCCGCTGCAGGCTTCGTCGACTCCCACGACACAGGTAGGAAGAACTATCATCGCACCTTCGATGCGCGCCGGAATCCCCAGCAATGGCAGAATGTCTCCCAAAAGGGAGGTAATCTTCAGTACCAAACTAAGGGTAAGCAATTGCTGGAACGATTCAGGCCATGGGACGACGGAGGCGAGAAAGAGCAGCGGAAAGACGGTCGCCCGTAGGATGTTCCAACCGCCGGTCAGCAGAGCGCTTGAAATCGTGACGATGACGACCAAAGAATAAATCGCCCATAAAAAAATCCGCCAATAAACGGGAGCCTGGCGGGCCAACTCAACGGGAAGGACGCAAAGCACGGCGAAGGTCAAGCCAGCCCATGCGCACCATTTTACGAGGCGACCAGGGTGGTGCCACGCATTCGGCGAAGTCGCGGCCAGGCGTTTTGCCAGAAAATACGCGGCGAGAGGAAAGAGGATCCAGCCGAACGCTTCGTTGCCGTTTGCGGACCATTCCGGAGCGCAGGCCAAAGCGAGCCAGAGCCAGAATGCCGCGGAAAGGGCGAGCAGCCCCCAATCCCATCGATACGAATCGCGCGGAAGGGCATTCATTCTTTATCTTCAACCGCGCGCAGATCCGCATCGAGCAAGGCAATACTGATCATGATCTCTGCCACAAATCTCTGGGACGCATAATACCAGCCGGCGCGTCCCTCGAACGCCGCGCCTTTGAGAAAGAGACAGACGCCTAAATTAAGCAACGGAGCCACCCAGCACAAGCGACGAAGGCGATCAATAAGGCGCAGATCTCCTGTCGCAGTGAGCCGTAGTTTTTTGGCTTCCAACTGGGCGTATTTTCCCTGGTTGGAAAACCAGCGTGAAATGGGCTTCCGGTCGTCGTGCGTGAGCGGGTTTTGTAAATCGGCCACGTCGGCTTGTGGATCGATTAGCTTAAGGCGGTGGGCATGCCCATCGTCGACGTAGCCTACGGAATCTCGTTGCACCAAGACGGCGCGCTGGGGGTAGAGCGCCCCGCGAAGAGGCTTTCCCAAGACCGCATAAATAAAGTGGCAACGGTAGGCTTTGGTGGAGGGAACCTCCGCAAGTTGATGAATCTCATCGACCATTTCAGCAGGCATGAGGTAGTCGGCGTCCAGGGAGAGGACCCATGGGGTGGTGATCTGAGTCAGGCCGAAATTGCATTGGCCGGCGAAGGAATCAAAGGGGCGCTGGAGAACGCTGACCTGCGGATGCGCGGCGCAAAGCGCGAGCGTTTGATCGGTGCTGCCGCTATCCACGACAAGAATTTGCCGGGCCCAGCCCAAGCGGGAGAGACAGCGGGCGATATTGGATTCCTCATTGTACGTGATGATTAATGGGGTGATGTCGTTGAGGTTCATCGCTGGGTCTTCGGAGGGAGGTTGTCCTCCACGATTTGATGGTAGAAGGGAATCATACGAATTGCGATCTGTGCCCACGCGTAGTCGTGGCCGGCGATCCGACGTGCAGCAATACCTTGTGCCCGCAGATCTTCCATGGGTTTGCTCATGGCCTCCCGCAAGGCGCGTTCGAGAGAGGGAAGATCCGGATCAATCCACCAGCCGCATCCCGCCTCGGCGATCTGCGGCCAGGGGGTGGCCTTTGTTGTGATCACGGGCAAACCATACGACAAGGCTTCGAGGATGACATTGCCAAAATTTTCGGAACGGCTTGGCAAAACAAAAATTTCGGCGTTGGCCAAGGCGCTGGCTTTGCGGGAGCCCGAAACTTCGCCGGTAAATGTGACGCTGGCTTCGAGGTTTTTCTCACGGGCGATGGCTTCAAACTGGCGACGGGTGCCGTCCAAGTCTCCGCCGGCGATGACAAGGTGCCAGTCGGAGTAGGCCGGCTGAACAGCAGCCCAGGCGTGGAGCAGCCAATCGAGGCCTTTTTTGACGTGCAGGCGGGAAAGAAAAAGCATCCAGCGTTTGTTCCGCAAAGCGGGGAATTCCGCCTGCAACATCTCCCGATCCGCCCGCGGTGGAGAAAGATTGGTGCCGTTTGGCTGTACGAAGATGGGCTGGGAAAAACCAAGTTGCCGGATGGTATCGGCCTCGGCATCTGAAGTTGCGTGAAAGGCAGAAGCCCGGCGCAGAATCCCGGCCTCGCGAAAATACCAAGCGAGGGTCTTGCGAGTCCGGCGATGATTTTTGGACCACGACTCGAGCATGCCCCGGGGAGAAATCACGAGCGGTTTCCCCAACCGGTTGGCGAGGCGGGCTACGCGGTGATTGGACGACAACCAGAGCCCGTGGCTGTGAACCAGATCAGCCCAGGCGACTTCGCGGGTCGCCAGCGCCGGGAAACCGGCGCTGCGGGCGCCAAGGTGAAATGGTCGCCGCCGGGCTGGGGCGATGCAGCGGCGAGCAGCGCCGGTAGCGAGTAATGGCCCGAGGCCGGCGTAGTCATGTGCCAGTACGGCAACATCCATTCCCTGCTCGGCGAGGGCGGACGAGAGACTGCTCACCGACACGGCGGTGCCCCCCATGGAGTCGTTCAATGAGTCAACAGATTGGAGAAGGCGCATGGTTTTCGGGCGGGAGGATTTCGTGGCGCTGGAGCCAGCTCAGCAAGGAATGCAAAACCCAGCGGCGGGACCACGGTACCCGTGGGAGGGGAAAGGGTGGTGCGTCGGCGGGAAAAAAATCGAGGCCGAACCAACGTTCCAAAGGAAATGAGAATCCGTGTTTGGGTCGATCGAGGATAAAATCCGGGAGGCATCCCGCCGCTTGCACGAGCAGGGATTTTCCGGAAGCGAGACGAAGACCCGCCGGAATCTGGCTGACGGCGTCGAAGAATTCCCGGTCCACAAAAGGAACCCGCATTTCCAGCCCATGCGCCATGCTCATCGTATCACTGTCGTGGAGGAGCTGATTGCGAAGATAAAGGGTGAGCTCCAACTGACTGGTGGCGTCGCCTGGATCGGCTGGGAGGGTCGGAGAAATATGCGACGAAGCGGAAGGCGGTTTCACTTTTAACCAGCGTGCGATCTGGAGAGCCTCCCGGCCGGAGAACGTCGAGCGGACGAGATGATAGGAGGAGGCGAATCCCGGCGGGGAAGCGAGCCATTCTCCCACCCGCCGGATGCGAGCGGAGTACGAGAAATGCTCAAGGCAATACCCACCCATTTTTAACGGCGGTGAGCCGCTGGCGATGCGGCGTGCGAACCGGGCGAGTCGAGGCACCTGTTGAAAGGAGGGATAACCGCCAAAAATCTCATCACTACCGAGGCCGGAGAGTACGACCTTGGCACCGTGCTCCCGCGCAAAGCGCGATACGCAATAGGTGTTGAAGCCATCCACGCTGGGTTGGTCCTGAGCCGCCAGGTAGTCTGGAAACCAAGTGTGAGCCAGGCGGGAGTCCAGGCGCAGGGTATGATGCTTTGCGCCAAAATGTTGTGCCACCGCTGCGGCGAGCGAGCTTTCATCGGTGCGAGGATCGTCGAAGCCAATGGAGAAGGTTTCGATATTCTTATGGCCGGACTGAGTGGCCAACCCAAGCAAAGCCGTGGAGTCGAGGCCGCCACTTAAGAAAATGCCCACGGGCACATCGCTGACGAAGTGGCGTTCAACCGTACGGCGCAATGCCTCGCGTGTCAGCGAAACGGCGTCGGGGCCCGTCATGGGCTTGGTCGAAAATGCGATTTGCCAAAAGGGTGTCAGGTCGAGGGGAGAGCCCTGTTTCCAGCGGGCAAAGCATCCTGGGGGGAGGCTGCGAATGCCTTCCACAAGCGTATGCGGCTCGGGCACGGAGCCCGTTCGCAGATAGCCATCGAGACCTTGCGGATCGAGCCGTCGCGGGACCAAACCGGTGGCGAGAATGGCTCGGACCTCGGAGGCGAAGAGCAGCGCGCCGCGGACTTCTGCAAAGTAGAGAGGCTTAATGCCAAACGGATCACGCGCCAGGAGAACCGAGCCGTCGCTCGCATTATGGACGGCGAACGCGAACATTCCTTCCAGTCGCGAAATTCCGGCCGGGCCATGCTTCTCCAGCACGTGGACAAGCACTTCGGTATCGCTCTGGCTGTGGAAATCGCTCTCGATGCAAGCGCTTCGCAATTCACGGAAATTGTAGATCTCTCCGTTGAAAACGAGGCGTCGTCCCGCCCGCTCCATGGGCTGGTGGCCGGCAGGGGTGGGATCAAGGATCGCGAGGCGACGATGGCAGAGAGCGGCTTGGTGGTCGGGAGCGATCCAGAGACCTTCATCATCGGGACCGCGATGATGGAGGGCGGTCCACATCGCGCGAATCGAGCCGTCGAGTTCCCCGGGCGAACCGCTCCAGCCGATGATGCCAGCTATGCCGCACATGAGTTAATGATTTCCTCCAAGCGGTGATGAAAGGCGTCGCGGCCAAAATATTTTGCAACGGGAACGGATGCTCCAGGGCGAGTGTCCAAGGCATCGAAGATGGCCTGGGTGATTTCTTCTGGACGATCCGGATCGACGAGGCGGCCAAGTTCACCGCCGCGCAGGGCGTCGTGGCAGCCATCCTTATATCCTGCAATCACGGGTATGCCACAGGCCATGGCCTCCAAGAGGGCAATGCCGAAGCCTTCACCCTTGCTGGGCATCACGAAGACGTCGCTCAGCCGATAATAATCGGGCAACTCTTCCGCTGAGACCCGGCCGGTGAAGATGACGCTATTGCCGAGAACGAGACGGTCGCGGAGAAGCTCCAACCGGGAGCGGTCCGAGCCGGCTCCGACAATGAGATAACGGCACTGGGGATGGCGCTCAAGAACGGCGGGCAAGGCTTGCAGGACTTGGTCGTGACCCTTGTAAGTTTCGTTTGCGTCCAAGCGGCCGACGGTGAGCAGGACGGGTGCTCCGGGTGGCAGGGCATGGCGATGACGCAAACCAGCCGGAGCATCGCCGGGAAAAAAGCGTTCGGCGTCGAAAGTGTTAGCGAGCAGTTCCATGCGGGGAATAGTTTCGCCCAGCGCTGCCGCCACTCGATCCCGGGTGAAAGTGCTCACCGGCAGGAGCAGATCAGCGATCCGCAAATGATAAGGTGGTGCGTGCCAGGCCTCGATCCCGTGTAGGCTGGCCGCCACTTTTGAGCCCGTGAATTTTCGCAGCCATTTCGCGAGTGGCAGGAAGTTCCGATGGGTGGTGAAGATCCAATCCGGCCGCTCGCGCAGGGCTCGCCATGAGGCCTTCCCGATGAAGGTTGCGACGGAAGAACCGCGCTCAATCGATGCGATGCGTGTCACGGCGGGAATGGCCGTCAGAGCACGCCGCAGCTCATGGGAATAAGCCTGAATGCCTCCGTCGCTCGGATCAAAACCGGGAGACCAGAGGTGAATTTTCATGAACGCGCTGAGACAAAATCCAAGGCTTGCAGGAGACCCTGGGTGGCGTGAGCGTAGGAAAATTCCGCTTTCACGCGGCGCTGGGCCTGGCGGCCCATCTCGCGGAGGCGGGGAGGGTCCGATAATGCCTCGGTGAGGCAACGGGCCAGCCCAAGCGAATCGCCCGCGGGAAAAATCCAGCCGGTTTTTCCTGGAAGCACGAGGTCGGGCCCACAGCCAACGTGAGAGCTCACGATGACCGGTTTGCCTGCCGCCATGGCTTCGTTCACGACGAGTCCCCACGTCTCTCCGTTGCCCTCGCTTGGCAGGACAAGGAGATCCGCCGCAGCATAGACGGAGGGCATGTTGCTCTGGTTTTGAAAGGGAATAACTCGGACGTTTTGACCCTGAATCTGGCGGCACAAGGCGGCGTCCCCACTGCCGACAAAAACAAGGGTGGCGCCAGGCAGGGCCGCGGTTTGAAAGGAGGCAAGCAGGTCGAGAGGACGCTTTTTTGGCTCCAATTTGCCCACAAAGAGGATCACATGCTCTTCTGGCGAAATTCCCCATGTCTTGCGAAAGTCTATGCTGGGTGGAGCGGCGAAGCGATCATTGTCCACGCAATGCGGACAAAGGAACATTTTCTGGGCGGGCACGCCGTGCGCGCGGAAGTAGTCGGTGTTGGCCTGGCCGACGGGCAGAAAGGCGGCAAAGCGCTGGTAAATTGCGCGAATGAGGGCGGTTTTGAGGGGAGAGGAAGCGGCGGCCAGCCGATGGGAATCTCCGCGGAAAATGAGGGGCAGCGAGCCCGTGCGGGCGATGAAGCCGAGCATACCGGCATAATTGTAGCCGATGAGGAGGACAGCATCGGGATGAAATTCCCTGACGCGGCTGAGCAGGGAAGGATTCCATAGCCCCCAGAAATGGTCGGTGCCGGGGCGGCTCGAGTGATTCGGGACGAACTCGTGAGCATAGCCGTCGAGGAGAGGAATGTCCCACTCCAGGACGGTCTTAAATCCTGGGTCGTGCTGGGGAGTGACACCGAAATTCCAAAGGTAGAAGACGCGGAGATCGAGGGTGAGTTCCGCGGCAAGACACCGGAACCACGGGGCATAATACTGAATCGGGTGACTCGTAACGATTGCGAGCCTTTTTTTCACATGGAGAGTCGTCTTGGACGAGGTCGGGGCCGGGGCCGGCTGCGACGAGGCGGGATGAACTGTTTGATAAATTCGGGGCCGGACATGAGGAGCGACGACGCTGGCACGGGCATGGGCCGCATGAACACAAGGGACATCAAAGCGAGCAATACGATTGCTTGGAAGGTAGCACTCACGGCAGTGGCCGCAGTGTATTCTGTTTGGAAGGCTGTGCTCATCAAGACCACCGCAAATAATCCGCGAGCGGAAAGTATGGGATATCCCATTGTGAAGCGGGTGGCCCATCCGAAGAAAAGTCCCAGGATCACACCCAGGGAGAGGATGCCGGGAGTGCCAAAATTGGCAAATGCCTCGGCGAACAATCCCCAGCCGATGGTCGTGGTGTTTGTGGCTTCCCGGGATTGCAGACCGTAGTGGATACTAATCAAGTTCGTGCTTTCCAGTGCGGAGACTTTATTGGGAAAGAAAATGCGCGGAAGGATGGAGGGGAGGATGGCGGAATAGGTTTCGCCGCCGATAAAGGGAATAGTGCGCGGGGAGAGTTGATGGATGAATATGAACATCTGGAGCAGGCTCACGCGATCGAGCAGGTCAGCCCGTTTCTCGAATGTCTTTGGCTTCTCATTGCCATACTCGAGTGACTTAGACATCCATAATGCGTAAAATCTCGGGTATTCCCAAGGCATGAGCCGAAACTCCATCCGCGATTGGGACGAGGTCCAGGTGAGTTCCCTCATGGAGTATTTTCCATAATTAAGAAGAACAAAAAGCGGCACTACGAGGAAGATGACCTTCCAGGGCAGACTTTTCCGTCCTAAGGTGAAGCCTAGGATGCTGAGTAAACACATGCTCATCGTTTGAATGAGGATGAGACGGCTGGAGCCTGCGGCCATGGCCAGCACAAAGAGCGTGATATAGAAAATTTGAGCGGAGGAAGAAAGTTTCCTTTGTCCCAAGGAGTAGCAAATGGCAAACGTACTGAGCGCTCCCAAGGAATACATCAATGAGCGCACGAGGGAAAAGGCGGTGCCAAAGATCGCCCAGCCTTGCCCGGCCGCTTCGATCATTTGAAATACAGTATAAAGGAAGAAAAAGGTGAGTAGCGCACCGGTTGCCTTGGTTCCCTCCAGCATGCGCACAGTTCGTGGCGCTGGCCGGGCTTTGCGCACGAATGGGTACCAAATAGCAGTGGCCAGAAGCAAAAATGCGCAAAGGGAGAGACAGGCAAAGATAAGATCACCGTGCCCTACCGAGCGCAAAATACTGACATTCCATAAAAACTGGATGCCGAAGGTATAAGTGTAACAAAAGCAAAATAGGGGCAGCAGGGGATATCCTTTTGCGCGACCGGTTACCCAGAGAATGGTGGGAATGAGAGCGAGGAGTATTACGGTGGTGCCGCAAACTGCTTCCAGCAATTGGTCTTTGCCAAAGGCAATATAAAGGGCAAAAGCGAGATAGAGTCCCACTCCGGTAATAAGCGTCCGTTGCAGGGCCCGGAAATTCCCGGGATGGCTGATGGCGGCTGGCCGTGCAGTACGCGCCCGGGCCACGGGTCGGACCGCCCGGCGGCGTTCAGTCGGCGGCAGGGGCTCGGTGGAATCAGAAAGAGCTTCCATTCTATCTCTTCATTATGGCGGAAAAATGAAGGAGGAGCAAATGGGCAATGCGATTGTAGTCGTAATTCTGCGCGGTTTTGCGGGCCGCTGTGGCGACGGTGTTGCGGGTGTCACGCTCGCGAATCAAGCGGGAGAGGATGGCGCCGAGTTGGGCTGGAGCTTCCGGCGAGGCATGGTTAAAAAGGAAGCCGTTCTCGCCCTCGACGATGAATTCCCGGTAGCAATCGAGATGGGAAAGCACGGGGACTGCTCCCGCTGCCATCGCCTCGAGGGGCGCGAGGCTCAAGGCTTCGCCCAATTCCGCCTTGCTCGGGTAGCAAAAGATATCGATGCCCGCATAGATAGCGGCCAGGGTGTCGGGATCGAACTCGGGAGGCAGGAATCGCACGCGTCCGGCCAACTCGGGTGGCACACACGCCCGAAGATCTTGCAGATGCCGGGAACCCCCACCGCCCGCCGAGATCACGGATGGACCGACGAGGATCAACTCCCAGTCGGGCAGGGATTCCGAGGGTAGCCGGGAGATCGCGTCCAGCAGTGTTGCCAGATTTTTTTCCGGATGAATTCGTCCGACATAGCCGAGCGTGACTTTCGCCGAAGGGCGTCGAGGTGTCGTGGCCAGCCGCGCCCAATCGATGGGATTCGGGATTCGGAGGATGCGGTCGCGGAGACCGGGGTTTTCCGTTAGAATTTGTTGCGCCACGGCTTCGCTGGGAGCAATGAGCCGATCGACTTTTCCGTAGAGCCGGATTTGCCCCTTGGGCATGCGGGCGATCCAAGCGATCACCTTGCCCTGCCGGGGGCGAAGCCATTTATAAAGGATGGGGAAGAAGACGGAGTTGGTAACGATGATGTCGGGATCGTCAATCGCTCCCAGGATCCGTAGGGACCATAAGAGATCCTGCCACAGATTGAGGATGCGGGAGCGGCGGTGGTCGGCCCCAGGAAGGCGATGGTGGTGCAAGTGCCCTTCGCATTCCGCATTGGGCAGTCCGATCCATCGGCGGGAGTAAATAGTCGTGTCGTGCCCCTGTCCGGCGAATCGCGTAGCAAGGGCGAGATGGATTTTTTCCATAGCACCACCAGCCCGTGCCGGCACGGGAAGAAAAAAACCCATTACGATATCAATTTTCATGTGCGGGAGATGGGAGTTATCGAACCTGACTGCGGGCGAACTCGAGCGCTTGGTCGAAGAGCGCGGCTTGGCGGCGGGTATTTTGTTCCGATAAGTACTGCTCGTCGAAGAAGATATCGTTCCTTTTGGGGTGGGAGTAATGGACGAATCCCTCCATCGCATGATCAAGGAAGGTGATGATCGTGGCCATGGCGGCATTCTTGGGGCCATTCTCGGTGAAGGAGGCGATGGTGGCGCAGTCCAGTTCCTGGAGAATGCTCTCAAGACAGCTATCTTGGAATGCCATTGCGAGGATGGGCTTGCCCGCGAGGTAGTAGCCGTAGATTTTCGATGGGGAATAGGCCAGATCGCTTGACCCGAATAAAAGCAGAGCGTCCGATTGGAGTTGGTGCGCGATGCTTTCGATGTGCCCGATTCGCATGGGAACCTCCTCCGTGATATCCGCGAGCCCGAACATGTTCGCGATAGGGAGAATGGAGTTTTGCGCCCGTTTCGCCGAAGCGTAACTCGTGCCAATAAATGAGAGGCGGAGATTTTTTGCGCGTTCGGGATGGAGGGAGCGATACTGGCGAACGGCGGCAAACAACACGTTGATGGCATGTGGCATGACCGGGCCGGCGGCTCCGGTATAGGTAAGGCGAACGAGACAGCCCGGCGCAGGCGGGTGACGAGTGGCGAGAAGGTGTTGAGCGGCCTTCAAATCCTCACGGGTTGCGCCAAATTTGATCGTGTCCTGGGGTTTTTCCGCAAACCAAGGATAACATTCGCGCAACTCCTCGAAGTAATGGCCCGAGACACTCATGAAGCCGGAAGCAGAGCGGAAGGCTCTCGGCTCCCCCCACTCGGCGATCCTTCGAGCGAACTGATATTTCCAGCCGCCCGGCGGGGGGCTGGAACCCGGGCGTTCGTAGTATTCCGTTCGCCAGGGATCTTGAATGTCGATCACATAGGGCACGCCGAAACGGCGCTGCCAAATCGGCCCCAGAGTGAGGGTGAAAAATTGTGTAGTGGAAAAAAAGATGAGATCGAAATTGCCCTGTGCCAGGAGTCGATTGCCGGCGACGAGGAGATGGAGCCACGAACGAATGCCCAGACTGCCCAGGGCGAAACAACCGGCAAGCCAGGCCGGGATTGCTTTCGCCCAGTGGACGGGCACCGACGGGGGCAGCGTTTTTAGCAAGGCAGGATCCGACATCGCGCGCACATATCTTGGATCCACGGCGAGCACGGTGGCCTGCCAGCCGCAGCTCTCGTAATAGGGCAGACTCATCCGCACGCGTTGCATATCCGGCGCATTAATCGGGGGAAAATGCGGGCTGATGATGAGCAGGCGCTTCATGCGGACGCGAAACAGTGTGGATTATCGATGGTTTTGATGGCGCGGGAAAATTAGCGCGAGGAAAGAGCGGTTTGCACGAGGCGCAACAGCTTGGGCTCCTCCCGCTCCCAACAATAAATTTCCTCAGCGGCGCGACGCGCGGCTTGCCGCGCGGTCTGGAGACGCTCGGGGTGGCGCAGTAATTCCTCGAGAACGTGAGGGGCGGAGAGGTCGAGAAGCGTAATGGCGTCGGGGGCGTGACGGTGAACTTCCTGCTGGCCTGCGGTGGGCGTAGCAACCACGGCCAGACCGGCATTCAAATACTGGAGAATTTTATTGGTAATCGTGAGATTACGGCTCGGAATGGTGGGGACTTCCAGGGCCAGGCCAATGTCGTGCTGCGCAATGAGGGCGTGAAGCTCGGGCGGCGGCACGGCGGCAAGAAACTGCATCTGCGAACGTTTTTCAACAGGCACGGAGGCAAGCAGGTGCTGATCGAAACCCTGTTTTGGGCTGCCAAGTAAAACGAAGCGGCTGGGGGCATGGAGCTGGGACCAAATTTTGGTGAAGGCTTCGATTCCCCGGCCGGGCCCAATCGTCTGCGAAAACCAGAAAAAGGCGGAAGGTCTGTGATCGTCCGCGCGAAGGAACTCGGGGGCGGGTTGCAAGGGAAAGGAATTGGTGACGACCGTCGCCGGTGTCCCGCCATAGCGCTGGTGCAAGGCTGCGCTTAAGGGGTGTGAAGTGGTGGTGACATAGGCGGCGCGGGTGAGGATTTCGCTTTCGACGCGATGGAGCAGACGCAACGGGCGATGGCGGCGGTCCTCCTCCTGCAAATCCTCGGAGTACCAGTCTTCGATATCGGCCGCGACACGATGGCCTGCGTTCAGGAGTTTCATTCCCACCCATAGCGGAACCTCGTTGTGGACAATGGTGAGGTCCGCACGGTGGGCTCGAGCCCGAGCCAGCAGGGCTCTCGCGGGGGCGATGGCCGAGATGGTCTCCAAGCCGAAGGGCACGGCCGTAGCCGCGAGCTTGCGCCGGATACGTCGCACTTGGCTCTGCAGCATTCCGGAAGGCGGATGGAGAACTTCGTGCCGGATGTTTTGGCCGGCGAGGAGTTGAGTATCGAGACCGTCGTATGGCTCGCCTTCACTGGGGTGCAATACGGTAATGCGGTAACCGGCACGGGCAAGAGCGGTGGCTTCTTTGACCGGGCGGGGATTCCGGCTCAGATTGCCGGAAGTGATGATGAGGATATGGGCGGCGGCACTCATCTGCGAGCGGTGAACAAGCGAGTGGCGAGTCGATTCCACCAGCGGTGGGTGGCGAGGAGCGTTCGGGCTTCGGTCCAATCGACGAGGCTGTCATTCACATCGTGATGACCGAGTTGACCGGCTGGTACATCCCCAGACTCGACCCGGGCGACGATGGCAGGGAGGTGCCGGTAAAAATCCTCGCAGCGATAAGGCGGATGGAGCGACCACATGCCGGCAGGAGCACCGAGAAAATCCACCCGCCGAAGATGATGGCGGGCCATGGTTCGGGTGAAGAGAATTTCGGGAATTTGCCGCGGTGGATTCCCGTCGAGCCAGGCGAGCAGGCAAGCTTTGAAGGGAGCGAGAGTGGGAGGGAGGGCACCGATGCGATCGCGGAAGCGGTTGCGATCCAAAAGAAAAGTCCGTGTGCTCATTTCGGGAAAATCAAAGGCGGAACCGTCGGTATTCAGCGGCCTGGCAACGAGCTCAACAAGCCGGCCGCTTGGTGAGGGCGGGCCCGGAAGAGGCGCGGTGACAAGGATATCGGGCTGGCAGCGCAAGAGATCGAGTGCTTCCTCAATCCATGTGGGCGAACCACCCCCAAAAAGCATATCGGCATCCAGGTGCAGCACATGAGGATGAGAGGCGGCGTGCAGACCGAAAAAATAGGCGTAATACGGACCGCCCCGGTGATCTTTGATTGGCACGCGCCTTCCGCCGAAAAACTCCTTTGCCACGGCTGCAGCTGCCGGCGGGGTGTAGTCCACCGTCACGACCCGAGCTCCTTCGATGGAGCGGGCGAGAGTGAAGATCCGCTCGAGGCCTTCCTCCCAACGATGGGAAAACCGGCCGGAGCTGCGATGTAGATCGATGACGAGAAGGATCTCCGCGACCTGGCCGCGCCAGACTCGCATCTGATGAGGCAGGATGTATTTCGCATGCCGATAGTCGGATGGTGCGAGATTGATTTGGAGCGTGACCGGTGACATATGCGCGAAAGCCTAAGGAAGTTGTTTTCGGACAAGCGGTGAGCAACGGCAGCCGCGATCGAAAGCTTCCTTGGTTCGAGCCTCGCTCTCCCGGCAAAGCCATTGCCACACTCCCGGGAAGGCCTTCCGGAATTGCAGAGCGCGGAAATTGATTCCAAGGCGCACGAGGCCTTGCGGAAGAAAGTGTGCCCAATCGCTTAAGCGCGCCTGCCGCAAGATGCGCCAGGATTGAACGCCGGAAAGGGCGGCAAGAAAGAGAATCGGCGTCGAGGGCGGTTGTTGGGTTCGCAATTCTTCCCACAGGGCCTCGATCTCGGAGTCGGTGAGCGGAACGGTGGCAAGAAATGAGGCGGTAATCAGGAGCTGGCCTTGCAAAACTGCGGTGCGATCCGTCTCCCGCGCCGTGCTCTGCGTGAGTGCGTAGTGAGCCAGAGGGGCGGGAAGCAGAGCGAGACTTCCCCGGAAAATTCTTTCCCGGGCATGCTCGATGATGGCAAAGGGCGTTTCGGAGGGCACGGTGGTTGAGTCTTCGGAGGTTCGGAAGATCATGGCTCCATTGGCGTGCAACGCATCATAGGATTGGAGCAGCACGGGCCAGCGAAAAAGAGGGATAACCTCGCTCGCAGCGGAAATTGGCCAGACAGTTTTCCCGGTGTCTCGCCATTCTCCATCGGACATTTCCTGCCAGATTTTTTGATTGGCCCAGACCATCTCGATTTCGGGCTGGGTGGTGAGGACGCGCAAGGCCTCGTCGAGGAAGGTCGGCTCCCACCAATTATCATCCTCAAGAAGCGAGGCATAGGGATGGGGGCCGCCCTGAAAGGCGTGGTTAAAATTTTGCACCGCACCCCAATTGTCCGCGTGGGGGTGGTAGGAAAAACGCGAGTCGCCGCAGGTGATCTCGTCGAGCACCTGGCGAGGGGATTCGTCTCCGGGAGCGTCATTGTGCAACTCGCAGATCCAGTCGGAAAATGTCTGACCGAGAAGACTGCGCAGGGCGCGACGAAGCAACACCGGCCGACGATGGGTGAGGAGGAAAACGCGAACTCTGGCCATTAGCTCAGTCGTTCGAAGATGCGATTGTGTCCGTTGGTGTTATGCGTGGCGGTATTTTCATAGGTGGCAACGAGATCTTCGAAAGTGAGGGCCGACGAGTCGGTCATGAAAAGAGCTGTTTGGCGAGGCGCCATCCGATCAAGCGTGCGCTCCAGCGAATCCGGCCGCTGGCGGGCAGCCAGTGGCCTACTCCACCAAGAGTGGCGCAGCGGGCGAGAGCGAGTTTGACGAGATCCGGCGCGCCGGGGTGGAGGTCATAGGCGAGACGCTTCCAGCCATAAGCGGCGGCGCCCCGGGTGCGGGGGGAATCCTCGGCCTTGAGCATGGCTTCGATGCTTGCGGAGGAAGCTCGCCAGAGGGAGTCGAGAGCCGTTGCGTCTTTCCGGGAGCTCAGGCTTCCGGCGATCTCTGAACGGTAATGGCAGCGGGCTCCGGGGCAAAAGAGAATGCCACTGGAGCGAAGCATGGTGCGGGCGAAGTATTCGCCATCGTCGTTGAGGCTGAGGGTTTCGTCCCAAGGCCCGACCGCATCGAACAGAGTGCGGGGAGCAAGCCAGGCAGCGGGGGGCATCATCCATCCCTCGCGGAAGTGAAGGACGAGAAAGTCCACGCCGCTTAGGTCGATCCAATTCGGTTCGCAATGGAAGGCCGTTTCGTCAGGAGAGAGACGGAAGCGCGCCCACTCCGCAGAAGCGAGGGCAAGGGGACCGGCGGATTGCAGCCGCTGCATTTGAAGGGAGATTTTTTTCGCGTCGAGAATGTCATCGGCGTCGAGGAATTGGATGTACTCGCCGCGAGCGAGCCGGAAGGCGTGGTTGCGCGCCGCGCTAGCGCCGCGATTTGATTGGGTGACGACGCGCACGCCGCGCGACTCGAATGTTCGGGCAATGGAGGCGCTGTCGTCGGTCGAGCCGTCATCAACGACGATAATTTCCATGTGCGGGTAGGTCTGGCTTAGTACGGAGGAGAGAGTCTGCCCGAGCCATGGCGCAGCGTTGAAGACGGGGATGAGGATGCTGACGAGAGGGGTCATGCGGCGCGCCAGGCGTGGCGAAAATAATTCGTCCGGGAAGTGTCCACGTAGTGATGCATGACGGCTGTCGGATGCATGATTTCCTGGAGCGAGGGCTGGGTAATGTAGTCTGAGGGTGGAGCGATGGCGCGAAGGTCGCTGCCAGCGGCGAGAAGGGCAACGAGGGCTTGTTCCAGATAGTAGCTGGTGCGCTCGGCGGCGATAAGAGTTTTGGCGGCGGATTCGAGAAAATCCCAGTCGATGCTTTCAGAGTGGAGACCGCAGATGCCGACATTGACGAGGGCGGGAACAGGGCCTCCGGCGATTTGCTCAAGGAGCGGACGGGAGTATCCGTAATTTTCGGTGCAGTCGGTGGCGTGCAGCAGCCGGTCGGGTTGGGCGGCCCAATCGAGAAGCAAACGAGGTTCGCGCCAGAAGAGAAGATCGGAGTCGAGGACGAGTCGCCAGCCGACGTGACCGAGATGGACGTCGATGAGTTTGCGAATATGGGGGTAGAGCAGCCAGCGTTCGCGCAAAACGGGGAAGCGTTTGGCAGGCAGAAAGGCATCGAGTCGAGTGCGGAGGGTGGCGAAGTCGTGGATGCAAAGCGCGGGCGAGAGGCGGCGCAGGAGGTCTGCCGAAGCAGGGTCGAGGGTGCCGTCGTCATAGATCTCAGCGTGAACGGGAACGGAGCAGTAACGCGCCAGGGAATGCAGACAAAACGCCGTTTGAAAGGCATGACGCTGGCCGGTGAGTAAATGGACTCTGAGCGTGTGAGGGGATGAGGTCCTGGTGGGAAGGGGGGGAAGGAGGGTTGCCGCGACTTCCATTTCCCGACGCTGGCGCGCGGTCTCGCGGACGGCCCATGGCCCGCCCTGACGCAGGGAGAGGCGCACGGCACTCCAGGGCCGATGCCAAGTCTGGTAGAGAATGCGACCGGGCAGGCTCATGATGGAGATGCCGAGGCAATTTCCCGGCGCAGAGCATCAAGGGTTGCGGGATCGAGGGTGCGGCAGTGCTTGTAAGAAGGAGCCTGCCATTGACGGAAAAGGCGACCGGCGCACTCGGAGCCGACGACCCGGGCGATACTTGCAAATAACCCGCCTCCCAGCGCGGGCGAAAAACCTGGAGCAAGTTGACGCCAGATGGTGAGAAGACGACGCTCGAAGTCCCGCGAAAACCCCCGAGGGAGACGGCGCCATGCCCGAAAGGCGGCCTCTCCGACGAGGCGACGAGCAGATTGGGTTTCCGGCGCACGCGGGCACGAGAGTGAGAAAGCTTCCATGACCGAGAGCGAGGCAAGACCGAGTTTTTCCCAGTGATTCGTCAGTCGTGAGGCGGGATGGGTTCCGACCCAGGTATGAAAGCCAGGCACTTTGACGACGCGGCCGTCCCGCGGGGCCGCATTGTGGTAGAACCATATTTCCGCCACGAGATTATAAGCCGGATCGGGTGGAAAAAATGCCTGCTGCACTACGCGTTGCAGGTAGTCGCGACGAAAGATCGGGCTATGCGGTGGTGGTTGGACCCGGATAAAGAACTCTGCGGTATCGGTCGTGTCGAGGCAGCGGGGATCGGGCACAAAATGCAGGTCGTCCCACGCGCCTTCGAGCGCGACCTGACCCCAGTCACTGTAGCTGATGTCCGCATGGCTGGCCGCCATCGCGGAGAGCTGAAGGCGGAATTTATCCGCGCTCACCAAGTCATCGGAATCAAGGAAAAGGACATGCTGGCCGGTGGCTCGCTCCAAGCCGGCGAGACGGGCGAAGAGCAGACCTTGATTGGCCTGACGAATGAGGATGTCGGGCGTGAAACCAAGCCGACCGAGTATTTCTGATGCAGGCGGGACCGAACCGTCGTCGACCACAATGATTTCGACAGGAAGTCCCTGAGAAGCGCGGCGTGCGCTTTCCAGGGTGTAGCGAATGAGGTCGCCCCGGTTGAAGACCGGGATGATGACCGAGAGATCCGGTGGCGTCATGAGATCTCCGCCGTGTCGGTGGCGAGGGGGCCCGGGGTTCGGTCGAGCAAATCGCGGGCGGCAGCGATCACGTCATCGCTGGAAATGATGTCCAGACATTGGCGGGAGTAGGCGCAGGAATTTCGCAAGCCGCAGGGTGCGCAGGAAACGGATCCGAAGAGATTTCGATTGCAGGAGTAGCCAAATGTTTCGGGCCGGGAGCGTCCTCCAAAAACCACGACTGATGGACATTCCACCGCCCGAGCGAGGTGAGCGAGAAATCCCTCCAGGCCCACGAATGCAACGGAACCTGCCAGCACCGCCGCGGCCTCGCGCGGGGTGGTTTTCCCCCGCAGGTCGGTGTCCACCGGCAGGGCCGGATCGGAACGGGAGCCGATTTGCACGAGTTTGATTTCCGGACGAAGTCTGCGGGCCACTTCAGCAAATCGACCGGAGATCCAGTCTTTGTTTGCGTACGGAATCGCCGCCGCGGCGACGGAGCTCTGAATGGCGATCTGTCGGGTATGGATCGCGCCGCGAGTGCGTTCGGCATCCGTCAAATGGAGGTAGGGACGTAACGTCACCGTTCCCCGCAATCCGGCCAGGCGACACATTTCGGCGATGATGTGACGGGGTGGAAAAAGATCGCGGTCCGGATGAGTGGGGTCTGTCGTGAGATAGTAAGGCTGTATGACTTTTCCCCCCAGCCTTCGCACTGCGGCGACGTGATAATTATCGATGGGCAGCAGGCGCAGGGGATCTGCATTGCCGGCAAAAAGTTCCGCCTGAGCAGTAAACATACTGAAGGGTTGGCCGCGCTGGCGGGCTTCCCGAAGCACCGCAGTGCATAACAGATCGTCGCCCAGGCTTAACGGGCCGAAGAGCAAGGCGCGCCGAGGTATGCCCCAGCGCAGGAGCAGGAGCGAAAGGCGAGGAGCGT
This sequence comes from Terrimicrobiaceae bacterium, assembly GCA_041746635.1. Lineage (GTDB taxonomy): Bacteria > Verrucomicrobiota > Verrucomicrobiia > Chthoniobacterales > Terrimicrobiaceae > CAMASH01. The sequence goes on along the minus strand of JBGTGQ010000015.1, from coordinate 51,502 downwards.
GAGAGCCGAGGCGCAGCCAGCGGGGAAGTGGGTTCATCGACGAGGGGAAGTGGAGAGTTCGGCTTGGCCGCGAAACCGGCCATGAAGGCCGCGCCAGCGGACGTAGTTGCCCGGTGAACGCCAGGCTTGCCCGCGGCACCATGCGCGAGCGCTGCGCAGCGGCACAGTCCACCGGGCAATGGCAGGCCAGGGGCACTGATGGTGCGTGTCGAGTACTTGCACCCACGAGCGCTGGATTTCCTCATTCAAGGTCGCAAGATAGCCCGGCTGAATTCGATTCGCCGGGATGAGGTGAATGAGCGAAAGAACCGGGAAGTAGCCAAGATCCCATCCCGCATGCAGAGCGGTGAATACGAAGTCGTTGTCTCCACCGGAGCGGAGAGAACTACCGCGGCGATCAAACTGCCGACGGCTGGGATTCGCCCGCAGCGCTGCGGTGTAGGCCGTGGTGGCGGCGCGACGAATTCCCAATCCGGCACCTACCGGAGCGAAGTCCGGCCACCGGGCGTCTTTGCCTCCTTTGGCAATAAGTGGGATCGGGCCGTAATTATGAAGCGCGAGCAGGCTGTGGAATTCCTTTGTCCAGAGAGGTGGAGAAATTTCCCATTCCGGTTGGATTTCTCCACCGGCGATGCCCAAGGAGGGGTGCTCTGAGAAGATTTCCCGCATCGCGGCGAGATAACCCGGGCAGAGCACGTTGTCGTCATCGGCAAAAACAAGAATCGAGCCGTGACTGTCGGCCACGCCGCGCAGGCGCGCGGCGGTAAGCCCGGGCTCGGATTCCCGTACGCAGCGAAGGGCAGGGAGAATGAGGCCGGAGATCAGGGGGGGTAGATCGATCGCTGGCTCGCTGCCATTATCCACGATCAGAATTTCCCAGAGGCAGTGATCCAGGGTTTGGCTGGCCAGACCTTCGAGAGTGCGACGCAAGCGTCCGGCGTGAGGATTTCTGGTGGGAAGGATGAGCGAAATTTCCGTCATGGCTCAGAGCGACGGTAGGACCACTCGACGAGGAGCGCGTTGACGCTGGTCTCGGCAGCCAGCACGTAACCCAAGCCAAGCAGATAGCGGGGACGGGTAATGCCCAAGTGGCTGAGGAGAGACCAGGCAATCAAGTCTTCTCCATCCTGGGAAAAGCTGATCCGTACCCCGGAACGCTGGTGAATGTCCTCGAATGTCGTGAGGACAAGCCACGCCAAGCGGACACGCTGGAGAGCCTTTTCAAACAGCCGACGTAAGCGAGGCATGGAGAGGAAAAATAGAGGAAGATTATCCGCCTGGAAATCGGGAAATGGCGGAGTACGGGGGATCTAACGGAAAGGATTTGTTCTGGAGCATTGTGCGTAGATCAGCCTCGAACATTTCCTGAATCCGGGCGGGATCGAATTCCATCGCGGCAAGGCTGCGGGTCCAGGCGGCGCACTGCTCCCAGTAACTGCGCTGGCGAAGGTTCCCGAGATGCTCGATGAGCAAGGGAGTATCGAAAGAAGAGAAAAAGGGAGACTCCGGTTTCTGAAGACACCAGTGTTCCAGTTCCGTTGCTTTTCTGGCGATCAAGACCAGCGGCAAGCCGGTTTGTGAGTATTCGGGAAGCTTGCTGGGAAAGCTGGAATCAAGAGCCTGCCAGGCCGTCTCGACTCCCGCATAGTCGAGTGGATATGCGACGAGCAATGCGGAGCAGCGTTCCTGCACGGCATCCAGGGCAGCGTCGGCGGGCAGAAACGGCCTGGTGAAAAAATTTGGTTCGCACTGATCTAGCAAGCGGGCGTTGGCGGGATCCGTAATGACAAACAAGGAGCCCGAGACGGACTGAAGTTGACGGGCCAGGGTGATGAGGAGTTTTTGAAATGCTCCATAGGTTTTTCCCGCGTAGCCGATGCAAGGTCCGCTGGCGTAGGTCTCCCGCCAGCGGGCTGGAGTGCGCCGGCGGGACGTGGGCAGGGGACGCAGAATGCCGCAACGGGCTTGCAGCGTTTTTGGCAACTGCGCGACGAGGGCATCGGAAACCGACCAAATCCGCGTGGCGGCGGTGGTCACAACATGCCGTTTCCATTCCAAAAATCGGGATCGGCCGCACCAGGCGATTTCATCGTCGTGAAAAAAAAGGCCCATGGGCCAGCAATGTGTGGCGGCCAGATGGGCGGCAAGCAGGCACTGATTGTCCCAGAGGTTTCCGAGCACGAGGCAGGGCTCGTTACGGGCCGGAAGCTGCCGGGCGAGAAACGCAGCGCAGAGTCGCAGGCGCAAGCGAACGGAGGGCAGGAAGCGATGCCGCACGGGAGGCCACCACCAGAGTCGTCGAGGAAGCTGGATATGCTCCCAGAAACAGTCCTCGGGCCGCTGCGCTCCGCTCAGGACGGTGAGACGCCAGCCTCGTTCCAGCAGTGGCTGCAAGTGGCGGCGGAAGATAATGTGACTGCCGATGTCATCGATGGGCAGAGTGTCGGAGACCAGAAGAATCCGCGCGGGGGAAGTCATGAAGGATCGGAACCCGTCGCCAGGATCGCGGCCCAGGCGGCGCGTTCTCCCCGCCGATGGGCGTCATAAATTTTTCGGGCGGTCCCTTTCAATTTCCATTGCCAGCGCCAGGCCCGAATCCGATCGAGCAAGCCGTGTTTCGGCGGGGAAAAATTTGGATCGCGAAGGAAGTGGAGGCGGACGGTGGACGAGGCGTGTCCTTCAATGAGGCGCAGGAGATAGGGTTCCATCACGCGAGTTCGCGGGATTAAATGGGTGAGGGCGAGCTTGGTAAAGACCCCGGTGGCAAGGCCGAGATCGATGGCGGTGAAGGCCAGATCGAAGTCTTCGCAGCCGGAAAGAACATCCCCCAAGCGCCCGAGTTGTTTGTGACGGAGATCGCCAGCGACCGTGGCGGCGTAGTGGCGGGCGACCGAGGTGCGAACGCAAAGACCTGCTCCCGCTGGGGTCGCTTCGTAATCGAAGGGCTTGTCGGACCAGCGGTCGCGTGCCGCTTTATGAACGGCCAAGTAGCGCAGGTATTCCTCAAATCCGGCGGGAGGAGGAGATTCCCATTCCGGCGTGAAATCTCCGCAACCCCACACGCCCAGCTTAGGCGAAGTTTCGGCCAGAGCGAGAGCAGTCGAAAGGTAGTCGGGGTGGAGAAGATTATCATCATCGACAAAGACCAGCAGCTCGGCGCGAGCCGCGGCGATGCCTCGTAATCGTGCGGCGGTGAGGCCGATCTCCTCTTCGCGGATCACGCGAGCGGAAGGATGCCACGACAAGTCAACCTGCACGGCCGGCGAGGAGGCGTTGTCTATGAGGAGGATTTCCCAACAAATGGTTGGCAGGGTTTGCCGGGCGAGGGCGGCCAACGTCCGGTCCAGATAATCCGACCGGGGATTAAATGTGCAGAGAATGACGGTAACCGCTGGGGGCAGGGCGAAGTCTTTCATGCCGGAAATCAGGGGGCGAGTCGGTGCCCGAGATTCCGGATTGGTTTCTCCAGAAGGACATACGAAAGCGATGCGGTTAGAAGAGAAAGCGTGCTGAGGTAAACGAAGTGGGCCCATTCGTTGGAGAAATAGCTGAATCCCAAGGTGTGGCGGAGAAGCCCGGGCGCGATGCGGTGCATGAAATTGTGCAAGAGATAGATGCTGTAACTAATTGTTCCGAGGTAAACCCACGGAGCCCAACGAAGGAAAGAGGTCAAGCGGCTGGTCGGGCGCACAAGAACGAGCGCCACGAGGCCCCCGAAGCCGAGAGCTTGGATGGTGAAATCATAAATAATCCAATGATCAGGGAGACGGGCCCCGATATTTAAACCAGCTGCGAGCAGGAACCAACCGAGCAAAACCAAAGCTGCCCCAAGAAAAACCGGCTGAAAACGGGCCAGGCCCCGGGGCGAGACGCGCAGCCAGGCCAGGGCTGCTCCGGCTCCGAAGATATCGAGGCAGCAGGGAAAATGAATCATGATTATGGAAGGTGGCTGATTCGTGAACGCCCAGAGGAGTCCTCTGGCCAGAGGACCGATGACGAGCAGCGAAGCGATGGCCCATGGGAGCATGCGCGTGGGAATCCAGAAAACAACCAGCGGCCACAGAATGTAGAATTGTTGCTCCACGGCGAGAGTCCAGAGGTGGGATAGGATTCCCGGCCAAGCTCCGAGATGGATGATGTACTCGTTCGACAGAAAAAAAACATGCCACCAGATCGAGGCTCGCGTGGCCTCGATATTTGCGATGAAGGCGAGGGCGAGCACGACGTAGTAAACCGGCCAGAGGCGAAAAATCCGGCGCACGTGGAATCGCTTCAGTTCGCGGAGAGTTCCACTGGTGCCGGCATCAAGCCGCTCTTTGGCCCGAAGGAGAATCGTGGTGATGAGAAACCCGCTCAGGACAAAGAAGAGATTTACGCCGTAGGTTCCCCAGACTCTGTAGTCGGCCAGACGAGGAATGAAATGAGCGATGAGCACCAAGGCGACGGCAAACCAACGCAGGCCATCGAGGGCGGGTTCGAGGAATCCCGTACTGCGAGGAGGGGAGGCAGGGGTCATGGAAAAAGGAGTGAGGATGTCACTAAATGAAAGTTGGGGAGGGGAGGGGAAAAGGATTCCGATCGATGGGAATTTCGGCTGTCTCCACCGGCAAAGGGCGGCTGGTATATGCGACGCAACGCTCGACGGCTGCGGCCACGAGCTCCGGTGTGATCCGGGTCATGCAGGTGTGATCGAAATCGCAATGCTGTCGCTGCCAGCACGGTGAACAGGGGAGAGGGGTAAATACGTTTTCATTGCAGGCGTAGCCCGACTGGCTTGGATGCTCGCGTCCCCCAAAGACGATGGCCGAGGGGCAATCGACGGCACGGGCAAGGTGCATAAGGAAGCCGGCGTAACCGACATAGGCGCGGGCATTGGCGAGGATCGCGGCTGTCTCTCGAATGGAAGTGCGTCCCCGGAGATCACGAACACCGCTGAGCAGTGGTTCTGCGGCAGAGCCGAGCTGCACAAAGTTGAATCGTGGAGTCAGTAAATCCACCACGGCCTGGTAGCCCTCGACGGACCAGTGTTTGAGCGGTAGTTGGGGCAGGGTGGAGGGCGATGAGCATTGGATCGCGATCATGCCTTGGAAAGGTGATGCAGCCGTTCGCTCGTCCGGTTGGAGATGGAGATGGGGCTTGAGGTTTACTTTCCCCTTGAGGCCGGCCGACTGACACATGGCCGTGATGATATGCATGTGGGCCGGCTGGTCTCGGTCGGGACCGGCCGCCTCGAGCAAATATTTGGGGTGAAGGCAATGGGCACCGCTAAGCCGGGCGGCATCGAGAAGGCGCCATGTCTCGGGAAAAAAGCGAATTTCCGGTTGGGCAGGCTGAAAGAGTTCCTCATGCCGCGAGATCACGGCGAGGCGTTTATGACCACGAAGACGCAGTTCTTCGAGTACGGTCGTAAGAAGTAAATCGTCCCCAAATCCCTGGCCGCCGCAGTAAATGATGTGGCTGGGAAAGCGGGCCTGCCAGAGCAGGTGAAGGTCCCGAGGCAGCCAGTAGGCGCTCGCCCAAAGTCGGCGAATGAATTTAACCATGAGGGTGGCGCGGTGCCGCCGAAGAAAGGAAGTTTACGCGGGCAAGATCGCTTCGGGTTTGACGAGAACAATGGAGCCGGATTTGTCGGCGAGGGGAATGGCGACGGGGCGCTCTCGTTCGCGAAATTGATCCACGGCAAGACGGGTGCCAGGCCATGCGTTGTAGTCATGCACGACGACGAAACCGCCGGGAGAAAGCCGGGGCCAGAAAAATTCGAGCCCGGCGGAGATGGGAGCCTCGAGATCGGCATCGAGGTGGACGAAGGCATAGGTTTCGGCGAGAGCTTGCTCCGAGGCGGAGGCAGGAAACCAGCCTGCAACGACAATTAAATTGTCGGAGTTGGAACCAATCCGTCGCAGCACGAGATCGACTCCGGTGTCGGTAAATTGTTGCTGTTGATTGAAGTGGAGATCGATGGATTCCTTGGCGAGATCGTTCGACGAAAAGCCCGCAAAAGTGTCGAAGAGATAGAGGCGTCGCTCCGGGCAGTAGTGATGCAGCAGGGTGGCCGAGTCGCCTTGATAAACGCCGAGTTCCGCCAGGGCGCCGGGGATCTTCCTCACAGTGATCTCCCGGAGCAGAAGGAGAAGCATATCCGAGCGGACCCGATCCCCATTGCCAGACCGACGGAGCGGACGAGACTCTCCCGGCGGTTGGAATCCTCCGAAAATTTTCAGGAAGCCAGGCGAGTTCCAATGGGAGGCGGGATCAATATCCATCCGAAATTGGAAGTGCCCGCCAAATCGGTCGGCCATTTGGTCAAACTCCTCCACGCTGCGCGGGGTGAAGTATTTTCCCAAGCGACGGCGAATGGCGCGGATGAAGAAACTGCGCACGCGGGAAATTTTCTGGTGCAGAACGGAAGGTGATTTTTTTGTCATGCCAAAGCGGTTGTGTGACGCTGGGTCAAAGGTTCGTCGGCGAGCCTGGTTGGGGAAAAATGACGAAGAGCCCTCGCGAAAGGTGTGTCTCGAACGAGCCGGAATGCTGAGCTAAGCGCGCGAGTTGCTGAAGCCGCGCGCGATATTCGGCTTGGACCTCCGGAGTGGGTTCGGTTAGGAGGATCTTGGTACGGTGGGGAGAGGTGTCGTGAAATGCGGCGACGCCGCGAAATTTACCCCTCTCGCTGATGATGCGAAATTCCTCGGCCCGAATATCGGAGAGGCTGTCAAAAAAACCGAGGTCGAAGGAAAGGTCGGTTTCACGGAGAAACTGGAGGGAATCCGAGCAATGGATTTCGACAAATTCCGCCAAGCCATGGCGCCGCAACCTCCGGGCGAGCCGCTCGCAAGCGTGAGGATCGATCTCCACGGAATGAACGCGGCCGAGGCCGTTGTCTCGACAGGCGGAAGCCATGGCGATCGTGCCAAGACCATCCAAGGCACCTGTTTCGAGAAGGCAGGCTGGCTTGAGCAGGCAGATCGTGGCATGCAGCCAGTTCAGCGTCTCAATTTCGGTGGATCCGGTATTGTGAGAGAGGAAGAGTTCGGCCTTTTCTTCCGGAGAATGCGGATGGGCATCGGCTTCGCAGCCAATGGTAATCTCGGGCGGAAGCCAGGAGGGAGTCCAGGAGCGTCCGTGAACGGGAGGCTGTTTTTTCCAGCCGATCAGGGCGTGATGGAAGGCATTGTGCAAGCGGGTGATCATGGAGTCTCGGGGATGGGCTGGAGGGTGGCGGTAATTTCGAAGGCGAGAGCGCCGCGAACGGAGGAGAGCTTCCGACGGGCGGAAAGCGGAGATTCGGTAATTTCCAATTCAAAGGCCTCAGGCAGGTAGTCTTCGAGATCCCGTTCGGAGCGGAGACCGACGCCAATGCGGTAGGTGCCCGGCAACAAGGGCAGGGTGGGATAGCTTATTTTCAGCTGATAGTCCCCGGCTTCGATCGGCCCGAGGGGGTGGCTCCACGAACTCAGACTCGAACAGAGCTCAAAGCCCTGTAAATGAAACAGGCCAAGGCCGATCTCGAGCTCATCGAGTCGGCGGGTGACACAAATCCGAAACTCGAGAGAGATGGGATGGCCGAAAGGGATTTGCCAATCGGAAGATTTCTCCGCATCGGCCAGGCGCGCGGAAAGCAGGCGGGCGGCGCCATGCAAAGCACCGCTGCGCGGCAATAGCGCGAGCGAGGTGACCGGGGTGGTGGGCTTTAAGGAACCAAAATAGCCGCGCACGACGTCCGCAGGATCCCCGGAGGCCCGGAGTTGGCCGTCAGCGAGAAAGAGGACTTTGGTGCAAAGTTGCAGCACGGCATTGAGATTGTGCGAAACCAGCAGGACGGCACGCTGCTCGTCGCCGGCAATGGCTTGCAAACGATCCAGGCATTTTTTTTGGAAGGCAACGTCGCCGACAGCGAGAACTTCATCCACGATGAGAATCTCCGGATCGAGGTGGGCGGCGACTGCAAAAGCGAGGCGCACATACATGCCGCTGGAGTAGCGTTTTACGGGAGTGTCGAGGAAGCGCTCGACCTCGGCGAAACTGACGATCTCGTCGAACTTGGCGTGAATTTCCGCCCGGGTCATGCCGAGGATCGTTCCATTGAGGAAGATGTTTTCCCGACCGGTGAGCTCGGGATGAAACCCTGTGCCTACTTCGAGGAGCGAGGCGACACGACCGCGCAGAGTAACGCGTCCCGTGGTGGGCTCGGTGATGCGGGAAAGGATCTTCAGCAACGTGCTCTTGCCTGCGCCATTGCGGCCAATGATGCCGAGCACCTCGCCGGGATGGACATCAAAGTTGATATTTTGCAGAGCCCAGAAAGTTTCCGATTTTGGCTTGCGGGTACCCGGCCGGAAGATCGCGGTGGCGGTATCGTGAATACGCTCGCGCAGGCTGCCGCCCACGTTCTCGTGGCCGATGGTGTATTGTTTCCCAACGCCTTCGACTTTGATGAGGGGGTGTTGCACGGATTTAAATGACATCGGCGAAGCGTTTTTCTGTTTGCCGAAAGTAGCGAATGCCGGTCACGAGCAGCAGAGCCACGATGGCGAGGGATAGTCCAAAGCCGGTCCAATTGATCTGGTATTTCCCGCCAAGGACGGCCCACCGAAATCCGTCGATCACACCGACCATGGGATTCAGGCAATAGAGTTGGAAGACTGTCTCGCCGAAGCGTTCCCGCACGAGGTCGCTGGAATAGCCGACAGGAGAAATGTACAGTCCGATCTGGACGATGAAGGGTGTGACAAACCGAAAGTCGCGGTACTTGACGGTGAGTGCGGTCAGCCAAAGTCCCGGCCCCAGAGCTGCCGCGAAGGCTACGGCGATAAAAAATGGCAAAGTGATGATGCGGGCATCGGGGAGAAAATGATACCAGGCCATCAACCCGACAAGAATCAGACTCGTGATAAGAAAATCAACGAAGCTGACAATGATGGCGCTGACGGGGATGATGAGACGGGGGAAATAGACCTTGGAAATCAGGTTCGTGTTTCCGACAAGGCTCCCGCTGGAATCGGAGAGGGCGCTGGCGAAAAATTGCCACGGGAGCATGGCGGTGAAAACGAGAATGGGATAGGGCACTCCGCCAGAGGGAAATCTTCCCAGCAGGCCGAAGATGGCCGTGAAGACGACCATGGTAACGAGCGGGCGTACGACAGCCCAGGCTATGCCGGCGACGGCTTGTTTGTACCGAACGAGGATGTCGCGCCAGGCCAGAAAGTAGAGCAACTCGCGATAGTGCCAAAGATCCCGCCAATAATGGCGCTCGGTGCGACCTGCTTCGACAATAAGCTCGGGTTGAACGGGCCGGCTTGTGGGAAAGTGATGGGTCATAGCGGGAGGATTTCACAAGCTGCCGCCCGTGGTGATTCTGATGAAAGAGAAAAACCAGTGGATGGGTTTGGGTGTGTGCTGGCGGCCGATGAAATACCAACATATGGGTAACGGCTTGGCAGGAGATCGTCGAGGTTTAGGAATCTTGGATTTAATCGCTCGAAGATTGTGGGGGAGCTTGATAACAAACGGAGGATGCATGAAGTGGGGCTTCGTCGAAGCGGTCGAAAGACGGCTTGGGAGAATTTTCTGAGGACCTGGCCCGGCTTGTTGCCAGGCTTTTCTTGCGGATTGGCGATGCTGGGCCCGCAATTTTTCCTGTCGGGAATCGTCGTGACTGTCTTTGCTTTGTGGTGGCTCTGGCCCCCGAAATTTGCGTTGAGAGGCTGGCTCAAGGGGAGTTTGGTGTTGTTGCTGATCATGCCACTGCTGGGGCTGCTGCCGGTGGCGTGGATGGGTGTGCCAGCGTGGCGTCTCGAGCTTGAAGAGGCCATGGGTGCAAGCTTGGGAGGATATGTGACGCCGCAGCCATTTTTACTGGTGCGACAGTACCTGATCTATGCTTCCGGATTGATGTTTCTCTGGTGGATAGCGGGGCAAGGGTGGAGCGGTGCGGAGGAGCGGATTTTTCGCCCGGCGGGTGCGATTTTTTTGATGTTGATTTCAGGGGCGTTGGCTTTTGCGCGCTGGGACAAAGCAAGATGGCAGGAGCCGTTTGCCAGCGAGTTGGGAGCCATGTTTAGTACGCGCAATCAAGCATCGATGATCGGAGCCTTGGCTGTGATTGCCGCCTTGGCCTATGCGTTAAGTGCGAATCGGGGGCATCGTTGGCGAGTGTCGGCCTGGCTGGTCGGCGGGGCCATGGGAATGGTGGCTTTGTTCTCGCTGGGTTCGCGGGGAGGATTGCTGGCCGCCGGAGTTGGCGGCGCGGTTGCGCTGGGCTTGCTGAGTTGGTGGACTCGCAGGACGTTGCCGATGGTTGTCTTTGCGATCGGGATGGCGGGCGGTGTGAGCATCTTGTTGCTGGGAGGAACGCAAACAGGGCAGCGCCTCGTCGGGTTGGCAAGTCGATCGGAGACGTTTCGGTGGGAGGTACAGGCGGATGCATGGCGGATGATCGGAGACAATCCCTTCGTCGGGGTGGGATGGGAAGTTTTGAAGCGGTCTTTCCGTTTTTTCGTCGAGCGTTGGGGGAGGGTTATCGTGCCTGGCATCCGGAGAGTGACTGGCTTTGGCTGGTAACCGAATCTGGTCTGTTTACCGGTTTACTCATGCTACTCCTCGTGGGCGGGCTGGCTCAAAGCTGGTGGCGGCGGCGCAAGGAGGATCCGGAGTTGAATGCTCCGGCTGCGGCAGCGATCGGCTGTTTGGCGGCGGTGGCGACTCAGGGGTGCTTTGATGTGCCGATGCATGCGCCGGTGGTGGGATTTGCGGTTGTGATAATGACGGGCCGGGGAGGAGTGGAAAGAAAACGGGTGGGCATTTATTGGGGAGGGCGCGCCGTGATGACGGGATTGGCCCTATTGATGGCATGGCAGTTGGCATCTTTCCCATCGAGGTCTCCGCGACCGATAGGAGATGATTTCTCGCTCGAACACCCGCCGCACGGGGAAGACGTTCGGGCGTGGTTGCGCTACCGTCCGCTTGATGATCGCTGCGTGGAAGCCCTCGCGCACCAGGCTCTCCGCGAGCGGAACTGGAAAGAAGGCGAGCGTGCGTTTGAGTTGCTCTACAGGTTGGACCCGCACTCGCCCCTTCCACCTATGCGTGCGTTCGCGGCTTGGTCGCGCGTGCAGCATCCGGTGCAGGCGGCACGAGCGGTCGAGGTGGCGATGGAGCGCCCACCGTTGGAGGACGCACCCCGCCGATTCCGGGAAAGTTTGCACGCCAGCCGGGATCAATCGGAGCAGTTTGCCGCGCTGATGGCACTGCCGGTGCGGAGCGCTGCCATTCAGGTCGTGCGGATGGAGTTTGTCGTGGATGCCATGCTGGGAGCGGAATTAAATCGGTTTCTGGCACTGCGCGAGGCTCGACCGGATGAGCCGCTTTCTGCGGATACGGTAGGCCGTCTCTTTTTGCTGGTTGATTCCCGTCTAGGGGAGAAAGAGGGCGACATGATCTCACGACAAGTGCCCGAGCATCCGAAGGTGGCGGCGCGCGCGCAGGCGGAATGGGCGGCAAAAAACTGGCATTTTGAGCGGGCAGGGAGGATTGTGATCGAGAAATTGAGTCCGATCTTTCCTTCCGCCTCCTCTGATTACAGTCCTCAAGTCCTCGCGGCTTGGAGGCCTAATTGGGATATGCTCTCGACACTGGAGCTCGCTACCCAGGAGTGGCGGGCGGGAAAAATCGCTTCGAGCGAGAGCATGTTGCGTTCTGTGATCAGGCAACATAACGCCCCGCCGCAGGCTTGGTATTTGTTGGGGCGGATCGAATGGGAGAACGGGAATTTTGAAAAAGCGTGGGTTTTTCTGGAGAACTTTTTGAAGCGGGAGGCGCCCGATGATCCGAATTTCTCATCCGCTCCAGTCGCCTTACCGGAGCCGCATCAACCATGAGCTTTTTTTTCAAGCGTTTTCCTGCTGGCGAATCCGGGCCAAGAAGGTGGTGGCAGCGTCCTTTTCTCTTTGAGAGCATGATTGTGGCCGGAGTGCTGGCCGTCCTGGCGCTGGGCGTGTTGGTGGTTCCCCGCATCCCGGCCATCCGGCATTGGCGGGCGGACCAACTCGGACGGCAAGCGCTTGAGGCCTTGGCAACTCAGGATTGGTCTGTGGCCCAGCAGAAAGCGGCGGCGGCTTTCCAACTCGCACCCGGTCGCAGCCTGCCGCTGCGGGCAGTGGCTCAATGGAGTGCGCTTGCGCATGATCCCCGCACGCTCGCTCTTTATCAGCAATTGACCGAAAGCCCGGATGCGGACGCCGAGGATTTCCTTGGGTATGCCGAGGCGGCTTTGAGCGCGAGGAATTATCGGGTTTTCGAGTCAGCCATCGACCGTGCAGGGAAATTGCTTCCCGACGATCCCCGAGTGAATGTGCTTCTGGGGAGATATGCCCTGCTTGCGGGTGATTACTCGATGGCGGCAAACTTTTTCCAGCTGGCGGTCATCGCTTCAAAGGAAGCGCCTGAGCGGATCTTGGAATTATCGGCCTTGCTGCTGAACTCGCCCGACGAGTCCACCCGGACCCGGGCGAGGGAAAACTTGGAAGCAATCGCCGCCGCGCACAGTGATTTCAAAATTCAAGCCCTCGGGCTCATCGTGAGAGCGCAACGGCTGCCTCCCGCCGTTCGGATATCCGCCGCCCGGCAACTCCTCGCTCAGCCGGAGCTTCCGTATGTTGTCCGTCTGGGTGCCGTGGAGACGCTTATTTCCCTGGCGCCGGACGAGAGGTCACGACTTCTGGCCGAATTAAAGAATCCGAAAGATGAAGTGGAGAAACGGGAACTGGGTGCTTTTCTCGTTCGCATCGGAGAAAACCAAGCCGCGCTGGACTTGCTGCCCTTGGCGCAGGCTCGCTTGCGCAAGGATTACTTTCTCGTCTGGCTCGATGCTGCTGCGGGACTCGGTCACTGGGACGAGGTGATTGCCGCACTGCGGAACGAGGCGACCCCTCTCGAGCCGGCGCTTCGTGATCTTTATATCGGGCGTTATTATCAGGGCGTGGGCCAGAAAGCGACGAGTGATAATTTTTACGAAAAAGCGATCACGGGTGCGGACAACGAACTGCTCTTTTATTTCGCGGGTTATTTTCAGCACATCAATGAGCTGCCTTTCGCGGAGAAGGCCTTGCGCAAACTCATCAGCGATGCCGGGGTGGCGCGTCCGGCTTTCGAGGCGTTGATCGGGATATACCGATCGCGCAAAGATACCGACAAGCTGCTTGCCGTGCTCGAAGAAATGGCCCTGTTCTACCCGTCTGATCTCGCCGTAGCCGGTGATTGCATTTACCTGCAGTTGCTTAAGCGCAAGGGTGTTGCTGCGGCTTTGATTGCTGCCAGCGCAGCGCCGTATGATCGATTTTTCGCGCTCAAGATCAATCTGGCGCTTGCGCTGCTGCGCAATGACCGGGCGGCTGAAGGACTGGCGTTATTTGAGAACTCGCCGGTGGAGGTGCGCCAGCTTTTGCCTCACCAGCAAGCTGTTTTTGCGGCTCTTCTCGCGGCGAATGTGATGAGGGAGGGAGCGAGGGATATCGCCGACAAAATCGATCGGGCAAATCTGTTGCCGGAAGAGTTGGCGCTTTTGCCTTAACCAGAGGAAGTTACAGTGCGTTTGCCCTGGAGGACGTTGACAGAAGGCAGGAACAAGAGTAAATATCCTCATGATAAAAACCGGATTTCCATCTCGGTTGGTCTGCTTAGGGTTTAGCGGATGTTTATTTCTTGCTCTGGTTAGCTCATTGTCCGGCCAAACGTGGAACGTGAATGCCGATGGCAACTGGAATGATAAGGCAAATTGGAATCCAAAGAGTGCGCCGAATGCCAGAGATGAGGTGGTGACCCTCGGGTCGGTGATCACGGCGAATCGCGTGATTACTTTATCGAACCCCCGCACCTTGGGTACGCTGACGATTAACGATAACAATAATTATACGATTTCTGGAGGCGGCAAATTGCGATTCGATGTGTCGGCTGGTTCCGCCACGATCAACGTGCAAAACAGCGGAGCTCCGACAATCTCCTTGGATATCGAAATGAAGGATGATCTTGTGATCAACCACACGGGAAGCGGCCTTTTTACCCTTTCTGGCGCGATCAGTGGGGCGCAGTCACTCACGCATTCGGGCGCAGGCACCACGCAATTTACGGGCGCCGCAGCGAATACGTATACCGGCGCCACGACCGTCTCGAATGGCACCCTGCTGCTGGCCAAGACGGCGGGCGTGGATGCGATCGCCGGCTCGAGCATCACGGTGAACACGGGCGGCACTCTCTTGCTTGGTGCGGCCAATCAAATCGCCAATACCACAGCGATGACGCTTGCCGGCGGCACGTTTTCCACGGGCCTGACGACGGGATTCTCTGAGACGCTGGGCGCCTTGACGCTTTCTGGAAACTCTTCGATCAATCTCGGAACGACCAGCCATCTCCTGAATTTTGCCGATAGCTCCGCGCTGAGCGGGGTGTGGAGCGGTAGCCTGACGATCTATGGCTGGGCCGGCACCTTGGGTGCGAGCGGAACGGCTGGTCAGATTTTCTTTGGATCGACGGCGGCGGGGCTGACTTCGTCGCAGTTGGGTCAGATTAGTTTTAGTGGGTTTGGAAACGCGGCGATTTTACTAGGTACGGGAGAATTGGTCCCGGTGATCGTGCCGGAGGCTTCGACTGTGCTGGCTGCCCTTTTGATACTGGGCATTTTTCTCTATCGCGAACGCGATTTCCTCACGAAGACTTTCGCCGCAGGACGGACCTGGGCTGTAAAGCCGTAAAAGTCGCTCGGAGAGTGACGGGATGCGTGTCGCACGGTCCTGTTACGGCCACCCTGCGGGTGGTTCTGCGAAACACGCTGTCTGGCTTTCGCTCGGCGCTGTCGTCCTGGGTCGGGCAAGCGAGCCGCAGGCGAGTTTAAGCCGAAACGGCTTTTCCGGAAAACTCGCGTTTTCCGCCACGGAGCTGCCTGCCTTTTGCATGCTTTGAACAGGATCCTCAGTTTAAAAGCAGGCGAACAGTAAACGACGACTGCCGACCCGATTCGGTTTCCGTGTGCCACCGCGCCCTTGTGGTCAGGCCGGTGATTTTTGCGGAAGAGTAAAAAGCCGAATCCTTGTCGCCGTGCTTTTCTTTTTCCCCGGCTACGTTAAGGATCAAGGAATGTTCCTACCCGTTCCTCATCTCATTGTGCAGCCGGATGATGGTGTCGCCCCAGTGCGAGATTTCATCAACACGGCCAAAAAGGCGCTGCTGATCAAGCAATTCACTTTTTCGGAAGAGACTCTGCTCCAGGCCGTGGTGGATCGCAAAAATGCCGGCGTGGACGTGCGCATAATGCTGAATCCGAAACGCTCGGGCGGCGACCGCGCCAATGACGACACGTACGATTTTTTCAAGAAAAACGGGGTCAACATCCAGTGGGCGAATCCGAAGTTTTATGTCACGCACGAGAAATCCATTGTGGTGGACGGCGAGGCGGCGTTGATCGCGACGTTTAATCTTTGCACGAAATATTTCACCCTCACTCGTGACTACGGGATCGTGACCCAAGATCCCATGCGGGTGGCGCAGGTGGTCGAGGGATTTAATGCCGATTGGGAGCACCGGGACTGGTTGCCGGGCGAGGGTTCTGGCCTGCTCTGGAGCAACGCGAACTCGCGCGCGCACATGGCGGCTTTCATTGATTCCGCCAAGCACCGCATTGATGTGCAGCATCCGAAATTCGTTGATGCCGTCATCACCGACCGGCTTATGGGTGCGGCCGAGCGCGGGGTGCATGTGCGGGTGCTTTGCGGAGGCAAGCATGGCATCAGCGATTGGGATATTCTCGACACTTTCGCCTCGCTGCGGGTGCTCAAGCGCTTCGGGGTGAAAGTGCACAAACAGAAAAATCTTCGCGTTCACGCCAAGTTGATCATCGCCGATAATGAACACGCGCTGGTCGGTTCGATGAACATCGACCGCAGTGCCTTCGATCTCCGGCGCGAGTTGGGCACGACGATCAAGGACGAGGGAGTGGTCCGGCGGCTGATCCAGACTTTTGAAACTGACTGGGATTCCTCGCACAGCTACGATCCCCCTGACCCGCTTGATCCGGCCAAGCACAAGGAGGAGACCGATTTCCCGCACGACAAGGATTTGCAGCATGAGTAAGGGGTCGTTGGTCAATTGTCATTGGTCATTGGCAGTCGTTGGGAAACCCAAATGACAAATGACCGATGACTAGTGACCAACCTTCCCGGGTTTCTCTTCTCGAACTGGCCCTGACCTTCAATCACATCGCGCTGGCCTCTTTCGGCGGCGGGCTTTCCGCCTGGTCGCGGGAAGTGGTGGTGGTGGAAAAAAAGTGGATGACGGATGAGGAATTCCTCAGCGCGCTGACCATGTGCCGTATCCTGCCCGGGGCCAATCAGGTGAACCTGGCGGTTTTTGTCGGCAATAAGATGGGTGGTGTGCCGGGCGCGTTCGCAGCGATTTTCGGACTCACGCTGGTGCCGGTGCTTATCGTGCTGGCTCTGGGTTTCGGATACTTCACCTATCATCATATTCCGGCGTTGCAGAACATCCTGCGCGGCGCAGCGGCGGCGGCGGTTGCGCTGACGCTTTCGATGGCGATCAAGACCGGGGAGAAATGCCTGAATGGGCTTGTGCCGGTAGCGCTCTTTGCCGCGATCTTTTTGCTGAACGGGGTGTTTCGGATGCACCTGCTTCCTTGTCTGGCCATACTGGCGCCGCTGGGCCTGCTGTGGGGCTGGCCCCGGGGAGGGAAGAAGCCATGAACTTGCGGACGTTCCTTCACATTCTGACGCTGTTCACCTCGTTGTCGCTCATGTCCATTGGCGGCGGCAACACGGTATTGCCGGAAATGCACCTCAAGGCGGTGCAGGATTACCACTGGATGAGTGATGCGCAGTTTGCAGATATTTTTGCCATCTCGCAGGCGGCGCCAGGACCCAGTATTCTCATCGTCACCTTGGTTGGCTACAAGGCGGGTCTGGGCGCTGTGCCGGCTGGCTGGGAGCAGCTTGGCGGCGTGGCCGGAGCCATTCTGGCCACCGCGGCCATGATGATTCCCGCCGGGATTTTGGTGTTTTTGGTCGCGCGGGTTTGGGAGAGCGCGAAGGACTCCGCCATTCGACACGCCATCGAAAAAGGATTTGCTCCGCTCACCGTCGGGCTTGTGTTGGCGAGCGGATACGTGATGAGCCGGACGGCGGATCACGACTGGCGGGCTTATTTGCTCACGGCAGTTTGCACGGGAATTTTTGTCACCACCAAAACTAATCCACTGGTCGTGGTGGCAATTGCGGGAGTGCTTGGTTATCTGAATCTGGTGTAAGCAGGCGCAAATCGTAGAGCGCTCCGAGGCTGGTGGCGGGAATTTCCCCGGGAGGTTTTGTTTTGGTGTAATCCACTTCGCGCAAGGCCAACCATTCGACGCCGAGGGCCGGGGCAGAGGTTCGCCACTCGGTTTGTCCGGCGAGAGCGCTTTGCAAGAGGGTGAGTTTTTCCCGAAATTTCAGCCCGTGGCTCCAGAGATGTCCCTCGTAGCCGCAGGCTACTCTCCGTCCGAGAAGAATGAGGGGATGATTATAGTCGGGCACACAGGCGAAACGGTCTGCGGGGGGGATGTCCGCAATCGCGCGCTCCCAGGCATCCAATTCCGAACGTCGTGCGATGCCATATCCGTGGCGGGCGTCCAATCCCCCGGCCAGCGAGACCGCTCCGGAAAAAAACAAAACAAAACAAAGCGCAACCCGCGCCGAAAGCTGCAGCCGCGCGATGAGATTCGTCCAGAGATAGGGTGCGATGACCAGCCAACTCCACATCATCAACTTCATGTTGTCCCATTCCCAAGGGGTGAAGATGACCACGCAGCACATCAGAAAGATGGCCAGTGCACTCCACACAAAACAGCGCGCCTCGGCCTCCTTGCCCCGCGCGAGCAAGACAGCCAGGGCCAGGATCGCCGGCAGGGTGAGGCCGAAATTCCACAGCCATGCCATCCAACCCACATCGCCCATGATCCAGCCAGGTGCCAGCCGCAGTCCTGACGAAGCGGAGAAAAGGCCGGTGACGAGAAACACGCAGGCCGTCGCGGGCACGAAAGCCATCGCAACAAAAACGAGCAACTCACGGCGGAATCGCGCTCGCGCGATAAAAACCGCCACCAGAATCAGGCTCAGAAAAAGAAAAGCATGAAAGTTAAAAAGAGGCATCCCCGCATAGAGCAGAACGTGCAGCCAGACCGGCAGGATGCGTTTGCCGCTGCGGAAAAATGATTCTCGCCACGCAAAGAGAAGCAACAACCCGGCGGGCAGCGCGAAGAGCAGTCCGCGCTGGGTCACAAACATGGACAGGAAAAAATTCTTCCATTGGAGGTCGCTTTGGAAGTCCTCAATTTGCAAAGTGCGCAGTGCGGTAAATCCCATCAGTCCACCATTGAAGAGGAAGGCCGCCACCCCGAAGGCTCCGCCCCAGCGCCAGAGGGCGTAGCCGGTCAGCGCCGCCCCGGCCAGACCGGTCCAGACTAATCCCCGCAAGGTTCCGACGCCGCAGATCTCGATGATACCGTTGAATAAATCCGCCCCGAGCGGATAGCTCAGCGGTACCCCGGTCAAAATCGGGCTTTCCGGCCAGAATGGTGCTCCGCTGGCCAGATAGCGAATGAAGTTCAGGTGCAGGGCCATGTCGCCGAGGTTGTTCGGCGAGAGCACGCAGATTTCATTGCCGCGCACATAGAGCAGCCACAGAAAGGCCCGCAGCGAAACAAGGGCAAACACAGCCAGAACAATCCCGTCCCAAATGCGCACGCGCGGGCCCGCAACATCTCCGGTCGAGCGCCACGCCGCGATCCCGGCAATAGTTCCGACCACAAGGGCCGGCCAGACCAGGGGCAGGCTCAAACCCGAGAAAAGAAAACCCAGAACGATGGCCACGCAGATCTCCGCGAAAACGAACGCCAGGCAGGCGGCAAGCGGCTTCATGGCGGCGATGGAGTT
This sequence comes from Terrimicrobiaceae bacterium, assembly GCA_041746635.1. Taxonomy (GTDB): domain Bacteria; phylum Verrucomicrobiota; class Verrucomicrobiia; order Chthoniobacterales; family Terrimicrobiaceae; genus CAMASH01. The sequence continues at coordinate 32,534 of JBGTGQ010000015.1, read as the reverse complement.
TTTATCTCCGGCGGCGCATCTTGGAACCATTTTCGGAACGCCTCTTCGCGGAAATAGACCACGCATGCTTCCTGCGCATCCCGCAGCCGGAAGGTCCGTTTGTAGTAAGAGCCGATTAGCTTGGGCTCGATCTCCCCGGCTTCACTTTTTTCGGCCAGAACAAAGTCGCCATCGAACGAACCGGGCGGCGACTTTGTGTTAAAATAGCCAATGTTCGTGAAGTCCCCGAGGATCCAAGGCAGGGGATAATAACTCTCCAACACACTTTGTCCACGCAGGTGATAGTTGCGCGGATCTTCTCCGGCCATTTCCAGCAGCGGCTTGGTCAGCGTTTCGATCTCCGGGTAAGTCTGCACGTACACGTAAGGTTCTTTCTCGTCCGTGAAATGGAAAAAATTCAGCCGCAGGGACATTCCGAAGCTGATGACGATGGCAATAAAGGCTGCGGCGTGAAGCTCGTCGTGGACGAGCGAAACTTTCTGGGGACGTGATTTGCCCCGTGGCGTTGGTGGTTGCGGATTCTCTGCGCTCAGAAATTTTCCCCATTCCGCGATTGTCGCTCCCAGGATCAAATAAAACGGCCAGAGAATTGAAATAATACACCACGGAGTTTTGTAAGGAATAATGGAATACGCCATCAGCACGCCAGCGGCGGAAATAGCGATGTAGCGCAACCGCGCGTCCGAGGGAGCCATATAGCGCGCGCAGGCCAGCAGTCCGGCCAGGGCCGGCCATTCATACCGAGCCATCATGGCCACCCAGTAATAGTTCAGGTAATCCTTCTCCAGAATCCGGAAGGTGTTTTTCTCGTGCCCGCCCGCCTGCACACCGGTGTGGAACCAGGCGGCATAAGTCTCGTAGAGCCCCTTCAAGCCCGCCCAATCCAGGAAATTACCGGAATAAAAAAAGACAATGGCCACCAGGCCAAGCGTCACGCAGTTGCCCAAATCGCGCCAAGACCAGAGCTGGCGCGCGACGGGAAGCGGGGGACGCGAAGGCAGAAGTTTTTGCCAGCCCCACAAAACCAGTCCGGCCAAAACCAGGCACCCGATCTGCACAATATACGTTTCTTTGGTCAGTATCATTCCCGTCAGGGCAAGAACCAAAGTGGCCAAGAAGCGCCGTTCGCCTTTTTCCCACAGTCCCAGCACGGCCCACAAAAGAAGAATGGAGAAAAGAACCATCCACGACTCGTGAATCGAGTAGCGGCCATAGAAAACATAAGCGGGCGATACAGCCATGGCTGCGGCCGCCCAGCGGGAAGCGGTCGTTCCGAAAAATTCCCGGTAACGCAGCAAGGCCCACACCGCAAGGAGGGCCGGAATGATGGCGGGCAGCCGCAGCGCCCAGAGGTTGCGTCCGAACAGGGTCTGGGAAAGGAAAACCGCGTAAAAATGGAGCGGCCCGTGATAGTTCGTCGGGTCGTAATGGTAAAACCCGTTGATCCGCATCTGGTCGGCAAACCACCCGTTGATCCCCTCGTCGAAATGCGGCGGCTTGATGTCCAGCAAGACCGTGCGGAGAACGGCGGCCAACAGCAATATGCCAATTTCCACCCAGGGGAGTTTTAAAAGCCGTTCGCGCACGCGATGGGAATAGTGGGCCGAACGAGCGAGTGCAAGCCGCGGAAACGCGGGGAGATTGAACGTTGACCGCACCATATCAATAAGGCACTTTGATATGGATGAAAACCACCCTCATCTTGGATGACCATTTGGTGGCCGAGGCCATGCGGCAAACGGGTGTGACGGCAAAAACCGCCGTCGTCCGCATGGGGTTGGAGGCCTTGATCCAGCGGGAATCGGCCCGCCGTCTGGCTTCCCTGGGAGGAGCCATGCCCGGTCTGAAAGTTGCCCCGCGGCGGAGAAGCACCCGGAAATCCTCCTGATGGTCTTGGTGGACACATCGGTTTGGATCGACCATTTCCGCGAGGCTCTTCCTGCCCTGGCTCATGCGCTGGAAAGGCAGGATGTCTTCACGCATTCCCTGGTCATCGGTGAACTGGCCAGCGGTAATCTCAAGCGACGTTCCCAAACGCTGGTCGATCTCCGCCATTTGCCGAAGGCGGAGGAAGGAACGTTCGATGAGTGTCTTCATCTGATCGAATCCTATACGCTCTATGGACATGGACTCGGTTGGAACGATCTCCAGCTTCTTGCCTCTGCGCGCCTCTCTTCGACCCGGCTTTGGTCAACCGACAAGCGTCTGCACGAAGTCGCGTCCAGATTGAATCTCGCCTTCGAACCCTGATCCATGCCCGGCCTTTCTCTCGTGATTCCCTGCCGAAATGAGTCGGGACGTTTGCCTGCGACTTTGCAGGCGGTGCGGACGTTTTTGGATGCCAGCCACCACGATGCGGAAGTGCTCATCGTGGTCGAGCACAGCACGGACGCCACCGCGCAAATCGCCACGGACTTCGCGCCGGCCGATCCACGTTTTCGTGCCATCTGCAACCCGGTGGCCCGGGGCAAGGGCTATGCGGTGAAAACCGGCATGCTGGCAGCGAAGGGCGATGTGGTGTTTTTCATGGATGCGGATTTGAGCGTGCCGCTGCGCTTTGTGGATGCGTTTTTGCCGTATTGTGAAGACGCGGATGTGGTGTTCGGCAGCCGGCAACATCCCGAAACGGTCATCCCGCGCAGTCAGCCCTTCCTGCGGGTGTTCTACGGGCGCCTGTTCAATCTCTGCCTGCGCGTGCTGCGGGCGACATCGTTTAAGGACACGCAGTGCGGTTTTAAAGCCTTCCGGCGGGAAGCGGCGCAGGCGGTGTTTTCCCGGCTGACTCTCGATGGATTTGGCTTCGACGTGGAAGCGCTGGCGCTGGCGGAGGCTCTGCGCCTTCGCATCGTGGAACGTCCGGTGGAGTGGAGCGATTCGCCGGGTTCCAAAGTGCGCGCTCTGCGTGACGGGTCCTCGGCTTTTTTCGAAGCCGTTCTTGCCGCCTGGCGTGCGAAAAAACAAACTCGGCGTCCATCATGATCAAACTCGGCGTCAATATCGACCACGTCGCCACGCTCCGGCAGGCCCGCTACCGGGAAATGCCGGACTCCCCGAATGCCGAGCCCGATGCCGTCGCCGCCGCCCTGGTGTCCGAGCGGGCCGGCGCGCACGGCATCACCGCGCATCTGCGTTTGGATCGCCGCCATATCCAGGACCGCGATGTTTTTGCCCTGCGGGAAAAAATCACCACGAAGCTCAATTTGGAAATGGGCAACTCCGGGGAGGTTCTAGAGATCGCCTTGAAGGTTCTCCCGCAAGACGTCTGCCTGGTGCCGGAAAATCGCCGCGAGGTGACCACGGAAGGCGGCCTCGATTGCGCGGGCCAGATGGCTTCGCTCCGTCCCACGATTGACCGCTTGAAGGACGCCGGCATCGTGGTGAGCCTGTTCATTGATCCCGAAGAGAAACAAATTACCGCCGCCGCCGCCCTTGGCGCGCAATTCGTGGAATTGCACACCGGGGCCTTCGCCAACACCACCGGCGCGAAACGTGACGAGGAACTTTCCCGCCTGATTCACAGTGCGCACACCGCGCACGCCGCCGGGCTGAAGGTGAACGCGGGCCATGGCCTCAACTACGAAAACATCGGCGAGGTGTTGCGCATCCCCCACCTAGTCGAACTCAACATCGGCCACGCCATCATTGCGCGGGCGGTTTACAGCGGTCTCGGATCGGCGGTGAAGGAGATGCTGCGTTTGATGAATAAGGTTTAGTGGCATTGGCATCCTGCCGATGCGAATACAACGCATGAGCAAGATGCTCATGCCACCGTGTTATGGACTTCGATCAATTTCTTAACAATTCCCTTCACCGCATCGAGGCCGCAGGCCTGCGGCGTTCTTTGCGGGTGATGGATTCGCCCCAGGGGGCCGAGGTGATTTCCGGGGGCCGTCGCCTGCTGAATTTTTCTTCGAATGATTATCTCGGCCTGGCCGCCCATCCGCGACTGGTGGGAGCCGCTCAGGCTGCCGCGGCGGAAGCCGGTGCCGGAGCAGGGGCCTCGCGTATGATCTCCGGCACGCATGGGCATCACGAGAAACTGGAGGAGGCTCTGGCCCGTTTCAAAAATTCCGCCGCCGCTCTCACCTTTTCCAGTGGGTATGCCGCCGCCCTTGGCGTGATCCCCGCGCTGGCGGGCGAGGGCGATGTCCTCATTCTCGACAAGCTTTGCCATGCCTGTCTCATCGACGCCGCCCGCCTGAGCGGAGCGGTGTTGCGGGTCTTTCCGCACAACCATCTCGAAAAACTGGAAAGCCATCTGCGCTGGGCGAGGGAGAAATATCCCCGCGGCCGCGTGCTCGTGGTGATCGAGAGTGTGTACAGCATGGATGGCGATTTGGCGCCGTTGCGGGAAATCGTGGAACTCAAGGACCGATTTGGAGCCTGGCTTTTCCTCGACGAAGCCCACGGCGTCGGCATTCTTGGTTCACAGGGCCGCGGGTTGGCGGATGCCCTGCTAGTCGCGGATCGCATCGAAGTCCAAATGGGCACGTTGGGAAAAGCCCTCGGTGCGGCGGGGGCCTATGTGTGCGGCAGCGCGGCGTTGCGGGATTTTCTCATCAATAGCGCGCGGAGCTTTATTTTTTCCACCGCACCGCCGCCCGGTGTGGCCGCCGCAGCTTGTGCCGGGGTGGATCTGCTGGCTTCCGCCGAAGGCGCGGAGCGGGTGCGGAAGTTGGATGCTGTTCGCGCTGAACTGACCGGGCTTTTGGGAAACGTTGCAGCGCCCAGCGCCATCTTTCCTGTTATGATCGGAGATGCGGTGCGGGCGGTGGAAGTTTCCCAAGAACTTCTGGCCGAAGGATTTTTTGTCCCGGCCATCCGTTATCCCACCGTCGCCCGCGGCACTGCGCGCCTTCGCATCACCGTGACGGCGGAGCACACCAAGAATCACTTGAAGAGACTGGCTGCGGCGATGCGGCAATTCTTGGAAAGGCGGTTGTGTCAATCGCCTGTCTTATCGGGCTACAACTAACGAGGCGTGATCAGGCTGGTGCCAGTGCCCAGGCCTGGGGCCGAAGATGCGGCGGAGGCGGCCGGCTGGATGATCGTGCTGGCAGGTCGGGAAACAAAGGGCGCGTTGGGGATATTGAGAGAACCGGGGCCGCTGAACATGTGCATGCTGGAGCTTTTCTCCGGCGTTTTAGCCTGATCCTTGGCCACGTCGGTTTCGGATGCTTCTTTTTCGGTCGCGGTGCCTTTCGGCGGCTTGAGGCTTTCGTAGGCGGCGATCACGGGTTGGAAGAGTGTCAATTCGGCCAGCCGGATTTCGATGTCGCCGGAATTTTGCGAGCTGGTTTTTTCGGATTCCAAGGCGTCCTTCCGCTCGGACCAAAACCGTCCGTCTTTCGAGCGATCCTTGCCGAAGCCATACTTGCGAAAATCCTTCTCCCCCAGCAGCGCGAGCGGGATTTTCTGGATCCCTGAGTCGCTGCTGATTTTCAGCGTGTAATCGTCCGTCACCTCGATCAGGCCGAACATTTTGGTGCCGTCGAGTTTGGTGACCTGTCCGTTTTCAGGGGCCGGTTCAGCGGCGGCCTGCACGCTCAGGCCGACGGCCAGAAGCACGGCGGAGAAAAATCGTATGGCAGGGGCGGTTTTCATCACAGGATTCCTTCGATAATACTCTCTAGGCGACCGCCTCGCAACGTTGGAGTCCAGCCTTTAGGCTGTGCCGGGAAGCACACGCTAAAGCGTGAACTCCAACGGCGCGCGGGGCTCGCTCATTTTTCCGCTCGGCACCCCGGTCAGGCCGCGCTCGAAGGCCTCCGCCTGCTCAATAATCACATCCGCCATCATCGGCTCCGTGCCGATTGCGCTGGCGTAGTAGAGGCGGCGTCCGCGCATAGCGCAGGGATTGCGCCGGAATACCTCTGCCTGGCTCGCCGCGATGCCGGGTTCTTTTTCGAACCCCAGCAGCACGGGAATGTCTTCATAGCTATGCAATCCATCCGCGATGAAAAACGGCACCACCACCACATTTGGCTGGCTGGAAAGCTTGTCCCACTCCGCAATCAGCGGCGCCTCCTCCATGTAGGACGAAATTACCTCCGCGTATTCGCCCATCGCCTCGATGCGGGCGACTTGATCCTTGGCCGCGCGGGCGGAATTGTCGTTGAGGTTCGTGCCATGGCCGACGATGAAGAGGCTCGTCTGCGCGGGCGGCACCCCCGGCGCGACCTCGCGGGCGCGGTGCAGCAGGGCCTCAGTCATGCGCGGATGATTGCCCACAGGCTCGCAATATTTGAGGATGCGTCCCCCGCGTTCCGTGATCGGGCCGTCGAGCTCCAGTTCGCGCGGAATCACCGTTTGGGTGAAATACCCCTCGCTGATGAAATTCGGCACCACGTAAATGTGATCACTCTCCACCATGCGGAAAACCTCCCGCAGCGAAGGTTCCTCCTTCCAAAAACAAGAATGCACCTCCGCAAAAATCCCACGCTCCCGGATCGTCCGTGCGTGAACATGAGTTGGCGCGCTGGAATCCGGATTCACCGTCGATCCATGGCCGACGATGATGAGGGCGCTGCGGGAAAATTGGGATGCAAATGCTGTCATAGCGCACTCATAACGCAAAATCGGCACTTTTCATCGGGAAATGAGGAAAGCGTCTCCAATGGCTTCTGAACGGCGGGGATTGCCGGTGGGCGGGAGACTGGTTAGGGTGAGAGGCCATGAGCGATGCGGGCCGGTCTTTTACTCCGGATGCGATTCTGAACCGTTTGCGCGGGGAGGGGCTGCGGATCACGCCGGGGCGGCGCAATATCCTGGATGTTTTGTTCGAGGCGGGGCGGCCGCTCTCGCTGGAGGAAATCAGGGAAATGGCGGCGGCGCGGGGGGGGAAGCCGGATTATGCCACGGTGTTCCGGCTGATGACGTTGCTGGAGCGGCTGCATCTGGCGCACAAGGTGAATTTGCAACGGGCCTGCAGTTATTACGAACTGCACGATCCGAAGAAACATTACGATCACATTGTCTGCACGTCATGCGGGAAGGTGGTGGTGATCGATATTCCGTGTCCGCTGGGGGCGACGGAGGCTCACATTGCGGAGCATTATGGGTTCGGCGATCTGACGCACTCGCTGGAGTTTTTTGGGCGGTGTCCGGAGTGCGCGAAGGCGGCCTGAGGCAGCCTGCCCGCGAAACACGCGAAAGGACGCTAAAGGGCGGCAGGCAGAAGCAGGGTGACGGGGGTTGTTCCTCAAGCATCTTCTTTCACGTCTTTTAGCGTGTTTCGCGGGCTAGGTTCGGATTGGTTGCGGCTAAGGCGGTCTTCGAAGAGGACGGCGGCAGCGGCGAGGGCGAGGAGGATGTCGCGCGCGATGGTGAGTTTCATTTTGTCAGCGGAGGGTGTTTCGTCGCGTCCGAAGCAGGAGCAGGCGACGATGATGTCCTGCGAGAGGGCCCAGCCGATGAGGGCGCAGAAGAGGAGGCAGAGGATGATGATGAGGAAGGCGCCGATTTTTTTTGTCGGCTTGCAGATGACGAGGAGGCCGGTGGTGATTTCGAGCCAGGGCAGGAGGGTGGCAGCGGGGGCGATGAGGGATTCTGGCAGGATGGTGAAAGGGGCCAGGGTGACGGCGAATTGCGCGCTGGCAGAGGCTTTGATGAGGCCGGCGTAGAGGAAAACGACGGCGAGAATGAGCCGAAGGGCGGGGGTGAGCCACTTCATGGGAAAAGAGGATACTTCCACAGATGACACAGGGTTTCACAGATAGAAAATGAAGCTCTCGTTTTAAAATCGGTGTTCATCTGTGTAATCCGTGGACAAAATCAGTGATTCTTAAACGTGGCGGGAAGCTGCATTCACCTGTCTGATGGTACGGAGGACGCGCCAGGCCATATCGACATTGTGGACGCGGAAGATGGACGCGCCGCGCAGGTGGCCCGCAACGATGCAGGCGGCGGTGGCGGGATCGCGTTCGCGGGGGTCGGGGAGGTCGAGGACGCGACCGATCACGCTTTTGCGCGAGACGGGGAGAAGGATCGGCAGGTGAAATTCGCGGAGGGTGGCGAGGTCACGGTAGATGCGCAAGTTGTCGTCGGTTTGTTTGGCGAAATCGATGCCGGGATCCAGGATGAGGGAGGCGCGGGGGACGCCGGCGCATTGGGCCAGGGCGATTTTTTCGCGGAAAAAGTCACGCAGGGTCTCCATGATGTCGGGGTAGGCGACGTGGGTGTGGGAAATCTTGGGTTCGCCAACGGAGTGCATGATGAGGAGGGCGGCACCGGCCGCGGCGCAGAGGCGGGCGTTGCGGTCATCGGGCAGGGCGCTCATGTCGTTGAGGAGATGGCCGCCGGCGGCGAGGGCAGGGCCGGCGACTTCGGGACGCCAGGTGTTGATGGAGAGGAGGGGAGGAAAGATCTGCTCGGCATCGCGCGGGATGGCAGTGGCGCAGGCGCCGGGGAAAGCCTCGATGAAGGGAATGATGCGGCGGAGTTCCTCGGCGGGGGCGATGGCGGCGCGGTTGGTGCGGGCGCTTTCGCCGCCGACATCGATGAGGTCGGCACCGAGGGCAGTGAGTTCGCGGGCGCGTTCGCGGGCCCAGGCAGTGCTGAGGCGTCCGTCGCCGGAGATGGAATCGTCGTTGATGTTAAGGATGCCCATGATGAGCGGGCGGCGGGGGAAGGCGATGCGGCGGTCGCGGGCGAGCAATTCCATCTTGTTTCGGACGACATTCTCTTTCAGGCTCGCGGCAGGTGCAACCATCATGAGTTTAGTCGAGTCGGTCTTTGCCAAGCTAAAGCGGCATCCTAAACGCGTTGTCTTTCCCGACGGGGACGATCCGCGCGTGGTGAAAGCCTGCCATCTTTTCTACGAAAGGGACGCGGGCGTGCCCGTCCTGATCGGCAAGCGCGAGGTCATCGAAAGCGTGGCCAAGGCGGAAAAGGCCAGCCTCGATCACGTGGCGATCATTGACCCTGAGACGTCGTCGGATATGCCGATGTTTTGCCAGCGACTGGAAATGTTGGATCGGTATAAAAAAATGGGACTGAAGGACGCGCGGGCGATCCTGACAAATCCGAATTATTTTGCGGCCATGATGCTGCAACTCGGGCAGGTGGATGCGCTGGTGGGCGGGGTGAATAGTTTTTCGGGTTCGCTGCTGCGCCCGTTGATCCAGTTGGTGAAACCGCTGCCGCACGCGCCGCTCATTTCTGGCTGCATGATCGCGCAGGTGAAGGATAAATCCTACGGCGACGACGGGGTGCTGTTTCTGGCGGATTGCGGCGTGGTGCCGGATCCGACGATGGAACAACTGGCGTCCATCGCGGTGCAGACGGGGATGGTGGCGCGGCAGGTTTTCGGGGCGAAGCCACGAGTGGCGATGCTGAGTTTTTCCACGAAGGGAAGCGCCAGAACGCCCTCGACCGAGAAGGTCGCCGGGGCGGTCGATCTCGCGCGCAAGCTGGCCACCGAACTCGGCGCGGAGATCGCGGTGGACGGCGAGATGCAGGCCGATAGCGCACTGGTGCCCGAATTGGCGGAGCGAAAGATGGGGCTGAGCCTGGTGGGCGGGAAGGCGAACGTGCTGATCTTTCCCGATCTCAATAGCGGCAACATTGCCATCAAGCTTTTGCAATATCTGGGCGGGGCGAAAGTTTACGGGCAAATCCTGCTCGGGCTTTCGCATCCTGCGGCGGATTTGTCGCGCGGCGCGAGTGTCGAAGATATCGCGGCGGTGGCGGCGTTGGTGGGGTTGCAGGCCATCGAATATCGCAAGCTCTATCCGGAGGGGGAAGCGGAGGGGGAAGCGACGGTCTAATGTCCAAGGTCCAAGGTCCCAAGTCATTTGCGCGCGGTCGGGCCTTGGAATTTGGACCTGAGACTTTGGACTGGCTGCCATGAACACGACCACGCCGCGGCTTTTTATTGCCGCCACGGAGCAAAACGCGGGCAAGACCACGATGTCTTTGGGTCTTTATGCCGCGCTGGGGGAGGATTTCAAGCGCATCAGTTTTATCAAGCCGGTGGGGCAGCGCTTTATCGAGATCGAAGGCAAGCAGATCGATGAGGACAGCGTGCTGATCCGCGACACCTATGGCACGGAGGTGCCGATTGAGGACATGAGCCCGATCGCGGTGGAGCCGCAGTTCACCCGGCGCTACATCAACCATGCCAATAACGAGACGCTGGTGCGCCGCATCCAGCATGCGTTTGACCGCACGGCGTGGGAGAAGGATTTTGCCATCATCGAGGGAACGGGGCACGCCGGGGTGGGCAGTGTGTTTGACCTCTCAAATGCCCGCGTGGCCAGTCTGCTGAAAAGCAAGGTGCTGCTGATCACCCCGGCCGGCATCGGCCGGCCGATCGATGAGGCGGCGGTGAACCAAGCGCTTTTCGACAAGGAAAACGTGGAGGTGATCGGCGTGATCATGAACAAGGTGCTGCCGGATCGGATGAACTCGATCGCGGACATCGCCCGCCGCGGATTCGACCGGCTGGGGCTGGAACTCCTAGGCATGATCCCTCGCGAACGCATGCTGGCCCAGCCGACGCTTGACCAGATCTGCGACAATATCCGCGGAAAGTTTTTTCACGGGAAACGCCGGAGCCGCAAACGCATCGACAAGGCGATCATCGGGGCGGTGAGTTCGCGGAATATTTTTCGCGGGGTTGAGAAAGATAGCCTGCTCATCATTCCCGGGGATCGCGAGGATGCCATTCGGGAGGTCGTGGCGCGTTCGCAGGAGGCGGATGGGGGGCCCTATTGCGGGATGGTGCTTTCGGACGATTTGCAGCCGCGCGAGGAGCTGGCGGGTGTGATTTGCCAATCCACGCTTCCAGTCATCAGTTCCAGTCTGGACAGCTACATCATTGCCAGTCGCATCCATTCCATGACGGTGAAGATCCTGCCGGGCGACAGGGAAAAGATCGACCGCATTCAAAGCTTGGTCAGCACGCATGTGGACATTTCGCGGATTCTTGAAAAAATCCGCTGATTTTTTTGGATGGGTTTGCCCGCATCACGCCAATGAAAAAATTTCTCGCTCCCGTCTTTGCCCTGATCTTTGCCGCCACGCTTTCGGCTCAGGACCCCGCCGCGCGCGTGCAGACGATTTTTCAGAACCTGATGAGCGCGGTGCAGACGGGGGATCACGCGGCGATGACGCTTAATGGCGATCCGGCATTCAAGGTAGGCCTGACCAAGGAAATGGTGGCCAAGGTTTCCGCCCAACTCGGGCCCCGGATGCAGGAGGGCTACAGCGCGACGTTTCTCACGGCCATGCGGCAGGCCAGCTATGAGGTATTCATCTGGAAGCTGTCCTTCAAGGATGGCAAGGACGACATGCTGGCCAAGGTGGCACTGACCAAGGACGGCCAGGTCGCGGGGTTCTGGATCAACTGACACTGCGTGAGCCTCGAAACATTGACACTGGCACGAGGGTTGCTTCTAATCGGTCTCTTATGAGATTCCCGCTGCCTTTGACGGCAAAGATTGCCAGCTACATCATCGGCAAAAAACTCCGGGGCGTGCAGAAATTCGCCACCGTTCTCCAACTTGAACCCCTGCACACGTGCAACCTCACCTGCACGGGTTGCGGGCGCATTCGTGAATATTCCACCTCGCTTAAGGATGTGATGAGCTTGGAGGATTGCCTTGGCGCGGCGGAAGAATGTGGTGCCCCGATGATTTCCATCTGCGGCGGCGAACCGTTGATTTATCCGCAGGTCGAGTCGCTGGTCGAGGGGCTGCTTGGTCAGGGCCGCATCGTCTACATCTGCACCAATGGCCTCTTCATGCGCAAAAAGATGCGGGATTTTCTCGCCCAGGAGCTGGCCCGCCAGGGAGGCCGGCCCCAATGGGTGGAGGAAAAACTTCAGGTATTGCTCTCCGAGGAATTGATCAAACCGGAGGAGCTCGAAAAAATCCGCGCTGCAGCCACCGATTTTCAATCCAAGCCCGTCATCGCGCCTTCGCGCTACATGTATTGGAACGTCCACCTGGACGGCCTTGAGCGCACCCATGATCTCATTGTCGAACGCGAAGGGGTCTTCAAGGAATGCATCGCCGCCATGCGCATGGCCAAGATCCTCGGCTACCAGGTCGCCACCAACACCACCATCTACAAGGAGACCGACATGGATGAGATAGAGAAGATGTATGACTATCTCTCGTGGCTCGGCATTGATGGCCACACCATCTCGCCCGGTTACGATTACGATTCGGCCAAGGAGGACATGCGCAAGCGCCTTAACCTCGAGCCGGAAAACTTCTTCCTCACCCGCGAGATGACCAAGGCGAAGTTTAAAAACATCCGTGCTTGGGGCGAAAAATACACCCTTTTCGGCACCCCGATCTACCTCGATTTCCTCGCTGGCAAACGCGACTTGACCTGCTCAGCTTGGGCCATTCCCACCCGCAACATCCGCGGCTGGAAAGCCCCCTGCTATCTCATGACCGACGGTCATTATTCCAGCTACAACGAATTGTTGGAAACGACCGATTGGGAGAAATACGGAGTGGTCAACGGCGTGGCCCGCGACAAGCGCTGTGAGAACTGCATGGTCCATTGCGGCTACGAGCCCAGCGCGAGCCTGAGCCCGCTGCCCGGCGATACCTGGCAAAACCTCACCTTCAACTTCGGCGCCAGGCCCAAACCGCGCATCGAGGGTGCGAACGTCGAGGCCTACACCGGCGTAACCTGCGGCAATGGTCACAAGACCGGCCGTCCCTCCAAGCAAAGTGGGGCCGACGTCTTGCCGGTGGACCAAAAAGTCGCATGAGCTGGAAGCTCATGCCACGAAGCAAGCAATGAGCCAGCCAGCGGCCAAGGTTCTCCCTTTCGAATCGCCGGAACTCTCCCCGCTCCCTGCCTCCCGCTCGCTGCTTGAGGCCATCGTCCGGGCGCAGGATAATCTCCTTGGCCAGCAAAAACCCGACGGCCATTGGGAAGGTGAGCTCCTCGTCGATAGCACCCTTTGCTCCGACTACGTGCTCTACATGCACTGGCTGGGCCAGGTGGACGAAACCCTCCAGGCCAAATGCATCGCCCACATTCGCCGCCGCCAACTGGCCGACGGCGGCTGGAATATTTTCATCGGGGGTCCCAGTGAGATCAACGCCTCGGTGAAGGCCTATTTTGCCATGAAACTTTCCGGCGATTCACCCAACGCCGCCTGGATGCGCGAAGCCCGCGCCAACATCCTGCGCCTCGGCGGCATCCCGCAGATGAACACTTTTGCGAAACTTTATCTCGCGCTCATGGGGCAGTTTCCTTGGAAATATCTGCCCACGATTCCATCCGAAATTTTCCTCTTTCCCAACTGGCTTTTTTTCAATCTCTACCAGATGTCGTCGTGGAGCCGCACCATCATCGCGCCGCTCGCCATCCTTAATCACTACAAGCCTGTCCGCGTCCTCCCCTCGGACAAGCAACTTCACGAACTTTTTCCCGCCGGGCTGGAAAATACCGACCTCTCGTTGAAAAAAGATCCGCGCTTCTGGGCGTGGAAAAACTTCTTTCTGCGCTGTGATCAGATCCTGAAATTTTACGACAGGCTCCCCATTCATCCGCTGCGCCAGCGCGCCCTCAAGGCCACGGAGAATTGGATGGTCGAACGCATGGGCGAGGGGAGTGAAGGTCTCAGCGCCATCTTCCCGGCCATGCTCAATGCCATGATGGCCCTGCGCGTGCTCGGCTATAAAGCAGACCACCCGCTCGTGCAAAAGGCCGACCGGGATTTTGCCGGCCTTTTCGTGCAGGACGCGGAGGATTTCCGCATCCAGCCCTGCCTCTCGCCCGTTTGGGACACCGCCATCACGACCATTTCCCTGGCCGAGTCCGGCCTGCAAAACCATCCTGCCCTCGAACGCGCCGCCAACTGGCTGGAGAAAAAGGAAGTCCGCTTCGAGGCCGATTGGGCCGTGCATGTTTCCGGAGTCGAACCCAGCGGCTGGGCCTTCGAGCACGAGAATAAATTTTATCCCGACACGGACGACACCATGATGGTGCTCATGGCCCTGCGTCACGTGGAGGCGAAGGATGCCTACACTCGAAAAACCCAGTTTGACCGTGCGCTGAAGTGGCTGCTGGCCTTCCAGGACGAGGACGGAGGGTGGGCCGCCTTCGACAGAGGCGTCACCGCGCCCTGGCTGGAGCACGTTCCCTTTGCTGATCACAACGCCATCCTCGATCCCACCTGCTCGGACCTCACCGGCCGCGTGTTGGAGCTTCTCGGTTATATCGGCTACGATCGTCAGAGCGTGGTCGTCCGCCGCGCCGTCGCCATGATCCGACGCACCCAGGAAGCCGACGGTTCCTGGTATGGACGCTGGGGCGTGAATTATATTTATGGCACCTGGCAGATTCTCCGCGGTCTCGGTGCCATCGGCGAAAATATGGACCAGGATTGGATTCGTCGCGGCCGTGACTGGCTGGAGAGTTGTCAGAATGACGACGGCGGCTGGGGGGAAACTTGCGAGTCCTATAATTTTCCCGCCCTCAAGGGCCGCGGTCCCAGCACGGCCAGCCAGACGGCATGGGCCGTCATGGGTCTCTGCGCTTGCGGCGATCCCACGTTGGAATCCATCCAGCGGGGCATCAAATATTTAATCCGCACCCAAAATTCGGACGGCGCCTGGACGGAGGATTACACGACGGGCACCGGTTTCCCCTGCGTTTTCTATCTCAAATACGATATGTATCGGCAGCACTTCCCGTTGCTGGCTTTGGCGACATATAAAAAGATGGGGCTTTAATTCAGGCGCACTTCAAGGCGCAAGATAGGGCGGCTCGCGCGGCGGCATTGCGCTGTGGCATCGGTTCAGCCATGAGTTCATTTACTGGTTTTACTTTGTGGATACAAGAGTCGGGATGGGGTGCATGACGGGAACGTTTTCGAAGCCGGCCCGGAGTTGGAGTTCACGCTTCAGCGTGTCCATTGCGGAGCAGCCTAGAGACTGGATCCAACGCCGGATTCCCCTCTCGCGGGCAACTTTGCCGTCATGCACCCTCCAGGAAACCTTTTGTCGCTTGATTTCGATGGAAAACAGGGCAACATCCTTCTAGTTGTCCGTTTAACCTTCTCCCCCAAAAAAACATATGGCCGCCCGACTTGTCTCTTATCATCTCAAGAGTCTGGAGAAAGCCGACTATGACGGCTTCGCCCAGGTTCTGCAGACTTACGATTACATGCAGATATCCGAGACTTGCTACGCCATTGCCTCCGAAGAATCTCCCAATGACATCTTTCTGAAGCTGGAGCCATTCATTGATCCGGATGATTGCCTTGTTGTGATTGTGCTGTCCGGTAGTTACATGGCGCATCACGACAAGCACGTGCTGGAGTGGTTGGAGGAGAATGTTTGAGCCAGAAGGTGGGGCACTGCCCGCGAAGAGCGCGAAATGGCGCAACCAGAATCGAAAAAAATAAAGGTTGGCCTGATCAAGGCGCTTTTGCCCTAGCCGATCCCTTTTTTGCGCTCTTTTGGGTGTTTCGCGGGTTCGCATTTATTTAAAAATGGACGGAGACGATTCCCTTGCGGAAACCGCCCCCGTTTGTTTGATGGCTGTAAGCCGGATTTTGTTTTCCGCGCGCTTCCGCTCGCGGATTGACGGCCATTTGTCTTATCCCGTTCTTGCGTCGGGGACACCCGCCTTGCGGCCGATGCGACTATTACCCGGAGTGGGACCCGCTTGCGCGGGTCAGGGCAGGCGGCCCGTTCCTCCTGTTCTGTCTTGCACCGCATGGGGTTTGTCGTGCGCCCTTGATCGCTCTCGGGCCGGTGGGCTCTTACCCCGCCTTTTCACCCTTACCATGGTTTAAGCACCCCCGAAGGGGTTTTGCCTTCGCCGAGCTCAGGCAATCAAACCATGGCGGTTTGTTTTCTGTGACACTTTCCATCGCAAAGAACTTTCGTCCTCCGCTTCCCCGCTTTCGAGGGGCATGCCGCCTTGTGGTGTCCGGACTTTCCTCTCCTGATTCTTGCGAGCCAGGAGCGGCCATCCGCCATCGAGTGAGATCCTATCCCGCATGTTTGCGCAGTTCAAGGAAAGTTGGGGTTGGAAAAGCCGGGCGGCAGGGCAATAGTCCGCCCATGAAAATCCCCATCGAAGACACTTTCACCGATATCATCGGTAAAGCGCAGCGCGGACTTGGAATCGACGATTCCAACCTCGCCGCCGCCGCGCAGATCAGCGTGGATGAGGTCAGTGCCCTCAAATCCGGCGCCGTAAATGAACCCGCCCTGCGCAAAGTCGCCGCCGCCCTCTCCCTCAGCCCCGACGCGCTTCTGGCCTTGGCCCAAGGCCGCTACAGCGCGGCGGATGTGCCTGAGATTAAAGGCCTGGCCCATTGCAACACCGTCTTCGACGACATGACCGTCAATTCTTTCGTCGTTTGGGACCCCGACTCGCGCGAGGCCGCATTCTTCGACACCGGAGCGGATGGATCGCCCATGCTTGATGTCGCGGCCAAGCACAACCTCAATGTCACGCAGATCCTCCTCACTCACACCCACGGTGATCACATCCTGGACCTCGACCGATTGAAGGAAAAAACCAAGGCCCGCGCCTACGTCTGCGAGAAGGAACCTCTCGACGGTGCGGGATCCTTCGCGCCCGGCCAGGCCTTTGCCATCGGCAAACTCACCGTCGAGACCCGCCTCACCAGCGGACACTCCGCCGGCGGCGTGACTTATTTCATCCGGGGCCTCGCCCAGCCCGTGGCGATCGTGGGCGACTCCATTTTCGCCGGCTCCATGGGCGGCGGCATGGTCTCCTACGCCGACGCACTGCGCAATAACCGCGAGCAAGTCCTTACCCTTCCTGACGAAACCATCCTGTGCCCCGGCCACGGTCCGCTTACCACGGTGGGTGAGCAAAAAGCCGCCAATCCTTTTTTCGCTCCCTGAAAATGTCTAAAGAGTCGTTTTCAGCCACGGATAAACACGGAGTTTCACGGATAAATAATATGATTGCCTTCATCATCCGTGTTTCATCGGTGCCGATCCGTGGCTTAAATTCTGATTCCGCTGATTGATTGGACAGAGTCGGAACGATCTCTCCCCAGTCGTCCCCTTAACCCCGCTCGACGCCGTGGAAATCTGCCACCTCTACCTTTCCGCCGGGCATAGCTATTTCGGCCGGCACGACCAGCCCGCCGCCGAGCACCCCATGGTCGAGCAGACCCGCCTCCATTGCTTGGAAGGTCGTGGCATCGAGGGCGACCGCTTTCTCGATTACAAGCATGACTACAAGGGCCAGGTGACCTTTTTCGCCCACGAGGTCTATGAAAGCCTCTGCACCGAATTCGGGGTCACCGACAAACCGCCCTCCGTTTTTCGCCGCAACATCATTACCCGCCAGGCCGACTTGAACGCTCTCATCGGCGAGGAATTTGAGATTCAGGGCCTGCGCTTCCTCGGCACCGGCGAATGTTCCCCCTGCCATTGGATGGATTCGGCCTTTCACCTTGGTGCCGAAAAATCCCTGAAAAACCGCGGCGGCCTCCGCGCCAGGATCCTGACCAGCGGCTGGCTGGCCAGGCCGTAACCGCGATCTGGGGAGCAACTTCGTGATTGATCTCTCCATGGAGTTCAGTGCCGTTCTGCTCGCAGGAGGAAATTCCACCCGCATGGGACAGGACAAGGCCGCGATGGTGATCGATGGCCTGCCGCTGTGGCGGCGGCAAATCGGGGTTTTGCACGAGACCGGGGCCAAGGAGGTCTTTATTGCCGGAGGGCAGCGAACTTTTGACAAGGTCGAAACTCTGGAGGATGACGTGCCGGACGCGGGTCCGCTGACGGGATTGATTGTGTCGCTGCGCCGCGCGCGGTTTCCGCTGCTGCTTGTTCTGGCAGTGGATTTGCCGGCGATGACTTCGGACTATTTGCAAAAACTCGTTTCCCTCGCACGGCCCGGAGTGGGTGTGATGCCGCGGCGCGGGGAGTTTTTTGAGCCGCTGGCGGCGGTTTATCCCCGCGAGGCGCTGGGGCTGGCCGAGCAATGCCGCGCGGAGGGCCAGCGAGCTTTGCAAGTTCTCGTCCGCCGGCTGGTGGACTCGGCGCTTGTGCGGCCGTGCGATGTTTCCACGGAGGGAGAGCAGCATTTTCTGAACGTGAATACCCCCAAGGACTGGGAAGCATTAAAGAAAAACCCGGGCGGCGACGGTTCCTCCTTTCGGTAACTCAGGGCGCGCAACTGGGCTCACGCTTGAAAATATCCTTCCCAGTTGGAGGGCACTGCTTCGTCAGTGCCCATGAATAAATGGGAAGCGACAGCCGAGTCTTCGAACCGTAGCGTCAGCGAAGATCCGAGCCAAAGGCGAGTTAAACAGGCTGCCGAAGGCAGAGTGAAGCGTCCAAAGCGCTTCCCTCCATAGTACGACTGCGCCCCTTCTAAGCCGGGGACTTCGCGCTCCGCATTTGCTGCCTGGGGAACCTACCGCATCTTGCCGCCGTAAACGGCGTTGTCGCCCAGCATCTCCTCGATGCGGAGGAGCTGGTTGTATTTGGCGACGCGGTCGGTGCGGCAGAGGGAGCCCGTTTTGATCTGGCCGGCGTTGGTGGCCACGGCGATGTCGGAGATGGTTGTGTCCTCAGTCTCGCCGGAGCGGTGACTGATCACGGCGGTGTATTTGTGCTCCTTGGCCAGTTCGATGGCGTCGAGCGTCTCGGTGAGCGAACCGATTTGGTTAACCTTCACCAGGATGGAGTTACCCACCCCTTGATCGATGCCCTTTTGCAGGAAGGACACATTGGTGACAAACAAATCATCGCCCACGAGCTGTACCTTGTCGCCGATGGCATCGGTGAGAAGCTTCCAGCCCGCCCAGTCGTTCTCCGAGCAGCCGTCCTCGATGGAAATGATCGGGTATTTCGCGGTGAGGTTTTTGTAATAGGCCACGATTTCCGCGGCGGTGTATTTCGTGCCGTCGCCTTTCTTGAAGACGTAAAGCTTTTTGCCAGCATCGTAGAATTCGCTCGAGGCGCAATCCAGCGCGAGGAAGACCTGCTTGCCGAACTTGTAGCCAGCGGCTTTCACTGCGGCGGCGATGGATTCGATGGCGTCCTCGACCGAAGTGAAGGCCGGAGCGAATCCGCCCTCGTCGCCGATGGCGGTGGAGAGGCCGCGCTTTTTCAAGCCGTCCTTCAGCGCGTGGAAAATTTCCGTCCCGGCGCGCAGGGCTTCGGAGAAGGTGGGGAAATCCTTCGGCACGATCATGAATTCCTGGAAATCAATCGGCGCGTCGCTGTGGGCGCCGCCGTTCACGATGTTCATCATCGGCACGGGGAGCACCTTGGCATTGGGTCCGCCGAGGTATTTGAAAAGGGGCTGGTCAAGCTGCTCCGCCGCCGCCTTGGCTGCGGCGAGGGAAACGGCGAGGATCGCATTGGCGCCGATTTTCTTTTTGGTAGGGGTCCCGTCCACGGAGAGCATGGTCTGGTCGATTGTGAGCTGATCAAGCGCGTCGAGGCCGACGAGCTCGGGGGCGAGGAACTTTTTGACGTTGGCGACGGCTTTGGTCACGCCCTTGCCGAGATAGCTGCCCCTCACGCCGTCGCGGAGTTCAACCGCTTCGTGTTCACCGGTGGAGGCTCCGCTGGGCACCGCTGCGCGGCCGATGGCCCCACCGGAGAGTTCGACGTCGGCTTCTACGGTTGGATTGCCCCGGGAGTCGAGGATTTGGCGGGCGGTGATGGCGGTAATGACGGTGGATGGCATCGTGTGGATTTTTAGTGGGTTGAGAATCGCTGGAGTGACGTTTCAGGCAAGCAGATTTCTCGCGGGGAGGTTAGGCGCTTATTTCCATCCGAATATATCCGGATCGGACTTATTTCCACTTGATCGAACAGCCGATGCTGGGGTTTTGCATGGCGGGGGCACCGAGGCCGCCGAGGACGGCGTCGAGGGCGTTGCGCATTTCCCGTCCGGTCACAGGCAGGCCGTTGCCGGGGGTGCTGTCGTCGAGGCGGCCGCGGTAGGCGAGGCGGCGGCGGGAGTCGTAAAGAAAAAAATCCGGGGTGCATTGCGCGTCATAGGCGCGGGCGACCTGCTGGGTTTCATCGTAGAGAAGCGGGAAGGGGAGTTGGTCGGCGAGGGCCATTTCGCGGAGAGCGGCGGGACCGTCGTCGGGATATTTCCCGGCATCGTTCGAGGAAATGGCGACGAACCAGACGCCGCGAGGTTGGTAGTCGCGGGCAAGGCGGAGAATTTCCGGGCGCACGTGAACGACGTAAGGGCAGTGGCGGCAGATAAACAGGACCAGCAAGGCGCTGGCGGCGGGCAGGGAGGAAATCGCTACGGAGTTCCCGGTCACGACGTCGGGCAGGGTGAAATCGGGGGCGGGGGAACCCAGCAGGGTGGTGTTGAGGGCTTCGGTGGGCATGAGCCCATGTTGTGGCGAGGGCGGGGGTTTGGCAATGCGTCAGCGCGGTGTTGACCACGTGGAGTGGTTTCGGCAGCCTGCGCGGCAGATGAGCAGAATTCACATTGCGCGCAACCGCCAGTCGCTTGGCCAATTTTCCCCGGATGACGTCGCCGAGGGGCTGCAAACGGGGGAATTTCTTCCCACCGATCTGGCTTGGCGCGAGCCGATGGAAGCGTGGAAGCCGCTGGGGGAATTTACCGATCTGCCCGCGGTGGAGCCGGTGCTGGTGCCGCCGGTGTTGGAGGACGTTCCCGTCGCGCCGGGGGTGCTGTCCGAACCGGCTTGGGAACGGCGGGCCGAGCTGGGGTGGTTTTCTGCGATGTATCAGACAGTGCAGCAGGTTTTCTCCACCCCGACTTCAACGTTCCAAGCAATGAAGCAGGAGGGCGGCTTCGGGTCGCCGCTGTTGCTTTACGTGATGATGCTCACAGTTACGACCTGGGTTTCCACGATTTATCAGATCATCGCCTACCGGATGAACCCCGATGCGGTGCTGGGGCCGTTGTCCACGGAAGTGACGCCGAATATGATGATGGCGAGTTTGATTTTCACCATGGTGGCGGCGCCGTTTTTCATCGCGGCGGGCGCATTCATCTCGTCCGGCATCATTCATCTGACCTTCACCGCGCTGGGGGCGGCCAAGAAACCCTTCGAGGCGACGTTCCGTGCGGTGTGTTACGCCATGGCTCCGGCTTCGCTCCTGCAAGTGATGCCGCTCTGTGGGGGGATGTTGTACCTCGTCTCAGGTTTGGTGTTGATAATCATCGCCCTGCGGGAGGTTCATCAGACAGAGACCGGGCGAGCCACGGCGGGAGTGATCCTTCCCTCGCTGTTGTGTTGCGGTCTGTTTATCGGGCTTTATGCCACGATGGCCACCTTTGGGGCGGTGCAGGCCCTCGCTAAATAAGGCGAAAAACCGGGCTGGGTTCTTCCTGTCCGGCGCAGTGAATCCGGGCGGTTTGACCGCGTCCGGCCGCGGCGAGGCTGCGGGCGATGAAATCCAAGGCGAGTTGCGGGGAATTGCAGTCGCGGCTGAGGTGACCGAGGATGATGTGTTCCAAGGGTGCGTCCAATTCGGACAAAACCTGCGCGGCCGAGGCATTGGAAAGATGCCCGTGCTTGGAGAGGATACGCTGTTTCACGGACCAAGGCCGCTTGGTGTCCTTTTGCAGCAGATCGTCGTCGTAGTTTGTTTCGATGAGCAGGGCGCGGATGCCGCGCAGGCTTTCAAAAACCAGCCGGGTGGCGTGGCCGAGATCGGTCAGCACGCCAAAACACACGCCATGAGCCGAGATGCGAAATCCCACCGGATCGACCGCGTCGTGCGGGACGGAAAACGGGCGGATGGAAAATTCGCCCAGTTCGAAGACCGAGCCATTTTGAAACAATCTCCATGTTTGATGAGAGAGACCTCCGTCCTGGAGGGCGCGAGCGGTGAGCGCGTTGCAATAAACTGGCACGTCATGTTGGGCGAGCAGCACTTTTAACGAGCGGGTGTGATCGCCGTGCTCGTGGGTAAGAAGAATGCCGGCAAGCTGATCCAGCGACACCCCGCAGGCTTGCAGGCGCGCGTTCAATTGCTTCGCGCTCAGGCCGGCGTCCACCAGAAAGGCGCTGGTGGCGCCGCGGATCAGGGTGGCGTTGCCGGCGCTGCCGCTGGCAAGGATGGTGACTTCGAACATTGGCGACATTTTATGTCAGGCGGATCCGTTTGTGCCCGACAAAAAAGAAAAACCAGACTGAAATTGCCGACGCCCGTCCGGTCATGGCAATTTGGTCGCGTTCATGCAGCAATATCACCGCCTTCTTCGTCATGTGCTGGAAAACGGCCGGCCCAAAGCCGATCGCACGGGCACGGGCACGTATTCTGTTTTCGGCGCGCAGGAACGGTTCGACCTCCGGGAATCGTTTCCGCTTTTGACCACCAAAAAATTGCATCTGCGTTCGATTATTTACGAACTGCTTTGGTTTGTGAAAGGGGATACCAACGTGCGCTATTTGCAGGAAAACAAGGTGACCATCTGGGACGAATGGGCGGACGCGAATGGTGATTTGGGGAGGGTTTATGGGGCACAATGGCGCGACTGGCGCAAACCCGGCGGCGGACAGGTGGACCAGCTCGCGCAAGTCATAGCGGATATCAAAAAAAATCCTGACAGCCGGCGCTTGATCGTCTGCGCCTGGAATCCCGGGGAGATTGAGCTAATGGCGCTCGCGCCCTGCCACGCTCTCTTTCAGTTTTTCGTTCAGGAGGGCGAGTTGAGTTGCCAGCTGTACCAGCGCAGCGCGGATTTGTTTCTTGGCGTGCCATTCAATATCGCGTCCTACGCACTGCTGACCTTGATGATCGCGCAAGTCTGCGGACTCAAACCGGGTGAGTTTGTCCACACGTTCGGTGACCTGCATCTCTACTCCAATCACCTCGAGCAGGCGCGGGAGCAGCTTTCCCGCGAGTGCCGGCCTCTTCCGGTGATGCGCTTGAATCCCGCGGTAAAAAGCATCGGGGATTTTCGTTTTGAAGATTTCACCCTGGAGGGCTACGACCCCCATCCGGCCATCAAAGCGCCAATCTCGGTATGAGCGAGGTTGAGAGTTTATGGTTGAGAGTTGAGAGGATGAGGCAGCAGGATGAGTATTCTCTGTTTTCCTCTCAATCCTCAACTTTCAATCCTCAACTTTCATGAAGGCCATTGCCGCCATGTCGCTCAACCGTGTGATCGGCGCGGATGGAAAAATTCCGTGGCATCTGTCCGAAGACTTGAAATTTTTCAAACGGACGACACTCGGTCACATCATTCTGATGGGGCGCAAAACCTATGACTCACTGGGCAAGCCGCTGCCGGGCCGGGAGAATTGGGTGCTGACCCGGGGCGGCGATATTCCCGGGGTGCGGGTAATCCGGGATTTGGCGGAAATCGCCGAACCTCGTGACGGGCGTGAACTCTTTGTCATTGGCGGAGCCCAGCTTTACGCCGCCTTGCTTCCGCACTGCGCGGAGGTTTTGCTGACGCTGGTCAATCGCGAGGTGGAAGGTGATGTTTTCCTTCCGCCCTTCGAAGAGGATTTCACGTTTTCTGAAGTGATTTTTACGGCGCCGGAAATGGAAGTGCGTCGCTACGTGCGACTCGACTAAAGGCTGGTTTTCAATCAGGCGATACCTTCCCGGAGGATTTTAATCACGGTATCCATCTCGGCCCGGGTGTTGTAAAAATGCGGGCTGAAACGCAGCCACTTGCCGCCATCGCGGGCGGTGCGAAGCGATGCGGTGATGTGGTTTTTCTCCAAGGCGGAAAAGAGCGTCTGGCTTTCCACGCGGGGATGTCGCGCAGTGACGATGCCGCAACGCATGGGCTCGCTGGTGGACGGGGAAAGAAACTCAAATCCCATTTGCACCAGGGCGTGCCGCAGGTGATCGCTGGTGTCGAGGATGGCGGCGGAGACGCGCTCCAGGCCGGTGGTCTGAAGCATTTCGAGGCCTGCCCGCATGCCATAGACGCCTGCGATATTCAGCACGCCGGGCTCGTAGCGTTGGGCGGTGTCGGGAAGTTCGATGGTTTTCTGCGTGATGAACTGGGGCGAATGGACATTCCAGGCGCCGAGCAAAGTGGGTCGGCAGATTGCGAAATTACGCCTCGCCACATAGACGATACCGATGGCCATGGGGCCGAGCATCCATTTGTGGGCGTCGGCGCTGAGGAAGTCCACGTGGGCCACATCGAGCGGAAAGGCCCCGAGAGTCTGGATGGCATCCACGGAAAAAAGAATGCCGCGTTCGTGCAGGAGCGCGCCGATGGCGGAGACGTCAATGCGCCAGCCGGTGAGGTAATGGCAGGACGCGAGAGCAACGAGTTTCGTGCGGGGAGTGAGGGCGGCGGCAACGAGGTCGGGCGTGATCTGACCGGGATTTTCCGGCCGCAGAAAACGAATCTTTACCCCGAGCGCGGCCAGGGCCATCCACGGATAAACATTGGATGGATAGTCGTCCTCGTAGCAGATGAGTTCATCGCCTTCGTGCCAGGTGAGGCCATTGGCAAAAAGGCTGAGGCCCAATGCGGTGGGGCCGAGGAGCGCGATTTCGGATTTGTCCGCGCCGATCAAGCGAGCGCAGACGGTGCGGGTTTTCTCGATATCGACGAGGACTTCGCCGAACTCCTGATGGTTCTCGCAGCTGGCGCGCACATGCGTGATCATGGCGTCCGCCACACAGGCGGGCAGGGCGGTCACGCCGGCATGACCGAGAAAAATCTGACGTTTCGCGACGGGAAAACGGTCCAACCGCTCGGCTTCGCTGGCGAAGAGGGTCATGTCTTTTTCTCTGCTTCCTCGATCATCTGCCAGAATCCGCCGGCTCCGCCGAGTTGCTCGTCTTCTTCGTGAACGGGAAGGTTGGAGCGGAAAAGAAAATCCCGGATAGTGTTTTTATGGAGCACGCGGTGCACCCGGATGCCGTCGGGATGTTTCTCAAAATAGATGCGGTAATCCTTGGCCCGGCAGCGATAGAGGCTTCGTCCGTCGCGCTCCACACGGCCGAAGCGGCTGGCGTCGAGATTCTCCAGGTCCTCCGGCATGAGTTGGAACTCCGTCAGCAGGTCAAGCTGGAGTTCCTTCGGCAGCGCCGCCATCTCGGCCGCGCTGATCGTATTGAAAATCATCTGAAACACGCGTTTACCATACGAAGGGCAGGGGGTTGAAAGGCAAGACTGGATTCAGGGCAGAGAGAATTGCTCAGGAAAGCAGGAAGGCAGGAAGGGCGGCGGCGGGAGTTTTTTCCTGCTTTCCTGCCTTCTTTAGAGCTCGGGATTTTCGGTGGCGGCAAGGCCCGGAATGCGGGCGTAACCAATGAATTTGCTTTTGCTTTCCCCCGCAGGAAGGCGGAATTCGAACACGCTGACGCCGAAGCACCTTTTTCCCCGGTAGGTGCGGCCGTTGCTGGCTCCGACCATGAGCGGGAGTCCGTCAGACTTGGCCTTGCCTAGGTAAATCATGACATGCGACACGGCGCCCGGGTTTTTCACCGCATAGGTGCCCGTCCAGAAAAGCAGGTCCCCGGGGCGGAGGTCGTTGAACTCCGGGGCGTCCAGTTTGCGGTCATTTACGGCTTGGAATGTCTGGGCGGTTTTTGTCCAGATGAACTGTTGGTCGGAGGATCGCGGCACATCCTTCACTCCGGCCTGTCGAAGCAAAAAATAAATCGTTCCCGAGCAATCCATTCCTTTCAACCGCGGATCGGCGGAACCGTAGAGGTAACCGAGGTTTTTATTGGTCAGGGCCAACGCGGCGCTGAGGAGTTTTTTTACGACGGGTGAATTGTCATCGAAACCGGCGATGGCGGCGGAGTCCAGGCTTTCGACGGTAGGCGAAATGAGGGTGGACGTCTCTTGCGCGAGGCCGGGAATGGTGAGAAGCAGGACGACGGCAACGGCTCGAAAAAGAATCATGATCAGACGGCCCGATTTACGGCTTGGAGAAACGGTTGGATGGCGTCGAGGAGTTTTTGGAACGAGGCGAAATCCACCTGCTGCTGGCCATCGCTCATGGCTTCGGCGGGATTCGGGTGCACTTCGATAATGAGGCCATCCGCTCCCATGGCGATGGCCCCGCAACACAGGGCGATGACGAGATCGGCGCGGCCGCAACCCTGGCTGGGGTCCACGATGACGGGCAAATGGGATTCCTTTTTCGCGATGGCCACGGCTGCGAGATCGAGGGTATTGCGGGTGTAGGTCTCGAAGGTGCGGATGCCGCGCTCGCACAGCAAGACGTTGGGATTGCCGTGGGCCAGGATGTATTCGGCGGCCAGCAGCCACTCCTCGATGCGCTCGCTCATGCCACGCTTGAGAAGGATGGGCTTGCCCGTTTTCGCCGCTTCGATGAGGAGCTGGAAGTTCTGCGAGTTGCGGGCGCCGATTTGCAGGATGTCGGCCACTTCGGCGACATGCTCGACGTCGCGTTCGCTCAAGACCTCGGTGATGATTTTCAAGCCGGTCTTTTCGCGGGCGAGGGCGAGCAAACGGAGGCCCTCCTTGCCCAGACCCTGGAATTCATAGGGCGAAGTACGCGGTTTGTAGGCCCCGCCGCGCAAGATGGTGGCCCCCGCCGCCTTCACGGCCTCGGCGGTGCTCAAGAGCTGCTCTTCGCTTTCGACCGAACAGGGTCCGGCCATGAGGCAGAATTTCGCGCCGCCGATCTCCACTCCCGAAACATCCACGAGCGTATTTTTGGGACGCGACTCCCGGCTGGCCAGTTTAAAGCGCTTTTGCACCCGCAACACGCTTTCCACCTGCGGCAGAGCCGAGAGAGATTCCAGATTCGCATGCGTGCGTTCGTCGCCGATGGCCGCCACCACCGTTTGGGCCGCGCCGTGGATGGGTGCGGGCGTATAGCCGAGCTTTTCCACCTCGGCGATGACCTCGGCAATTTGTTCTTTTGAAGCGTGCGGGCGGATGACTATGATCATGGGAAGTGTTGAACTGGGGGGCGTTTTTCTAGGGCCGTTATAACTTGCTCCAATCTTCCAGCATAAGTTCCGTTATGAAAGAAAAAGCCAAAGACCCCCGGATCAAAAGCCTCGTCTCGGAAGTCGCAAAGGGACGACAGGCCGACATTATCGAGGAGATGATCGAAACTGTCCTCCGCTTCGGCAAAGACAAGACCGGCCTGGGCGAACTCAAACTCTACAATCGCGCCATGCGCGAACTCCGTTATGCCTCCACCGTTTTTGGAAAATATCAGGGCATTCGCAAAGTGGCCGTTTTCGGCAGCGCGCGCACCCGTCCCGAGGCGGAGGAATATAAACACGCCCGCGAATTTTCCCGCCGGATGGTCGAGCAGGACTGGATGGTCATCACCGGCGGCGGCGACGGCATCATGGGCGCGGCCCAGCGCGGGGCCGGCCGGGAAAACAGCTTCGGGCTCAACATTCGCCTGCCTTTTGAACAGCGTGCGAACGAGATCATTCACGGCGATCCCAAGCTGATTAACTTCAATTATTTCTTCACCCGCAAGTTGAACTTCGTAAAGGAAACCCATGCCTACGCGCTCTTCCCCGGCGGCTTCGGGACGATGGACGAAGGATTCGAGGCGCTCACCCTCATGCAGACCGGCAAGGCGCTGATCATTCCGATCGTCCTGATCGATCGGCCCGATGGCAGCTATTGGGAAACCTGGATGCGATTCCTGACCGAACACCTGCTCAAGCTCGGTCTCATCTCCAAGGAAGACTTCAATTTCATCAAGATCGAGCACGACGTGGAGGCCGCGGTCGAGCACATCCTGCACTTTTATCGCAACTACCAATCGTCGCGCTGGGTCGGTTCCCAGTTGGTCCTGAGAATCTGCAACCGGTTGACTGACAAAGCGGTAGTGGATTTAAATAAGCAGTTCGCGGAATTGCTGCGAGAAGGCTCGATCGAGCAGCGGAATGCTTTGCCTCAGGAAAAAAATCAGCCGGAAATCCTGGAGCTGCCGCGCCTCGTGCTGACGCCGCACCGGCATCAGTTTGGACGTTATCGGCAGTTGATCGACGCGATCAATCTCGCGGAAATCTCGTAGACGAAGCGCCTGCGCTACGCGGCCGGCCGCTCGGCTTTTTCCACGATGTAGTCGTGGATCGAGTTCACGGTCTGCAAAGCTGTCCCCGCGACCTCCGAGTTCGGAACGCCGACCCCGAACGTCTTCTCCATGCTCACCACCAGCTCGAGCGCGTCGATCGAATCCAGGCCGAGTCCGCCGGGTCCAAAGAGCGGGAGGTCATCTGCGATCTGATCGGCCGGAGTCTGGAGCATCAGGTTCTTGACCAGCATTTCCTTGATTTGGGTGCGGAGATGAGTTTCAGACATGGGTTTTTGCGACGGTATGCTTAGACGAAAAGATTTCGGATGTCATCGGATAAAAATCCAAAGCACATCTCATGCTTATCGTGCGGAGGCGGCCTTTCGCGCCTTTGAAAAGGAGGCGCTCGCGACGTCGGAGGAGATCAGACTTCGCGCGAAGTCCGCTCGTCGACAGTCCGGACGGGCTCATCGGCCGGCGGCGGCGGGACTTCCCGCGCAGTCGCGGCGTGGTCGATCCGCGGCACGGTGGCGTCCGCCGGGCGCACGTCCTTCTCCGGAGTCTTGCCCGCGTTGTGCAATTCGTCGCTGAACTCATCCTTCGCGCTTTGGAACTCCCGCACCGCCTTGCCCATTCCTTTCGCCAGCTCCGGAAGCTTCTTCGCGCCGAAGAGCAGGAGGATGATCAGCAGAATAATGATCAGTTCCTGGCCGCCCAGGTTGCCCAAAAATGCGAGCAGATTCATAACGAACTCGAACATCGGACGATCTCCCTGCGTTGCAAGACTTTTCCCGGTTCCGCCCTCGTTAGCCGCAGCGCCCGGCAGGAAGAGGCGACGGGCCGTTAGTGGCCCGCCGCCGGATCAAACGTCGTAGTACATCTGGAATTCATAGGGATGCGGCCGCAGCCGGAGGGCGTCGTATTCTTTTTGCTTCATCTCGATCCAATTATCGATGAAGTCGGTGTTGAAAACATCGCCCCGGAGAAGGAAAGCGTGGTCCGCTTCCAAGGCCGCGATCGCTCCGCCTAACGAATCCGGAACGCTCGGCACCTGGGCCAATTCTTCCGGCGGTAGCTCGTAGAGATTCTTGTCCAGCGGATCCCCCGGATCGATCCGGTTTTGCACCCCGTCGAGACCGGCGAGGAGGAGCGCGGCGAACGCGACATACGGATTTGCGGCCGCGTCGGGGGTGCGGAACTCGATTCGTTTTGACTTCGGATTTGCCGAATAAGTCGGAATCCGGATCGCGGCCGAGCGGTTCCGCGCGGAGTAGGCGAGATTGACCGGCGCTTCGAAGCCGGGAACGAGGCGCTTGTAGCTGTTCGTCGTGGGGTTGGTGATCGCGGTCAATGCCGGCGCGTGTTTTAAAATGCCGCCGATAAAAAAGAGCGCCATGTCGCTCAAGCCGGCATATCCGTTTCCGGCAAAAAGCGGTTTCTCATCCTTCCAGAGCGAGATGTGGGTGTGCATGCCCGAGCCGTTGTCACCGAAGAGCGGCTTCGGCATGAAGGTCACGGTCTTGTTGTGCCGGCGGGCGACGTTGCGGACGATGTATTTGTAGTACTGCATCCAGTCGCCCATGATTTTCATCGGCGCGAAACGGATGTCGATTTCGGCCTGACCCGCAGTCGCGACTTCATGATGCTGGCGCTCGATCGGGATCCCGGCTTTCTCCAATTCCAGGCACATTTCGTTGCGCAAATCCTGCAGGGTGTCCGCCGGCGCCACCGGGAAATAGCCTTCCTTCGCGCGAATCTTATAACCGAGATTCGGGAACTCTTCGCGGCCGCTGTTCCAATGTCCCTCCGCGCTGTCGACCGAATAGGACGAAGCGTTTCCGGTGTTGCTGAAACGCACGTCGTCGAAGATAAAAAATTCCGCTTCCGGTCCGAAGAAAGCGGTGTCGGCGATGCCGGTGCTCTGCAAATAGGCCTCCGCTTTTTCCGCCAGACCGCGCGGGTCGCGATTGTACGGCTCGCGCGTGATCGGCTCCACGATCGTGCAGATGAGGCTGAGCGTAGGCTCGGCGTTAAAGATGTCGATCCAAGCCGTGCCCGGATCGGGAATGACGAGCATGTCGGAGGCATTGATCACTTTCCAGCCGCGGATGCTCGAGCCGTCGAAGCCAAGGCCCTCGGTGAAAATGTCCTCGTTGTACTCGGTCAGGGTGGTGGTGAAATGCTGCCAGGCGCCGGGCAGGTCGGTGAATTTGAAATCCACGAGCTTGACCTCGTGTTCCTTGATCATCTTGCTGACGTCGGACGGAGTTTTTTTGTGGGCCATGGCTGTGGTGAGAAATTGCGAATTGGTTGGTTGGAAAAACGGTTAATCTCAACGCCGCCCGGGAGCGTCAGCGCGGGATTGTAAAAAAATCTGCACCAGGCCTCTTCGCCTGCCCGCAAACAAGCGAAACCGGTCGTGTTTTTTTAGACCGCCTTCTCGCCGATCTCTTCCGTGCGGATGCGCACCGCGTGCTCGACCGGCAGAACAAAAACTTTTCCGTCGCCGATTTTGCCGGTCTTGGCCGCGCTCACGACCACGCTGACCGCTTTGTCCACCATCTCGTCGGCGAGCACGACTTCCACTTTCACCTTTGGCAGGAAATCGACCGTGTATTCGCTCCCGCGATAGATCTCGGTGTGCCCTTTCTGGCGCCCGAAGCCTTTCACTTCCGTTACGGTCATGCCCTCAATGCCGAGCTCGGCCAGGGCTTCCTTTACTTCCTCGAGTTTAAACGGCTTGATAATGGCTTCGAGTTTTTTCATGCGAGTTTACGGTGGCGGCATCCGATCGGTTTTCAATCGGCTTCGTGCAAGAGAATCAGAGAAGGCGCCCGCAGCGCAAGCGCCGATTTCGGATTGTCCTCGGCCCGAAGTTATCGGCGCTGAGATGCCGACGGCGGCAGCAGAGACCGCGCAGTCGAATTCTTCCGCCGCTCGTAGCCGGTTGCCGGTCGGTAATGGGTGCCGGACCGCGCCGGCAAATCGCCGGCCGATTTGTTTATCGGTTGAGGAAACGCCGGGCGTAAGCCAGGCCACTCAGGCTGATCCCGAGCAGTGCCAGAGTGCTGCCAGCGTCCGGGACACTCTGGGGCGCGCTCCCGAAAAGGCGGACGGTCGAGAGGTGCCCAACTCCATTCGGCCCCAGCCCCATGTCAGGGAAAGTGAAGTTCCCGGTCATGCCGTCTAGGTAGAACACTTCCACCCCGCCGGCCTGGCTCGTGCCCCCCTTGCCTTTGACATAGTGTAAAATCGCGTAATCGAAGCCGGTCAGGTCAACCGGACCAGGATTGCCATAGATATAGCTGGCAAAACCGTCCATCACGGGCGTCGGAAGGCTGGTGGCGGAGAAGCTGTTGTAGAGGGAAATATTCGCGACCGCAAAGTTGAAATTTCCCGTCACGGAGTAGTCCCCCCCTTGGCCCAGGCTCACGTCGCTCACGGGAAGTCCGGTGTTGGGATCCATCGTGATATTCAGCGGGGCCGCGCCCGCGCTGACGGAAAAGCTGAGACACGCGAGAGCCAGCAAAGCGAATGCAACCGATTTAGAGGTCTTCATACGAGCAACAGTTCTACCAAGTTATGGAATATATGGCTACATCTTTTATTTTTAAGCCCGTAATTAGGTGCAGTTGGCGGGCGGAGGCTCGACTACGTCGCTCAATCCAGCGGGGGGTTTTGCGGAAATTTTCTGCCGATAACCGGCGATTTCTTGCCGCTCCCGGGCGCCAGTTTATAGTGGCGTCACATGCCGGCTGATCCGTTCGTCCACCTCCATCTCCACACCGAGTATTCACTCCTCGACGGCGCGGTGCGGATGAAGGAGCTGATGAAAAAAGCGGCCGAGATGAAGATGCCGGCCGTCGCCATGACCGACCACGGCAACCTCCACGGCGCGATTGAATTTTACCAGGCCGCGACCGACGCCGGCCTGAAGCCGATCATCGGGGCCGAGGCCTATATGGCACCGGGCGCGATCAAGGACCGGCCCAATTCCCAGCGCGACGCGGCTTATCATTTCACCCTCCTCGCCCGCGATGAAACCGGTTATCGCAATCTCGTTAGGCTGATGTCGACCGCCCATCTCGAGGGGATGCATTACAAGCCGCGGATCGATCGCGAAATTCTCGCCCGCCATTGCGAGGGCCTGATCGGAATGAGCGCCTGCCTCAAGGGCGAGATCAACATGGCGATCCAGGCCGGCCAGCTCGACAAGGCGCGGGCCAGCGCGGCGACTTTTCGCGATATTCTCGGGGCCGAGAATTTTTTTCTTGAGCTGCACGATCACGGCCTCGAAGCACAGCAGAAATGCAACGCGGTCCTGCCTTCGATCGCGCAGGAATTTGGACTCGGACTGGTGGCGGCGAACGATGTCCATTTTCTCGAGCGCGGGCATCACGAGGCGCACGACATCATGATCTGCATCGGCACCGGCAAGATGGTGCACGACGAGAAACGGATGCGCTACACCCCGGAGCTTTATTTCAAAACCGCGGCGGAGATGCGCGCTTTGTTTCCGGACCATCCAGAGGCGATTACAAACACCGTTGCGATCGCGGAACGCTGCGACCTGAAGCTTGAATTTGGGACCTCGAAGTTCCCGGAA